>JBDTSJ010000047.1:0-11213 GCA_039931205.1 Acidobacteriota bacterium
AAACCGGACATTTCTACTTGGCACAAACTAGGACATTTCTATTTGGCATTGACATTGCGGTTTTCTGATCCCAGCCTTCAGGAAAGCTGATTTGACACCGGGCGCTGTTTCTCTCATCCTTCGAAGGACGATGTCTTCCAACACTTTGAGCCCCACCACTGCAACCAACGGCCTGCAGCCAGATGAGATTCTGCCGGCAACGCGCGAGGCCTTCGCCTCTACGCTGGTCCTGGATATCCACACGCACCTGTTTTCGCCGCAGTTAGGCTCGCTGGGGCTGTGGGGGATCGACAACCTGGTGACCTACCATTATTTGGAAGCCGAAGTGTTCCGCTGCCACCCGATCCAACCCGCGCAGTATTGGACGTTGAGCGTGAAGGAACGCGCCGATCTGATCTGGGATACGCTGTTCGTGAAACGCGCGCCTGTGTCCGAGGCATGCCGTGGAGTCATCCACGTGCTGCAGGCGTTCGGCCTGGATACAAATCCGAAGACTCTGGCACAGGCGCGCGAGTTTTTCGCGTCCCGCGAAATTGACGCGCACATCTCCGACGTGTTTCGTCTGGCAGGCATGGAGCAAGCTGTGATGACGAATGATCCGCTGGATCCGGCGGAAGCTCCTTTATGGAAGCAAGGCATTTCCCCGGACCCTCGCTTCCATCCCGTGCTTCGTCTGGATCGCATCCTGAACGGCTGGGCCAACAATTGGCAGGCACTGGTTGCTGAAGGCTATGAAGTAGACGCGCAGGCTGGGGGGCGTTCCGTGTCCGAAGTGCGGCGCTTCCTCTCCGACTGGTTCAAGCGCATGGCTCCTGTCTACATGGCGTGCTCGCTGCCGGATACGTTCGCGTTCCCGGAAGAGAGCGTGCGGGGCAAGCTGCTGGCCGAAGCGATTCTGCCAGCGTGCAGAGAATTCGGGATTCCGATGTCATTAATGATCGGCGTCCGCTACCTGGTCAACCCGGAGCTTCGATTGGCGGGCGACGCTTCGGGTCGCGCCGATCTTCGCGCACTCGAAAGGATCCTGGTCCGCTACCCTGACAATCGCTTCCTGGTGAGCCTGCTGAGCCGTGAGAATCAGCACGAGCTATGCGTTTACGCGCGCAAGTTCCGAAACATGCTGCCCTTCGGCTGCTGGTGGTTCCTGAATAATCCATCCGTGGTGGAAGAAATGACGCGCGAACGATTGGAGATGCTGGGCACCACGTTCGTACCGCAGCACTCCGACGCGCGCGTGCTGGAACAGGTGATTTACAAGTGGCGCAATTCGCGGCGCACGATTGCACCGATCCTGGCCGAATCCTACAGGCTTTTGCAGGAGGATGGAGGAGTGGTTACGCGCGACAACATTCAGCAGGACGTGTCGCGATTCCTCAAGGGCAATGCTCGCGAGTGGATTGGGGCGTGAGAAGACATGCGTGAGAAGGCATGAGTGATTTGGTCGCGATTCAATCGGCGGCTGGTAGACGTGACGGAGAATCCGCAGGGGCTGGCGATGAATCGGGCCAGCATTTCGGGGAAGATGCTATGAGGCAAATTGGAAAGAGTCGATGGGAGTTCTTCGGGCCGCTCAGAATCCGCGTAACCGATTGTAGAATTTGGTTGCGGGGTAGGATTTGGACCTGAGCTCGCGTCCGGGCCAGCCATGCCTGATCCGGAAAACAAAACGGCGGCCCGTTTTCGCAGTGCGGGGCATAGCGCCGTAGTTTTCCAAAACGACTAGTTAGTTAACGTCACCCGCGGCAGGAGGAGGCCCGCCCCTACCCTTTGCGCCGCCCTTACCTTGACCTTGACCGCCTGCAACGGGCAGAGCTAGCGCGACCAGTTCCGCACCCTGGCCGTTCGTGCCGTTTACAACAGCGATCAGGAATTGCCGGCCGTTCATCATGTAGGTCATGGTTCCGCCGGTCATCTGTGCGCCCAATGGCATTTCGTGAATGACCGCGCCGGTCTTCTTGTCGATGAAACGCAGGTTGTCGCTACCTTCGATCAGCATTGTCTTGGTGACCAAAATCGGGGAGCGCTCCCCTCCGCCCCATTGACTAGGATCGATTCCCGCGGCCTTCAACTGGGGATTATTGAGAATGGCGGCGGAAGGCTTTCCGTTAGGAATCCTCCACGCGTGATCGCCTGTGTTCAAGTCGATCGCGGTGATAGCGCCATACGGTCCCTTGAGCAGTGGAAGTCCCAACACGGTAGTGGAACCGCGACCACCGCCGGCGATGAACGGCATTTCCGATCGGGTGCCGCCCGGCTGTACGGAAGAAACGTAGGGATTGCTCACCGACGGGATATAGATCATCCCGGTTTCCGGATCAGCGGATGCGCCCATCCAATTCGCTCCGCCGCCCGCGCCCGGCAGTTGCAGCGTGGCTTGCCGCCCACCCGGAATCGCCACGATGGGGGGCGTGAAAATTGGACCTAATACAAATTGTTCGGAAGCCGCCAGAGCAGCAGCCTTGATCTCCGGCGTGTAGTCCGCCAGATCGTTCAGTGTAACTCCCTGCCGGTCGAAGGGAGCAGGTTTCGTGGGGTGAGGCTGGGTCGGCGAATACCATTCTCCGGGCACATTGCCCTTCGCCACGGGACGCTCTTCAATCGGCCACAACGGTTTTCCGTTCGTGCGGTCAAAAACAAAGATGAACGCCGTTTTATTTACCTGCGCGATAGCCTTCACTTTTTGTCCGTTCTGCATGACGTCCAACAATACCGGTGCGGCGGGGATGTCGTAGTCCCACAGCTCGTGATGAATCAACTGATAGTGCCAAACCCGTTTTCCTGTTTTGACATCCAGGCAGACCAGGCTGTCGCCAAACAAGTTATCGCCGGGCCGCTGGCCTCCATAAACGTCGCCGCTGGGGGATTCAACGGGCACGTAGATATAACCTAATTCTTCATCCCCCGTGATGCCGCCCCAAGACCCGGCATTGCCCGTGAATTTCCAGGAATCCTGTCCACGCGAGTCCTTCCCCCACGTCTCGACGCCAAACTCGCCGGCTTGCGGAATCGTATGGAACGTCCATAGCAGCTTCCCTGTGCGGACATCGTAGCCGCGAATATAGCCAGGGGTGTTCAGCAGAGTAGGCAGCGCGGTTCCAACCTTCAGCGAAGCGCCGATCACCGCAACGTCTTTTATGATGGTTGGCGGCGTTGTGGCTCCGATGCTGCCGGGAACGACGGTCGCGCGGTCGAGGTTCTTATAGAGGTCCACGTGGGCGTCGGCGCCGAAGCTATTAATTGGAGCGCCGGTCTTGGCATTCAGCGCCACCAGCTGATAGCCGGGAGTGATAAAGAGGATACGGTCATCGCCGCGGCCGTCGCTCCAATAGGAGAGGCCCCGGTTGACGGGCCGTACCTGACCGCGCTCCGCGGTATCGTCGCCGCGATAGGTCCAGAGCGTCTCGCCCGTCGCTGCATCGGCTGCGACCACGGCACGACCGGTACCCGCAGTCACATAGATCCTGCCGCCCACCATCAAGGGAGTCACCTCCCAGGCGGCCTGCGGGGCCGGACCCATGTTCTGCGCCTTCCATCGCCACACGACTTGCAGGTTCTTGACATTATCCCGCGTGATCTGGTCCAGAGGGGAATAGCGGGTGCCCCCGGTGTCGCCACCATTGACACGCCATTCCCCACCAGGAACAGCAGCGGGAGTTCCTTGCTGTCCACTAATAGGGAGCAGAGCGACTACGGTAGCGACGATGGCGGCTGACAACATCAGCGCCCATGTTTTGATACGGGTCATGCGATATTCCTCCAAGGAATCGAGGCCTGGCAGCGACAGGAAAGCGGAAGTCGAACCTTAGAAGAGTGTATGACTTGGGGGGGCGGGACGCAAGTGTACCGGCGGCGCTCCCACCTTCCTAGAACGCCGTTGCGACACGCCGCGGCTTTTGATAAATCTCTGTAGACAGCCTACCCAAAATATAGTAGACTGTCTACATAATGAGCGTCAAGCCGCCCTCGCGTGTAGAACTCCTGCAAGGCACACTCGATCTCCTCATCCTGCAAACACTGCTGGCGGGACCCACACATGGCCACGCGATCGCCAAACACATTCAGCGGACGTCCGAAGACTTGCTCCAGGTCGAGACCGGTTCTTTGTACCCGGCCCTCCATCGGCTGGAGGCGAAGGGCTGGATTTCCGCGACTTGGGAGCTATCCGATAAGGGCAAACGGGCCAAATATTATCGCCTCACTCCACTTGGGCGGAAACAGTTGGCTACTGAGCAATCGAAATGGCAGGCATTCTCCCGTGCCATGGGATTGATTGTGAATCCGGAGGTGCTATGATCTCGTTCTTCCGCAAGTTGACTTGGCTGATGCGACGCCGTCGCAAGGAAGACGAGCTTGGCGAGGAACTCCGGTTCCACCTCGAGGAGGAAGCTGAACAGCGCCAGACCGAAGGACTCGCCGCGGAACAGGCGAGATGGGCTGCGCTCCGCGACTTGGGAAGCATCGCTTCGGTGCAGGAAAACACACGAGTGTCGTGGGGCTGGACCACTCTGGAACAACTCGGTCAGGATGTGCGCTACGCGTTGCGGACCATGCTAGCGAACAAGGCCTTCACTGCGCTGGCGGCGCTTTCACTCGCGCTCGGCATCGGAGCCAATACCGCGATCTACAGCTTCATGGATACACTGCTGCTCCGCTCGCTACCGGTTCAAGATCCCGGATCGCTAGTCCTGCTGAACTGGCAAGCCGCGGGTCGCGGGCAAGACGCAGAGCGTTCCCCTTCCATCATGCACGGGGTACACACTCGATCCGGCAGCAGCTACCGCGACCCTCAGAAGGGATACATAGGCGGCATTGTTCCGTACGCGGCCTTCGAACTCTTCCGTAAGGATGATTCGGCCTTTACAAGCGTGTTCGCCCACTACCAGCCCTCGTCTTTCACTCTGAGTGTCAAAGGTGAAGCCGACATTGCCAGTGGTGAATATGTTTCTGGCGACTTTTTCCGTGGCCTTGGTGTTCCGGCCGCGTCTGGACGGCTGATCGTTTCCGATGACGATCGAGCGGGGGCAGAGCCTGTCGCGATTCTCAGCCACAGCCTAAGCCAGAGCCGCTTCGGAGGACCCGCCCAGGCCGTCGGCCAATCTATCCTTATCAACAACATTGCCTTTACCGTGGCGGGAGTCACGCCGCCCGAATTCTTTGGCGTCAATCCCGGCATCGCTCCGGATTTCTACCTTCCTATGCACGCCAATCTTCTATTTGGCGGCGATATTGCCGGGTGGTACCTCGCCCAAAACACCTACTGGATCGAGGTCATGGCGCGCCTGCGTCCGGGCGTTAGTATTCAGGCGGCTCAAGCGACCTGGGCGGCGCCGTTTCGCCAATGGGTGGAGAGCACGGCTACCAATGACCAAGAGCGGGCGAACCTTCCGGTGCTGTTGATCAGGGAAGGCGGAGGAGGGCTCGACGCTCTGCGCCGGCGATATTCGAAACCGCTGTATATGCTGATGACGCTGGTGGGGTTTATCCTTGCGATTGCGTGCGCCAACATCGCCAATCTGTTGCTCGCCCGCGCCACTGCGCGAAGGCGCGAAATGGCCGTGCGGCTCGGGATGGGTGCCACTCGCTCCCGGGTGGTGCGGCAACTGCTGACCGAGAGCATTCTGCTGGCATCACTGGGAGGCATTCTCGGATTGTTGGTGGCATACGGGAGCATTCGTTTCCTGACTCTGCTTCTGGGGAACGGCGCTCTTCACTCGAGTCTGGACTGGCATGTGATGGGCTTGGCTGGTGCCCTCTCTTTGCTGACGGGCGTAGTGTTCGGCCTCGTTCCCGCGATCCAATCAACGCGCGCGGACGTTATTCCAGCTCTAAAGGAGGTACGCGCCAGCCACACCCCTTCGCGATTCCGAGTGAGCCTGAGCCAAGTGCTAATCGTGGCTCAAATTGCGCTATCCCTCCTGATGCTGGTCGCAGCCGGACTCTTCATACGAACTTTGTCAAACCTTCAGTCCGTCCAACTTGGATTCAATCGCGACAATCTTTTGTTGTTTCAGTTGAATGCGCGCCAGGCCGGGCATCAGGATGCGGAAATTACTTCGTTTTACACCGAACTGCAGAAGCGATTCAACGCGCTTCCCGGGGTGCGCATCGCGAGCCTCTCGCATGAGTCCTTGCTTAACGCTGGAACCGGACAGCCGATCAGCGTTCCTGGAGCGGAACGAGACAGCAAGACTCGTCTTTTGTACGTTGGACCCGCGTTCTTCACTACAATGCAGATTCCCATACTCCTGGGCCGTGATATTGACGATCGCGATCAGCCCGGCTCGCCCGCCGTTGTGGTCATCAGCGAGCAGTTCGCCAAGAAAAACTTCGGCGAGGAGAATCCGTTGGGCCGGCACCTCACCTTAGGGGGCCGTGATCCGCGCGACATGGAGATTGTGGGCGTAGTCAGGGAGGCGCGCTATGGCGGTTTGAAAAGAGAAGTCCCCCCGGTTGTTTATATCCCCTATAACCAGGGATCCCACAAGGCGGTGGCGGAAATGACGTTCGTCCTACGGACTTCCAGTGATCCACTCGGCTTCGTGAATACGGTACGCGAAATTGCCCACCAAGCCGATGCGCGGGTTCCTGTATCCAACGTCCAAACTCAATCGGCACAGATCGATGAACTCATGGGTCAAGAAATCGCCTTCGCGAAACTGTGCTCTGCCTTCGCCTTCCTCGCCCTGGTGGTCGCCTGCGTCGGTCTTTACGGCACCTTGTCCTACAACATCGCTCGGCGCACCGGCGAGATCGGCATTCGCATGGCGCTGGGGGCGCGACGCGGCTCCGTCGTCTGGATGGTGCTGCGCGACGTCGTCGTATTTGCGGCTGCGGGACTCGCAATCAGCGTACCGATCGCACTTGCCACTTCAACGCTCGTCGCGTCTTTTCTCTTCGATATGAAGCCGAACGATCCGCTTGCGCTCACGTTGGCTGTGGTGATCCTGCTGGCATCTGCGCTTCTAGCGGGTTACGCTCCCGCCCGGAAGGCGTCGCGCATCGACCCGATGATCGCGTTGAGGCACCAGTGAGGTACGCAACCGAGAAAACTCTTGACCTCTCGAGTAGCCTCAAGAGTCGGCGGACAGCAGATGCGGTTCATATGGCTGATATTACAGACCGGCATCGCGACCGACGCGGTGTTCGAGCCCCAACAGATCACATACGCGGACGATCCACTGCGGATCGCCACCAATCTGCTCCGATGCTTCAATATTTCGATCGATCCTCGAGTTGATGCCTTGTTAGATGGAGAACGGCCAGCCGTCTACCCTTCCGAAAAGCGACTCCGTCTGTTCGCAGGAGGTCTCGCCGGAACCACCGTGACCACACCCGTCGAAGTGGTACTGACGCATTTCATCCAAGGGGTTCGTATCGAGAACAGCACACGTGTCGCGGACAACCAGAAGCTCTTGACAGCGTTCGATCTATACGCAGCCTACTTCACAGAAGTGTCGCCCAACGCGAGGTTCCTGACGTTGATCATGGCGCTCGAAACACTTGCGACCGGTGTGGACCGGCCCCCACTCGTCCTCGACTTGCTAGAGAAGTGGAGGAACGAGACCGGGCGCATCCTGCAGACCCTAGCGCCCGACTCTGACGATGCCGCATCGCTTCACGGCATAAGCCGCGAGCTGCTATTTCGTCGGCAAGATTCTATCCGCCAGCAAATCCGAAGCCTCGTGCTCAGGACGCTGGCGATGAGCGGCGAAGACGACCCCGCAAAGCAGGCGGTCCGTCTATACGACCTCCGGAGCACGCTCGTTCATGGAGGAACCCTGCCGCATCAGAGGCTGAGCGAGTCCGTTACCGAAGCAAAAGACCTGGTAGAGCGCATATTGCGAGCCCATTTCATGCTCGCCGCCGCCGGAAAGCTTCAGGGCGTATTTCGACTCCTCGTCGGCGCCGGGCGACCTCGTGGGGCATTGACAAAGACCACTCGTGACGGGGCCAAGCTCGCCAAATACAGACAGAAGATGGTTGGAGCGAAACTATGAGAGCTTACGAGCAAGAATGGCGCTTACCCTCCGATGGTGTTCTGGATTATCCCGGAAGGCCGTTCGGCTTCCCTTCGGATTGAGCGTTCAGCTTCACTGGAATCCCCACGTAGGAGTGCCGGGTGGGCTCTAGACAATTTTCGCAGAGGTCTTTGTGCGAGTTTGTCGGAGGAGTCATTTAGGATGCGGAATCACATCCTCAATGCGATACGCGTCGCCGCGGATCGTGAAGTAGAACCGCCAATCCCGATTCACTCGCGCTTGCCAGAGATCCTTCGATTCGTCGTATTTTTTCGCTCTCAGTGAGGGATGGTGAAGATCCCCGGCGAGAAATCGCAGTTGCTTCTCAAAGGCACGATAGACCGGCGCGGGAGCGTCTCTCAGACTGCGAATCGCCCGATCCGAGAAAACGATTCGCATTTACCGAATTTTCTTAGAGGCGCCCTTCCTCGACTTCATCTCACCGCGAAGGAACTTGACCGCTTCATCCGCAGTTTCGAAAGGACCATAGTAGGGACCCTTGCGGGCCTCGACCAAACGCGCATCAATGACCCGCCGCTGGGCGGGAGTGTATTCATCGTCGGCGGACGGCAGTTTGGGAATGATGTTAATGATGCCGCCTGAGACTCTAAATTCCAGCTTGTCGCCAGCTTTCATCCCCGCCTGTCTGCGGAGGGAATCGGGCACAATGATCGGCTTTTTGTTTTCTACAACGGTGGTCATGTTAAGTGTCGCTTGCACTCGAAGCATAGCAAATCCGAGTGAAGTGTCGCGGGAAACGAATACGAGTCTATTGGGAGTTTGCCGGCTCGCTCAAAATCCGCGTAACCGATTGAAGGAATTGGTTGCGGGGGTAGGATTTGAACCTACGACCTTTGGGTTATGAGTTCAACGCCTGGTCTCGGCTGGGTCTCATTACTCCGAATGGTCAATAACTTACATCGAGTACGTTCCTCTTGGTTTTGATTGGTTCTGAGTCTCTCGTTAGCAATTTGTTAGCACTTTTTGCAGCATTGCCGATTGAGCGGGCACGGGATTTTTGTGCCTGATCGAGGCAGTGCTCTCCCCAAGAGGTACGACATTCGTCTGGCGATTCTCGAAGCGCCTTGCAGGGGTAAATCACCATTTGGCTACTGATGGGAGTTTGGGCCAGCGGAGCATCACTTGTCAATAGAGTTCCGTTGGGAAAAGGTTTGACAGGGACGTTAGCAACCCGAGCTGTGGCGCCGATGGATTCAGCTTGGCGGACCGTATCCGACACGTGGCGCGGAGATTTCATCCGGGCTAGAGCGAGCCAATACTGCGGAAGAGTCGCCAGGATCACTTCTTCCCGTGATGTTCTGCGAGCCGACTCCACGGGAGACCTCCTCACCCTAGAGGCAACGGAGGATTTGGCGATTGTCGAGTACCATCCCTGTCCCACCATCGGCACAAGTCGGATCAAGACACCTGAACTGTTACCATTTATGATTGCAGGTTGCTACACGTAGTCCGGGAACCGTCACGGCGCCACAAACAGAGGTAGTCGATCTCTTTACATTAGATTACAGCTACGCCCGTCTGCCCGACAGATTTTTCGCGCGCCTTGGGCCTACTCCGGTCGTCGCGCCGCGCCTTATCCGGCTGAACGACAAACTCGCCCGGCAACTCGGGTTCGATCCTGGCGCGCTTGCAACGCCAGAGGGTCTGGAAATCCTTGCCGGGAACCGGGTGCCCGAGAACGGCGAGCCGATTGCCATGGCGTATGCAGGCCATCAGTTCGGGAATTTCGTACCGCAGCTCGGTGACGGACGAGCCATACTTCTCGGCGAGATCATTGATCGCGACGGTACGCGCCGCGACATTCAACTCAAGGGCGCGGGCCGAACGCCGTATTCCCGCGGAGGCGATGGACGTGCTGCGCTGGGACCAGTCTTACGCGAATATATTGTCAGCGAGGCTATGGCGGCGCTTGGCATTCCGACTACCCGAGCTCTTGCCGCCGTGACAACGGGCGAGACGGTTTGGCGCGAAACACCGTTGCCCGGCGCAATTCTTGCTCGTGTGGCGTCCAGCCATATCCGGGTCGGAACCTTTCAATTCTTCGCTGCGCGCGGAGATGTGGATGCGGTCCGTATTCTCGCCGATCATGTCATAGGCCGGCATTATCAGCAATGCGTCGATGCCCCGAACAGATATCGCGCACTACTGGACGCGATCATCACACGCCAGGCGGAGCTGGTCGCTCAATGGATGCTCGTTGGTTTCATTCACGGCGTCATGAATACCGACAACATGTCGATTGCGGGTGAGACCATCGACTATGGTCCCTGCGCCTTTATGGACGCTTATCACCCGGCAACGGTTTATAGTTCCATCGACTCCATGGGCCGCTATGCTTTCGGCAACCAGCCGCGCATCGCCCAGTGGAATCTCGCCCGCCTGGCCGAGACGTTACTGCCGCTGCTTGCAGACGACGGGGACGCCGCAATTAAGGAGGCCCAAGCGGCGATAGACATGTTTTTCGCCCACTTCGAATCGACCTATGCCACAGGCCTCAGGCACAAGCTTGGTCTGTTCCAGCCACACACCGGTGATCTGAAGCTCGGGCAGGAGCTTCTCGATTGCATGGGCAGGAACAATGCCGATTTCACCTTGGCCTTTCGCGGGCTGTGCGATGCCACAGTTGGTTCCGAAGGCGATGTGCCCCTGCGGAGCTTGTTTAAAGATCCGAGTGCGCTGGACGATTGGATGGAAAGGTGGCGTCACCGCCTTGCCGAGGAGGGCGGGGACGCGAACGCACGCCGGGTGTCGATGCGGGCGGCCAACCCGCTATTCATTCCGCGCAACCATCTCGTGGAGGAAGTGATCTCGGCTGCGGTGAACAACGGAGATTTCCGGCCGTTCGAAACACTGCTGGCGGTACTTTCCGCGCCTCATGAAGATCAGCCGGAGTTCGGGCGCCACGCGCTTGCGCCGCGGCCAGAGCAGATCGTGCAACAAACTTTTTGCGGCACGTAGCAAAGGAGGATCAAGGCAGCCACTAGATGCTCTGCCCGCTCTCAGCGCCTTACGAATGGCCGTTCTCGACAAAGTCGGACAGAACTTTCGTTCTATCTAATAGACTCCGCTAGCCGGCGCACCACCGGCAGCGTTTCAGCGATTTCGAACTCCAAATGTTTGTTCGATTTGGTGGATAGAGTGTTTGCAGAACAAGGAAACGCTCGAAGGCTTAGT
>JBDTSJ010000048.1:0-106749 GCA_039931205.1 Acidobacteriota bacterium
AACGGAGGAAATTCAGCGCCGGCATTGCCGATAAACACCTTGCCCTTCGCGACGCGGGCCGCCATCGTGAGGGAATAGGGGGAAATCTCACCCTCTTTCGGCTCGGGAATCGCCCACGAAGACCATAGGAGCTTTCCGGTCGCTTGGTCCAGCGCCTGCATGCGTCCGTCAATGACCGGGACCAGCACCTTGCCCTCATACAGCGCAATTCCCCGGCTGTTCACGCCACAACAAAGGCGCGATTTTCCCGGCTGCGTCATCGTTCGATCCGCCTGCGGCTCATAGCGCCACAGCTCTTTGCCGGTTTTCGCGTCCACGGCGGCGACGATGCTCCAGTTCGTGACGGTATAGAGGACCCCGTTCGAATACAGAGGAGTCGCCTGCTGGCTGCCCCCACCGGGTCCCAGTTCATACGACCACGCGGGCGCGAGCTTGCCCACATTCCCGGGATTGATCTGCGTCATCGTGCTGTAGCGCTGCTCACCCCAATCCATCCCGTTCATGGTCCATTCGGTGCCTTTTCCGGCAGTCTTCAGGACCTTGTCGTCAATTTTTTTGACCTGTTGGGCGACCGCCAATGTCGTCCAGATGGAAAGCACGATTCCAAGGGAACCTACGAGGAGGAATCTCATTCGCTGTGATGTCATGTTCTCCACAGGATACACCGATCTCCGCGGCATGTTCCGGCTTGCGGCCCCGGACCTATTTGGCGCGGCCCTTGAATCCCTGCGCCTGCATCGGGATCTTATATACCGTCATCGATGTCGCCCGCACGCCCTGCGCGAACTGGACCTGCTCGCCGCCGGCGCTTGTCGCGCCCATACCGCCGATGTACAGCAGCTTCTTGTCCGGACCGCCGAACGCCAGCGTGATGGGCGAACGAGGCGTCGGAATCAGCCCCAAGTATTTGCCCGTCTTGTCGAGTACCTGCACTCCCTGCATCGCACCGGCATTTACGGTCACATACAGGCGGCCTTCCGAATCGATGGTGATGCCATCGCCATTCGCGCCCTGTCCTTCCAACTTGCCAAACTCGCGCTGATTCGTCGCCTTCCCATCCGGAGCGATGTCGAACACCGCAATGGTGCCGCCGTTGGTCACGTACAACTGCTTTTCGTCGGCGCTAAGAATGATACCGTTCGTGCGCAGATTCTGATCGATGCGGGTGACCTTACCCGAGGGGTCCAACGCCAGCGCGCCGGTACCGGTGAAGTAAATCCACCCGCTCTTGGCAACCACAAGGTCGTTGATGCGTCCCAGCCCCGCGCCGCCGTCGGCCATCTTGTCGGCCAATATCTTACGCTCTGGCGTCAGCACCGCGATGTCCGTCGCCTCCGTACACGCCCCGCGCGTTACCGCATCGGGATCCGTGCAACTGCGTTCCACGGCGTAGATCGCGCCGTTCGGCCCGATCGACACTGCGCCCGGTCCATGCGAACGCGCCAGCAGAATCGTGACGTTGTCCTTTTCATCAATCTTGAGGATGCGGTTGGACTGCTCTTGCGCGAAGATCAGCCCGCCGTCATCGGTGCCCACCATGCCATCCGCGGTCGCTTCGCCCTGCCATGCCATCTTCCAGTTCTGGCCCGCGGCGATCACACCTGGAATCGCTGCGCTGGTGACCGCTTGAGGCGGAGCGGGCGGCTTGGCGGCTGCAGGCGCCGGCCCTTTACCCTGACCGGGCGCTCCCTTCCCTTGACCAGCTTGCGCGCACACACATGCGGCGGACAGAACCGCCAAAGCAAAGAATTTCGTTTTGGACATGAATTGATTAAAGCACGTTGGGGACACACGGAGACTTGGGGATGCATCGCTGTCCAGAAGGGCAGCACCGCACCAAGAGTTTAGATACATCCGCTTACCCAGCCTAAGTACATTTCCCTACAACCCTAACTTTCTTCCCATTCCCCGCCGATACACCTAGTGAGGGAAATGTCATGCACCTGGAAGCCTTTCTGTGGCTCTTTCTCCCTGTCTTCGTGGCGGGCGGAAGCGCCCTTCTGTCTTATTTCATAATGCAGTCCCGCATGGAGGTCGCCCTCGCCAAAGAGCGTGAATCTCTGGCCGAGGCGCGTGCCACCATTAACTCCAACAAAGTAACCATGGAAGAACGCATCAAAGCCACCCAGGAGGCTACCCGCCGGGCAGCCTTGGAAGAAATGATGCAGGATTTCCGGGTCGAAGAACGCAGCTTTGTCCGCGATAGCATCAGCGCCGTCGGTGCCCGTCGAAGTATGGTGATGCAGGAGCGGGTCTTCTTCCGCAATATCCCCATGTCCGGCTGGACCGAACGCGAAATGTTAATAGAGGAAGGCCCCACCGGCACCCTCTCCGGCCGCACGCCGGAGTTGGCGTCGAGTTCGCCCGCCCCTGCCCGTGTCTCCGCCGCCGGGATGTCGACGCAGTCAGCCGCTCCTATCGCCATCGATTCCCAGAGGCGTTTCGCCCCGCCGCCCGCGGAAGAGCCTCGGTTGGCCGTTTCCAAGGGGCTGGACCCGGTGGCCGTTCCCCCCGCCCCCCGCCATCGCCAGCGCGAGGGCCAGTTCCGCGACACTCGCACTCTGGTCCCGGCCCATGCCGGTTTCGGCGCGCAGTAAAGCCAACTTCTTCAAGCCACCGGCGCCTTGCTGCAAATGTAACCCCTCCCGCCGGTCCTGCCGTCTGAAGCGGTATGATGGGCGTAATGTCAGCTCCGGCCCTCGGCAAAGTAACGTTGGTGGAAGGGGCCGTTGAAACCCCCGTCCGCCGCAATGCCGTGGGCACCACAGCGGAGTTCACCGCCTGGATGATCACCGAGCAACGCCGTATCTACGGCCTCTGCCAGCATATGTTGCAGGATCGTGACGAAGCGGATTCCGCTACCCAGGATTCCTTTCTGAAAGCCCACCGCGCGCTCCAAAAACCCGGCGCCGAAGAACCCGTGGAGCTCGGCAAATGGCTGACCCGAATCGCCGTCAACACCTGCCTGGATCGCCTGCGCAGCCGTCGCTGGCAGTTCTGGCGCCGCCGCCCCGGCTCCGATGATGAGCAGGAAATCCTGCGCCAAGCCCGCTCCGCACGCCCCGAGGCGGAAGATCGTTATTTCGCCGAACAGATTCGCGCGCGTCTGGTGGTCGCCTTGCAGCAACTCTCCACCCGCCAGCGCGCCGTTTTCACCCTCCGCCACTACGAAAACCTGACCATGGAGGAAATTGCCCAAGTTCTCGGTTTAGACTCGGGTACGGTTAAGGCACACATGCATCGCGCGGTCACAAAACTCCGCGTCGAACTGCGCGATTTGTACGGAGCGCGTTTATGAGCGGCGAGAACAACCGTCACTTTTCGGATGACGAACTGATCCTACGGCTTTATTCGGAGAGCTCTGCCAGCGGCGGCGGCCATATCGCCCAATGCGACAGTTGCCGCGAGCGTTGGAACACGCTTGTTCGTCAACGTGAGGCCTTCGCGGACGAGTCCGCTCCCGCGCTTTCCGTGGAATTTCTCCAAAAGCAGAGACGCGGAATTCTGAGCGGAATTCATCAGCCCGCCCCCTCTAGCGTCCTCGGTCTGCGCAATGCCTGGGTTCCAACAGTAGTCGCGGCACTTCTCGTCATGGGCCTGATCGCTACTACGCCCGGGACAAAACGCCCCGCGCCCAAAGCCGCCAGCACGCAACTGACGCCTGAAGTAGCCGATGCTGCCTGGTATGAGGATGCGTACTCTGCCTCCCAGCCGGTAGAACCCCGTGCCGCCTCCGCCATCCGCGGGTTGTTTTCCGAAGGGCCGGTAGCGCGATGAAACATCTGCTCGCGATTCTCTTGCTTTTCCCGGCTATCCTGCCTGCGCAGCGAGGCGGCCCCGGTGGTCCCGGCGGTCCCATAGCCTGGTGGGAAAATCCCGTCGCCAGCGGTCTCAACCTCACCGAAAATCAGCGCACCCGCATCAACAAAATCGTGGCCGACCATCGTGACCGTATAGTCGCCGCCCGGATAGATGCCGAAAGCGCCGAGCGCGAACTCGAGGCCGTCTATAACTCCGAAGTGGTGGATTGGGCTCGCGGCTCCTTCGCCATCGACCGCTTGGTGAAAGCGCGCGGCGAAGTGACTAAGGATATTTCAGAGATGACCCTCCGCCTGCGCAAAGTCCTCACCTTGGAACAATGGCGCACCCTGCTTGCTCGCCAAGAAGACGCTCGCCCGGGAGAAGGCCGGGAAGGTGGCCGCGAAGGCATAGGCCGCCGCGGAGGCCGGCCCCCCGCCAGCGGCAGCCAGCCTTTCTTCCACTAACCAAGCTCCATTAAGGAGCCCTCTCAGGCCACCCCCCTTATCCCCGGCACATCCAACACCCGAGTCGTTTCCGGCGGATGTTCCACCGCCCACAACAGCGCGCCCGCCATCTGCTCAAGCGTCACCAACCCCAATCGTAGAGCCGTTTCGCGCGTTGCCGGAATCTTCTCGAACACCGCATACGCCGGCCGCAATGCCTCCGCCCAGCGATGCCCCGGACCCACCACATACCACGGCCTCAATATCGTTGCCGTAAGTCCCGCAGCCGTCAGCATATCCTCGCACTCTCGCCGGACTTTCTGATAAGTCCGCATCACCGGAGCCGGCTGCGCCACGCTAACATACACAAAGTGTCGAACCCCCGCCGCCTTCGCCACGGCCGCCGATTCCCGGGCGCTCACCAAATCCACGGCCCGGAATTCCCGCTCCTTCCAAGGAGCCGGATGCGCCACCCCCGTCAATTGCACAAACGTACCCCCGGCCCGCACCCCCGATGCGAACGTTGCTCCATCCAGAGCGTCCCCCAGTACCGCGCGCGCTCCAGACGGCACTTTCCCCATGCTCCCCGCCCGCACCAGGATGCGCACCGAGTGCCCCCGAGCCACCAGCCGCTCCGCCAGCGCCCGGCCCAAATACCCCGTCCCGCCGCTCATGAAAACGTCCATGGATACTATCTTCGCTCCGCCAGTTCCCACCTCGTCGCATCCTTGGTAAGATTATTGAGAGGCCACCTCAATCAGGCGCGGTAGCCAAGTGGTAAGGCAGAGGTCTGCAAAACCTCTATGCGTCGGTTCAACTCCGATCCGCGCCTCCAACATCTTAGTTTTATTTGCAGTCATTTGCTGCTTCCTTCCGGTTCGCTCTACTCCCGCGATCCCCTATTCGCTCGGCGGTCACAATCAGGCTCGATTGGCGATCCGGTGATCTGGTACTCTCTCACAGAGGAGAAAACTCATGCATAAGTCCATCCTGGCCGCAGCCGCGACGCTGCTGCTTGGCGCCAGCGTAAGCCTCGCCCAGCCGCCCGGCATCACCCCGGAAATGATCGGGCGGACGTTGCCCCTCGAAGGTGCACCGCTGGCGGTGGCTGGACCCTACAAAGTCACCTCCGAAGCCGCCTTCGGCTCGCCGGGGCATGTCGCGTATCGCCCGGCCGTACTCGATGCGTTCCCGAAGAAGGACTCGCTGCCCGTGATGGTGTGGGGCAACGGCGGATGCGGGATTGACAGCACGCGCTACGGAGGCTTTTTGACGACCATCGCCTCGCACGGCATCCTGGTGTTGAGCACGGTCCCTGTGCAGGGGGCGGCGCGGCGGACCGCAAACGCGGAGGATATCCGGACTGCCATTGATTGGGCGGCGAAGGAGAATGTACGAGCCGAATCGCCGCTGAAGGGCAAGATCGCCTTGGACAAAGTCGCTGTCATGGGCCAGTCCTGCGGAGGATTTCTATCGATCACGCTCGGTGCCGATCCGCGTGTGAAGACGATCGGCGTGTTTAATGCCGGCGTGCAGGAGGCCACCGGAGCGGTGAACTCGACGCAACCCACGGCCGACGCGCTCGCCAAACTACACGGACCCGTGCTGCTCATAAACGGCCACGAACCGGACTTCATGATGGCCGCCTCCGCTGCGACCTTCGAAAAGATCGCCAAGTTGCCGGCGTTTTACGGAGCCCGCCACAATGCGGGCCACACCGCGACTGTCTTTCATCCCGGAGGCGGCGAGTTCGCTAACGTCGCGTCGAACTGGCTCACCTGGACCTTCAAGGGCGACAAGCAAGCCGGCAAGATGTTCGTGGGCAAGAATTGCAGCTTGTGCACGAATTCAAACTGGGACGTCAAAGCGAAAGGGCTCAAGTAGAAGCGATCGAAGAAAAGAAATCGGAGGTCGTTAAGCACCACCTCCGGTCGGATCCGGAAAAATCAGGGATTGAAACATTCGTGATCGCGGACTCCGCTAGTCCCAGGTCCGGTGGTGGCAACGAAGTAGCCGCGCGCCGAAGCGGCGCTGATCGTCAGCCATAGAATACAAACCGCACGGTGGAAGTTCACAACCCTATTTCACCTGGTATATGGGCTAACCGCACCCGGTTACAGGGAGCAGCATATCCCGCGAGCCGGACGAACACAAGCAAGAGCAGAATGCAGCAAGAGCAGAATGCAAACGGCACGGCGCAAGTTCAAAATGAAGCTGCTGCTTGTCGAGGGGCGGTAGCGGGCTATGACATAAGGTCATATACCCCAGATGAGTTGACCGCATTCTACATTCTACTCAAGTGCCAATGAGGCGAGCTTCGCATCCGAAATCCGCGCCTCCAAACTTAGTTTTGCTCTTTCAGGCGATGCGACATTTATGATTTACACAAACAAAACCGCGCGGTGAGATGGAATCCCACCGCGCGGTCAATGTCGTAGAGGCTTAGGCTTTTTTCCGGCGAAGCAGTGCGATGGCGCCCATCGAGACGCCAAGCAATCCGAACGTTCCCGGCTCAGGGACACCTGGTGCCGTGACGGGGTCCGAGGTGAGTTAAGATATTCCCGATATAGACGCCTACGTTATCCGTCGGCCCTTGGTCCGTGATACGGATCGCTGCGTTCTGGACGCCTGCAGTGAACTGGAATGACTTGGCTCCATCTGCTGTGCCTGCGGGAAACAGCTGGCTAAAGGCGGTGCCGATGGTGACCAGGAAGCTCGAATTGGCCCCGCTGTTCATCGTGAACGAAAATGTGTAAGTGAACCCCGGGCTGAGGGCGAAGCTGTTCTTCGTCTGAATATCTGCATTGGGGTTACCACCGCTTCCTTGCGTATCGATGCACTTGGAGGCTCCCGGGCTGCACAAGGCTCCGAAGTCGCCGACATCCACATTCGTGCCGTTCAAGATGTTCCAATTTGTCAAGCCAGCCACGGGTGTGCCGTCGGTGTCCGTGCTGAAGTCGTCCTGGAAAAGAATGGTCGCCGCGCTGCCGGGAACCGCCGCGAGGAGAGTTAAACACAAGAGAGTAGTCTTCATTTATTATTTACCTCCGAGGTAAGGTCCCGCGAGCCTATCAGGGAGCCGGATTTCAATCCATCGCGCTTGAGCGACATTACTCTCAGGAGTAAAGTTCCGCGATGCTCCCTATGTTTATGAATAAAATAGGTTTAGCGCCGTTGCCGTTCCCGCTCTTCCAAGTCCTGCAAGCTCCCACTTAAGCCTCTTGCAAAATAACCACACTTGTAATAGATTAACTGACATGAGTAAGTGCTCGGCATGAAGCTTCCCAAACTCAGCAGTCTGGAGCTCACCATCATGGAGACCCTGTGGACCAAGGGGCCGTGCTCCATTCGGGAGATTCACGAGACCCTCCTGCCTCGAAAGCAGATCTCCTACAGCGCCGTCCAGACGATGGTTTATCGCCTTGAGGTGAAGAAGGCCTGCGGCGAACCAAAAAGATAGCCACAGCTTTCATCTTCGAGGCCGCAGTGTCGCGGGACGTGGCCGAGCGCAGGTTGATCGACGACCTGCTGGGTTTGTTTGGCGGCCAGAGCCGGCCCATCATCGCCCACCTGATCGAAGCCGGATCGTTCACCAGGGAAGACATCGGGGAAGCGGAAGAGATTCTTCGCGATCACGAAGGAAAGGATGAAACGAAATGATCCCCGATTCTCTTGCTCCCCTTGCGAATCACCTGTGGCAATCGACCTTGTTCGCTGGCGCAGCCGGTCTCCTGACGCTCGCACTGCGTAAACATTCGGCACGAGTACGGAATTGGGTTTGGGTGGCTGCTTCCTTCAAATTTCTAGTTCCGTTGGCCCTTCTCGTCGGCATGGGCAGTTACGTCGAATGGAAAGCGGCTCCAGCAATCCCCCCCAACGTATCTGCCGCAGTGGGCCAAGTCAGCCAGCCCTTCGTGGCCGGGACTCTTCCATCTCCCCGGTTGGCGGCGTTGCCCGCGGCGCCCAGCCGGCTTCCGGCAATTTTATTCGGCATCTGGGCGTGCGGATTTTTCGGAATCTCCATCTCGTGGTGGATTCGCTGGCGGCGCATTGCCCTCTCTGTCCGAGCGGGAAAACCAGAACAGCTTGGCCTTCCGATTCGGACGGTTTCTTCCCCCTCATTCCTGGAGCCCGGCGTTTTTGGACTCTTTCGGCCCGTGCTTCTATTGCCAGAAGGCATCTTAGATCATCTGACCGCTCAGCAATGGAGAAGTATCATCGCCCATGAACTATGTCACGTGCGCAATCGCGACAACCTCATCGGGGCAATTCAGATGTTTGTCGAGACCGTCTTCTGGTTCCACCCCTTGGTATGGTGGGTCGGCAAACGGATCTTTGAAGAACGCGAGAGGGCGTGCGATGAGGAGGTCTTGCGCTTGGGAAGCGAACCCAGGATCTACGCACAAGGCATCCTCAAGATCTGCGAATTGTACTTGGAGTCGCCCGTGAGGTGTGTGGCTGGCATAAGCGGAGCAAATCTTAAGAAGCGAATCGAGAGCATCATGAACCATCACATCGGTATGAAATTGACGGCCGGCAAGAAACTCCTGGTCGGCGGAGTCAGTGTTTTAGCCGTGCTGCTGCCCTTCGCGGCCGGCGTGATTCGGGCTCAGGAGCAGGCCAACGAAAGATTCGAGGTCGCTTCGATCCGGCGCGTAGAGATTCCGGACGTAAGCGCCGGGGTTCCCGTCTTCCCCACCACGGGCGGCGTCGGCACATCGAGTCCGACTCGCATTAGCTACCACGGCACGTGGATCTTTGCGCTGGTGGCGGAGGCGTTCGGCGTTCCCGGAGAACGGATCAGTGGAATTCCGGCATCGGTCAAGAAGGCACGGTATGACCTCATCGCCAACATCCCAGAGGGCGCCACGAAGGAGCAGTACAAACGTATGTTGGGCAATCTACTTCGGGATCGCTTCCATTTGCGTTTCCACCTGGAATCAAAGAGCGTCCCTGTATATGTGCTGCGCGTGGGCAAGAACGGCCCCAAACTGAAGGAAACCGCGCGGGTCGACGCAGTGGGAACGGCGCCCGCAGGTCCTATCGGAGCGCCCGATGCCGATGGTTTTCCGACCGTTCCGCCCAACTTCAAGGGATCGACAGGCCGCCCAGGCCCCGACGGGATGTTCCTGACGGGTCAAGACGTTCCCCTGGCGGAGATTATGGGATGGGTTCAGGACAGCGCGGGAAGGCCCATCATCGATGAAACGGGACTTGCAGGCCGCTACGATGTCAAACTTCACTTTGAATGGAAGAGCCGTCGTCCCGTCGAGCCCGGCCGCGCGCCGAGCGTCTTTACCGCCGTCGAGGAGCAACTCGGACTAAAGCTCGAATCGGCGAGCCGTCCACTGGACCACTTGATCATCGACTCCATGGACATCGAGCCCACTGAAAACTGAAAAAGCCCGACCTCGTTTGTAGGTCTCCACACGTTCACCGCGCCCGCTATCATCTAGTTATGCGGATGCGAACGGCCCAGCTTCTCATCGTAAAGACGTTCTACGGCGCACGCGCGAAGATGGGGGCACCGGTCGCATGATGGCACGCAGAGTTCTTTTTCTGATCTTCGTAGTCGCCATCGCTCTCTCCGCCGCCGATTGGGACTGGCATCTGCGACCCGGTATCCCACGGCCCATCGTTCCCGAAGACAATCCCATGACCGTCGCGAAGGTCGAACTGGGAAGGTACTTGTTCTATGACAAAAGAATGTCTGTGAACGGCAAGGGCGGCTGCGCCAGTTGTCACATCCAAGCGCTGGCGTTCGCCGAGGGCCACGCTCGTCCCACCAGCGTCGTGGGTGACATCGATCCCCGCGGTAGCATGAGCCTGGTGAACGTGGCCTATGCGCCATCGCTTACCTGGGCGCATTCCGGCCTCACATCTTTGGAAGAACAGGCATTGAAACACATGCTGTCGGTGGACCCGGTGGTGGAGATGGGCCTGCTGGATCACGAGCAAGAGTTTCTCGACATCTTGCGCACCGATGCTACCTATCAGCGCTTGTTTCCGCAAGTCTTCCCCGGCGCGGATCAGATCACGCTGAAGAATGTGGCCAAGGCTTTGGCGGCCTTCGAACGCTCCATCGTTTCCATGCGCTCACCCTATGATCGCTACCGTTGGGATGGCGACGCGTCCGCGATCTCCGATTCGGCCAAGCGCGGGGAGGCCATCTTCTCCTCCAGCGAACGCGGAGGCTGCGTTCAATGCCATGGCGGCTGGAATTTTAGCGCGGTGCGATCCGAAGGCGACCCCTCTGGACCACAACCTCGCGGGGAATTCTTCAATACCGGCGTAGCCCAATATGAAGCCCCCAACCGCGGAGCCTATGAGGACACGGGACGCTACGACGACTTCGGCAAGTTCCGCGCCCCCACGCTCAGGAACATTGCTTTGACTGACCCCTACATGCACGATGGCAGCTTCGACTCGCTCGAAGAAGTCATCGATCACTACGCTGCCGGGGGAAAGTTCGATCAGGTGAACAAAACCCGCGTGCTTCGCCCGTTTCGTATCACCGACAGCGAGAAGGGCGATCTGATCGAATTCCTGGAGTCCCTCACCGACGACGAACTCATCCGTGACCCGCGCTGGAGCGATCCATGGTCGACTAACGGCGGGCCAGCCAGCGACCGGCCGGCCCCGGTAGGGAAATAGTATTTCCGGACTTATTGCGGAGGCGCGTGGAAGCGGCCCACCCAGGCAGCCTTGCCAATCACGTGGCCATCCATCGCTTTCATCAGGTCCTCACGAGTGGTCGTGGCCGGCAGATCCAGCTTCGTATCCAAAGCGTAGAACTCGAATACGTAGTGATGAAACGGCCCCGCACCAGCGCCCGGCCCGAAATAGGACGGATTCCCGGAACGAGCATTGATGCCCGGACCGTTGCGTGTCCCATCCGCCAGATCGCCGGCGCCTAGACCTTCGGGTAAGCCCTTCGCGGTCCCCGGAATGTTGAATGCCGCCCAATGCAGCGTATCGGCGGTTGTTTTATTCGTGGAATTCTCGATGTCGTGGAAAACCACCGCATAGGTCTGCAACTCCGCTGGAGCCGTAGTCGTCGCGGTGCCCAGGTTCCATTGAAATTCGAACGCCGGCGACTTGTTCTCGCCACGTCCCGCATGCCGCATCGGAACTTCTCCGCCATCGGCCCACGCCGGCGACGTAACGGACAGTGCCGGACGCGGAGCAGCCTTCCCTGCGCCGCCCTTCCCCGCGGCTGGCGGCTGAGCCATCAACGCCGCGCTGGATAACAGCGCCACAATCCCGGAAAGCAAACCTCGTTGTATTAACTTCATTCGTATTATCTCCTCTCACCCAATTCTATCGGAGACTGTGACTCCCCGCGCTTAGAACGTGAACTTCAGCGCGACCTGCGATCTTCGGGGCGGAGAAGCCTGTACCACTTGACCGAACGTGACGCTGGAAAAGTCTCCGTTTACAGCCGCTGGACCGAAGAACTGCGTGTGGTTGAAAGTGTTGAACGTCTCCAAACGAAACTGCAGCGCCTTCGTCTCCGAGATCCTGAAGACGCGCAGCAGAGCCAAGTCTGAATTGAACGCCCCCGGACCATAGAACGACCTTCTCGACGCGCTGCCCGGAGTCCCCAGCGCATTCTCCGTAAACAATCCGGTGTTGAAGTACTCCAAGCCATTGCGCGGATTCTGGTTCAGGTTCAGCGCCCCCATCGCCATATCGGGAAGGTCCAGGCTATGGTTGTTCACGCCATTCGGTACGCTCCCCTGCAGTGAGTTGTCGACATCGGCGTGCAGCGTCACCGGGAACCCCGTGCTCGCGCGCGTGATACCGGAGATCGCCCAGCCCTGCGTCACCGCCCGTCCCCGCTCAGAGAGCTTCTGCAGCGGCAATTGGACCGTGTACGTCACTACCAGGTTATGCTTCAAATCCCACTCCGACAGCGCCCGTGTACGGCTGTGGTCGAAAGGATCCACCGGGTCCGAGATGCTGGAGGCTTGATCGATAGACTTGCTGTACGTGTAAGCGAACATCAGGTCCATAAATCTCCCCGAATGCCGCAAGCTGGTCTGGAAAGAATTGTAGTTCGAGTTTCCAAACGCCCCCTGATAGGCGTTATTGCTGAAACTGGGACCGAAGGGTCCCCGCGTCCCTTCAATCGTGCGCCCGTCCGCCGTGTGATACGTGGCGTCTTCTGAAAACGGCCCGCAGGTGGGTGTGCCGGGCGCCACCGCGCTCGGCTTGCTCAGTGCCAGGCACAAGGCTGGATTGCCGGGATTGTTCGAATACACCAGCAGCAGATGATGCGCCTGTGAGCCGACGTAGCTTAAACTCAGCACCGTATTAGTGCTCAGTTGCCGCTCGATCGAAAAGAAGTAGTTTTCGCTATACGGATAGCTGTTGCCGTAATACGGCGTCGTCATTCCCGCCTGCGGCAGAAACGGAGAAAAATCGATATTAGGATTCGGATGCGCCGCCGTCGCCGTCAGCGGCGGGAAGGTCAACGGAAACGGCTGCACGTGCTGCTCCCCATCAGAGGCGCTGATGAACGGCGTGGCGAATAGCGGCGGAGCCCCGCTGGTATAGCTCAAACCGTACGGAGGCTGCGGCTCGTCGATGGCGATCGTGTTGCCTTGGATCACCGAGTAGAACATCCCATAACCACCGCGAACGCTGGTCATTCCCTTGCCGCCCAGAATCTTTCCCAAAATTCCGTCCGCCTTGTCCGGCGAATACGCCATACCCACCCGCGGAGCAAACCGGTTGCCCTGCGGCACCAGCGTCCGTGGAATGCCTTTGTCCGTGGGATACACCAACCCCTCCGGAGCCGTCGGATAGACAGTAGACTGCTGGCCCAGAACAAACGTCGGAATCTGATTGTATTTCTCCGACCAATACTGCATCAGCTCCCAGCGCACTCCGTAATTGAAGGTCAGGTTATGCGTCAGCTTCCAGGTATCCTGCGCGAACGCACCCGCGTACTTGTGCCGCCCATAATAGGTCTGCGAATCCGCCTGGTTGTAGTTGCTGGCCACACCGATAAGAAAATCCGCGAAGTCCGAACCAGTCTCGGTCCCGTAAAACGTGAACGATCCGTTAAACGTCGGATTCGGATTCACGTTCACTTGCTCATAACTAAACCGGAACCCCGCCTTCGCCGTATGGTTGCCGAAAACCTTGGATACATTGTCCGTCACCGCGTACGTGTTGTTCGCCTGCGTCAGATTCGTGGTCGGCGTCCCAATCGTGAAGGAGTTAAAATTCAGATTCTCCACCCCCTCAATCTTCGGATCCAGCACCACAATACCCGGCGTGCCCGGCCCCGTCACGAAACCTTGGGAAGCCAGACTGGGGCCCACGCCTCCCGAAGGCTGACCCACGTTGTTAGCGGAGCGCATGTAGCTGAGCCGCAGCTCATTCACCGTGCTTCCTCCGATCGTCTTCGTGTGGCCCAGCGTAATCAGCTGACTGCGGCCCAGGTTGAGCGCGCCGAATCCCGGAACATTCGCGCCGCCCTGCCCCGTTGGGTAGGGATTATTCAGGTTGTAATCATCGTAATAGTAATAGGCGCTGAACAGTCCAAATCGCTCGCTATTCCCGTCCATCCGCGCGCTGCCCTTGCCGTCTCGCAGCACCTTGCCCACCGCCGCCGTCGAGAAATTACCCAGACCTCGATTGGGGGCCGGAATATATTGCAATAAATGTTTCGCCGGTTCCGACCAAGCCCTCTGAGGAATAATGCCGCCCGGGAACACGCATTGCAGATTGGAGGTGCACCCCGCTCCGCCATAAGGCTCGTTCGCCTTCACCCCATAGCCCAGTTTTTGAGTCAGAAGGCCCGCCAGATACGGACCCGCCACGGTCCCGGTCAGAGACGCCGCCCGGTCCGATAAGTCCCCGGTGCGATTCGCCAGCGTCGGCACCGGGATCAGCCCCGTGTCCACACCCTGGCTCTGGCGGGTCCCCTGGTAATCACCAAAGAAGAACAACTGATTCTTTTTGACGGCTCCTCCGATGGTCCCGCCAAACTGATTCTGCCGGTAGAAGCTTCGCTCCGGCGAAAAGAAATTACGCGCATCCAGCATCGTATTGCGCAGAAACTCGAAGGCGCTTCCATGCAGGTCATTGGCGCCGGATTTGGTCACTACATTCACAATGCCGCCGCTATAGTTGCCGTATTCGGCATCGAAGTTGTTGGTCAAAATACGGAACTCGGCGATGGAATCCAGGTTCGGCACAATCGAGGTGCCCCCGTTCATCAACTCCTTCACGTCCCCGCCGTTGACCATGTAGCCATTGGCGTCCTCGCGCTGCCCGCTGATCGACTGATTACCCGCGTTCAAGGTCCCCGACGGCGCAATCGCGATGGACGCGCCCGCCATCACAATGGAATCCGGCTGCTGCGTCGGCATCGGCGCAATCCCCGGCTGCAAAGAGAGCAGATCCGTAAAGCTCCGCCCATTCAGTGCCACCGAAGTCATCGCCCTGCCCGTAACCACCTCGCCCATTTGCGTACTGACGGTTTCAATCTGGACGTCGTCCGCGGTGACCGTGATCTCCTCCACCCTCTGGGCGATTTCCAGCATGGCGTCCACCGTCAAGGCGCTGTCGATGTCGATAGTCAGTCCTACCCGGTTCTGTGGCTTGAATCCGGGGGACTCCATTTTCAGGTCATATTTTCCCACCGCCAGGACCGGAAACGAGTACGCCCCCTTGTCATCCGTCATGGTCTTGTTCTGGATGCCTTGGGCCACGTTGGTCACCGTCACCATAGCCCCGGTAATCAGGGCGCCCGAGGGATCTGCCACCGTGCCCGCAATACTGCCCGTTGTAGCCGCGTGTAATAACGTCCCGCCGATGAGGAAAAGTGCGAGGGAAAAAGAGCCGGTCCGAAGTGTATTCATTGAGCCAACTGGAGCCTAACATGGATGCTCGCTTGCCCCCGGTCTCTAAGGGTCACTGACCGGTCTTTGACCAGCTTAAATAGTTGCAAACAAATCGTTTGGATGTTTGACGCAGGCCGCCCGGGGGCTTCACCCGAAGGCCGCCTGCGTCAGTAAGACCACGCCAATGACGATGAGCCCCGCATGAACGTAAGTCAGAAATCGACGCGCGTCCAGACGCCTGTTTATTCCGTGCCCCAACAGGATCGCGATCAGTACCCCGGGCAGGGAAATCACATAAAGGTGATTCACCACCGGCGTCCACAACCCGGCCGCACGGTACCCGGCCATGCCCACGATGCTCGCGGGAAGAAAGTAAGCCTGCAATGTGGCCCGAAAATATTCCGGTGTCCATCCGCGCAACGTCCCGTATACCGCCAATGGCGGCCCGTTCATCCCATACGCCCCACCCAGCACGCCGGCGTGAAATCCGAAGATCCACGCATAACGATCGTCCGTCCACGCTGCCTTGCGCCGGCTCGCCAGGGTGTACGCGGAGAACCCGATGATGATCACCGCCAACAACGCCTTCACCACAGGCGCGGGAGCCAGTTCCAGTAGAACCAGCCCTAGCGGTATTCCAAAGAGTGTGGAGAAAATCAGCCACCCTGCGCTCCGCAAATGCACCCGCCTCCAATCCTGAATGAGGATGAGAGCGGCGATGGTAATGGAGACCAGTACCGCCAACGGCGCCGCCTCGTCCACCGGCATCATCAGCGCCAACAGCGGAACCGCGATCAGCGCCTCGCCGAAACCAAACGCCGAACGTACCAATGTTGCGATGAATAGGACAAGAGCAACAGCAATCGAAATCCACTCGATGGGCACGCCTCCCATTATCCACGCGACCCGCTTAATCGCTCCGCCCGCCCTCCCGGCGGCGGTTTTTTTGCGTGCCTGTATACATCACCTGGATTGATAGTAAGTATCAACGTCCGCGTATCGACTAATTGCAAATCCGCGCCTAGAGTTCTACTAAGGGCCGTTCTGCGACGGCAGCTGTTGGGGTCACCTTTTTCGTTCTGTAAAGAGGAGAGTAGCCGTGAAGAATCTACTTGCGCTTTCTTGCGCCTCGTTTCTGATGCTTGTTCCTGCCGCGTCTGCCCAGGTGAATGCTGTCTTGGGCGGAACAGTAGCCGATCCATCCGGTGCCGTGGTGCAAAACGTTGATGTCAAGGCGAGCAACGTGAACACCGGTATCGTGACTTCTCAGAAAACCAACGACACCGGCAACTACCAGTTCCCCAGCCTCCAGCCGGGTGTCTACACTGTGTCGGCCAGCTCCTCGGGATTCCAGACGGCGACGTTTACTAACGTCGACCTTGGCCAGGGCCAGCAGGTTCGTCTGAATTTTACGCTACAGGTGGCGGGCGGCGCCCAATCCATCGACGTCGTGGAAGAGGCGAATACCACAATAGGAACCACTACCGCGTCTGTCGGCGCGGTACTGAGTGAGCGCGCGGTTCTGAATCTGCCCGTGCTCAGCCGCAACGTGCTCGATCTGGCCGCGACGGCTCCGGGCGTCGTGACCCTTCGCAACGCCTTCGGCGCCGAAGTTCCCAACTTCTCCGGCACAGCCACGGGACAAGTCAACACCACCCGCGACGGTGTGATCACCAATGACGGCCGCTACAACGACTCCAACGGCGCGTACTCCGCGATTTTCACCAGCCCGGACATGGTGGAAGAGGTTCGTGTCAGCACCAACACGATCGATCCCTCTGTCGGCCGCGGCATCGCCCAGGTTCAAATGCGGACCCGCGCGGGAACCAACGCATATCACGGCGCGCTGTTCTACACCAACCAGAACTCCGCTCTAAGCGCCAACGATTGGTTTTCGAGCCTGAAGGGCGCGCAGAAGAGTTATACGAATCGCAATCAGTACGGCGGCCGCATCGGCGGTCCCATCAAAAAGAACAAAGCGTTTTTCTTCGTGCTGATCGATAACCAGCGCTACGTCGAAAAAATCCTCACCACCTCTGTGGTTCTCACGGACCCTGCCCGCACCGGCATCTTCCGTTTTCTGACCGCCGGCTCCGCGGGTGGAACCTCCCGCCGCAATGGCAGCGCCCTCCAGGGAACCCCTTCCGTCGATCTGAGCGGGAACATTCTGACGCGCGACGCCGCGGGCTCGCCGCTCTTCCTGAATTCCTACAACGTGTTCGCGCTCAACGACCCGAACCGTACCGGACTTGACCCCAGTTGGTTTTCTTCGCAATATCTGAAGCGCATGCCTTCGCCCAACGACTACAGCGTTGGCGACGGGTTGAACACCGCCGGGTACCGCTGGTATCGCCGTGACTACGGTTTCGATGGAGCTACCGGCCAGAGCGCCAATCCGAACCGCGACCACCTCACTACCCGCTTCGACTATCAGATTAACGACTCCAATAAGCTCAGTTTCACCATGACTCGCGAAAAGGATTCCGGAGTCACGGGCCAAACGGGTTTGCCCGATTACCCCGCCGGATACTTCGGCCAAGTCGTCCGCAAGCCGGACTTCTACACCGTCCAGCACACTTCGGTGATCTCGTCATCCCTCCTGAACGAGTTCCGCTTCGGCTTCAAGCGGGATACCTGGCAGGGTGTTTCGGCGTTCGACACGGGTTGCTGCTTCGGCGCGGCCGAGACAAATCTGGACGCCAATGCGAAAGAGGTCCGCAACACCTACCCGAAAGCCTCCGACGGCAGCCTGCTCTATGTGCAGCCGGGCCTCGGCCTGGGCGTGTATGCCGGCCTGAATGTTTCCACGCCTCGCTTAACCTATAGCCCGCTGACGCAGTTCGCCGATACCTTGTCCTGGAACCATGGGTCTCACTCGGTGCAGTTCGGCGGCGAGTTAGACCGTTTCTACTCGCGCGGCATCAATGGCGGCGGACAGCAAACCACCCGGCCCTTCATCACGCTGGGCACCAATGCCACTTCGCCGGCCCCTATTCCAACTTATGCGGGCGTGGACTCTTTCGATCGTACCAATGCACAGGCGCTTCTCGCCAACCTTGCCGGTTCTGTGGCCAGCATCCAGGAGCAGTTTTACATCAACAGCCCCACACAAAAGGACTGGACCGATTACCGCACCTCTATCCTCTTTACCCGTGAGCATCACCAGAATGACTGGAATTTCTGGATCAAAGACAGCTGGAAGACCACCCGCAACCTCACACTCAACATTGGCTTGCGTTACGACAAGTACGGTACGCCCTATGATTCTCTCGGCCTGGGTGGCCGCTTCACCGGTGGCGAATCCGGCGTGTTCGGAATCTCCGGTACCAACTTTGCCAATGCCATGTGGGCTCCCTATGCCAACAGTGGAAAGCTCTCGACCACGGAGTTTGTCGGCAAGCACTCGCCTCAGCCGGATAAGCTGATCTTCGGCAACGATTGGAACAATTTTGCTCCCTCGCTGGGTTTTGCCTACAGCGTACCGGGGATCAAGAGATCCACCGTGATCCGTGGTGGCTATGGCTTGAACTACGCGGGCGCGGTTGACTTCCTGGCGTATTCTTCGAATATCGCCAACCTGCCAGGTTATAACCTGAATCAGACCATCACGCCTGCAACCTATCTCAGCCTGAACACTCTAGGTACCGCTACTTTCCCGGTCTCCACGGGCGGCACCCTTCCCTTCGCGCCCGTGCCTACCGTCGGGCAGGGTACCCGCAGCACTGGCATCACCGGTTACACCGACCATCGTGTGGTCCCCTACATTCAGAGCTTCAACTTCTCCATCCAGCACGAAATCGCGCGTAACGTTACCTTCGAAGTCGGGTGGGTCGCGAACAAAGCCACCAAACTCTACAGCAATCAGCAGATCAACGAATCCAACATCTTCGAAAACGGAATCCTGAACGCTTTCAACGTGACCCGCGCGGGCGGCACGGCGCCGTTGTTCGATCGCATGCTAACCGGCCTGAACGTTCCTACAGTGGGAGTCGTAAACGGTACCACGCTGACCGGCTCGCAGGCCCTGCGGGCATCCACATCCACGAACACGTTCCTCGCCAACGGGGACGTCGGTGGTCTGGCGAACTTCCTCAATACCAGCAGTGCCTTCACCCCGGCTCTCGGTAACGGCGGCATTCTTCGCGCCGCTGGCCTGCCGGACAACTACATCGTCGCCAATCCGCAGTTCGGCAGCGTCCAGCTCAATGGCAACAACACAAATTCCACATATCACTCGCTCCAAACGACCTTAACGCAACGCTATTCCCGGGGCTTCTCGGGCCAGTTCAGTTACGTGTTCTCTAAGAACCTGGGCGGCGACCTCGGCGCCAACGGCACCCGCGACCCTCGCAACCGCTCGCTGACCCACGGCATCCTGACGAACAACCGCACACACATCGTGAAATTCACCGGCAACTGGGATCTTCCGTTCGGCTCGCGGGGGGCGATTGCCCACAACGCGAAGGGCGCACTGGACAAGGTAATCGGCGGCTGGCAGCTCGCGCCGATTCTGCAGTGGGCCTCCGGCTCGCCGCTGAGCTTTACATCTGCTATCGGTACCGTGGGTTCCCGCGCCTCTAACACGGCGGACATCACAGGCAAGATTAATCCCGGCCAGGTCGTGGTCAACGCCAATGGCAGCATCGATTATTTCGCCGGATATACGGCCGTCGCCGCGCCATTCACCGGAGACGCAAGCCTGAAAATTCGCCAAACCAATCTTGTCATTCAGGACCCCAGTGGACACACGGTGCTCCAAAACCCTGTTCCTGGCTTGACCGGCAATACCGCCCTAAATTTGCCCGGGATGATCGGCCCCGGACAACTGGGCTTGGATCTGTCGCTCGCCAAAAGGATTGTGATCAGCGAATCCAGAAGCTTCACGATCCGTGCCGACGCCATCGATGCGATGAATCGTAAGATCTGGGGCAACCCGACCACCAACATCAATTCAACGTCGTTCGGCAAAATCACCACCGCAGGTGGGAATCGAACCATTACAATCAACGCGCGCTTCGACTTTTAGGCCCGCCGTTGCTTCCTGAGCTCGTCAGAAGCTCATGTGCTTGAGAAGAAAACAGTTGATCGCATTCCCAAGGGTGCGTCGCGGCCGTTCCACGGCATCTGGGCGTACCCTGGGATTTGGACAAACACGGAGCGAAACAACTTAACCTGCCACCATTATCTGCCGCATTTACATGCCAAATTAACGGAACGAACCCAAGCTTTTTCCCCCGTTGCAACGCTAACTCGTGCTTTACAAATGAGTTGTTAAGCCGAAGCAAAGCCGTGCTAAACTGGTCTGTTTGGTTTTCCAGCGGCTGTCTGTTCTTACCTGAACAGCCAGGCCGACTAGGCCGGAGCGCCGCGCGAGGCGCGCTCGTTGGGGCTGGAACCAAATTCGCCTCGCTTGTGTTTTTTTGGATGATAGCTGCGGCTGCGCTCGTATTTGACCGAAAGTTGAAATCCCTGGAAGGATCCTAAAGCAAGTGGCTGAAAAATTACGGCATATATTCACGTCGGAATCGGTGAGCGAAGGCCACCCCGATAAGATGGCGGATCAGATCTCGGACGCCGTTCTGGACGCGGTTCTGAAAGACGACCCCACCGGACGCGTGGCTTGCGAAACCCTCGTAACCACCGGCCTTTGCATTGTCTCCGGCGAAATCACGACTACGTCCATCCTGGACATTCCTAAACTTGCGCGCGGCGTCATTGCCGACATCGGCTTCACCGACGCCAAGATGGGGTACGACGCCAAAACGTGCGGCATTGTGAACCTCATTCAAACCCAGTCCCCCGACATCGCCATGGGTGTCGACACCGGCGGCGCGGGCGATCAGGGCCTGATGTTCGGCTACGCCTGCGACGAAACTCCCGAGCTGATGCCGCTGCCCATCATGATGTCCCACAAGCTGGTGGAACAGCAGAGCATTATTCGCCGCACCGGCAGGCTCACCTACCTGCGTCCCGACGCCAAGAGCCAGGTCAGCGTGGAATACGACGGCGATAAACCCAAGCGCATCGATGCGGTGGTGATCTCCACCCAGCACGATGACGACGTCACCACCGAACAGCTGCGCGCCGACGTCAAGAAGTACATCATCGACGCCATCATCCCCTCTAACATGGTGGATTCCGGCACCAAGTATCACATCAACCCCACCGGCCGCTTCGTTATCGGCGGACCGCACGGCGACACCGGCCTCACCGGCCGCAAGATCATCGTGGACACGTATGGCGGCATGGGCCGTCATGGTGGTGGCGCGTTCTCCGGCAAAGACCCGACAAAGGTCGACCGCTCGGCTTGCTACTTCGCCCGCTACATCGCCAAGAACCTGGTGGCTGCCGGCCTGGCGACCCGCGTGGAAGTCCAGTTGGCCTACGCCATCGGCGTCGCCGAGCCCGTATCCGTCGCCGTCAACACCTTCGGCACCGGCAAACTCAGCGAAGAAAAATTGGTGGGCATCGTGCGCGCCAACTTCAACATGACCCCCAAGGGCATGATCGATACCCTGAAGCTGCGCCGTCCCATTTTCCGGCCCACGTCGTTCTACGGCCATTTCGGACGTACCGGCGAGAGCTTTACCTGGGAAGCCACCGACAAGGCCAACGGCTTGAAAGAAGCCGCCCACGCCTAGTTTGCTTCTCTGATTCGCAGTCCAGACTGGCGCGGCAGTTACCCTGCCGCGCCAAATCGTTTTCGCACGTCATAATAATGAGTGGAGATTCCCTGTGGCCCTAATCGAAGGATGCAAGCATTCCCTCGAAATTACCGTCCCTGTTGCGGACGTCGAGAAGGAAACCGAGCGCGTTGCCGCCGACATTCAGAAGAAAGTGCGCCTGCCTGGCTTCCGTCCGGGCAAAGCGCCCATGACCATCGTGAAGTCGAAGTTCGGCAGCGACATTCGCCAGGACGTGCTCGAAGCCATCGTCCCGCGCTTCTTCCACGAAGCCGCCGCCAAGGAAGGCCTGCAGGTGGTTGGCCGCCCCAACGTCGTCGACGTCCATTTTCACGACAACGAGCCCATTCGCTTCAAGGCTGAATTTGAAGTAGCCCCGATCTTCGAGCTGGCGGATTACCGCGGCGTCACCATCACCTACGCGGAACCCGAAGTTACCGATGCCGACGTGGACGAGAGAATCGAAGGCGTTCGCGATCAAAAAGCCGAATACGTCAACGAAGATCCGCGTCCCTTGGTCGATGGCGACTACGCCGTCGTGTCTTTGGAAAGCATCTCCGGTGTAGCCGAGAAGGTTTCGCAGGACGAGCTGATGCTGAAGATCGGCGATGAAGCCACGCTGCCCGCGTTCAGCGAGAACCTGCGCGGAGCCACTCCAGGCGACGTTAAAGAATTCGACATCTCTTACCCCGCGGACTACGACCGGGCCACACTAGCCGGCCGCACCGTTGCGTTCCGTGCTGAGTTGAAGGCCGTCCGCCGCAAGGAACTTCCGGAACTGAACGATGAGTTCGCCAAGGACCTCGGCGATTTCCAGACGCTCGACGAGTTCAAGGAAACGGTCCGCAAGACCATTTTCCGCGAGCGCGAGTATCAGGCCCAGGAAGCCGCAAAACATCAGATCCTCGACAAATTAGTCGACGCGAACGATTTCCCGATCCCCGAGGCGTACCTCGACCGCCAGATCGAGATGAACGTGGAAAACCAGCTCCGCCAGCTAGCCGGGCAGGGAATGGACCCCAGCAAACTAAAGCTGGATTGGGCCAAGCTGAAGGAATCGCAATCCGAGCGCGCCAAACGCGACGTGCGAGCCTCACTGATTCTCGACAAGATTAGCGAAACCGAATCCATCGGAGCCACGCAAGAAGAAGTGGACGCCGAAGTAACGAAAATCGCCCGGCAACAGCGTGAGACGGTCCCGCTGGTTCGCGCCAAACTGCAAAAGGACGGCGGCATCGCCCGCATAGCCGGCCATATCCGCACCGACAAAACGCTGCGTCTGCTGTTTGAGCAAGCCCGCAAAGAAGCCCCCGTAAAGGCGTAGGCGCCCGCTAGTTGTCGGTCGGTGTCCGCTCGATCTTGTCGATCACGACGTTATCCAGCTTGCCTTTGCCCTTCACCAGCCGCAAACCTAGCTGCTGTTGAACGGCTTCGCCCAGGTCCAGCCCGAGATCTGGGGCCGCTGCTGCCGGCGCTGCGCCCGGCGCTGGCCCCTGCCCAGGGGCCCGTATCGCCTCACCACCAGGTCCGCGCAGGTTCGTTGGCGCAAATTCCAAGTCGAAGTCGTACTTGCCCGTGAGCCCGGTCTTGTCGACGACGGGATGCCCAATCTGCTGCGAAATCATTTGGACCAGCCCCGAAATCGGCTGTGCCCGGCCGGACGCTTTGCCGACAATGCCGTTAGGACCATTGCTGATCATCATCATGAGTTGAGGTTGCTTCTGCGCACTCTTGCCCTCCTCATTTGCCCCGGGGGGCGGAGGCGGAGGCGGAGGAGGCGGCATACCGGGCCCACCAGGAAACTGAATCGGAGAGGGATTGTTTTCATCCGATTCCTTCAGCTTGTGTCCGCGCGGTCCCACGACCAATTCATCCACGTTGAACTCTTTCTGCTCGATATGCACTTTCATGCCGAAACGGCTGGCCAGCAGATTGCGCCACATAAGCGCCACTTGCTCCTTCGTTGCGCCCTCGGGGACCACCACGGCGAGGTCGACACGCTCTTGTTCGAGCCAATCCGGACCTGTGACCTGGTAGTTCTTGACGTCGTACGCCGCCATCACCACATTCTTCAACGACGCCATATTCCACACGATATGGGTGGGATCCGCTGTGCCCGGCCCACCGCGGGCGGGTCCGATCATGATCGGCGTGTTCGCCGCAGGCCGAACGGACTGCTTGACCGAGGCCACATCGAACTCAGGCCCCTCGGCGAGCATCACCGTCGAGAATGCGATCAACATAAAAAGAGCGCGCATGTTCATAATTTACATCCTGCGAGGAAAAAGTTCCGAAAGTTGTTCAGGTGAGTAGTTTGATCGCGAATGTTGCCAGCCAGTGGCCGCCTTCGTAGTGTTCTCCGGTCACGGCGGCGAGTCCGGCTACGGCATGAGCTTCCGCGAGTTCGGTGAAGCCTAGGGCGCGCAACATCCAGGCGCGGCTGAGATTCAGGCCGTCGGCGTGGGCGAGTTTGCCGTCCCTCGGATCCGCTGAGCGTAGTGGCTGAAACATCGACACGTCCGGCAGGAAGGCCGCTAGCCAAGGTGCGTATTCATCGGGAGGCAGCACGCGCCGCATCAGGTCGGCCTCGGATAACGACGGCGAGAGAAAGTCTTCGCCCGATGGCTCCCATGAGACGGGGGCATTGCGGTCATGGAGAAAGAAGTCACGCGCCCGCTGTTTCAGCAAGTGCTGGAAATTGCTGTCGCTGACGGAATCCAGCATTAGGCCCATGGCGAAGGCCGTGTTGAAGTGCTGGCCTGAACGATCTGGATAAACCAGCTTGGGCAACCACGCCGAAATGTGCGCCACCGCGATCTCTGCCAGCGGCGGCACCGGCCATTCCGAATGCAGCGCCAGCAACCAGGCCAGCCCGTAAGGGCGTTCGAAGCCGGGCCGGGTTTGCAGGTAGGCGGCCTCCGTAGCAATCCGCTGGGGTGTCAGGTTCAGTTGCAGGGCCGCGCGAGCTTCGGTGGCGAAGGGTGTATCCGGGAAGAGACGAGCCAAACGAGCCAACAACCAATGGCCATGCACCGCCGAATGCCAGTCGAAGCAGCCGTAAAATGCTGGCGTTAGGAGGCGGGGAGGCCGCGCGTCAGCGTCCGAATGGAGCACGTGCGCGATCTTATTGGGGTACTCGCGCGTTACGCAATCCAACGCCAGGCGTGCAAATCGGGCGGCTGTAATATCACTGAAACGCTGTACGCTCATCTACGAATGTTATAATCGCAGTTTCTATGCGTAAAAAAATAACAGTAGTTGGAGGAGGAAACGTCGGCGCCAGCTGTGCGGTTAACCTCGCGATGAAAGAGTTGGGTGATGTCGTCCTGGTTGACGTCGTCGAGGGGATTCCGCAGGGCAAAGCCCTGGACATGCTCCAGATGGGCCCCGTCGAAGGCTACGATGTTCACCTCACGGGCGCCAATGACTACGAGCCGACCGCGAATTCGGACGTTGTCGTGATTACCGCGGGCTTGGCCCGTAAGCCTGGCATGAGCCGCGACGATTTGCTGATCGCCAATCACAAAGTGGTGGGCAGCGTCAGCGAGCAGATCGCGAAGCATTCGCCGAACGCCGTCCTGATTCTGGTGACTAATCCTTTGGATGCGATGTGCTGGACGGCCTATACCCGTTCCAAGTTCCCCAAGAATCGAGTCATTGGCATGGCCGGCGTGCTGGACTCCGCTCGCTTCCGGACCTTCCTGGCGCAAGAGTTGGATGTCTCGGTTGAGAACGTCACCGCGGTTGTACTCGGCGGTCATGGCGACACGATGGTTCCCGTGGTGCGTTTGTCGAACGTGAGCGGCATTCCGCTAACCGACCTGATCGCTCCGGATCGCTTAGCGCAGATTGTAGAGCGCACAGCCAACGGCGGCGCGGAAATCGTGAAACACCTGAAGACAGGCAGCGCGTATTATGCACCTTCGGCCGCGGCGGTTGAGATGGTGGAGTCCATTATTAAGGACAAAAAGAAAGTCCTGCCGTGCGCCGCGTATCTGGAAGGCGAATACGGAATCAGCGGAATCTTCGTGGGCGTGCCTGTGAAGTTGGGCTCCAACGGCATCGAGAAGATCTACGAGATCAAGCTGAACGACGAAGAAAAAGCCAAGCTCGCCAAGAGTGCCGCCTCTGTGCAAGAGTTGGTGGACGTACTGAAGACTCAGTAGTTCCTATCGCCTAGCGGCGGCCTGGATTCTCTCAGGGATTATTCCAAGCCCATTTGAGCCAGGCGGTAGCGCAGGGCGTTGCGGGTTAAGCCCAGCAGGCGGGCGGCTTGGCTTTTGTTTCCGTTGGCGCGTTTTAGGGCTTCCCGCAGGATGGATTGCTCGTATTGATCCAGGGTCAAGCCTTCAGGCAAAAAATGATCGCCCTCGGCAGCGAGGCGGGAGCGCTGGCCGCTGTCGATTCGGATATCGTCGGCTTCCAGTTTCGGATGCGGCGCCAGAAGAATACTGCGTTCCAGCACGTTCTCCAACTCGCGGACATTGCCGGGCCACGGATAGTTCACTAAGCGTTCCACTGCGGCCTGGCTGATTTGTCCCCCGAATTTTTGCGCGAAGTAGTCGGCCAGGTAGGGGATGTCTTCCTTGCGCTCGCGCAAAGGGGGAATGTTGATGGGGACCACGTTCAAGCGGTAGTACAGGTCCTCGCGGAAGGTTCCTTGCTCCAGCGCCGCCCGCAGGTCGACATTGGTGGCTGCGATTACACGGACGTCTGTCTGCATGGTCTTGTTGCTGCCGAGGCGTTCAAACTCGCGGTCTTGCAGGACGCGCAGCAGCTTCACCTGTACCGAGGCGGGCACGTCCCCGATTTCGTCAAGGAACGCGGTGCCCATATTGGCCTGTTCGAACTTGCCCGGCTTAGACATATTTGCGCCGGTAAACGCGCCTTTTTCATAGCCGAACAGCTCGCTTTCCATCAAATTCTCAGGGATGGCGGTGCAGTTGATCTTCACGAAGGGGCGATCTTTGCGCGGGGAATGTTGGTGGATGGCGCGCGCGATCATGTCTTTGCCGACGCCACTTTCGCCGCATAGCAGCACCGTGGCGCGCGTGGGAGCAATGCGTTCCACCGTGGCGAAAATTTCCTGCATCTCCGCGCTGTGGCCCACAATATTGTCGAACTTGTACTTTTCGCCTAACGCCTCGCGCAGGTCGCGATTCTCGTCGCGTAGTTTGCGGACTTCCAGGGCCTTCTCGACCACTACGGTGAGGTGGTCCAGGGAGAACGGCTTGGGCAGAAAATCGACCGCGCCCTTCTTCATCGCTTCCACCGCGACCTCCACGGTGCCGAAGGCGGACATGACGATCACGGGGGCCTGGGAGTTCTGAATCTTCAACTGCTCCATCATGGCGAGCCCATCCATACCGGGCAGCTTCAAGTCGGTGAGCACCAAATCCGCACTGGCGGCATGTTTCAGGCCCTCCTCGGCAGTGCCTGCGGCTTTCACTTCATAGCCACGCGCGGCCAGATGCAGGCCCAGCACGCGGCGCTGTTTCTCTTCGTCTTCAATTACTAAGATCGTCACTTACGCTCCCACCTATACAGGAAGATGAATCAGGAACACACTGCCTTCGCCCGGTGTGCTCTCTACTGAGATCTGTCCGGCATGCTCCTCTATAATTTTTGACACAATCGCGAGGCCCAAGCCTACACCGCTGGATTTGGTGGTGAAGAAGGGGTTGAAGATGTTTTCCAGATTCGCGGGTTGAATGCCCGAACCGCGGTCGATCACCGAGATTTCGACGGCGCCCTTAGCGCGCTGGGTCTTTACGGTGACGACGCCGCCCGCGGGACTGGCTTGCGCGGCATTGTCGAGAAGGTTCAGCATCACTTGTTCCATTAAACCGCCGTCGAAGCGCACCGGCGGCACGTCGGGCGAATAATTCTTGAACACCGAAACCGTTGCGCCCGCTTTTTCAAAGCGGTTGATGGCGCGGTCGAGCATGGCGTGCAGATCGCCGGGGTCCAATTTCAAGGTTCGTGGACGCGCGAAGTCGAGGAACTGCGTGATCAGGCCGCTGGTGCGATCGACTTCCTCAGTAATGTAGCCGGCCAATTCTCGCGCCACGTCGTTTTCCGGGGCGACTTGCTTGCCTAGCATCTCCGCCGAACCGCGCATGGTCGCGAGGGGATTGCGGAGCTCATGCGCCAAGCCGGCGGTGAGCTGACCAAGCGCGGCCAGGCGATCGGCGCGACGCACCTCAGCTTGGGCAGACTTGAGGCTGGCGTTCGCTTGCTCCAATTCCGCGGCGGTGGCGAGAAGCTTGCGGGCTTCCGAGCGGTTGCTGGCGGCCAGTTGATTGGTGAGGAACCCGACGACCGGCAGGAAGAGGATGCGGACAATCAGCTCCGCGATCTGATCGTCGGGCAGGTACTGATTGCGAGCGTCCAGAAGACCCAAGAAAGACAGGTAGAGGCCGCAGGCGGCCAAGGTTGCCACGGTGGTGCCGAGCAATCCAAAATTCGTCGCCGCCGAAATGACGGGCAAGAACAAGACCAGATAGAAACTGCTGGCGATGCCGCCGCCGAAGTAGAGCAGCGGATAACAGAGAGCGAGTTTCAAGCCCACGGAGAGGGTCGCGCCCAGGCGCGGCTCCAGGACTTGAAGGATGCCCAGCGCGCCCAGCAGAGTCAGCACAACGGGGTCCCGCTCCGGGCTGAAGACGGCGAGCGCGGAGAAGAAGAGCAACCATACGAAGTCCTGCGGCCGGACGTTGTGAAGCAACCAACGGGTCATTTGTTCGGGGTGGCGCTCCTATTCCTCAGATGGCTTGGCCGGCACTGGAGTTACCATAATGTCATGAGACCAGCCATAAAACCTGCCATCCTGGCGTTTACCGGCGCCCTGCTCCTATTCACGGCGGCCCAGGCGGACGAAGGGATGTGGACGTTCGACAACCCGCCTACCAAGCAGCTGCAGGACAAATACAAATTCACCTTGACGCCGCAGTGGCTGGATCATGTCCGGTTGTCGGCGGTGCGTTTGAACGATGGGGGCTCGGGATCATTTGTGAGTCCCAATGGGTTGTTGCTGACCAATCATCACGTGGCGCGCGGGCAACTGCAGAAGAATTCGACGGCGCAGCGGGATTACATGCAGACGGGTTTCTTGGCGAACACGGCCGCCGAAGAAATGAAGTCGCCGGATCTGGAAGTGAACGTTCTGGTATCGCTGGAGAACGTCACGCAACGCGTGCAGGACGGGCTGAAGGGCGCGAAGAACGCGGAGGAAGAGTTTGCCAAACGCAAAGATGTGATCGCGGGGATCGAGCGGGATTCGCTGGAGAAGACGGGATTCCGGTCGGATGTGATCACGTTGTATCAAGGCGGCGAATATTGGCTTTATCGCTACAAGAAATATACCGACGTGCGGCTGGTATTCGCTCCGGAACAGCAGATTGCGTTCTATGGCGGCGATCCCGACAATTTTACCTATCCGCGTTACGACCTGGATATGGCGCTGTTCCGGGTGTATGAGAACAATCAGCCGATTCGCACCGAGAATTACTTGAAATGGAATCCGAAGGGCGCGGCGGATGGGGAACTGACGTTTGTGATCGGGCACCCAGGCTCGACGGCGAGGCTGGACACTTTGGCGCAGCTGGAAAGTGAGCGCGATCTCAACGAACCTTCGACCCTCAAGATTTTGCACAGCCGCATCGAGGCGTTGAAGAAATACTCGGCCGGTGGAGTGGAGGCATCGCGGCAGGCCGGGACCACCATCTTCAGCCTGGAGAATTCGCTGAAGGCGTACGAGGGGCGCTTGAAGGGGCTGCTAGATGCGGCCGTGATGGGCGCGAAGAAATCCGACGAAGCCGCGTTTAAGGCGAAGGTGATGGCGAATCCGCAGTGGAAGGTCGCGTACGGCAAGGCGTGGGACCAGATCGCGGCGGCCGAAAAGAAAGCGCAGTCGCGCTACAAGGAGCAATACTTCCACGGGCTGAATTCGCAATTCGCGAGTCTTGCGCAGCAAATTGTCCAGTATGTCGCGGAGATCAAGAAGCCGGATGGCCAGCGGTTAGCCGGATATCACGAGGCGCAGTTGGAATCGTTGCGTCTGCAATTGTTTTCGCCCGCGCCGATTTATCCGGAAATGGAGATCGCCCGCGTAACCGCCGCGTTGGAACTGGATATAGCGGAAGCGGGTGCGGCGGATCCGTGGGTGAAGCTGGTGCTGAACGGCAAGACGCCTCGTGAAGTGGCGGAAGCGCTGGTGCGCGGCACGAAGTTAGGCGATGCCGAGTTCCGCAAGAAACTGGTGGAGGGCGGGGAATCCGCTGTCGCGGCGTCGGATGACACGATGATCGTGCTGGCGCGGAAGCTGGATCCGATTCGCCGCGAGTTGGTGAAGTGGTACGAAGACAATGTTGACAGCGTGGAGCAGCGCGCGGGCGAGCAGTTGGGCAAGGCTCGTTTCGCGGCATTTGGGAAGACTACGTATCCGGACGCTACGTTCACTCTGCGGCTGTCGTATGGCAAGGTGCAGGGGTACCCGATGAACGGGACCATCGCGGCTCCGGTGACGACGCTCTACGGCCTGTACGATCGCTCGGCGAGTTTTGGCAACAAGTTTCCCTTTGATTTGCCACAGCGGTGGGTGGATGGGCGGTCCAAGCTGGATCTTTCCACGCCGATGGATTTCGTTACCACCAACGACATTATCGGAGGCAACTCGGGATCGCCGGTGGTCAATGGCGCCGGGGAAATCGTCGGCTTGATTTTCGACGGCAACATCGAGAGCTTAGTAGGCGACTTCGTTTACGAGGGTACGTATAATCGCGCGGTGGCAGTACATACCGGCGCGATGACCGAGGCTCTGCGCAAGTTATACGGAGCGGAGAAGCTCGCGAATGAGTTGTTGACGGGGGCGCGGTAACGAATCTTTACGCCTGCGCGCCGACTGGGGTTTCCGCGCCGGCGTCTACGCGCGGGGCGAAGTAGCCGCAGGCCAGTTCGGGTTTCAGATCCAGAGCTTTGATCCAGCAATCGCGGGCGCGGTCGGTGGCGCCGGAGGATTCCAGGGCATGTCCCAGGTTGAGCAGGGCTTCGGCGAAGTTGGGTTCCTTCTTGAGGGCGGCTTCATAGAAACCGATGGCCTCGCCGGGATCGCCCAGCTGTTGCGATAAGACACCGCAGTTATAGAGGATGTCGCTGGAGGCGCCGCCTACCAGCAGCAGACGGCTGTAGTGGTCGAGGGCGTCCTGGGGCTTCTGCAATTGCAGGGCGATTTCGGCCAACCCTTGCAGGGCGTCGGAATGATTTTCGTGTTGCTCCAGGATGGCATTCAAGGCCTCCTGCGCTTTTCCGAACTCGCCGAGTTTGGAGTACGCGATGCTGAGGTTCACTTGAGCTTCCGGCCAATCGGGGCGCTTGCCCAGGCAGGAGCGGAAGGCTTCCGCGCCGCCCTTGGCATCGCCGCGTTCCAGGCGCAGGTAGCCCAAACGGAACCAAGCGGTTTCGGCGGCGGGATTGCGCTCGACTAATTCCTTGTAGAGTTCTTCGGCGTGGCCGCGCTGGCTTTGGCGTTCGGCCATCCATGCAATTTGCAGCTTCAGATCCTCGCGCTCCGGGGCCAGCTCGCTGGCTTTGACGAACGCAGCGCGGGCCAGTTCCAGATTGTCGGCTTGCTCATAGGCGACGCCCAGGTTCAGATGTACAGCGGCGTTGTCGGGACGCAACTGCGCGGCGCGGGCGTAGGCTTTGGTGGCGTCCTGGACGCGGCCAGCCTTCTGGCAGGCGACTCCGTGGTTGAACCAATTATCGTGCGCATCGGGGACCAGTTCGGTGAGACGGCCGGTGTAATCCGCGGCTGCCTTGGCGTCATCGCGGGAGAATGCGGCGGCGGCCAAGCCTTCCAGAGCGGGGACGGCGTCGGGGCGTAGAGCCAGCAGGCGGTCGGCATAACGCTGGACCATCCCGTAGTCTTTGCGCTGTAGCCCGATGCCGATCATGTTGATGATGGGATCCGGCGAATTCGGGGTTACGGCCAACAGGCGTTCGTAGCAAGCGGCGGCTTCGTCGAATTCCCAACCCATTTGCAGGGCGACGGCTTCGCCGAACAGAGCGGCGGTTGATTTCGGGGCCAACACCAGCGCGGCGCGGAAGGCTTCCAGAGCCTCGGTTGGTTTGCTGAGGCGTAGCAGGCACGTGCCCACGGCGACCTTGGCGTTGACATTTTTGGGGTCCAGCTCAAGCGCCGAGCGGAACACCGGCAGGGCTTCGCCGAAACGTTCCAGGTTGTAGAGGCACAGGCCGGTCACTACCTGGATTTCACTGCTTGCGGGGCGGAGCACGGCGAGGCGTTTGTAGGCAGCTACGGCTTCTTCAAAGCGGTTGAGCTCAAAGTAGATCTGTCCGCGGGCGGCCAGGATTTCGGCGGGGTGGCCTCCGGACTTTTCGGCGATGTCGAGGGACTTGAGAGCGTTCTCGCGGTCGTTCTTCAGATGATAGGCAACCGCCTGTCCCAGGTGGCGCAAGGAGGTTTCTATCAGCGCGTCGTTATCCTGCGTGCTGGATTGTAAATGCTGAGTGGACAGCGTGCTGTTATTTCCCATGGGTGTTGCCTCTTCGTCCTTTAGTTCTTTTGTCCTATTGCTATTACCGCCGCCCCTCGAGAACTAGGGCACATAACTTAATACTTCGCTCTGAAATCAGCATCGACACTTTTCTAGCCAGCCTTTAGCCCCAACTTGCCCGTTTCGCGCGCCGGTGGTTTTACACCGAACTGGAAGCGGTCTTTGCCATGGCGTCCCTTGGAACTCTGGGCTCCGATGGTTTTGGGCAGATTCCGCAAGGGAACCGGCCAGATAAAGAAGTCGGCCGGATGACGGCGAACGGGTTCGGGGAGCGTGAAGCGGGGTACTCCGATTTGGTCGCGGTCGCCCTGCTGGGCCGAAATGACGTTCGTGATGGGGCCCTGCACTCTGTTCTTACGGGTCCAGGGCCGCGCGAGTTGAGTGGGCAGGACGAGGGGCGGAGCGGCAGGCTGCCGGAATCCATGGCTGGCCGGAGCGATCCGGGCTGCAAGGACGGGTCTGCGTTCCACCAGGCGATCTTCTTCGCACAGCGTCGGGCGGGGCAGGTCAAAATCGACGGGCGGCATCATCAAGATGGCAACCGGGCTGTAGCGCGCCGGTCCAAATGGGCGGATCTCCGTGCGGTCGGCCGTGGCGCCTTTCATGGCGTGGAGGACCAAGGCAGCTCCTCTGAATTCGAGAGAGACCCAGGTATTTTTCAGTCTCGGCACGCGAGGATGTTCCCAGGTTGGGCTCCAATTGATACTTTCAAGGCGTGCGGGCGCGGAGCCAAATCTTACGTACGGATCGGGAATCTGTGGTCCCAATATTCCGAAATGGCAGGAGGGCACTAGTGGCGTCGCCAGCACTTGCCACGGCTGCCATGAGGGCGGCTGTGCGTGGGCGGCCGGCACCCAGTTCCCGCTGTGGGAAACGAAGCGAGCGACGGTTGACGCAGCACGCAACGCAGCAGGGGACATCGGGCCGGAACCGGGTGGCGCGGCCGTGATTGGGGAAGATTCGGAGGCGCGGGCGGGCTCCGGGGAAATGTGCCGGTCGGGCAGGTTGAGCTGCATCGCCCGCAGAGGGTTTGGAATAGCGGGTTGATCCGTTAATGCCATCCGTGCCGAGCCCGCGACATGGCCGAGTTGCGCTGTCCCAGAAGGGGCGTTCCACGTGTCGATGGGTGGGGTGGGAAGGTCGAAGTGGCAGAGTCCGCGTTCCACAACAGCCGGGCCGCAGTTGCGCAATGTACTTACGGAGGCGGGCGGCAAATAGAGGCTGGTGATAGGAGCGCCAGGGGTTGATATCTCGCTGGTTGCGAGAAGCGCGAGGGTATCGGAATTCGATCGTGGTCCGCGCGCGAGCAAACAGTCTTCCAACGCCGGGCCGCAGAGGGGCAGGTGGCAGAAAGAAGCGTGGGGGATGGGAATCACTGTGTCTTGAGCGTGGGGCGATAGCTGCCTGGCGTCGAATAGCGAGTTGTCGGACAGGAGGCGTTCGCGACCGGAGCGGGGTCCCTGAGCGAGCAGACCCGCGTCTAAAGAGATCCCAGCCAGGCCGGCCTTGGCGGAGGCCTCTCTGCGATTCTGTTCCCAGCGGGCGGCAGCCGCTTCTTCGGAAGGAAATCCGGGTTGACGGACGCGTGCGGGGGCTGGAGGCTCCACTGTGGAGAGGGGCATCCGCCGTGCTTCGGCTAAGGGGAGTTTTTCGAAGGCCGATGCCTCTAGCGATGCCTCCGATCCACTCAAGGTTGCGGGCACGCTGGGCGCCGTCTCCAGTTGTGGAAAGGCTAGCATTTCCGCGGCGAGACTTGGGGTGGGGCGTACATCATCGGACGGCCGGGAGACGACTAAGGTCTTCAAGCCTGTTGACGGCGGTACAGCGGAGATGAGATGGGCTGGAGTCCAGGTCGCGGGATCGTCACTGGCGGTCTGTTGGGCCGCTACCTTTCCCAGGCGCGGGAGCCGCTGTTGATGGGGGCTGAGGTCTTCGGGTCCTTGAACCTGAGGAAGGGATGCGGCCGCGGGGTATTTGGCATCGAAGCCGGGCATGCTGACGGGCGTGAGGTCCGTGGGGAACTCGGGGTGGCGGGATGCCAATGTCGGGTTCAGGGGCCCAGTGCCGGATTCCGCTGGAGTGGGCGAGTGCGGGGCTGGTGCCGCAGGTCGCGGTGGGTGTGGCCTCATGTCCAGCGTGACAGCAATGCGCGGGGCCGCCGGCGGGGGGGCGGCGGGCGGAGGCGCAAAAGTTTGTGCGGGCTCCGGGTTAGCTAGTGCCTGGGACTCTATCGTCGGGGGCTCTAGCGGGGGTTCCGGCGCAGGTATCGTGACGCTCTCGATCAGCGTTGATAACGCCTCTTTAAGCTTGGTCTCCGAGAACTGGGCTTCAGTGAACTCGACCTCGGCGAACTTGGTCTCGGCTTCAGCCTCGTCAGGAGGGGTCGATTCTATGCTGGGTAGAGCAGCACCCGTTCGTAATGCGGATGTGGTTGTCCGTAGGGGCTGAAGTGGGGGTGCGGGCTCGCGGCTTTCCTTGGCATCCAGGAAAAGCCGTTCCATGGCAAGGCGGGCTTGATCCGCCGCGTAGAGGTCCAGGTGGTCCACGGAACAAAACTGTTCGCCGCGCAGCCGCCGGATTAGGCTTAGGGGTTTCTGACAATAATTGCAACTGTCTGCCACAAGATTTCGCTCACAGAACTATTCGGCAGGATGGCGGGTATCCGACAGACACCCTAGCCATGAATTAAGGACATTCCTATAAAACGGAGTAAAGGCGTTCCGGACGGAGTTGGGCGGCCACGCCGGCCGTAAGGGATTGCGGGTGTGCCGTGCGGAGTGGGCGTTTATTGGTTAGTTATTTCAATAGCTTACAGAGCACTCTTGTCACTCTTCGGTCGAGTGTGCTAATAATATACTTTGGGTTCGGGCAGACTCGCCCCGCCCAATTTTCAGAGAGTAACAGTGCCTGTTTCCTACAATTTCTTGCAGCATTCAAGTCACGTAACAAACCTTTAAGTAAACCAGTTAAGCAAAACCAGGGAGGACGCAACATGAACATTAGACCGCTCTATGACCGCATCGTAGTCAAACGGCTGGAGAACGCAGAAGACAAGACCGCCGGTGGACTCTTTATCCCGGATTCGGCCAAGGAAAAACCGCAGGAAGGCGAAGTTGTGGCTGTGGGCCAGGGCAAGCGCACGGACGACGGCAAGTTGATGCCGCTGGACGTGAAGGCCGGCGACCGCATCCTGTTCGGCAAGTACTCGGGATCGGACATCAAGATGGACGGCAACGAATACCTGATCATGCGCGAAGACGAAGTGCTCGGCGTGATCGACAATGCGGGCAAAAAGGCAAAGGCGTAAGGAGATTCGAATATGTCAGCAAAACAGATTGTATACAGTGAGAATTCCCGCCAGGCGATTCTGCGCGGAGTGAACCAGTTGGCCGACGCGGTGAAGGTGACCTTGGGTCCCAAGGGCCGCAATGTAGTGTTGGAGAAAAAGTTCGGCGGACCGACCATCACCAAGGACGGCGTGACGGTTGCGAAGGAAATCGAGCTGAAGGATCCGCTGGAAAACATGGGCGCGCAGATGGTGCGCGAAGTGGCATCGACGACCAGCGACATCGCCGGTGACGGAACCACTACGGCGACCATTCTGGCCCAGTGCATCTTCCGCGAAGGCGTGAAGCACGTGGCTGCGGGCGCGAACCCGATGGCCCTGAAGCGCGGCATCGAAAAGGCCGTGGAAGCTGTAGTGGCCGAAGTGCAGAAGTTGTCCACCAAGGTTGCCAACGATGAGAAGATCGCCCAAGTGGGAACCATTTCCGCCAACGGCGACACCACCATCGGCAACACCATCGCCGACGCGATGAAGAAAGTGGGCAAGGACGGCGTCATCACCGTGGAAGAATCCAAGACCATGGTGACCGAGTTGCAGACCGTGGACGGCATGCAGTTCGATCGCGGCTATCTCTCGCCGTACTTCGTGAGCGATCCGGAGCGCATGGAGTGCGTGCTGGAAGAGCCGTACATCCTGATCCACGAGAAGAAGATTGCCAACATGAAGGACCTGCTGCCGGTACTCGAGCAGATCGCACGCAGCGGCAAGCCGTTGTTGGTGATCGCGGAAGAGACCGAAGGCGAAGCGCTGGCGACCCTGGTTGTCAATAAGCTGCGCGGCACCCTCAACGCTTGCGCGGTGAAGGCTCCGGGCTTCGGCGACCGCCGCAAGGCCATGCTGGAAGATATCGCGATCCTGACCGGTGGCCAGGCCATCTTCGAAGAAACCGGCATCAAGCTGGACGGCGTGCAGTTGAAGGACCTGGGCCGCGCCAAGCGCGTCACAGTGGACAAAGACAACACGACCATCATCGACGGCGCGGGCGAGCAGAAATCCATCGAAGGCCGCATTAAGCAGTTGCGGACCCAGATCGACGACACCACGTCCGACTACGACCGCGAGAAGCTGCAAGAGCGGTTAGCGAAGTTGGCCGGCGGCGTTGCGGTGATCAAAGTCGGCGCCGCGACCGAGACCGAAATGAAGGAAAAGAAGGCTCGTGTCGAAGACGCGTTGCACGCAACCCGTGCGGCCGTTGAAGAAGGCATCGTTCCTGGCGGCGGCGTAGCCCTGCTGCGCGCGGCGGCTATCCTGAAAGACAACCTGAAGCTGGATGGCGACGAGAAAATCGGCGTCGACATCATCCGGCGCGCCTGCGAAGAGCCGGTTCGCCAGATCACTGGCAACGCGGGTTTTGAAGGGGCAATCATCATCGAGAAGATTCGCGCCAACAAGGACCCGAATTTCGGCTTCAACGCGCAGACCGAAGTCTACGAGGACCTGGTGAAAGCCGGCGTCATCGATCCGACCAAGGTGACGCGCTCGGCTCTGCAGCATGCCGCTTCGATCAGCTCATTGATGCTGACGACCGAAGCGATGATCTGCGAGATCCCCGAGAAGAAGGCAGCCGGCGGCGGTCATGGCCACGAAGGCATGGGCGGCATGGGCGGCATGGACATGTAGTCCCCCGCGGGCCACTGCGTGGCGGCTAGGGCGCCTTGACGGCGCTGGGCTGTTCGCAGAACCGCACAAAGAAGTACGAGAGGCCGCCTGGAAACGGGCGGCCTTTTTGTTGGGCTCAATCATCATCGTGGAAGAGCTAAGGCTGGGGCAAGAGAGGGCCGTTCGACGCGCGCTTGGTTTCTCCGTGCCAAGACGCCGATCCTCTTCATCCGCCCTGATGGCGCATCTCGATCCTCCATCGATGGCCTCACGCCGCGCGGCGAACGGCGCAGGCCACTTGTGCCTCCAGATCTTTCCTGACCTGTTCTATCCTGGCCCAGTCCTTTTCACTCTTCAACATTTTGACCCTGCTCATTTGTTTCGGATTGAGCCTATCTAAGTGGGTCGGCATATCCCAGATCCTGTCGCCCGTGCCGAATCAATTCTTCAATGGCCGCCCCTATCGCGTCGCACTCGAGTTTCCAACGTTCCTGACCCAAGGGATCAATAGCCAGCGCTGGTTGTGCTATACGTCGATACGCTTCAAAGGCCGAGCCTACCGTACTCCCAAGCACCAACGCCGCCGATGGAGCCATTCGAAATAACTCAGTTCGTGATTTGTCGAGTTGGCTACCAGCCGCTTCCTTATCCGGCCCCACGCGAAAACTGTCGGCAGCATCGCGCATGGCTCCGAGAACGCCGAGTAACTGGAAGTACACTTCCCTCTTTTCCACCCGAACAGTTGCCGTCAGGAGGATTTCACTTTTGAGTCGCTCGATTCTTCGGTTCATCCAAAAAACCAAGCCACATGTCGTAAGCATCTGCACGGCCATTAGCCCGAGTTGAAACCAATGTTCCATTTCGCTGCTCCTGTTCCCTAATAACGTTTGCCCAAGTGAGCCAGGCGCTGCTTGACTTCCTCCGCATGCAAACGAAATCGCTCGATGTATTCGTGCAAGGTGAGGCCTGACTTCTTCTGGTTGCATCCAATGCATACAAAAACAAGATTCGACTCAACCGAAAGGCCACCGTAAGAGACGGGGAAAATGTGATCCAACTGGGCGTCTTGGTTCATATCGTGGCCACAATACGGGCACACATGATCGCGGGCCATCTGTCTCCGGAGGGAGGCGGCAAGGGAGCGGTCCCGCTTTTGCGCGCGAGCCGCCACGGCCTTGAGATCTTGATGCTCTTGTTTCTTTCGGAGCGCGACCTGCTCTTTGTGACGCCGCCGCTCCTCAGCCCGGACCGCCGCTGAGATTCTGTTTGTGATTGCCCGAGCCACTTGTTCCAATCGCCAAACCTCGGTCGAACGGACTTGAGCTTCCTTCTCGGCGGTTGCGATCTCACGCTGGAGATAGGTAGTTTTCGATGTTATACCGGCTCGCAATAATTCGCGATCCAAATGGGACCTATATCGGTTCGGGTGTATGATTCCCTCGAAAAACCCCGGACGCCTGCCGGGATCCTCAGCGGCCTGCAGTTCCGCAGTGAGCCTAGTAAGCTCAGCCATCCGAAATTGACGAACTACAACAACGGTCGCCTCCGCGCTGGCCAGTGCCTCCCGTGCAGGTTCTAGAAGCCGGTTTACATACTCTAGCTTCTGCTCAGGTGTGTATTCAACCCTTCGTTCGCCCGCGCGCGCCACTCGCTCAGGATAGCGCGGTAAACGAAAACTTGGAGCGTGCGATGTCACGGTCGACGACTCCAAGACGTTCACCAAGCCCTTGACTTGTCCCCCTCCACATGAAACGCCAACTTTATTTCAGTTCGCGGTTCCTCTCAGACAGGGTTACGCCGCGCGTCGCGTTCTCTTCGCCGCTGGCCGGATCAGCACTTCCGCAGGGATACCGAATCGTTCGTTCAATCGCCGGATCATAAGCAAGGTCAGCGGACGGGCTCCTCGGAGGACTTCGTAGACTCTTGTGCGGCTACCGATCACTCCGATCAGATCGCGCGGACCCAGCGCTTCTTGCTCCAGCCGGAAGCGGATGGCACCGATGGGATCAGGTGGACTGATGGGATGATGGGCCCGCTCATAGGCTTCATGTCTCCCTTGGGAGTGCCTGGGCGCGAACCCCACAGCCGCTGCACTTCCTGCAGGGCCTTATCGTGATCCTGGTCGTTTCTGATAGGTTTGATTCCCATACTCGATGGTCCTTGCGTCAATCTTGTCGCAGTGAACGCTCACGTGCAATCGCCGTCACCAGTTCGTCCAGTGGTAAATTAGTTACATATTTGTAGATCTTTACGCGGAGTCACATTATGCATCGTTTGCTTATGGTTTTTGCCGTCGCTCTCACGTTAGGGGCGCAGTATCAGGGGCTCAAGATCACTTGGCTGGAGCCGGGGGTCAAGGAGATCCTGCCGGTGCAGGAGAGCTACGACAACGTCACCGGTACGCTGGGGGTGATCAACGCTTCGGGGCCGGTGGATACGGGGGATCATCCGTTCTTCACTCCCCTGGGGACCAATGGGCGGGCTTGTGTGAACTGCCATCAGCCGACGTATGGCATGAGTGTTTCGGCTGCCAGTTTGGACGAGCGGTGGCGTGTGACGGGCGGCAAAGATCCGGTGTTTGCGGCGTTCGACGGGTCGAATTGTCCGAACCTGCCGCAGAGCCAGGCTGCCTCGCATTCTCTGCTGATTCGGCGTGGGCTTTATCGTATCCCGCTGGCCTGGCCTCCCAAGAATGCGGATGGCTCGGCCAAGCCGGTGGAGTTCACGATCGATGTGGTGCAGGACCCGACGGGGTGCAATACCAGCAGCGAATATGGGCTGAAGAGCGCGACTCCCACGGTTTCCGTTTTTCGGAGGCCGAGGCCGGTGGCGAACCTTAAGTATGTAGTGTCGGGCGGGCGGACCATCGTTTTGAAGACGGGTGGGCTTGCGGATGTGGACCCGGAGACGGGTGCTGCTGTCGGGATGAATTTGATGTCCGATGCGCGCGAAGCTACGCTGCAGACGCAGGCGATGAGCGCGGTGATGGGGCATGAGCAGGCTCGGGTGGCTCCGACGAAGGCGCAGATCGAGAAGATCGTGGAGTACGAATCGCAAGTGTATGCGGCGCAGTTGACGCATCTGTTTGGAGGCGAACTGGTGTCGCGGTCCGGACCTGCGGCACTGGGTCCGGCGGCGTTGCGGGATCATCGGCCGGGCGTTTTGGGGGACAACGATTATTCCCCGGTGTTCGAGTTCTTCAACACGTGGAAAGAGGCGGGGCATTACAAGGCGTCGATTGCGCGCGGCGCGGACCTCTTCATGAATCGCCAGTTCTGGCTGCGTGACGCTGCGCATATTAACTCGATTGGTTTGGGCAATCCGCTCAAACGGACGTGCGCGACTTGCCACAACGCACAGATGACGGGGCAGGATCTTTCGGCAGGCTGGGTGGACGTGGGCACTACGAATTTCCCGACTTGGACGCAGCCTGCGACATGGACCGAATCCAGCGAGTTGCCGGTGTTTAAGATCACCTGTTCGAAAGATGCCGATCCGCATCCCTATCTGGGGCGCGTGATCTATACGACAGATCCGGGGCGCGCTCTGATTTCGGGACGCTGCGTGGACGTGGGTTCCATCGTAATGCAGCAATTGCGCGGGCTGAGTGCGCGTGCGCCCTATTTCGCAAATGGGTCCGCGCGGAATTTGCGTGAAGTGGTGGACTTCTACGACCGCCGCTTCGACATGAAGCTTTCGGAAACGGAGAAGGACGATCTGGTGAACTTTCTGGGGGTCCTGTAAGTGAAGCGATTGGCCGCCTTGTTGCTGGCGTGCTGCGCGGCAATAGGCCAACAGCGAAATTTTGTCGCCTGTCCCATTGTGCGCGACACGAAGACTGTGCCGTGTTTTCTGGCCGAGTTTGAAGGGGAGCTGTATTATCTCGGGATCCAGCAGGACATTGTCGCGGAGTTTCATCCTCCGCAACTAAAGCACGAGGTTTTGGTCGAGGGCCGGGTGGCGCCGGGACCGCGGGTGTGCGGCGGCATCCCTTTGCAGCCGCTTTCGATTTCCGTGAACAAAGAAGTGAATCTGGCGTGCAACGTATTGCTGCCGGCGGAGCCTGGGATCGAGGCTCCCCTGGCGGCTCGCGGCGCGGGACCTTCCTCGCGGAGGGCTGCTGGTCCAGCAGTTACCAAGGAGCCGTTGAGCGGCAAACAGGAATTTACCGTGCCGTATGCATTCAATGACGATTACTTGGAGTTCGCAGCCAGCGGCATTGTAACGGAGGCCGCGGCTTACGCCAAGCGCATTCGCGCGTCGTCCATAGATGTGGTTGGGTACCGCGCGGCGACACTGCTTACGAACGGTCAGACGTTGACGGAGAAAGCTGGGTTAGCCGAGAAACGCGCTCAGAATATTGCCACTTTATTGCGCGGTTCCGGAATTTCTAACGTTAACGTGACCTTCAAGAGTGATGCGGACGCGGCTGACGGGCAGACGGATCCGTCGCGCCGCCGGGTTCGAATTACTATAATTCCCTGAGATCGCTTTCAATACATTTCTACAGACTTTTGGGGAACCAGCGTTGCGCGGAGCCCGTCTGGTACAGTAGTGTATATTTTTCAATAGCTTTGGGGGGCTATAGAGGAGCTGAGCTTGCGCAGCAATAGCCGAAAACTGCAGGGGACGCTGGCGGTTCTCCTGACGGGTGTGACGGGTTTCCTGGGGGGAGCCTTCCTATCCCAACTGATAGATTGTTCGTTTGACGGTGAAGTGGTGTGCCTGGTGCGCGCCGACGATCAGGATGGAGCCGAGGACAGAGTTCGGCGTTCCGTGGCCCGGTTCGGCTACCGCCGGTCGAGTTTGCCCGACAACGTCAAAGTTTTGCGGGGCGACCTGTTGTCGAAGGAATGGCACACGGCTCCGGAATTGACAAACATAACGCACGTCCTGCACCTGGCGGCGAGCACTTCCTTTGGGAACCACGCCAGCATTCGCCAGACGAATGTGGACGGCGCCCTATCTGTGGCAACGGCCATGCGCGGACGGCCGCTGCAACGGTATATACACACGGGGACGGCGACGATCTGCGGTGGTTCACCGCCTAACGTGGTCCACGAGGATGACTACCCGAGCTCGGAAGCGACACATTTGGTGGCGTATACGCGCAGCAAGGCGGAAGCCGAGCGTCAGCTGGCGGAGCGCTTCGCCGATTTGCCGCTGGTGATCGCGCGGCCTTCTATTGTGGTGGGAGATACACGCTATGGCTGTAAACCATCGGGCAGCATCTTTTGGGTGTTGCGTGCGATTGAGGCATTAGGGTTCATCGGGTGGGCGCCGGCGAACCGTGTCGACGTGGTCCCAGTGGATTGGGCGGCCTCCGCTCTGAATCATTTGCTGTTCGCGCCGAGGCTGGATCACGGCAGATATCATGTGTCGGCAGGGATCGGGAGCGCCATCACTTGGGAGCAGATTTCGGCCGAACACGCGCGCATCAATGGAGGTCCGGCGCAAGGGCGGTATGAAGTTGGCGAGATCGGCCAACTGACGTCTCAGAGGGTTAAGAAGGCCATTGGACAGGGGCATGCGCGGCACCTGCTGCAGGCGCTGGAACTGTACTCGCGTTTTTGCTCACTCGACTTGGTGTTCGATAATAGCCGTTTGCTGGCATCCGGCGTACCCGCTCCGCCTCGCTTCACGGACTATATGGCGTTGTGTTTGGATTCGTCGACAAACAGTATCTACGAACAAATGCGGGTGGATCTGGAAGCAACCATGGCACTGGTGTAAAGCGCCGTGATCCTGAGCTGGCTCATCCTGCTGTTCGCTATTTGTTTTGAGGTGGCCGGCACTCTCACCCTCAAATTCACGAATGGCATGACGCGGCTGTGGCCGACGCTGCTCATGTTTGCCCTTTATTTGCTGAGCTTGTTCGGATTGACACAAGCGGTGACCCGTATTCCCGTCGGCACAGCGTACGCGGTGTGGTCGGGCCTGGGTACTCTGATTGTCGCGGTGATCGGGGCGCTGTGGTTCAAAGAGCAGGTCACGCTGCTGCGCTGCTTGTCGGCCGCATTCATCATTGCCGGGATCGCCGGGCTGTATTTGACGGCGGCCGAATGAACTACTTGTGCTTTAGGAAGTTTTCCGCGTTGGTACGGTAGATTTTTTCTTTCTGGGCCGCGTCTAAGCCGAGGGCCTCTATTACGCGGATGGTTTCACGGATGTACAGGCCGGGGGACGGTTCAAACGGGACGTCGGACGCGAACATAACCATGTCCTCGCCGAAGAAATCGAGACCGCATCTGGTGCCGGCTAACGCGCCGAACAGGGCGGTGTCCGCGTGGAACATCCGGAAGTAATCGATGGGGCGTTTCTTCAGCTGCTTGAGGATGGCGCCGTAGTCTTCGTTCGACGTGCGCGAACCCAACTGATCCCAGCCGTAACCGACACGACCCTCAAAATAGGGAGCCATGGCTCCCATGTGGTGGGTCAGCAGTTTGAAATTGGGGCGGCGGTCGAAGAAGCCGCTGAATACCATGCGGGCCATGGCGACGCTGGTCTCGTAGGGCCAACCGAAGGTCCACCAGATTTCGTATTTCGATTTGTCCTCGGTTTTGTAATCCGGCATGCTGGCGCCGCGGGTGGGATGCATCCAGATTCCGATTTCGCGCTTGGCCATCTCGTCGAAAAACTCGACGTATTCGGGGCCGTCGAGGGGGGCTCCGTTGACGTTGGTAAAGATTTGCACGCCGCTGGCGCCCAGATGGTCCACCGCGCGAAAGGCTTCTTTCACGAGGGAATCCGGATTATTCATGGCCAGCGAGGCGATGAAGGTGGGGAAGCGATCGGGGTGCTTGCGGCACAGTTCCGCCATGCCGTCATTGGCTAGCTCGGCTATGGCGGGGGTTTCGCCGGGGCTGCCCAGGGCTTCGATGGGCGGAGCAGGCAGGGAGATCACTTGGCAGTATTCTCCGAACTCGTCCATCACTTTAAAGCGGGCGTCCAGTTTGACGATGGTCGGCATGGCTTTTACGCGCTTGCCGATATCGGGGAGGCCCTTCTCGATGTACTTGTCGAAGAAAGCCTGGGGAAATAGGTGGTTAAAGATGTCGATTTTCATGGCGGATCATTGATTACAGGGGATGCGGCCTAGTGGCCGGCTTGCAATTCTTTCACAATGCCAGCGACGAAGCCTTTCGCGTCGCCGAACAGCATCTGGGTCTTGGGCATGTAGTACAACTCGTTATCGATGCCGGCGAAGCCCACGCCCATGCTGCGCTTGATCACCATCACACTGCGAGCCTTGTCCGCATCCAAAATGGGCGTGCCATAGATGGGCGACGTTTTATCGGTGCGGGCCAGGGGATTTACCACGTCATTGGCGCCGATCACCAGAGCTACGTCGGTGTTGGGGAAGTCGCCGTTGATTTCATCCATTTCCAAAAGCTTGTCGTAGGGAATGTCGGCTTCGGCGAGCAGCACGTTCATGTGACCAGGCATGCGTCCCGCGACGGGGTGGATGGCGAAACGAACCTCGCAGCCTTTCTTGGTCAGGATGTCGTACAGCTCGCGAACCTTGTGCTGGGCTTGCGCCACGGCCATGCCGTATCCGGGAATAATGATGACGCTGGAAGCCGCATCCAAAATCGCCGCCGCGTCTTCGGGGGTTGCCGAGCGCACCGGCCGCTGTTCGGTCTTGCCCGCTGCGGCACCGGCTGCCACTTGTCCAAACGCGCCAAACAGCACGTTGGTGAAGGAGCGGTTCATGGCCTTGCACATGATGATCGACAGGATCATGCCCGCCGCGCCGTTTAGGGCTCCGGCGATGATCAGGAGGCGGTTGTCGAGCACAAAGCCCATGGCGGCGGCGGCTACACCCGCGTAGGAGTTCAAGAGCGCGATCACCGTGGGCATATCCGCGCCGCCGATGGGAATTACCAGGAAGATACCGAAGGCGAGCGATAGCGCGATGAACGTGGGGAACATCCACGGGGCGGGAGTTCCGGCAACCATCATGATCACCAGAATGATGGCGGCGACCAATGTTCCCAGGCTGACGAAGTTTTGGCCAGGATACGTCAGGGGCCGCGTGGGCATGAGTTCCTGCAACTTGAGGAAGGCGATTACAGAAGCTGTTGTAGTCAGAAATCCGAGCAGCGTTTCCGTGCCCAGCGCCGCCATGGTGAAGCCGGTGGGGTGGCGTTCGTAGAATTCCGCTGTGCCGATCAATGCCGACGCTACGGCGCCGAAGGCGTGTGACAAGGCCGTCAATTGCGGCACTGCCGTCATGGGAGTTTTGAAGGCTAGAGGGAATCCGATGGCTGCACCGATTCCCAGCGCCAAAAAGATCATCGGTAAATTGGCTTCGACACGCAGCAAGGTGCCGATCACGGCCAGCAGCATGCCGATTTCGCCAATGATAACGCCCCGGCGCGCCGTGCTGGGATGGTTCATCCACTTGACGGCGAGAATAAATCCAACGGAGGCTAGCAGGTAAATCGCAGGAAGAATACTCTCGATCATTTCTCGCCCGGCTCCCGCTTCTTGAACATTCTGAGCATGCGATCGGTGATCAGGTATCCGGCGACCACGTTCAGCGTAGCGCAGACGATGGCGACGAAGCCCAGTGCGCGGGTGAGCGTACTGGCTTCCGCCCGACCGCTGATCAGGATCGCGCCGACCACTGCAATCGCTGAAATCGCATTGGATAGCGACATCAGAGGCGTGTGCAGCAGGGGCGAGACGCGTTTCACCAGCTCAAAGCCCAGGAACGCCGCCAGCATGAAAACGTACAATCCGAATTCGAAGGACTGCATATTAAGCCTTTCCTCCGCTGGCCGGGGCCGCGATGGCTTCCCTGACGCGAGCATTCGAAATCTCGCCCGCGTGCGTGACCAACGTTTCCGCGACGATGTCGTCGTCGGGTATTTTTTCCAGGGGTAAGAAGCCCGTCAGATGCTTCAGGAATGTGACGACGTTCGCGGAGAACATCTGGCTGGCATGATAGGGAGCCATGGATGCGAAATTGGTGGGTCCCAGGATGGTGACTCCGTTGTGATGCACTGTTTCGCCCGGCTGGGTCAATTCGCAGTTGCCGCCCCGGACGGCCGCAATGTCTACGATCACCGAACCCGGGGCCATCGCCTCGACCATCGCGCGAGTGACCAGGATGGGAGCGCGCTTGCCGGGAACGGCCGCGGTGGTGATCACGACGTCGTGTTCCTTGACCACGTTCAGCATCAGTTCGCGCTGGCGTTTGTAGAAGGCCTCGTCCATGGCCTTGGCGTACCCGCCGGCGCCTTCCGCCTGGCTGCCTTCCACTTCCAGTGTCACGAACTTCGCGCCCACGCTGACGATTTGATCCTTCACCGCGGTTCGCACGTCATAGGCGCTGACCACCGAGCCCAGCCGTTTCGCGGTGGCGATGGCCTGCAATCCGGCCACTCCCGCACCGATCACGAAAACTTTCGATGGTGTCAGGGTACCGGCGGCGGTCATCATCATCGGGAAGATGCGGGGTAGCGCGGAGGCGGCGAGTAGGACTGATTCATACCCGGAGATGGTGGCCAGGGAACTCAGCACATCCATGCTCTGCGCACGGGTGGTTCGCGGGATCAGTTCGAGGGCGAAGAAGGAAACTCCCGCTGTGGCGAGGTCCGCCGCTTCACGCAGTGCGGTGAGAGGCTCGCCCAAGCCGAGCACGATTTGGCCCTTGCGAAGGTGGGGAAGGTCCGCGCGACCGGCGTCGGGATTCGCACCCAGGCTACGGAACTGTGCCAGGACGTCGCACTTTTCCAGGATTTCCTGGCGGGATGCGAGAGAGGCGCCTTTCGACGTGTACTGGTCGTCAGGATAGCCCGCCGCGGCTCCCGCCGACGGCTCCACCATCACCGACATGTCTGCTTTCTTCAGTACCTCCACCGAGCGGGGGACGATGGCGACACACCGCTCTCCGGGGAAGGTCTCTTTAAGGACCCCAACAGTTCTGGACACTAAGACTCCGGTGCTGACTAGGCGAATGGGTTAAGGAATCTTTGATGATAGCGCACATGCGGGCTATTTCGGAATGAGTCCGGGCCAGGGCTCAAGGTGTCATTCGGCGGGTGGGGTATGGTTAGATGAGCCATACTTATATGGCAAAATAGATGTATGAAGAAGACCGTGAATCTGGACGAAACGCTGCTCAAGGAAGCGCGCGCGGCTTGCGGAGCCAGCACGGATACCGAGACAATTCGTCTTGGGCTGGAGGCTTTGGTCCGGCACGCGGCCTACCAGCGGCTGCGTACGTTTTTGGGCACGGAACCAGACGCCGTCGACGTTCCCAGGCGTCGCGAAAGAACGCGATCGAAACGTAAGGCTGCGTAATGATCCTGGTTGATACGTCGGTATGGATCCGCGCACTCGCCCGCCGGGAGCCTTACCTCTCCGAATTGGATCGTCTGCTGGTGTTGGATCAAGTGGCCGGGCACGAATTAATTTTCGGCGAACTGCTTATTGGGGATCGCGAAGGGCGGAGAAATTTCCTATCCGATTACGAACGGATGCATAGAGTAGAGATGGTGTCTCATACAGAGGTCGTGGCCTTCGTTCGAAGCCGTCGTTTGCACGGGCGCGGCGCAGGCTGGATCGATATCCATCTAATTGCGTCGGCAATGGCCGGACGGATGAAACTGTGGACGGCAGATTCGCGGTGTGCTGATCTGGCTGGCGAATTGGGCGCGTCCTACGAAATTCCGGCCGCGTGAACGTTTCGTGCTCTACGGCTCCCACGGCATGTCTTTGGTGAATGCGCGGTGGCTGGCGTAGGGTTTCTGGGTTTGAAAATACTTCTTGTAGGCAGCAATCCAGTTGGACGAAATGTCGTGCTGGGCAGTGGCCAGGCTGACTTTCTTTTCACACACCAACTGGTGCAGACGGTCTTCGAGCGCGTCTTTGACGTGGGCGTTCCACTCGGAAATGCCGTAGGACTGCGGCCAGTAATTGCGCGGGTCATCGGCTCCGCCCAGTTCGGGGGCGATGAGGTAATCCAGTTCATAATCGCGCGCCTTGGGACGGTCGATGCCGTAGCGGTCGAAAACCTGGCGGCCCACGCTGGCGGGGATTATGCGGACTTCGGACGACTGCTCGCAGACTTCGGATTCGGTGACCGATGCGGTAGCTCCGGGAGTGAGCGCGGGGTCGGGCATCAGGCGGAACTGTTGTTGTGAGACCTGGATAATGCCGATGACGAAGACGATCGCGGTGATGCCGGCCATTCCACCTCCGGCCCAGGCCAAACGGTCGCCCTGCAGGAAGAAATCGCCGAAGCGTTCCCGAAAGGTAGGCGGCGGCTGGGCCGCAAGTTCTGCCAGACGGGCGCGCAGCAGGGCTCTGGGGGCATGGGCTTGCGGCAGGGTTGCAGATTCGCGATGGGCCAGAACGAAATCCGCGATAGAGTCCTCGATCTCTTTCATGCGAGCGCGGCAGGACCAACACGCCACCAGGTGGTCCCGGACCTGAGCGGCGCGTGCTCCACTCAGCTCGCCGTCGGCGGCGGCGAGAAGTTCGCTCTGCGAAATGTGTTGGTCCTTCATATTCGTTCATCCTTCACTTGAGTCAGGCGGTTCATTCTTTGACTGCGCTTAAGCGCCCCAGGGACTTTTCGAGCGATTGGGCGACGGCGCCCAGCGACATGCCCAGTACGTCGACGATTTCGCGGTAGCGCAAGCCTTCCGCGCGTAGATAGAGGCAACGGCGGTCGTGTTCGGGTAAGGCTCGCACCACCGCTAACAAACGCCGGCTGCGCTGGACGCTGGCGGCTTGCTGTTCCGGATTCGGTAATGGATCGCGCTCCGGAAGGGTCTCGGCAGCGCCAACCGAAACACGCCGATTTGCCTGGCAGCGTTTCAGCGCCAGGTTATGGCCGACTCGAAAAATCCAGGAGGGCAGGTTGGTCCGAGGCTTGTTCCGTCGAAGATGTTGGAACAGAGCCAGGAAGACCTCCTGCACCACTTCTTCGGAATCCTGCACGGCAAGGCCGAAGGAACTCAGATAGCGCAAGAGGGGAGCCCGAAACTGGTCGAAGAGATCCGCAACTTCGATTTCGAGCGGAGTTGGACCGCTGGCGCGCGTGGAGACTGCCAAGCCGGACAGCGTCGAATCTGCGGATTCTGAAGACATGGGCTAACAATAAGAGATTCTCGCAAAAGCTTATCTGTTCACAGCATTTGGCGCAGAAGATTGTTCACATTCAGTATGAACAATCGCGGCCCCGGGGGAATTACCAAAGTATAAATGTCTCGCTTCCTGTTCGCCACCTTGATTATGGCATCGCTCGCCTACGCGCAATCCGGGCAGATTCAGATCGACGTCAAAGACTCTTCTGGTGCCCCTATGCGGGCTGGCGGAACCCTTTCGCGGCTCTCAGGCGGCGTGGCTCAGGGGTTTGAGACGGACGCTCAAGGTCACTTTACTTTCAGTAACTTAGAGATGAGCAGGTATCGGCTGGTGGTCACAGCGGACGGCTTTGCATCCCAGGCCGTGCTGATTGAAGTGGTTTCGGAGATGCCGATTCTGCACGCCGTGACTTTGACGGTTGGGGTGGATACAACGCGGGTCGACGTGGTTGCGGCCACTCCGCTTCCAGGCGTGGATCTTTCGCTGGACCAAATTGCGGCGCCGGTGCAAGCACTCAACGAACGGGCCATCCTGCAGAGCGGAGCGCTCAACTTATCTGACGTGCTGAACAAACGTCTGAACGGCGTCTTTTTGAATGAAGTTCAGGGGAATCCGTTCCAGGCGGATTTGAACTATCGCGGTTACACCGCATCCCCGTTGCTGGGTACGCCGCAGGGGATATCCATCTATATGGATGGAGTGAGGCTGAATCAGCCTTTCGGGGACGTGGTGAGTTGGGATCTGATTCCGCGCATAGCCATTGCAGAGACGGCTCTGATACCTGGCTCCGATCCGTTGTTCGGGCTGAACACGCTGGGTGGTGCACTGTCTATCCGTACCAAGGACGGGTATACGAATCCGCACAACGTGCTGCAGATCGCGGGTGGAAATTTTCTACGCAAGACGGCCGATTTTGAACATGGCGGCTCCAAGGGGGGGCTCAACTGGTACACGGCCAGTAACTTGTTCTTCGAAGAAGGCTGGCGAAATAGCTCGCCTTCGAATGTCCGGCAGTTTTTGGGAAAGGCGGGTTGGTCGGGGGCAAAGACTACGTTGGGGGTGATGGCGATCTATTCCAATAACCAGCTAAACGGTGGCGGCGTGCAGGAACAGCGGTTGCTCGCGAAAGACTACGCCAGTCTTTACACGAAGCCCGACGTGAGCACCAACCGGTCGCCGTTTTTCAATTTTACGGGACGGCATGAGGTGAATGAGAAGCTGACGTTTTTCGGAAACGCATACTACCGCTATATTTCAAGCGGAACCTTCAATGCGGACATTAATGAAGAGTCGCTGGATCAATCGCTTTACCAGCCGGGAGCAGCGGAACGCGCCGCGTTACTGGTCGCCGGGTATGGTGTCGTTCCTGCCAGCGGATTGAATGCCACGAATACTCCGTTTCCTTCGTTGCGATGTATCGCGAATGGGTTGATTCGGGATGAGCCGGCAGAAAAGTGCAACGGCTTGGTGAATCGTACCAATAGCCGTCAGCACAATACTGGTTTCTCCGGCCAAATAACTTGGGTTACGTCGCCTGGTAATAATCGGAGCCAGTTTACGGCGGGCGCAGCATGGGATCGCAGCGGCACGGTCTTCCAGCTCAACTCGCAGTTGGGATATCTGAATCCCGACCGCAGCGTTACACCGATCCAGGCTTTCGGTGATGGTGTGACCGGCGGAAACACGGACGGCGAGCCGTATGATACGCGTGTGGATCTGCACGGCACGATTCGTACCGGCAGCGTTTATGCAACCGACACGTTCTCCTTTGGCAAGATGTGGAACGCCACTGTTGCGGGCCGCTACAACCGCACCGCGATCCATAACCGGGATTTGATCCGGCCTGGCGGAGTGGCGGGATCGCTCGACGGGCAGTATGTTTTCGAGCGTCTGAACCCCGCTTTCGGGCTTACCTTCAATCCGATGCAATGGCTAAACACATATGTCCGCTACAGCGAAGCGTCGCGCGCGCCCACGTCCATTGAACTCGGCTGCGCCGATCCGGAGGTGCCGTGCAAGCTGCCGAATGCGATGGCCGGCGATCCGCCGCTGGAACAGGTGGTGGCCAAGACTTGGGAAGCCGGGTATCGCGGCGGCTTGGAAGGGCGTATGAACTGGAGCGCGGGTTGGTATCGAGCGGAGAATCGCAACGACATACTTTTTGTCTCGGCTCCGCAGACGGGCTTCGGATACTTCAAGAATTTCGGCAAGACCCGCAGGCAGGGATTGGAAGCGGACTTCGACACGCACATCAAACGAGTCAGTTTCGGCTTCAACTACACGTTTCTCGACGCAACTTTTCAGAGTCCGGAAGAGATTAACGGGACGGGGAACAGCACTAACTCGGATGCATTGGCGGGGCGCAAGGGGCTGGAAAGCGTGATCGATATCGCTCCGGGCAATCGCGTGCCGCTGGCGCCCCGGCATATGGGCAAGGCGTTCGCCGATATTCAGGCGACGCGGAAGTTTTCATTGAATCTGAACATGCTGGCTTTTTCCAGTTCCTACGCGCGCGGGAATGAAAACAACCGGCACGTTGCCGACGGCACGTATTACTTGGGGCCGGGAAAATCCGGCGGGTATGCGGTCTTCAATTTGGGCGGGCGGTATCAAGTGTCGAAGCGGTTCCAATTGTTCGCGCAGATGAACAATGTGCTGGATCGGCATTATTCCAGCGCGGCGCAGTTGGGGCCGACCGGGTTCAGCGCCGACGGCAACTTTATCGCGCGCCCGTTCGCGGCAATCAACGGCGTGTTCCCAGTGGCCCAGGGGACGTTTTTCGCTCCTGGGGCTCCACGGACCGTGTGGGGCGGGGCACGGATTCAGTTCTAGCGTTTTTCGGGCGGCGCTGAATTTCCACTAAGAATTTTCCGATCCCGCAACGTCCGCGGCCATCCGATAGAAGGATATGGCACCCGAACGCAAGCTCTCTCAAGAGGAGATCGACAGCGTCTTCAAGAAGAACTCACGGCCCGGGCAGGAAGAGGCCTCCGGGAAGGCTCAGATTTACGATTTTCGGCGGCCGGACCGCATCGCTAAGGACCAACTCCGCTCGATTCACCTATTGCACGAGAACTTCGCACGCAGTCTGGCGTCCAGTCTGTCCGGCTTCCTGCGCGCTTACGTCGCGGTGAACCTGGTCAGCGTCGAGCAATTGGCTTGCGTGGAATTCATGCAAGTGTTGCCCTCGCCCACCAGCATGGTTGCATTGAGCATGAAGCCCTTTGATGGAAGCGCTGTGCTGGAATTGGGCCCCTCACTGGTGTTTCCAATTCTTGAGATGCTGCTGGGCGGCACCGGCCTTAGCCCGAATAAACCAGACCGGGAGATTACGGAAATCGAACAGAGTATTCTGGATGGCTTCCTGCGCATCATCCTGAACGACCTGCGCACCGCCTGGCAGCCGGTAGCGAACATCGATTTTGCGGTCGAAGGCCACGAGACCGAGCCGCAACTGCTGCAGATTCTGGCGCCGAATGAGGCCCTTGTGGCCATTAGTATGGAGGTCCGCATCGGTGAGATGGTGGGCCTGATGAATCTGGGCATCCCCTCGATCACGATCAAGATGTTGCGCCAGCGTTTCGACCAGCAATGGAGCGTCCGCAAGACTCGCGCCACGGACGAAGAGCACGGGCGCATTCTGCGTATTCTGCAGCCGGCGATGGTGGCTGCGGAGGCTACGCTGGTGGGACCGACGCTATCGGTCAAAGGCCTCTTGGAACTGAAGGAGGGTGATGTACTGGCCTTCGACTACCCGCTGCATCGGCCGCTGGACCTTACGTTGAATGGGAAACTCAAGTATCGCGGCGAGATTGTGATGTCGGGACGCAAGCGCGCGTTTCAGGCACTGGAGCCGGTACTCACGGAGTAGCAGTCCGATGCCGCGTATGCCATACGGCTAGCGCGACCCCTCAGGCACGCGCTGGAAAAACAGGGAAGTTTCCAAGATCCGCAGCCGTCACCTTCATTGGCCGAGTCCGGCCGGAAATGACAATGCGTTCCATCTCTGTATCGGTTGCTTTTGCGGCCGCGATTCTTACGCTTACGCCTCCGCTTGCCGCGGAAATCACGCAACCCATCGCTTATTCGCATAAGCAGCACATCGGAATGGGCCTGACGTGTTTGGATTGCCACATTACGGCGGACACCGCGGCGGCAGCTACGATTCCCTCGGTCACCAAGTGCATGTTGTGCCACGCAAAATTAGGCAAGGACAAGCCGGAGATCAAGAAGGTAGCTGCGTATGCCGGAGCACGACGGGAAATTCCGTGGCAGCGGGTGTATCAGTTTTCCAGTCAGGCCTTGGTGAAATTTCGCCATGCGCCGCATGTGACCAAGGGCATCGCGTGCGCCACCTGCCATGGCGATATGGCTATCGCCACCACGGCGCAGAAGTTGGTGAGCCACACGATGGGAACGTGCCTGACGTGCCATCGCCAGAATCATGCCAGCGAAGACTGCGCGACCTGTCACTACTAATATGGAACGCCGCAACTTCTTCAAGATTCTCTCCGCGACTTCGGCGGCGGTCGTCGGTACAGCCTGCGGGACGACTTCCGCCAGCAATGAGTTGATCCCGCTACTGGTACCGGAAGGGCAGATTGTGCCCGGTGAAGAACAGTGGCATCCGGCGGTGTGCGGCGAGTGCGCGGCTGGATGCGGCACGCTGGTGCGCGTTATGGAAGGCCGGAGGGTGATCGATACCAAGGACGGTCCGGCGCGCGAACGGCTGGCGGCAGTCAAGAAGATCGAAGGCAATCCGATGGACCTTGTCAGCGGAGGCAGACTATGTGCCCGTGGGCAGGCGGTGGTGCAGGCTCTGTATCATCCGGATCGGTTGCGGGGTCCGCAAAAGCGCTCGGGCGACGCGGGACAGTTCACTACGATGTCATGGGAAGACGCGGTGACCCAAGCCAGCGGTGCGATCGGCAAGGCCGCCGCCACGGATCCGTCATCGATCGTTTTTCTGACGGGATCGCTGACGGGTACGCGCTCGGTTGCCATCGAGAAATTCCTGGCGGCCATAAAGGCTCCGCCGCCGGTGGTGTGCGCGTTGGATGCGCATCCCATCGAGCGGGCTGCTGCTGAAAGAGTCTTCGGATGGAAGGGATTGCCGCATTACGATCTCGCGAAAGCGAGCTATGTATTGAGCGTGGGCGCCGATTTCTTGGGAGGCTGGACGTCTCCCGTCTACTACGCACGCCAGTTTGGGGAATTCCGTCGCGGTCGTACGACGATGCGGGGCGCGTTTGCACACGCCGAATCTCGCCTCTCTCTGACGGCCGCCGCCGCAGACCGCTGGCTACCGATCAAACCTGGCACCGAGCCGCAGTTGCTGCAGGCGGTGGGCGCGTTGGTGATTCGGAAACGCGGCAACGCGAACCCGCTGCCGGCGGCGGTTGCCGAAGCCTTTACGAAGGTGGATCCCGCGGCGCTGCTCGGCATGTGCGGACTCAAGCAGCAACGCGTGCAGGAAGTAGTGGATGCGCTGCTGGAAGCTCCTGCTCCGCTGATTATCGGGGGCGCGTCCATCACCCACACCAATTCTGTGGACGCAGTGGTGCTCTCGCACTGGCTGAACATGCTGGTGGGCGGCGTCGCTCTGGTCAAGGAAACGCCCGTAGTGTTGGCGCCGATTTCTTCGCATCGCGCCGGCGAGGCTCTCGCCAAAGCGAAAGTATTGCTGATCGACGGAGCGAATCCGGCCTACACATTGCCCGGCGCGGCAAAGGCTCTGGCGTCGATCGAGACGATCATCAGTTTCTCGCCGTTCCTTGACGATGCCGCGGTCTGGGCTGACTGGATTCTGCCGGATCATCATTACCTGGAATCCGAAACCGTTGTTGCTCCCGCAGTAGCCGCGGGTCCCAGCTTGACGGTCTCCACTTCTTTCGTCCGGCCGTTGTACGAGACGCGCGCGGTGGAGCAAACGTTGGCCGATCTGGGCGCTGCGATGAGCCTGGACTACACCCGCGTCACGGCGCGCGAAGTGGCGGAGCCGCTGGCGACAACCGAACTGCCATATTCTGAAATCGCACGTCAGGGCGGCGTTTGGCAGCAGGCGCTCACGAAGGCTAAGGCCGCTGCTCCCAAGCCACAACCTCTCGGCGCTGCGCTGCCCGCATTCGACGGCGACGCGGGACAGTTTCCGCTCCACTTCCAGGCGTATCTATCGATTCAATTCCACGATGGACGCGGAGCGAATCTACCGTGGATGCAGGAGTTGCCAGATCCGGCGTCCAGCGCCATGTGGGACCTGCCCGTTGAGATCGACCCCGCGACAGCGGCGTCCATGAAGATCGTGAATGGAGACCGGGTAAGCATCGCGTCGCAACACGGATCGCTGGAAGCGTCCGCCTACGTTCATCCTGGGGCCGTTCCGAGCGTGCTTAGCATGGCCATTGGGCAAGGCCATTCGCACTACACGCGCTATGCCTCGGGGCGCGGAGTTAACCCGCTAGCGATCCTCGCGCCCACGTTTGATGCCACCACCGGGGCCGTCCTCACGGGTGCGACGCGCGTGCGGCTCACTCGCGTTGGCACCGGCCAACTTACGCAGTATTCGCCGAAAGACACGGAACATCGGGAGCATACGGAAAGATAATGTCACACCGCTGGGGAATGGCCATCGATCTGGACCGCTGCACCGGTTGCGAAGCCTGCGTAGCGGCGTGCCACGCCGAGAATAATCTGCCGCTTTCGAATCCCGAAGAGGCCGCCAAGGGCCGCGCCGTCCATTGGATTCGCGTGGAGCATTACTACGAAGGCGAATTCCCGGACATCAAAGTGAAGCATCGTCCGGTGCTGTGCCAGCATTGCGATGAAGCTCCTTGCGAGCCGGTGTGTCCGGTTTACGCCACGTATCAGAACCCCGAAGGCATTAACGTGCAAGTGTACAACCGCTGCGTCGGGACTTTTTATTGCGCCAACAACTGTCCGTACACGGTCCGCAGCTTTAACTTCTTTCCGCCGGAATGGCCGGAGCCGCTGCAGATGGCGCACAATCCCGACGTCGCGATCCGCATGGGCGGCGTCATGGAAAAGTGCAGCTTCTGCATCCAGCGCGTGAAAAGGGCGGAAGGCGAGGGCGCGAATCCGCAGCCGGCTTGTGTACAAGGATGTCCGGCGGAGGCGATGGTCTTCGGCGATCTGAATGATCCTGAGAGTAAGGTAGCAAAGCTTGCGAAAAGCGGCCGCGCAACGCGCTTGTTGGAAGAGCTCGGCACCAAGCCCAAGGTTTTCTACCTGGAGAAAACCAGCTGATGGCGACCGCTCCCGAGCTTCTGCCCTATGGTCAGATCCGCGAGGACCTGTTCCGGCCCTTGGGGGGCGTAAGCCGGAGGTATGTCCTTACGCTCGTCGCGGCAATGTCCGTCGTGCTGCTTGGAGCTTTTGCATGGTTCACACAGTTACGCGACGGCATGGGCGTCACTGGCCTTCAGAGGCCCGTGTTCTGGGGCTTCTACATCGTTAACTTCGTTTTCTGGATCGGCATCTCGCATGCCGGCACGCTCATCTCGGCAATTTTGCGGCTAACCGATGCGGGTTGGCGCAAGCCCATCACGCGCGCGGCGGAGGCGATCACAGTCTTCGCATTGATGATCGGCGGACTCTTCCCCATCATCCATTTGGGCCGAGCCTGGTTCTTCTACTGGCTGGTTCCGTATCCCAATGAGCGCCTGTTGTGGCCGAATTTCCGCTCGCCACTGCTGTGGGATTTGATGGCGATTATGACGTACGTCACTGGCAGCGTGCTGTACCTCTATTTGCCGCTGATCCCCGACATGGCGCAACTCGCGGAGCACGCCACACTGTGGCGCCGGCGTGTTTACAGCATCTTATCTTTAGGCTGGACTGGTAGCGATCGCGAATGGCACGCGCTGGAACGCGCCATGAAGCTGATGGCTGGGATGATCCTGGGGATCGCGATCTCCGTGCACACGATTGTGAGTTGGGATTTCGCAATGGCCATCGCGCCCATGTGGCACAGCACCATCTTCGGACCGTACTTCGTCGTGGGCGCCATCTTCAGCGGATTGGCCGCGTTGTTGATTGTGATGGCGCTGATCCGTAGCACGATGCATCTGGAACGCTACCTGACCTGGCATCACTTCAATAACCTCGCCAAGTTGCTGCTGTTGATGAGCCTGCTGTGGACGTACTTCACGGCATCTGAAAACCTGACCGTCTGGTACGGCAACGAACCCGATGAAATGGCCGTCTTCGGAGCGCGCACGCGCGGCGCATTCGCGCCTTACTTCTGGGCCATGGTGATCCTAAACTTCTGCGTGCCGTTCGTCCTGCTGGGGGTTAAGAAGTTTCGCAACATCACCACCTCCGTCATCGCCAGTGTGTGCGTATTAGCCGGAATGTGGTTGGAACGTTATCTGATCACTGTGCCGACGCTGAGTTTCCCGCGCCTGACCACCGCGACGTCTTTTCATTACGCACCCACCTGGGTAGAACTTGCCATCACGGCCGCCACGTTCGCCGGAATGGTCATGTTGTATCTGATCTTTGCCAAATTGTTCCCCATTATCGCGGTCTGGGAATTCAAGCCGCACGAGGAAGAAGAATAACCATGTACCTTTTTGCTGAGTTTCATGAGAAAGCGCAATTGACTGCCGCGATCCGCGCCCTGAAAGACGCTGGCGCAAAGGACGACGATCTGGATCTGTTTTCCGAAGAGCCCGTGGAGCTGCGCCGCGGCGTGCTGGACCGTCCCAGCAAAATGTCGCTTGTCTCGGTGATCGGCGCGGTGGTGCTCGGCACTGCGGTGACGAGTTTTGTCTACTTTGCGCAGAACAATTACAAGCTGATCACAGGCGGCATGCCGACTTTCTCCTTCTGGGCCACGGGCGTGATTAGCTTCGAGATGACGATGCTGGGCGGGGTGGCCGCCACGTTCGGATGGTTTCTATGGGAAAGCGGATTGCTACGAAAGCGCGATGCGGCAACCCCCGTGCCTCTGGTTGCTCCAGGAGCTATCAGTTTGCGTGTTCGCTGCGCTTCGGAGCGTGCCGCTTACGTGAGCGACGTCATGTATCGAGCGGGAGCGGACAGCATCGAACTCAAGGCGGCATGAAGATCGCGGTCCTAGTATTGGTCTCCTGCTGCGTATTGTTGGCCGAGCAGAAACGTAGTCTGCCTTGGGAAAAGAATCAGCAGCAGGTAGGTCAGGCTCTCTACCGCGAAAATTGCGTGGTGTGCCACGATATTGACAAGGCGCAGGCGGATTCGAAAAAACTGGGTCCTAGTTTTAAGCAAGTCTTTCAGCGCGAGAAGATGCCGCTGGCGAATCAGAAACCGAGCCGCGAATATATAGCAGTCCGCGTGCGCTTCGGCGGGGCCGTGATGCCCGCATTCGCGAAGAAGATGACGCCAGCTGAGATCGAAACCCTGATCGATTACATGCAGTCAAAGTAACCGCGTTTACTGACGAACCTTGCCAGAGCGTGAGTTGCGCGCTCGCCAAAAAAACAACAGCGCCATCAGGGGCAGCGAGACAAATACGACGTCCCAATCGCCTTTTCCGGTGACGGCGGAAGAAGTCTGTTGAGGAGATGAGTCGCGGCGGGTGACTTCCATTTTGTAGCCTTCCAGAGGCGGCGCCGCGGCGGACTGTTGCGAGATCGCGGTGGGCGCGGCTTCGTTCAGCGTCACGAAATCTTGCACTTCCTTCGCGGCTGACGAGATCTGTTTGCCGGTGGCTTTCTCGACGGCCTTCTGCATGCCGTCAATCAAAGGGGTGGGGATGCCGAGGGCCTTTGCCTGCTCGGTCATGTACTTCAGCAGGCGCGGATTGCCGCAGGTGTTGCCGGAGCAGCCGATGCCGTGGTCCTTCACGCTGGTGAAGAATTCTTCGAGCAGTTTCTTCTGTGTGGCGGCGTCGGCTTTCCAGTAGCCTTTGCGGACCGTCTCCACCATGCGCGCGGTGATGTCCTGATAGGCGAAGGGAGACTTTTCTTCGAAGAACTTCTTCATGCCGAGCTTCTGTTTATCTTCGACGTAGGTCTCGAAGGTTTCTTTCCACATGGAATCGTCGATCACGCTGCTGGCGGTGGCGTCCCAACCCCACATGTACTCGACGAACTCGCGCATGGCTCCGGCGCCTGCGTAGCCTTCCTTCTGCATGCCTTCGATCCAGGTGGGATTCACATAACGTGAGCGGAATTCGGTGCCGATGAATTCGTCCATGGTGGACATGCGCGGTTTGCCGGGATCGCGTGTATTGGTAACCAGCAACTCCGGATCCTTGCCGTCGATGTTGCGGATCGCGGTTGCTAGGCCGCCCATGTACATGAACATGTCGTCGTTATCGAGCGCGCCGTAGAGCGAGGTGGAGCTGGAGTGGACCACTTTCTCGGACCCCGCGAGAGCCAATCGGAACACGTCTTCCATGGATTCACCCCAGAAGCCGTTGCCGAAGCCGTGACCCAATTTGCGGATGTAGTCATCGGCCATGCCCTTGTCGGTTTCCCAGGTACCACTGGCCGCGGCGATGGTGGAGGTGTTGAGATTGAAGATGCCGGGCGGTTCGTCGAAGATGCGGACACCCGCGCGCATGTCGGCGTCTTTTTCGGAATAGCCCTTCGAAATCAACGTCGCTTTGGTGGCCAGGTAATGCTTACGGACGAAGTTGTCTGTTTCTTCGATGGCCTTGACCATCTGCACGGCCTTGTCCATCAGGACCGTGATGTTGTTGAACATGCCTTCGGCGGCGCTGGCGATCACGATATCGACGCGCGGGCGGCCGAGTTGGGCGGTGGGAATCACCTGGACGTCGATGACTTTGTCGCGATCGCTCCATACTGGTTTCGCGCCCAAAAGGTAGAGGATCTGCGATTCTATGACGCCCTCATGGCGCATGGTTTCATCACCCCAGATGACGAACGAGATCTTCTCGGGATACTTGCCGTGCTTCTTGAAGTGGTCGTCAAGCATTTGCTGGGCTAGTTTCACGCCCATTTCCCAGGATGCTTTTTTCGGAACCTTGTCGGGATCGATGCCGTAGAAATTCCGGCCGGTGGAGTAGGAATCGGGATTGCGAATGGGTTCGCCGCCACCGCTCACGGGGACGAAGCCACCACGCAGGGCGCGCGTGATGTTGGCTAACTCGGCAGGGCCCGAGGCAACGATGCGTTCTTCCATTTCATTGGCCAGGACGGCAGCGTTTTTAGGCAGCAGGCTGCGGTCTGTGCTGACGATGGCGTCGATGGTTGTATCGCGGAGAGCCTTTTCGGGCGTACGTCCGAAGGCATGCAGACCGTACGGGATATTTTGGCTGCGCAGTTCCACCATATGATCCTGAATGCGGTGAAGCAGGGCATCGTCCAGGCTCTCGGGCTTGCTCAGATCCAGGCCCATGTCCTTGGCGATACCCAGGTCGGTGACCTGTTTGCGGATGCGATCGGCAGTGGCTCGCGCAAGCTCGGGGTTCTTGTGCAGGTTCACGTCGAAGTCATTGATGGCTTCGCTGAGTGCGGCGAGCTCCGGCAGCAGGCCACCCTTTTTAAACGGCGGGACCATATGATCGACGAGCGTAGCCATGCCGCGGCGGCGCGCGACAAGGCCTTCGCCGACGACGTCGACGTTGTATATATAGATATCCGGAAGGTCAGAGATGAGGGCATCGGGGGCGTCCTCTTCGTTCAGGCCGATGTCCTTGCCGTCGAGCCATTCGAGCGTCCCGTGGGTGCCGATGTGTACCACGGCGTCCGCCTTGAATTCATTGCGCAGCCACGAATAGGCGGCGACGTATTGATGATGGGGGGCCAGGTTGTCGGCGTGGTAGAGCTTTTGGTTGTCTTCCCCCCAACCGCGAGCGGGCTGCGGCATCAGTACGATGTTGCCGAACTGGACAGCGGGGATGATGAGATCGCCGCCGACCTGCATCAGCTTGTTCTTCTCGGGAGGTCCCCAATCCTTGATGATTTTGGCCTTGAGCGCGGGCGCCAAGGCGTTGAGCCATGTCTTGTAGTCGGCGGCCTTGATGCGGATGGCGTTGCCTTGTTTAACCAATTCCGCGAGCTCACCAGGGGCATAGCCGCCGACGTTCACGGCTTTTTCGGTGATCTGCTTTAGTATGCCGTCGGGCGTGAGGTCCAAAGTGCCGACGTTATAGCCTTGGGACTTCAGAGTGGTGAGGAGATTCGACAGGGACTCCGCGACGTTCAGGTAGCTGGCGCCAATATTGGCTTTGCCCGGAGGGTAGTTGTAAAAAATGAGCGCGAGGTGTTTATCGGCATTGGCCTTACTGCGCAGGGCGGCGTAACGCAGACCCCTTGAGACTGCTTTCGGAATCTGGGATTGAATCGGGTGCGTGACGACCATGGTCAAGCCGGTGTCGCGGTCAGTGATCTTTTCCTTGCTGCCGACGACGGTGGGCGCAATCAGTCCAGCCAGCTCGGGAACCGCGACCTGGAAGGTGCCTTCGAACATCGAGAGCCCTTGATTGGATTCACGCCATTCCTTCTCCGTGCGTCCGTATAGGCTGACCAGATTGATGACCGGGATGTCCAACGTGTCGGGAACAATAGAAGCAGCAGGATCCCCGAAGCGGAACAATAAGGACAGAGCCACATCGGCTCGGGATTTACCTTGCGGGTCGGTGAGCAGGCGCTGGTAGGCAATTCCGTCCGGGTATCCGAAGAGGGGGATTGCCTCCGCGCCCTGACGTTCGATTTCCGCGATGATGGCGTCGAGTTGCTCAATGTCGCCTGTGTAGTAGCTGGATTTGTAGAACCCGAGAGCTACGCGCGGGGCGCCGGGTCTTTTCTTGCCGTGGGATGCGCGCCAGGCATCGAACTGCTCCCAGGTGGCGAATACCAAGCCGGATTTTCCATCGGAATAGTAGTACCCGAAATCGAGGCTTGGGACTACGTCGGGAACAGTGAGTCCAGTGATGCCAGCCTTCGTGAGCGCATACTTCATGAGGCTTAACTGGTTGGCGAAGCCGGAGTGGGTCCAATAGGCGCGGGCTTTCTCGTCCCACACGGCGCCCATGTCGTCGTAGTCTTTCCGGGGCCGCAAGCCAGAGCCGATGGCGAGCGTCATCCCTTGCTTTTTGATTGCGGCGACCAAGTCGATTTTGTGAGCTTCGTTGTAGCGCGTCAGCATCTGCTCATTCATGGTGTCGAGCAGCAGGACATTGGCTTTGGTGAGGTCCTCTACTTTGACATCGTCGAAGACAGATTCGGTGAGGAAGCTTAGGGTGACCTTGTTGCGGAGGTCGGGGCGTTCCGCAAGCAAGGCTCTGTAGGCTTGGATCGTGACGGGCATGTTGCCGTCGGAATAGAGATACGCCAAGCGCACTTGTTGCGCGGAGGCCGTGACGGCCGCGAGGCATGCCAGCGCGAGGATGTTATTGCTTGGGCGCCGCATTTTTGGAATCGCCGTCCGGAACGTAGATCACTTCGCCGTTGGCCAGGCGATACGCGGTGCCAAGCCGCTCGCCATCGCCCGAAGTGGTTTCGCCGGTCATCTTATACGCCTCGATCTTGGTACCCTTCTTCACGATGATTTCCTTCATGCCCTGTTTATTGGTCTTGACCATGGTGACTTCGCTGTTAGGGTCCATCAGATCCGCCATGCGATAGACGGAAAACAGGGTGATCATCAATCCGACGATGAAGACGACGGACATGTCAAATAGATTGGCCACGCCGGCGAGCGGATCCTCTTCGGGAACTTCTTCGGGATTCGGCAGATGAAGAAACTTGGGCATTTAGTTCTCCCGCGCAAACTCGGGATGGCGAGTCAGCTCGCTCGAAATCCGCTCCGCCAGGAACCGTTGTTCGCGGATTGCTTCGTTTACCCAGTTGAGCCGTACGGTGGCGACCACATAGGCGACGGTTCCGGTGGACAGGCCGATGATGGTGGAGGTGAAGGCGATCACCATTTGTCCCGCCATAGCTTCCAGATTGCCGCCTGCCATGGCGGCCAGTGAGACGCCCATGGGTATCAGAGTTCCGATCAACCCCAAGCTGGGGCCGACGCGGACGAGCATACGGGGGGCGGTCAGGCTGCGGCGCACCCGCTCCTCTTGTTCCAGGACCAGATGTTCCAGGCCGCCACCACCCAACGTATCGTCGGTACGCTGCTTCTCGACGTCCTGCAAGAGGCGGCGCAGAGAGGATGGCAACCGGCGGCGGCGGGTTTCGGCCGCGTCCAGCACGCTGCCTCCAGCCAGCCATGCGTCCAAGTTAAAGCCGTAGCGCTCGCGGCGGCGCATGACGAAGTCAACCACGCAACGCCCGGCCATAAACAGGACCGCAATGACGCACACCCACAATAGTGCAAAGATCGGAAAACGCAGGACTTGGCCTAGCGCGAATAAACCATTTTCTAACAGTGACAACAAATTGGGCATGAAACCTTTACCGATGCCTCCATAAGGACCAAGCTCCGCCCATCACAGCGGATCCGCCTGCTGTCGAGAGAACCCAGGCTGGCATGCTCCGATCCGTTCTTTCGGCTGCCACGTTCAATGCTCCGGCGGAATGCCAACCGTCTAGGATCGCCGGTCCGACGGCGGCGCCAAGTCCCAGCGCCAACATCAGAAGCATACCTTCCTCCAACATGGATTCCGGGGCAAAACTCGGATTCCTGGTGGCCAGGGCAATGCTCAAGATGGGGATCAGCGCCGCCAGAGTGAGCGCCAACGGAGCGGAGGTACCCTGCGCCGTCAGCAATGTCGCGAGCACGGCGGCAAGCAATCCCCCACAGCAGGAGGGAAGAATGATCCAGCTGGGGCGATACAGCCTCAAGCCGGCGACCAGAGCGGCGAATCCCGCTACCGAGGCCGGGTCAGGGATGTTCCCCCGCAGGACCCAGGCCGTCAGCCCAAAGCCCAGGGTGACAGCTCCCATGCGTCGCAGCACCGCAGAACCTGTGGAAAACACCACGGCCCCGATGCCACACAATAGCCAGAGCGCTTGGAGGGAAGCAGACACGTCTTCTGAGTCTAAACTACCATGCAAACCACAACAAACCGTCCCTCAGGGGGGACACATGCAGTCAGTGACCGGTAGCAGACACCGCCCAACACTTGATTCCATAAGGATCGCCGCCGCAACGACCACTTGCTCATCCACTTGCTCATCCATGCGACTTAGGGCACACTGGGTTGCTCATGCCCACATCGCGCCGTCTCTTGCTCTGGCTCCATATGCTGGGAGGCTTGACGTTCGCGGTCTACGCCATTTTGCTGGGCACTTCCGGTTCGCTGCTAGTGTTTCGGGAAGAGCTGAAAGCGCTCGAGTTTCCGCAATTTCACCACCGCCCTGAGGGAACTCCGGCGGTGATAAATACGACGCCGGATCAGGCGCTGGCAGCGGTTCGGGAGGCTCACCCCGGATGGCAGGCATACAGCATGACCTGGCCGGACTCCGGTAGTCCTTTTTGGATGTCCTACATAAGCCGCGGAAATCAGTCCATGGAGGTCTTCGTGGACACGCAGACGCCTCGTGTGATCGGGGCTCGGAATACACGCGAGGGTGTAACCGGAATGCTGGCGCAGATGCACGTCAATCTGTTGCTGGGTCCAACGGGCCGCGTGGTGCAGGAATATGGCGTGATCGCACTGCTGCTGATGTGCGTGAGCGGGTTGTGGCTGTGGTGGCCCGTGGGGGGCGCCCGGTTCAGCTCGCGGTTTCGCGTGGATTTTCGCGGAGGTTGGCGGAAGCTCTCCTGGCAATTGCATCACTTAACCGGAGCGGTGGGCGTCGCCTTTATAGCGATGTGGGCAGTGACTGGTGGATACTACCTGTGGTTGGGAAGCTATATTTCGGTGGTCGACCACTTCTTTGAACGAGCAAAGACGCCGCAGATAGAAAAGCGTCCGGCCGATCGTGCCATGTTGTCGATGGCTGAGCTTGCTGGGCGGGCGCTGGCGGAGTTTCCCGAGCGCCCGTTGTATCGGATGGCCGTCCCGAGTGTGCCGGACCAGCCGGTCTCGGTTACGATGCTGGAGGCTACTCCAGCGGAGTTTCATCGCGTCGCGACGGTCATGCTGGACCCAGTGCTGGGCAGCGTCCTGCAGAAGGGTGCTTCCGTGGATCGTCCCATGGGTAATTCTGTGCTGTCGTGGATCAGCGTATTGCATTTCGGGAGGTTCGGCGGGTTGGCGATAAAGATCCTATGGGCTCTGCTGGGGCTGGTGTTGCCTCTGTTGGCGGGTACAGGGTGTCTAATGTGGTGGAGGCGCGTCGTTGAGACACGTGGTTGAGCCTCGGGTGCGGCGAGAGGAAGCGGTGGCGGTGAGGTCATGATGCAGCGACTGATTCTATTCTTGTGGGCGGCGAACGCCGTCTGGGCGCAGAAAGATGTCGTCAGCCTGTCGGCGCCGCTGACGGAAACGGTTTATTTGTTAGGCGAACAGGCTCGCCTGGCGGCAGTTTCCGACACTTCGGTATTTCCGGAGCAGGCCGTGGAGGATCGCCGCTTGGGAAAGACGCGCATGGTCACGTTTTCGAATCCGGATATGGACGTGATTGATTCGTTGCATCCCAGCGTGATTCTGACCAGCACGGCGTTTCAGCGGGACTTGGTGACCAAACTACGGGCGCGCGGTTACAAGGTGATGCACTTTGAGCCGGAGACGATCGAGGACATCTTTCGGCAAACGGAACAAATTGGCGAGGCTTTGGGAAAGGGCCGCGAGGCGGGGGATTGGACGCGCGCCATGCGTGCCGAACTGGCCGGCATCGCCCAAAAATCGGCCGGGCTGCCGCGCGTGCGCGTGTATATGGAGATCAACCACAACGGTCCGTGGACCTCCGGCGGCAAGACAACGGAGACCGAGATGATCCGGCTGGCCGGGGGCGAAAACATCTTCGCCGATCGGGATGAGGGCGTCTTCGTCACCAGCAATGCCGAGGTGGTTAAGCGCAATCCCGACATCATTCTTTCGCCCATCTGGTTGGACGCCAAGGTGGGCGGCATCGACGGAATCACTCCTTTACGGGAGATCCTGACCCGGCCGGGGTACGAGAACACTACGGCGGTGAAGAATAGCCGGGTGCTGTATTACGATTCGGCTCTGATGAAGCAGCAAGGTCCGCGCGAGGTACTGGCGGTGCGTAAGCTGGCGTATCTGTTGCATCCGGAGGCGTTTGAGAACCCGAGCGGCACCATTCCGTGGGAACTAGGCCGAGTGCGGCCTTAGACGGAGAAAATAAATCCCAAACCGGCACTATCCTACGATTCCCTTCTGGGGTAATAGTCATGCAGCGCCGCCTGCGGACCTCAAATGTCGCCTTCCTGGACTTGGAGCGGGCCTGACAATCCAACAACGCGGTAGCTGATGTTATTCGGCTGCCTGCACTGCGGCCGTTGAGACCGTCCAATGCAGCTAGTCGTGTATGTGCGGCTCCAAAAGGAACGGTGGCCCATGGTTGAAGATGGCGTGGTGCGTTTTGGTATTCGGGCTTTGGACGAGATTCTGCTGGGCGGGATTCCGAGGCAAAACGTGATCCTGGTAAAGGGGAGCGTGGGAACCGGCAAAACTCTGCTGGGTGTGGAGTTTATCTACCGGGGGATCACTCAGTTTGACGAGCCGGGCATTATTATCGTGTTCGAGACCAGCCCCGACAAGCTCATCCGCGACGCGTCCAGCATGGGGTGGGATCTGGCGGAACTACAGACCCAAAAGAAACTGCAGATTATCTTTACGAGTCCGAGTGTGTTGGAGAAAGAGATTTGCTCCCCGGACAGTTTATTGCTGGAGACGGTCGCGGAAATCGGTGCGCGGCGCATCTTCGTCGATGGGGTTGGATTGTTCCGGCCGTGGCAACTCGGCGCTGAGACAGAGACAGCGATAACGGGTTCGTATCGCGAATCGGTCCACCAACTTATTGAATGGTTCAATCGCGAGAATCTCAGCGCGGTTCTATCCTGTGAGACGGGGTCATCGTCCCAAGCACAGCTCGCTTCGGAAATTCCAGAATTTGTTGCCGATACTGTAATCCACTTGAAACGAACGATGCACCGCCGTGCGATCCATCGCAGCATTGAGATTGTCAAGAGCCGGGGTCAGAACTTTGACCAGGGAGAGCATACCCTACAGATTGATAGCGGAGCTGGCCTGCAAGTCTTTCGCCGCGTGCAGGCGCCGTTTGCGAACAAAGCGAAACAACCGAGTTCCAATTCGCGACGATCCGCCATCGGGGTGGAAGCGTTGGACGCTTTGCTGGGCGGGGGCGTGCTGGAAGGATCCACCACAATCGTGGTGGGCGTTTCCGGGGTAGGGAAGACGGTGCTGGGCACGCAGTTGCTGCTAGAGGGAGCGCGGAAGCTGGGGCAGACCGGTCTGCTGGTCTCCTTGGATGAACACCCGGCGCAGATCGTGCGCAACGCTGAAACTATAGGTCTCCATCTGCAAGAGCACATCGCTTCCTCCGCGATTCACGTGCTATTTGAAAGCCCCCAAGAGCTGAATATCGATGCTCATTTCGCAAAGATCACGCAAACCGTCGAAAAATACAATATTCAGCGCATGGTGGTCGATGGCATGAGCAGTTATAGTACGGCTCTGCAGGACCAGCCGGTCTATCGCGATTTCTTTCATGCCCTGGTGGCTTTCTCGAAGGAACGGCTGATGACCACCTTTTTCAATTACGAGAATCCGGAGTTTCTTGGGCTATCCGCTTTCATGCCGGACTTCCCGGTCAGCTCCATTGTGGACAACATTATTCTGTTGAGTCTGGTGGAAATCAACAGCTCTCTGCGGCGGTGCATGACGGTATGCAAGGCGCGCGGAAGTGCGCACCAGTTCGATAGCCGGGAGTACGTGATCGGAGAGGGAGGGATTACGCTGATGCCTGCCGGCGCGAACGAGGCGGAGCGGCAACCATTTTCCAGCTACTCCAGCATATTGAGTCGAGCGCCCAGCAGGTTCGCCACGAATAGAACGAAGGCGGCTGGAAGCTAACTTGCAACCCGATGCACCCGGCTCCCGCCCTTTTTATCCGGAATGGCGGGCGAATCTAATGGACCCGGAAGTTTGGCGGAGCACGTTAGAGTCCTACGCCGGAACCGTGAAGTTGGCGGTGGCTCTTACGGATGCCGAAGGGCGCGTGTTGGGAGATTGCTATAATCCGCGTCCCATTTGGCAGATGGCGCGTTCCGCATCACCCTGGGGCAGCGAGTGTGCATTTTGTCTGGTGCCCTCCAAACCTTGCACCGCGGTGCGGGACGCCATCCGTACGGGCCAACCCGCATTCACTTTGGATCGCGCGGGATTGGCACACATCGCAGTCCCGTTGGCGTTAGGGGGACAGACTCTAGGCGCCGTCATCGCGGGCCAGGTGTTTCGTCATTACCCCGAACCCACATCCTTACGGATAGTGGCCAGAGAGATGGGAGTTCCCCCGCAGCGGTTCTGGAATCAGGCGGTCCGCGAACCTCCCGTGGGCGAAGCTACTCTGCAAATCTATGCCAAATTGCTGGTGACTTTGGGGGAGGCGTTTGTCGGGGCGCGTTATTCCGATCTGCTGCATGCAAGGCTGCTCGAAGCATACGAAAACATTCGACGCTCTCTGCAGGAAAAGGAAGTTATGTTGAGGGAGATTCAACATCGGGTTAAGAACAACCTGCAGATCGTCGCGTCCTTGCTGCACATGCAATCCGGCGGATTGGATAGTACCAACGACGCCAAGGCGCTCGCGATTATGGAGGCCAGCCAGCAGAGAGTTCAGACCATGGCTCGAATCCACGACTTCCTTTACGGCGCAGCGCAGGTAGGCACTGTCGATTTAGGGGACTACGTAACGGATCTCGCGGGGATGGTGATCTCCGCGTTTCAAGCCAGCGGCAGCGGTATACAGGCCCGATTCACGCTCGCGCCAGCCCTGCTGTCCCTGCGCCAGGCGATTCCGTGCGGATTAATCGTCAACGAGTTGGTCACGAACGTATTCAAGTACGCCTATCCGAACGCGACCACGGGCGAAATCATGATTACCGTGGACCCGATGGTTGACAATAAAATTTCCCTCACGATTTCTGACCATGGCATCGGAATGCCGGACGGACTCGACTGGCAGCACTCCCAGTCTGTTGGGATGCAGATTCTGCGCGTCCTGACACGGCAACTCGACGGAACTCTCGTGCTGGACACGCGCAACGGAGTTTCGTTCAATCTGCAATTCCAGCGAGATGCCTCGGTGCACTAACCCTTGTTGAACGCGCGCTGCAAGCGGGTCTGCTGCAATTCATGCAACAGGCGCATCACGTTATAGGCGCTCAGCTCCACCAGAAGGCGAGTGACTTTTTCGTGCTGGGCATCACTCAGTTCGCTCTGAACGGCTTTCATGGCGGCTACGACGCTGGTCTGCTGTTTTTCAAGTTCAGCCTTTTCGATGACGCCATCGGCCATCGCCGCCACGAAGCCTTCCAGCTTGTGGACCTGTTCGTCCACTACGGGAACGTTTTTGTCGTCGTCAAACCAATCGATTCTGGCCATGAGAGTTCTCCTTATCGCAAATGATTCCGCAGTTCGAGAAAACGATGTTGCAGCCGCTCGCGGCCGCCGGGTTCTTGTACCCGTTCCCGCATTTTGTCCGGCAGGAATTCGGCGTCGGTGCATTCCAGCATGGCGGCGACTTCCTGCATTTCTTTTTCCAGACCCTCAAGGGAGGGCAAAAAGCCGGCTAGTTCCCGCTCCAGAGCCGCCTTCGAGAGTCCCGCTTCTCCGCGTACGCGAGCGCGGCGGGTGGCGCGGACGACAATGCCTTCGATGTCCGCGCCGGAGAGTTTACCGGCTTGTGGAACCTCGGGGATATCTTCCGCCCCCAACGTAACACCCGCTTTACGCGCCATCGCGATAAACATAGCCCGCAGATCTTCCTGCTGTGTCGGGTAGAACAGGGGAATATGGATCTCCGCGCGACCCTGGCGTTTCAGATCGATGGGCAGCAGATCAGGACGCGCCGTGAGCAGCATCCATAGAATCTTGCCGCGATAGCGGGTGTCGCCCATCTGCGTGGCGATCATGGAGAAGACGCGGCTGGAAGTGCCGGAGTCCCCTTCTTCCTCGCGATCGCCCAGCGCCGCGTCCGCCTCGTCGATGACAACCACCACCGGCCCCATCGCTCGCAACACGCCTAAGACCCGTTCCAGATTGCCCTCGGTTTCGCCGACGTACTTGGAGCGGAAATTCTTGAGCGTCACGCACGGTACACCCATCTCGCCCGCCATGCATTGGGCCAGGAACGTCTTGCCAGTGCCTACGGGACCGCAAATCAAGTAACCCATGGGAAGGGTTTCGGTATCCGCCCTTTTCAGCAGCACAGCGTCTTCGCGAAGGCGTTGTTTTACGGCGGCGTGGCCCACCAGGACATCCATGGTCCACTTCGGGGCGATGAATTCCAGGAACCCACGGCATTGGCGTTCAATGAGATCCTTCTTCAGAACGCGCATCTGGGTGGCATCCAGGCGGCGTTTGGACTCCAGCGCGGACTGCAGCATCACGTTGAGATCTACCAGAGAAATACCCGCCGTGTGGCGAGCGAGTTCACTTTCCGTGTAATCGGAGACGGCGGGAAAATCCAGAGTGCCCACGGCAAAACGGAGGAAGCGCTCGCGTGCCGCCTCATCGGGCAGAGAGACTTCCACGTCCGCCACGTAAGGATTCGCGGTCAGCCGTTCATTCAGGGCCATGGCGCTTTCGTCGATCAAAATGACCGCCATGTTGAGGCGCTTGACGTGCGGGCTGGCCGCCCAGTTCAATAGCGTCACCACTTGTTGGGAGGCCGCGGGGCTCAGGCGTCCGGGCTCTCCGCTGGGGACCAGGAACGACGCGTGATCGATCAGGATCGCGGCGCTGATGCTTTCCTCGCCGGCCATCACGTTGTTCTGCACGAAACGATCGAGCAGGGCGAACGCAGTGGCGGGATCCTTCCGTGCGACCGCCAAATCCCCGACTTTTTCGTTGGCGCGCACCACCATATTTTTCAATCGCGCACCGTCCCGTCCGGCGAACGCGCGCAGGCCGCGCGCGAGATCGTAGTACAGGACAAGCTCCCATCGGCCAAACACTTGCTCCGCGAGGAAGTCGGAAAGACTTCCGTAGGCCGAGCCGTCGTGGGATAGCGGCACAACATCGTGCACATTGCCGTGCAGCACGAATTGGGATGTGGAGCCTGAATAGAATAGCTGAGAAAGCTCAGACGCCCACGCAGGGAACCACTCGGGGATACTGGAGTGCTGGCTGGCCGGTTTCACTGAGACACCTTGCGAAAATCCGCTTCCAGGATCGCGGGCGGCTCCTGCATCTGGTCGACGAGCCCAGTGATCTGCTGCAATTCACGCATCGCTGTTTCGGTGGACTGTACACTCTCTGCGACGCCTTCGATTTGACTGGAGAGTGTATCGGGGTCCTGGCGATTCACGCCGGATTCCGCCAGGGCCTGAATCTTGGCCTCGATGCGATCCAGTTCAAGGCGCACGAACTCCGCGTTCTCACCGGCTTTCTGGTAGTTTTGCAAACGCATTTCCTGGGCGGCGACGCTGTCTTGCAACGACCTCTTGAAGCGTTCGTCCGTAGGTGTGGCCCCTAGCTTGGCCTTCGCTTCCTCCACGCGTGCCCGAATTTGTGTGTCGCTGGTGGACCGCAGAAACTGCTCCAAACTTTCCTGGGATCGCAGCAGTCTTAGGAAAATCCATAACAACCGGTCTAAGGCCGGGGTGCTGAGGTCCTCGGTAGCGGAGTTTTGCTGTCCTCCGACGCCGCGCGCGATGGATCGCATCTCCAGGCAGCGTGCGCGTAAGGTCTCGAACCTGCGGCGGGGTTCGGGCGCCAGTGCGTTTACGATCTCAGTCAAGGGCTGACTGGGGAGGGCGCGTTGGATGGTACGGGATTCCTGCGCGTCTTTGTGGACTAGCGCGTTGATGGCGTCGCGGAACCTAGGTCGCGCAATCAATGCGCCGAGATACGTGAGTTCACCGGCCATCACGAGGGGCACGACAGCGTCTGGCCACGGACTCAGCACTCCCGCAGCGATGCTTCCCAGGAATATCAACATATTCCAGCGGTACAAAAACGCATGCTTCAGGTAGTCGCCCAATCCCGCGCCCCCCGGCGTCATGGCTTGGCCTCGCCTTCCAGCTTTTCAACGACGTCGCGAATGGTTCCCACGACCTGGTTAAACGAGGCCTCGCGCTGCATTTCGCGCGCAGGACGATTCGGGCCGGGCAGTTCCATTTCCTTAATGATAGTGCCGGGGGCGCGGGAGAGAATGTAGACTCGATCCCCCAGATAGACGGCTTCCTCCACGGAGTGGGTTACGAAAAAGACGGTTGCTTCCTGCTCCCGCCACAAGCTGATTAGAAGGTCCTGCATGTTCAAGCGAGTGACTGGATCCAGCGCGCCGAAGGGTTCGTCCATCAAGATGATGCGAGGTTTCAGAATCAGAGTTCGGGCGATCGCCACGCGCTGTCGCATGCCCCCGGATAACTGGTGCGGGAACTTTTCGGCGTCCTGTTTGGGATCGAGGCCGACCTTGAGAATCCATGCGCGGGCTTGCAATTCGCGGTCCGCACGGGAGACCCCCGCACATTCCAAGCCGAATGCGATGTTGTGGAGCACGGTGCGATTGTCAAAAGACGTGTAATCCTGAAACACCATGCCGCGGTCGGCGCCAGGGCCCTCCACTGTCTTACCCATCACTTTGACGACGCCTTTGGTGGCTGGAAACTGTGGCCGCAAGCCGGCGATCAAACGCAAGATGGTGGATTTACCACAACCGGAAGGTCCCAGGATAGAAATGAATTCCCCGTGGTTCGGCAGGTTGTGGACACGAAAAGACACGTCGCGAATCGCCGTGTTCCCGCCGTCGTAGGTCTTGGTCACGCCGTCAAATTCAACAAGCAATTCCTGGCCGGTGTCGCTCAATCGGCCTCCACGCGATACGGGAACAAGCCACGCTGAACCCAGCCCAGAAAGCGGTCGATGGCGTATGCCAGGCCGCCGATCACCAGCAGGATAAGAATGATATGTTCTGACAATCCACGGCGCTGGCTAGTGCTGAGCAAATAGCCGAGCCCGTGTTCCGCATTAATCAGTTCCGCCAGCATGATGTATCCGAAGGCCATTCCGAACAGCGATCGAAGGCTCTTGTAAATATCCGGCAGAGCGAGTGGGACTAGAACCTTAGCAATGATTTGTCCGCGCGTGGCGCCCAGGGTGGCGGCGGTTTCCACGTAGCGATCCGGCACCGACGTAATCGAGCGGACCGCGTCGGAGTAAATGAATGGCACGCAGGCGATGAATATGAACATCACCTTTTGAGTTTCCTCGATGCCGAACCACAGAATCGTCAGAGGGATCAGCGCCGCCACCGGAATGTTGCGCGCGAACAGGGCGACCGGCATGACCGCCGATTCCAGCACACGCCAAGCTCCCGCCATGATCCCCACGGGTACGCCGACCAGGATCGCCAGTCCGAATCCAACCAGAACCCGGCGGAGGGTTGCGACGATGCTCGCCATTAGCGCGCGTTCCGTCCACAGTGCGTTGAAGCTACGTGCCACCTCCAGCGGCGATGGCAGAATCACGGGGGACACCAGACGCTGTTCGGGCGTGGCGCCTAGCGTCGCCGCGAACCATAGAGAGAGGAGCAATGCCACGGCCCCGGCGCCCAAAAGCCAGCGCGTGAGGGGTCCCGGCAGAACTCTGAGCTCAAACAAACTCGGGTGTTTTGCGTTCATACAGTCCCGAACCAGATCCTCCTATTTGGGGGTTTCCAGCGGATAGACCTTTACTTCCACGCGCCGGTTCTTGGCCTGGTTGAGTGGATCGGTGTTATCCGCGGGACGGATCCATCCCATTCCGGTGGAGGTAAATTGATTCGGCTGCAGACTTGGGAATTTCTTTAGAATCGCTTCTTTCACTGCGTTGGCGCGATTCGCTGAAAGCTCCTGCACGGCGTCGTCCGGCACTCGGCCCTTCATGGAGGAATCGGTATGGCCTTCAATTACGATTCGGGCCGCGCCAAATTGGCCCGCCATTTTGCCGATCTCTTCGACGACAAAGGGGGCCCCGGGATCGTAGAGATTCTCGACTTCCTTGCCGTTCACCGTCTCGGTCGTCTTTTTTGTGAGGTCCCAGGAATTGGACGCGAAGTGAACGACGACTGTCTTGGTGAGGATTTCATCGGACTCGCCTTGGATCGAAGACGCGGTGGCAGGCGCGAACTGGACGTCGTACTCATTCTTCTGGCTGGAATACTTGGCTTCCTTGCCCAGCTTCTGAAGAACACTGAAGTCCATCACCTGGTCAAATTCGGTCTTCTCGGATACGACGCCGATGCGCTTGTAGAGGTAGTACGCGGTATTCCAAGTGCGCTCGAAGTTGGTGGGATTGTTTTGATTGAGGAAGAATTCCTGGTTCTCCGCCCAGTTCGTGGAGTGCGCATCGCCCTGCATGCTGAGCGCATCCGATTCTGGAATGGAGTAGCCCGCGGCCATCAACTTGGCGGCGGCCGTCTTGTTGTTCTGATTCTTCAACGACTCCATGCCGTCGAAGATGCCGCGTACCAAGCCTTCGATGATGTCGGGATTGTCTTTGGCAAAATCCGCGCGCGCGAACCACACGTCCGCGATCAACTTGTTAGCCGTGCCGGTATTCACCAGCATTCGATTGCCTTTTATCTTCGCCAAATTGTAGATATCGGGCGCCCAGCTTACGGCTCCAGCCGTACGCTTATCCGCATTGAAGGCAGCAGCTGCCTGGAACGCATCCTGGGTGAACTTGAACGTAACCTCCCCTGGCTGCACGCCTCCGTTGATCAGGGCGTTGAGCGCGAAGAAGTGCGACGGCGAGTTCTGCGCCAACACGATGGTCTTGCCACGAAGATCGGCAACGGTCTTGATATTTTCGCGAACCACGATTCCGTCGCCGCCATTGGACCAATCTACTTGTTGATAGATGCGAGGCATCACGCGCGAATCCTTGCGCAACGCCTCCATGAATAGTGGGACCATGTCGAGCGTCCCCCAACCAACGTGCACGTTGCCAGCCGCGTAGGCGTCGCGCATGGCTACTGGATCGTCGATCAACGTCAGCTCCACTTTGAAGTCTTTACCGTTGGGCGCCTTCCAAACCTTGCCCGCCTTGAAACCGTTGTTGGCCAGGATAATCGGAGCCCAACCCGCCCATACGTTGATCGCGAAGCGAATCGTGCGGTCGGTGAGCGGCTTGTAGCTGGAGATGCCCTGCACCGGCGGTAGCTTGGCCTCGGGGACGTAGTTATACTCCTTGGCCGTAGTGATGCCCGCGCTGTCGGGAGCCTCCGTACCGGCCGTGATCTTGTCTTTGTCGATGGTCCCGGAACTGAGTCCCGGCAAAGCGCCAAAACGCCAGAGCCCAAGTCCGACCAGGCCCAACACTACAACGAGTACCGCCCAAAAGAACGCCGGTCTGGGACTACCGCTAGCCATGGAAAACGCCTCCTTGTTTCTTCATTGCCCTTGGTTTAAATACGATTGCTTCAGCGCCGTGGGATGCGCGGCGTCTAGTTGTTCGTGGTCTGCGTGGTTTTTTCCGTCACTGCCGGACCCAGATCCTTCGCGGTGTCCGCCAACTTCGTGGTTTCCGGTGAGCGCAGCCCCAATTCCACTTCGAACTGCGTGAGAGCCTCTTCCGCCATCACCTTTTCCATCTTCTCTTCCGCTTCAATGGACGCGAGCCCCTCCTGCGACAGGTCCGACGCCACACGAGCACGGCCGCGATTCTGGTCGATCTTGCCCTGAATCATTTGTTCGATCTGGCCGAAGTCGGTGGTCACGTCCATGTTGAACGATTGTGACAGCGCGGCTACCTCGGCTTCAGCGGCGCTCATCTTCAACTCCGCGTCGTAGCGCTGAATCTTTTCCCGGACCTCGCCTAGCTTCTTGGCCGCGTGTTGGATCTTCTTGAGATTGTTCTCGTAGGCCAGTTCATGCATCCGGAGCTGTTCTTCATGACCGGCCAGTTCCCGCTTGCCCTTTTGCAATTCCAGAGCGAACTTGGCGGCTTCCTCCCGTTGGCCGGATTTCAAGTAGGCTTTGGTCTGCGCTTCCAACTTTTGCACGTGGTCCCGCGCTCCGGCCACCTGCCGGGTGACTCGCTCCACCAGACCGCGATAGGTTTCCAGACCTTTGCGGCCCTCTTTGAGTTGCTCCACGGCGCTGTCGTGTTCGTACTGCATCTGGGCAATGGGGTCCGCCTCCCAGAAAACGTTGGCAATCTTATTCAACTGCGCTCGAAACGCGCTCCAGAACTTTCCCAGAATCAAGGCGAGCTCCTTCCTTAGGTACTCATTCTACTACTACGATGCGAAGGCTTCCGCTGTTCCCGATTTCGGCAAACGATTACAATGGAGGCATTTAGCGGAACTGGTTGTTGCCGCTGGCTCATATTTGATACCCTTCGCAAAATATAGTGAGATGGTGGCGCAGCATATTGAAGGCTGCTACGGCATTCGCGTGATTACTCGAGACGTCACCGACCCCCTGATTGGAGATCTGGACGGCGAGGAGATCCACATCGATTACGCGGTGACGGCGGAGGAGCGCCTGTTTCTGCTGGCCCATTTGTTTGGGCACACAGTGCAGTGGAACGCTCGACCAGAGACGGTGGAACTTGGCCGGTCTCGCCAGCCTCCGGTGCTGGAAACGGTGATCCCCGCGCTAATGGATTATGAAATCGAAGCGTCGAGTTATGCCCTCAGCATGTTCCATCACATTGGCATCGTGGGAATGGATCAGTGGCTCTCGGATTTCTCGGCGTGCGATATGGCGTATCTGCGTCACTACTACCTTACGGGCGAGAAGAACGGCTACCGAACCTTCTGGCGGGAATCCACGCCGTGCATACAGCCTCGGCCCATTCCGCCATTTCGTCCCACGAAGCACGCGTGGCGAGCGGATGGCATCGTGATTTGATGCTAATGCACGGGGTCCCTGGACGGGCACGTTGCATTTGATCTCGTGCGCGCGAACTTGCGGCTAGAAACCGTACTTCACTCCAACAATGGCCCACGCGCCTGGAGCCAGGAAGCCATTGTCGGTATAGCGGCGGTTGAAGAGATTCTCGACCTTGCCATAAACGTCCAGGGACTGCGAATCGGTGAGCGTGAACTTATAGTTGGCCACCAGGTCCGCTTTCTTCGGGCCTGCGAATTGCATACGGCGTCCGCCCGATCCAAACGGAGATTCAAATGCATCTCCCAAAGCGTAGAAATCAAACGTGACGTTCAACTTCGGGGTGACCCATTGTGTGGCGGTCATCGAGAATGTGTTCTTCGCGTTCCGAATCGCCTGGAAGAAATTGGTCCCGATGGTCGGTGTGCGCTGATCGCTGTTGACGTACGTGTACGACAGACTCACGGAGGTCTTCGAAGTGGGAGCGAACTGTGTACTCAGCTCGGCGCCACGCGAGATGCCGCCGCCGGCAGCGTTGCGATATCCGAAGGAGCGTTGGAACGGGTCGGTCGCTACCGGGAACAGGGCCGAGGAATCGAAGATGATCAGCGTGCTGAGATCCGTGTGGAAGTAGGTTGCACTGGCGCGCACCTTGTTTTGGAAGAGCCACTGATCGATGCCGCCGTCGAAAGACTTGGATTTTTCGGGACTCAAGCGCGGGTCGCCGTAATAGGTGAACGAGCTGGAGAAGGTCGAATAGCCCGAACCGAAACGCTCATACAGCGACGGCGCGCGATATCCGTTGCCGGTATGCGCTCGAAGCTTGGTGTTGCTGGAGGGGAGAAAGTACGCAATAGAGATGTCACCCGTAAAGGCGTTCTCCGGCGATTTCACGGGCGTAGTCTCATACGGACTGGTTGCCCCCGTGAAAGTCGGTTCCTTGAGATCGTATTTCTGGAAACGGCCGCCGAATACGAGCTGCAGCCGGTCACCGAGGAAATGCATTTGATCCTGGCCATAGAGGGAGTGGCTATTCTGAATGCCGGTCGTGCGAATCCTGAGGCTGCTCACCAAGTCATGGCTCGCCAGGCTGTCCATGCCTTCATGCTCGAACTCGTAACCGCCCGTGATGCGATTGAAGCCGGCAAGCTGCGTGTCATAGCGAAGCTGCAATTGATCTGTGTTTCCGTTGCTGTTACTCACTTGACTGTTGACAGGCTCAAAACTGCCAATCCCGCCGGGGCCGTCATGAAAGGCGCGCTTGGTGTTCACACGCTGATAGGACGCACGCCAGGAAGTGTTAGCAGAGATTTCCTGACGAAGAATGAAGGCCGTAGCCACCCACGATGAAACGCGGCTGGCGTCTAGATCGGGAATGCCCGGAATGAAGGTAGCATTCCCGGCTGTGAAGGGCTGCTTAGTCTCATAAAGATGGAGTTGGCTGTCAGCCAACGGAATCGCCTTCACTACGGCGGGCGCGGCCGGGAAATTGGCGGTGACCAGCGACGTAAAAGACGGGCTGTCCACAGAACGCTGGAACACGTCCGAGCCCCAAACACGTCCGCTCAAAGAGAGGCGGGGGGTGAAATAATACTTCCCAAAGAACTGGCCTGAGCTATTCCGGTTCGGCGTTACGCCGCGGACCCCGCCGGTGACGTTGAGATGGGAAATGCCGCCGCTGTAAACAAAACGATCATTACCCAAGCCGCCGGCCAGATTCGCCGTGCCGCGGAAGAAACCCAGACCGCCGCCTTCCGCGCGGATCGCCCCGTGAGTCTTCCCGCCGCCGTCGTTCGAATTCAGGCTGACCGCTCCGCCGATTGCGTTGGTGCCGTATAGTGACGCACCCGATCCGCGCAAGAACTCCGCCCGCCCTAGATCGGTGACCGTCATGTCGCCAATGAAGCTGGTGCCATCGCCTTGCGTGGATGCCGCGTCGCGGAAGCGCAATCCGTCAATAAGGACCGCCGTGTCGTAGGAACGCAGACCTCGAACCTTGACCGCCGTGAGGCCGCCCGCTTGGGTTTGGATCTGTATCCCAGGTACGGTGCGAAGGACTTCGGCCACCGAATACTCGTCTCGCTGGTTAATCTCTTGCGCATCAACGACATCCACAGTCTTGGCGACCTCTTGCTCCGACATGGGGGAACTGGTAGCGCTCACGAAAACGCGCACGGTGGACCGCGACACGGAAAGCTTCAGGTCCTGCGTTAGAGCACCGGATATCTTAAGCTTTTCCGAGGCGCTTAGCGAGGTATCCGTCTGAGCTTCCAGGAGATAAGAGCCGGACGAGATGTCGGCGAAGGTATATTCTCCGTTGGCCCCACTGGTCGTCTTACGAACATTGCCGCTGTTTTGGTCGGATAGCCTGAGCTCCGTGTTGGGAACAGCGGCCCCCTGTGGATCGACAACCCTGCCGGTAATGCTGTCGGCGGCTAGCGGTAGCCCCAGCGTCAAAAACAGCGCGAACGCGCGCACAAAATTCGATAGTTTCATGAAAGTTTGGATTTCCTAGAAGCCTTGGCAGAGACCTGGATCAGAATGTTAGGCAGCGTAGCATGGGGCACCCCTAAACACTACTAATGTGGGGTCAAGAGACGGTCAGTGACCACTGAGTGACCATAACATGACCCTGTATTTTCAGGGGGTTAGCGGAGGTGTTCCGAGAAGGTCCCGTTTAGGGAGCCGCGTTTCGGCTGAACGATGTTACAGTTTAACTGGATGAGCAAGATTATCATCTTGATGATTGTGGCTCTAGTGACGGCCAGCGGGCAGTGCGTTGCCACGTGTAGCCTCTTGCCTTGCCACGACGCCGCCGAGCAGCCGGCTCCAGTTTCAACCGGGGATTGTCATCACGAGCCACCACCGGCGCAGCACCACAGCCCTTCCACTATTTGTGGACATCAGGTTTTCTTGAGTGAAGCGAATCCGCAAGTCTCTTTAGCCACTTTCGATGAGCTGGTCGTGGATCTTGTCGCCTTCCATCTTGTCGCTGGTATCCCAGAAACGTTAGTCCGTCTGGACACGGTTGCTGAGGGATCCCCGCCGCCTCTTACCGATCGCACTACGAAATCTATCCTGAGGGTTTAGACCCCGGCCATTCGCAATCGTACCTCGCACGAGTTTTGGGACACATGTCTCTTTCGAGGCGAATGACATTGGCCGGAGGTCTGTATGCGTTTCTTCAAGATCGCCATTTGGGCAATCAGCGGTATTGCCGTGCTGGGGGTTGTCTGGGCACTGCTGCGGGTCCGCGCTCACGGGTTCAGCGCGCGTGAAGCGCCGGCTGGTTACGAGGCTTTTCTAGCTCGAAACTTACGCCGGATGGCCAGCGCGCCGGATGCCGTCAATCTCAAAAATCCGCTGGAAGCCACGCCGCTGGCGATCGCGGAAGCGCGAGATCATTTCGCGGATCACTGCGCGGCGTGCCACGGCAATCGTGGCGACGGAAAGACTCCCATCAATGCAGGTCTCTATCCACCCGCCCCGGATATGCGCCAGACGCAGACCCAGGAACTGACCGATGGCGAGTTGTTTTATCTCATCAAGAATGGGGTCCGCTTCACCGGCATGCCTGGGTGGGGCGGAAGCGACGAAGACAACTGGAAGCTGGTGCTGTTTATTCGCCACCTTCCGCAGATCACACCCATGGAATTGGAATTTATGAGCGACGTAAACCACATGCCCGCCGATTCGGATGCGGGCCACTAAGAGGAGATGAGATGAACAGCAATAGACGATATTTCTTCGCGCGGCTGGCGACGGCGGGCGCGGCAGTTACGGCAGGCGTGAAGTCCCTGGGCGGACAATCGACAACGGCAGCGAAGGTGGCCGCGCAGCCGGATCCAACGGTCGTCGAGCCGTTCTTGCCGGTGGTGACCCCCGATCTGCCAAAGATGCCTTACAAGATAGTGGATGGCGTCAAGGAATTCACGCTGGCGGCGGAAGTAGTCAACAGCGAACTGGTGCCGGGGCGGCCCATCACCGCATGGGGTTATAACGGCAGCGTTCCGGGGCCGACGATTGAAGTGCAGGAAGGCGATCGTGTCCGTATCATTTTCGAGAATCATTTACCGGAACCCACGGCTCCGCACTGGCACGGCGTGGAAGTCCCGATCGAAATGGACGGCGTACCTGGCGTAACGCAGGACCCGATCATGCCCGGCGGACGTTTTGTTTACGAGTTCACCTTGAAGCAGAACGGAACCTTCTTCTATCATTCGCACATGCCCATGCAGGAAATGATGGGCATGATCGGCTTGTTCATCATTCATCCTAAGCAGCCTCATCAGCCCAAGGTGGATCGGGATTTTGCGTTGGTACTGCAGGAGTGGGCCTTGTTGCCGAACAACAAGGTCCCGAACACGCTGGCCATGGAATTCAACTGGCTCACGATGAACGGCAAGACTGGTCCGGCCACCACGCCGATGTTAGTGAAACAGGGCGAGCGCGTGCGAATCCGATTCGTCAACCTGGGGATGGATCACCATCCCATGCACCTGCACGGCACGCAGTTTGTCGTGACCGGTTCCGAAGGCGGACGGCTGCCCGAGACAACCTGGGCTCCCGGCAACACTGTGCTGGTGGGCGTAGCGCAGGCGAGAGACGTGGAATTCGTCGCCAAGTATGCGGGCGATTGGATGCTGCACTGCCACATGCCGCACCACAACATGAACCAGATGGCGTCGATGGTGGGTCCAGTGATGAGCATGGGCCGGGGCCTCGAAACGGGCGGCGGAATGCAAGGGGGTATGGGAATCATTCTTCGAGGGAATGCGTTGTCGGATGAATTGGGTCCATCGTTGGGGCGGGGGCTGGGTGTGGGCGCCGACCGCGAGCGCCTGACTTCTAACGTGGTTGGGCCAGCGCAAGATCATCAGGGTCACGATGCACTGTCCGAAGATCCGCTGACGACAATGTATCCCAAGGACGATCCGGAAAAGAAAAAGGTCGCTGGGTATCCGCAGGACATGTGGATGGTGATGGACGAGATGTACAAGAACAAGCCGGAAACGTTCGGGCTGAGGCCCGGCTGGACGGGCGGAATGATGGGCATGATGACGCTGGTCCGTGTACTGCCGCCGGAGAAATACGACCAGATTATGGCGCTGATGCCACCGTCATCCGAACCGTCCCCATTGGGAGCCAAACCAGCAGTCGCGGACAAACCAGCAGGGCATGTGCTGCTGGGACGAGTGGAGGCGGTGAGCGAGAGCACCAGCAGGCTTACTGTAAATCACGGGATCGTCGAGGGCTGGATGGGAGCCATGACCATGGCCTACTCCGTGGACAAACCGGACTCCCTCAAAGGCATCAAGGCAGGTGATCGGATTTCGGCGACAGTCTATGACGGGGATTCTACGCTGCACGATGTGAAAGTCGTGAGTGGTGAGAACAAGTGAGAACAGACATGAGATATAGGTATTTTCGATTTGTGCAAGTTCTCGCGGTTCTCGCTGCGGCGACGGCAATGGAGACTAGTTGGGCGCAGGTTGCTCCGCGCATCGTTACTCTGGAAGACCTTGAGCGAATGGCAGTGGAGCGCAATCCCACTCTTGGCCAAGCTCAGGCGGACGTCGCGGCGGCCGCGGGATTGGCCAGGCAGGCGGGCCTGTATCCGAATCCAGTTCTGTCAGCGGTAGGCGAAGAAGTGTCCGGGGGACCCATTATTCGAGGTGGCGAGTTTGGCGGCGGTTTTCAGCAACGCATCGTCACTGCCGGGAAACTCGGTTTGAGCCGCAAGGTGGCGGAGCAAGGCCGCGCCATCACGGAGGAGGCGGCCAAGGCCCAGCGCCAGCGTGTTGTGAACGCCGTTCGAGTTCTCTATTACCAGGCGCTCAGCGATCAATACCGTATTCGAGTGCGGACCAATCTCAGCCAGCTAGCGTCGGAAGCTGTGAGGATTGCAGGCGAACTGGCCAATGTGGGGCAAGCGGATCAACCGGATCTTCTCGCCGCTGAAGTGGAGGCGCAGCGAATTCAGCTGGATCTCGCCGATGCGGTCAATCGTCAAGAGCGGACGTGGCGTCAACTGTCCGCGGTAGTAAATGATCCGACTCTGCGGCCAGTGCCTTTGACGGGAGAGTTGGAGATCGTGCCTCGCTTGGATGTGGAGCAAGCGCTGCAAGTCATCTACGACGACAGCCCAGAGCTACGCGCGGCGAACATCGACGTCAAGCGTGCCGAGATGGCGCTTTCACGCGCGAGAAAGGAAGTGATACCGGATGTCATCGTCAGTGGAGGCGTACGTTACAACCGGGAACTACTGGAAACTATCAACGGGACCGGGTTGCGCCGCCCTGTGGGGCCGGAAGGTTTCTTTGACATCGGCGTCCAACTTCCGATCTTCAATCGCAATCAGGGGAATGTAGCCGCGGCGCGGGCGGGCGTGGATCGAGCGAAGCTCGAAGTCGATCGTACGAGGCTTGCTCTCCGCTCACGGCTGGCGGAAGCTTACCGCGAATACCGCACGGCCCTGATGCGAGCGGATCAGTATAAACAGGATGTGTTGCCGAAGGCTCAGAAAGCTTACGAATTGTATTTGAACAATTTCCGCCGGATGGCTGCCGCCTATCCTCAGGCGTTGATCGCTCAACGAAATCTGTTTCAGCTTCAAGACGCTTATGTGGATTCATTGACCAGTGTTTGGCAGCGATCGGTGGAGATTCAAGGGTTGCTGCTTACGGGTGGAGTCGATCTTTCCGGATCAAACATCTCATTAGAGCAAATGCTAAAACAGAGTGGGGGCGGCGCAATACCTTAGCCCGCTCCGAGCCATTCAACAAGAACAGGTTAACAAGACAGGGAGAAAGACCATGATCATTCATAGATTACACACCGCGCTGCTCTTCGCCGGGTTGATGGGTGCATCGTTGCTGGGTGCACACGATGCGAAATTGCATAAGGGCACGGCTACCACAGGAGAGATCGTCTCCGTGACCGCGGCCAACGCAGTGATGAAGACGGCGAAGGGTAATGTGACCGTGACGTTCAGCAAGGATACGAAGTTTGAGATGGGCACCCAAGCCGTAGACCTGAATCATTTCAAAAAGGGCGACAAGATCAGCGTATTCGGCACCAAGCTGGCTAATGGAGAAATGTCAGCGAAGGAGGTCGTAATGACCGTTACCCCTGCGAAAGCAGCCAGCCCCACCAAGGGCGATCACAAGCACTGAGCGCAAAGGGCACCGGCTACCTGTGGATCAGCTAAACTTGGTGATTCACGCAAGTGCCGCTAACGGCGCCGCAGTAAAGGTGGGATACCAGTGAGTTGTAACGAGGTGCGCCGATGGGCGCATGTGCGTTTGAGCCGGCGCCATGCCGCTCGAACGCGTGGTGGTTTCCAGAAGTTGACGGGGAGGCGGTCTCTCCATCCGGTTTCGTTCCCTCTTGCGTGGTATCTCCTGGTGGGGCTTGCCAGCGGGGTGTTTTTGGACGCCTGCGGGCCTCCACCGCCGAAAGAGCCACAAGCAAAGTCCGCTGTCGAAGTGCCCCGCCAAGTTTCCCACGTCCCAAGCGTCCCACACGCTCGAGAGGCCAACGACGTCTCCCGATTCCTGGCGGGGCTTCCTGGAACGGACGGCAGTCCGTTTGCGGATCTTGAGACGGTCGACACATGGCAGACGCACCGCGATCTCTTTGACAAGGCGTGGCACAAAACGGAAGCGTCTTTGGTAAGTGGTCTGAGTGGATTCCAAAAACAGGAACTTAGCGGTGATCCCGCCTGGGCTGCTCCAGTTTTCTATCCCTTTGGGGGGCCTGATGCCTTGACTGTGACGCTCCTCTTCCCGCAAAGTCCGGTCTTCACGATTGTGGGACTGGAACCCCCGGGAACGCTCCCCAGCCTTGCTCGAATGCGGGAGATGGACTTGACGAAGTATTTTGCCGAAACCCGCGAAACTTTGGCGTCGGAGCTGGGGCGCAGCTTTTTTGTCACTCGCGAAATGGACCGCCAGTTTCGCGGCCAGATCACCGATGGCCTGTTGCTCCCCATACTCGAATTGCTGGTGCGCACTCATCATCAGGTGTTTGGGTTCCGTTATGTACGCCTGGATGAAGCGGGCGAGATCATTGAGCGGGAGGCGATTTTCAAGGCGCCCACCCGATTTGGGAATAAGGGCATAGAGATCGAGTTTAAGACCGACGTGGACTCATCCCTTCACACGCTCTACTACTTTTCCGTGAATCTCTCGGATGAGCGGCTGGTCGAGAACAAACCGTTCCTCGCCTATCTATCTCACCTACCCTCGGTCACGACTTTTCTGAAGGCTACGTCCTACATGACGCACCAGCCGGCCTTTTCCATGATTCGGGATGCCGTGCTCGACCACAGTGGCAGAGTGCTGCAGGACGACTCTGGCATCCCCTATGAATACTTTCATCCGGATACGTGGACGGTGCAGCTATACGGAGAGTACGACCGGCCTTACGGCAGTTTCCGCTGGCTGGAACAGCCTACGCTTCGAAAAGCCTACAGGGAAGACGGCGTGAAGCCACTGTCACTACGCCTGGGCTACGGGTACTCCAAGATTGCGTCGAACCTGCTGCTGGCTAAACGGCGGCAATAGTGACTGATCTCGCCTAGGGGTTAGTGCGTTTGGCTTCCCGAGTCGCCTGACGCGCGTTAGGGGAAATGCCCCGCACTGCTTCGAAGCGGTTCTCGCCTCGCAGCCATTCTGAAAGCGGCCGCGTGCCGATTCTGATTTGCGCTCGCCTGAGCATCGCGCTGAGGAATCGAACTTCGGCGAGGAGGTTTCTTTCCGGGTGGCCGCGAGCTTCGCGTTTTACGGCGATTGTGTTCTTGGTTGCCCACAGCAATCCCCATTTGGGCGGGAGATCCTTCAACTGGATCACCTCGGGTGGACTCAGGTAGTAACGACGGTGGCCCATTCCTGTACGTGGAGTTCTGCGGACTGTCTTCTTGGCGTCGCTTAAGAAGTCGGCGCGACTGAGCTTGCATTCAATGAGAACAGAGCCTGCTTCTGGAGCCCAACCGATCACATCCGGATTCTCATCCGCTGCCGTCGCGAACTCGCATAGGACAACGGAACACTGCCTGCCAAGCCAGCGAACTCCCAGCGCGACTAGAGTGGAATGCTGCATGCGGAATGTAAAACATTGTAGCGCACCAATGTTCTACGTCCGGCTGAACAAGCAGGCTGTGGTCCAGGAGCTCAGTTTACGGCGCTGATGCGGGCCGTGGCGCATTCTTCGGCGACTTTCAGAAAATTCAACGCCTTGGTATTACCCACGATGTATGGATTCGGACCGGCTGGCGCGCCTTTGGCTAATACCGGCAAGTTGATCTTGGACCGGTCCCAATCGGTGTGGTTGGATAAGATGATTTCCGCGCCGGCTTGCCGAACGATACCGCTAAATCGCTGCGCCGACCTGATGTAGGTCTGAACCGATTCCTTGTCGGCATTGAGCCCTACTCCACCCCAGAGAGCGGCGACGTGGGGCGCCCCTTTGTCCTTCACCGGGAACAAAACAGAGAGCGTGCCGGGGGTATGACCGGGCGTGATATAGATCGTCACGGTGGTGTCCCCAAGCGTGAGTTTCTGGCCGTCGGTGGCCTCCAGATCGCGCTTCGGCTTGGTACCGTTGGTTCGTTTGTCGAGAACATCCCAATCCGCCTGCGACATGATCACGCGCGTGCCGTAATGATCCTGCAGGAATTTCGCGCCGCCGTCGTGATCGAGGTGGGGATGAGTGACGATGGCGTATTTGATATTGGCGGGGTCCAAACCCAGCTTCTTCATTCCGGCGGCAACCTCCTCTTCGACCGAATAGTCAAAGATGGTGTCGATGACGATGATGCCTTGCGAGGTGGTGATGGCCCACACGGAGTATTCGGATTGACCGAAAAAATAAAGATTGTCGAAGACCTTTACGGGTTCGGCGTACCATGTCGATCGGTCCGGCGGTCCCGCCTGCCTGGGTGCCCCGCCGCGCGCCGCTGGGCCGCCGCCTTTTCCGGGCTGTGCCGCGGCTCCCGGAGCGGCGCGTTGGCCTCCCGGGCCGGGGCCATAGCACTGGAAGGTAAACAGATTCTGGAAGTCTTCTCCTGCAGCAGCCTTCGCGGCCGCCGTATGTGCGTCAGAAGCAGTGTCCTGAGCCATTAGGGTTGAGACGGCCAGAAGCAAGCCAAATGCGATCTTCATAGTTCTCCCTGTGGATGCGGGCTTGCAGCCGCAGACTCTACTTCTTCTGTCCGCGCTCGAAACGTGAGGTTTCGATGTAGTTTCGTACGGCGGTGTTGCCTTCGTGACAGGCGTACTCGTACATGTCGTAGGTGTTGTCGAGAAACATCGGATACGACACGGTGTAGGAAGTCTTCATCACTGCCGGGTCCTCGATGGTCATCTTGAATTCGATGGTGTCCGGGGCGGTACGCGTGAAGCGCTCGACGATGCGCATGTCCGTTGTGGCCGGCTGCAGAGGGCCGGGCGAGCCGGGGACGCCGGCGCTGGTCTGGCCTGTAAGGCCGTTGAAATTCTTTGACTCCACGATCAGGGTGTTGCCTTCCCAGTGGCCGCGCGGTTCGCCCAACCATTGCTTGATCGTTGGATCGAGTGGCGGCAGGGGGGTGGTGGGAATGACGCGGGCTTCGTGGGCCATTTCGAGCAGGATCACTACGTAGCCTGGCGATTGAACGATCTTGATGCCGTTGTTGTAGTTGCGCGGTTCCATCGAAACAGGCATGCCGCGGGTAATGCAGCGGTCCCAGGAACTGAAGTCCTCGATGGCGTCGAAGACCGTCTGCCCCGGCTTATAGCTACTGCGCATGTCTGCCTGCAGTTTCTTGCCGTAGTCGGTGAGTTCGGGGAACTGGCCGTTGGGCGGGTCGATAATCAGCGACGTCTGCTTCATCACCTTGCTGGACGCGTCCGCCACGGGAATTGCTCCGCTCTTGGCCCGAGCCAGCCGTTGATCCGCGGCGCCCTGCGCGGCAGCCACTTCCGCGTCCGTCAAGGCGGCTTTGTCGCCCAAGCGGGGGTCCCGCGTCAGTCTGACGGCGATCAGATGGTTGAGGGGCCAGATGCCTTGCAGATCGGGCTCGCCCCAGGGCGTCTTGGGAGGCGTAAAGGCTGCGCCTGGCTTTGCCGCGGCGGGCTTAGGCTTTGCCGCTGCCGGACTTGGGCTCTGTGCCAGAGTTATCGCGATCGTAAATCCACCCAAAGCCAAAATACGCCCGATCATCATAGAAAAACTCCTCGCTCTCCGCAGATCAATATTACCGTCCGCCGGTCTTGCATGCAAACTTCGGTAGTGCGCTAAATCTGTTAGCGCACTACCCAAACTCCGCGTCCGGTCAGGTGGACGTCGTCTGGGGATACCTGTGCTTCTTCCGCTGCACGTATTCTACCGTCCAGATCACAGGTTCGACGACGCCTCATACTGGGCGTCGCCGACCATTACAAGCGGCAGGAAAATGATGCCTCGATCAAACCGGGCCTGCTCTTCTAACGGCTCCGCGTTCAAGCGGACAAGAAGGAGGGTACTCGCAATAAGACACGCAAGTGCTGCGGTCAGGACTAACGGTGTCTTCATTGTCAGCCAATCATATTACCTTCCCGTTGTTCTGCATGCAAATGGGCACCCGAACGTTGGGCGTACTGGGGCAAATGCTGCTGACGATGGTGTGTCACGGCCACTCGGGGTGCGCGCGACCCCGCGTTGCATGCATTTTGCGGACTGCGGACGTGGTAACATTTTGACGAATCGTTTATGGTGATAGTGTGAGGAGAGCGAGTAGATGATGCGAAATCGACTCATCGGCGTGATCGCGATGGCGACGCTGATGTCCACTGCCAGCGCCCAGCAACGCGCGGCAACGATTGGGGGCCATCCCAACTTTAACGGCATTTGGCAGGCGATCAGCACCGCGAACTGGAACCTGGAAGCGCATTCCGCGGAGGCTCTCGACCAGTTTTGGGGATTGGGTGCAATCGCGGCGATACCCGCCGGAAAAAGCGTTGTTCGCGGCGGAACGATTCCGTACTTGCCCGCAGCACTCGCGCAGCGCAACAAGAATCGGGCGAATTGGCCTAAGGAGGATCCCGAAGCCAAGTGCTACATGTTAGGCGTCCCACGTTCGGTCTACTTCGGTATGCCGTTCCAGATCTTCCAGAGCGCAGGAGACTGGGCGATTTCGCAGCCATTCGCGGCCACGAATCGAGTCGTCTACATGAACGACAAGAAGGAACTGCCGGTAGAATCCTGGATGGGAAAGTCCTACGGCAAGTGGGAGGGCAACACCCTGGTGGTGACCACCACCGATCAAAACGATAAAACATGGTTCGACAGAGCCGGTAACTTCCACAGCGATGACCTGAAGGTCACGGAGCGCTTCACGCTGATCGATAAAGATCACATTCGATATGAAGCGACGATGGAGGACCCGAGGATCTTCTCCAGACCGTGGACCATCGAGATGCCCCTGTATCGGATCATCGAAGATAACGCGCAGATTCTGGAACACAAGTGCGTGGCGTTCGCCGACAAACTTCTTTACAGCGATCTAATGCATTTGGAGCAGCCAGCCAAGCCTGCTGCAGCGAAATAAGAGGAGAAAATTTATGCACCGCAAACTGATGATGATGTTGGTAACGGCCGGAGTGCTGGTGACCGCTGTCCAGTTGGCTGCCCACCACTCCTTCTCCGCCGAATTTGATGGGAAGAAGGAACTGACACTCGACGGCAGAGTGGTCAAAATGGACTGGGTAAACCCGCATTCCTGGCTGTACCTCGACGTTCCGAAGCCGGATGGCACGATGGAGCGTTGGGCCGTGGAGTTCGGTTCACCTAATGTGCTATTTCGCAATGGCTGGAAAAAGGACTCGCTGCCGGAGGGAACGCGCGTCATCATCAAGGCGTCCCCGGCCAAAGACGGCTCGCTGCGTGCGAACTCACGCGGTGTGGAGTTTCCGGACGGCCGCAAACTTGACCCGGGCAGCAGTTACGGCAAAGACGGCAAAGACGCGAAGTAAATCCTAGGAAAAACATGCGCCAACTGTTGCTGCCTGTCATTGCTGCGGCGTTGTGTCCGCTAGCGTTTTCTCAACCTGCCGGATGGAACGATGCATTTCCACCGCATAAGGTGATGGACAACGTCTACTTCGTGGGAACCAAGGAACTGGCGTCATTCCTGATCACGACGCCTCAGGGTCACATTCTGATGAACAGCAACTACGAGGCATCGGTGCCGGTGATCCGCGCGGGCGTGGAACAACTGGGGTTCAAGTTTAGTGACATCAAAATCCTGATCAGCGGTCACGCGCATCCGGACCACGTGGAGGGGGATGCGTTAGTAAAGGAACTTACCGGCGCACAGGTTGTGGTGGGCCGTGTGGATGCGCCCGCGACCAGGGAGTTTCGCCCCAAAGGTAAGGAGCACCCGATAGACCGGTTGGTGGACGACGGCGATACGGTCACGCTAGGCGGGACCACACTGACGGCCCACATGATGCCCGGCCACACGCAGGGATGCCTCGCGTGGAGCATGAATCTAAAGGAAGGCGGCAAGACGTATTACGCGTTCGTCGAGTGCAGCCTGAACGGCCAATTTCTGGCTTCCCTTACCCAATATCCTGGAATGATTGACGATTTCCGGGCCACCTACAAAAAGGCCCGAGAGTTTCCAGTCGAGGTATTCCTAAGCTCACACGCTTCGTTTTACGGCCTGGCCGCGAAGTACCCCAAGCTGGCAACGCGTCGCGAAGGAGATCCGAACCCGTTCGTCGATCCCGCGGGCTACAAGGCTCACGTCGACGAGTACGAAAAGACCTTCGAGGCGGCGTTAGCCCGGCAGTTGACCCAGGGCGACGGCAAAGGCAAAGGCAAAGGCAAGTAAAGCAAAAGCAAGTAAACAAAAGTAATTAAACAAAGATCGGCGCTTTCAAGTGCGTGATCCCCGTTGATCGAATCATTTTGATGGGAGGCATTCCATGCGTGGATTTGGGTGGGCTCTTGCGGTAGGCATCCTGACGCTTTCACCAGGAACGTTGCTGCGCGCGCAGCAAGCCCCGAAGCCGGCGAATGTGGATGCCAAGGCATTGCGCAACGCAGGCGGCGCCAATGACGCGCTGGCTGGCTCATGGCTGACCTATGGACGCTCGCAGGGCGAGACCCGCAATAGCCCACTGAAACAGATCAACGACGCGAATGCGAAACGCTTGGGGCTGGCGTGGTCATATGTAGTGGGTGCGGGCGGCGGCAACCAGGAAGGCACGCCGTTGATGTGGAACAACACCCTCTATGGCATCACGACATGGAGCGTGGTGTACGCGTTGGATGCGCGTACCGGCAAGCAGTTGTGGCGTTGGGATCCGGAAGTGAACCAGACCACCGTGCGGTCCAAAATTTGCTGCGGAATCGTGAATCGCGGCATTGCACTTTATGACGGCATGATCATCGTGCCGATCAATGACGGCCGGCTGCAAGCGCTGGACGCGCTGACAGGTAAGCCGGTGTGGGAATCGCGCGTGGCGTACCCGCAGGATCTGTACACGCTGACCATGGCTCCGCGCATCGCCGGGGGCAAAGTGATCATCGGGGCCTCCGGCGGTGATAAACCCACGCGCGGATTCTTCGCGGCATTTGACGCGGCGACAGGGCGTCAGTCGTGGAAGTTCTACACCGTTCCCGGGAATCCGGAATTACCGCCGGAGAACGAAGCGATGAAGGCTGCCCTCAAAACCTGGGGCGGCGATTTCTGGACCAAGGGTGGCGGGGGAGCCGTGTGGGACGGTTTTGCGTACGATCCCGAAGCGAACCTCGTGTACGTGGGGACGGGCAACGCGGAGCCGTGGGTGCAGAAATTTCGCGGTGCCCAAGGCGTCGACAATTTGTATACGTGCTCGATTTTGGCGGTGGACCTGACTACCGGCCTACTCAAGTGGCATTTCCAGACCACGCCGAATGACAACTGGGATTTCGACAGCGTACAGCAACTGATGCTGCTGGACCTGAACATTAAGGGCAAGCAGCGCAAGGTCATTACGCAGGCTTCGAAGAACGGCTTCTTCTGGGTGCTGGATCGTATTACAGGCGAGTTCATCTCCGGCGCGCCCTTCGTGAAAACGAATTGGGCCAGCGGACTGGATGCCAAGGGCCGCCCGATCGTAAATCCGGAAGCTTACTACGACGCTGAGCCGATTTCGCTTTTCCCGACGGGCGGCGGCGCGCACAACTGGTCGCCGATGTCTTTCAATCCCGCCACCGGCTACGTGTACATCTCGGTATCGCTGACGCCTTTCACTTATGCGGCGACGGCGGAACTTCGTCCCGGTGCAAACGGCTACTCACGTGGCGCTGGCGATCCTAAACCTATCGGGGGACCCGTGATCGGCCCGCCCACGGCCGAGGGCATGCGCTCAGCGCTCCAAGCCTGGGATCCGGTGAACCAGAAACTGGCTTGGCGCATCGACGGCGGAGGCGGTATCGGCGGCGGCACGGTGACGACGGCGGGCAATCTCGTTTTCCAATCCATCAACGACGGGCGCTTTCGGGCGGTGACGGCCGACAAGGGCGAAATCCTGTTTGAGGTGCAGACCGGCCGTACCGGCATGGCCCCGCCGATTACGTATGAAGCGGACGGTAAGCAATATGTCGCGTTTCAGGGCGGTTTGGGGCGACCGGCGGCGACGGTGGGCGCGAATGACGCGACGATCGATAACCCGCCCATGATGTTCGTGTTCGCGTTGGACGGCATGGCGGAGTTGCCCCAGCCCGCGCCTCCACCGGTGCCGAATAACAACGCACCGCCACCACCTCCGGTTCCGGGAGTGGCTCCAGAACTGCAGCAGCGGTAGGATCGATTCTGCAGAAGTATTGTCAGAGCCGACACCGGCCGGGCAGATTGCGTCCATGTCCTTCCTCGGTTACCAGGCCACCGTCCCGTGGGCGAAGTCGACGAAGGCCGCGGTGGTCACGCGCAAGATGCCGCCGCGGTTCGCCGAGACCAAGCGCATCATCGAAAGCCGTCCTTCAAAGTCCCGGCGAATCCGCGCGCGGCTACGTCGTCGGATTGGATATTCTTTACGGTTCCCAGCGGCGTTACTCAGGACCCCTGGATTACGTCCATGGAAATCCGCCCCAGCCAACCCGACTGCACGCATAATAATTTGCGGGAGACATGGGCCGAAGCTCGAATCGCGCCAAGCCGAAAAAGGTGCGGACGAAGGTGATGCGGCTGATCCGCGCGAAGTACTCGGGCGAAGTGTGCGAGCGCTTCGGGCCAACCTTAGCGTGCGAGCATCGTCAGAGTGAAGACGCCATCGATCTGCACCCGACGACGGTGAAGCGTTGGATGGTGGCGGAAGAGTTGTGGAGCCGGGAGCGGAAAACACAACAGCATCGCAAGCGGCGGGACCGTGGCGAGCACTTCGGCGAACTGGTGCAGTTGGACGGCAGCTTCCATGAATGGTTGGAGAAGCGCGGCCCGCGCGGGTGCCTGATGAACCTGGAGGACGACGCGACTTCTACTACGCTTTGTCGGAGAGGAGAGCAGGAAAACGATCTGGGCCGCGGTGGGTGTGTTGCGAGCGGGGATGGAAGAGTATGGCGTGCCCAGGGCGCGGTACACGGACTGGAAGAATGTCTAGTGCGTGAGCCGACGGTGAATGCTTCTATCAAGCACAGGCGCAGAGCCGGAACCACGCTGCCCAAGAGCAGAGTGACAGTGTGCGAGTGGGAAGACAAAACGTCGAGATCCACTACGGGTTGACAAAATCCCAGGGCGACTTGATCCGCTGAGTTTTCTAACCTAGCCTAGAAATCATTCTATCTGCACTTTCGTTAAGTTAAATGAAGAAGCCCGAGGCATATTTGATGACCAGTAGTTGGTTGCACTTTCTAGTTTTACTTGTAGTGGGGGCCTTGAAAATGCGCAGGACACCCACTCTACTACGAACTCGAAGGCTCTTGCCAAAGGGCGGCCTGCACAGCTACACCAGCGATCAAGCCCGTACCTTCCAAGTTTTTTGTCGCAGGATTTGTTTGTGCACAGCGTGGACTGGGTGAACGCCTCCGACTGCTCGTGCGTCGGCGCGGGTAGCGCTACGCTCAGGTCTCACCGCAGCACGGTGCCGCGCCGTCTTCTCTAGAAACTCGAAGGGCTGGCCAACGCGCCATCCGATCTTTCGCAACCAAAAGGTTCGCGGAATGGATGTACCATACCCGTTTCCGCCGACTTCGACGTTCGCAACCTCAATTCGCTCCCGACCCAATTATCGGAGGGCGCCTAATCCTTAGGTCCCACCGGGACGATAGTACTGTGGATGGCACAGACCACCCAAACCCCTAAGCCGTTGTTTCGTTTCCATTTGTTGGCCAAAGTGGTGATTACGTTCCTGGCGCTCGGCGTCTTCTTTGTCATCCGGCCGGATTACCTTGCGCCGACAATGCTGAGGTATAACCGCTACATCGATACGCCTTCTCTGATATCGAACTACATCAAGGAGCACCAGGTCCGGAAGCTACAGATCGGGTCGGGGGACAACAATTTTGACGGGTGGCTCAACACCGAATATGAGACCAAGAGCGGGCAGGCGTTTCTGGATGCCACGCTGACGTTCCCGTTGCCCGACAACAGCTTCAACTACGTTTACTCGGAACATGTGCTTGAGCACTTTGACTATTGGGTGGGGCTCGACATGCTAAAGGAAGAGTATCGCGTGCTGAAACCCGGAGGCCGCGTGCGCGTGGTGACGCCGGATCTCGACAAGCTGATCGGTCTCTTCAAGGAACAGTCGCCGGCGAAAGAGCAGTACGTGACGGACAAGTTCGCATGGCACAATTACTGGCCCAAGACAGCGGACAATGCAGCTCTAATTCTGAATCTGGAGCTTCACGATTTCGGCCACCAGTTCGTATACAACGCGGCTTTGCTTGGTGACAGTTTGCAGAAGGTGGGATTCAAGAACGTGAGAGTCTACGTAACAGGCGAGAGTAACGATCCGGCACTGGCCAATCTCGAAGTACGGTCTGGCTTTTACGGTGGTGGCGCGAAGCGTTACGAATCGCTCTCTATTGAAGCGGAAAAGTAGACGGGCGCGCGCACGGAGCGGCGCTGCTCGGTCGCTGCACGGGACGCAATCTCCACACTCCACTTCTACGGCGTCATGGCTAGCCGAGCGGCTATACTAACGTCCGGTGGATGGCTTGAATACGGGATTGCGTGTACCGAACGCCAAAAGCGATGGCTCGTGGCTGTTGGGTTTAAGCGCACTCCTTCTACCGCTTGGTTTTTCGCTCTGTCTCGCGGCGCTCACCCTTTTGCCGCCCTTCCACCAAAGCACGAGTGTTCTGCTTGGGGTCCTGAGAGCTTCGACGGCACTGTGCATCTGGAATGCGCTGCTATTCATAAGAACTCGAAGCGTCGGTCGGAGGATCTCACTCAGCGTAGAGATTCGCAAGCAGCACTACCTGCAGGCTTGCGCACAGAGTTCCGTGCTGCTCTATTGGGGCTGGTATTGGCCTCCCGTCTATCCCTGGCTGCTGTTCATCCTGGCGCAACTATTGTTTGCTTATGCATTCGACCTGTTGCTCAGTTGGTCGCGTCGCGACACTTATGCGCTCGGGTTCGGGCTGTTTCCCGTCGTTCTTAGCATCAATCTGTTCTTATGGTTCAAGGCGGATTGGATCGCGCTTCAGTTCTTGCTAGTCGGGCTTGGGCTGGTGGCAAAAGAATATATCCGCTGGAATAGAGACGATCGACGGGTCCACATCTTTAACCCGTCATCGTTCCCTCTCGCGGTGGTTGCGCTGTTCCTGCTGGCCACTCGAAGCAGTGATATCACGTGGGGCCAGGAGATCGCTACGACGCAATTCTACCCGCCGCATATGTATCTTTTCCTGTTCCTGATCGGATTGCCCGGACAGTTTTTTTTCGGCGTAACGTCGATGACGATGTCGGCTGTAATCACGACTTTTTTGTTTGGCCGATTGTACTTTGCGGCTACAGGGGTCTATTTCTTCTACGATTCCTACATCCCAATAGCGGTGTTTCTCGGCATGCACCTGCTGTTTACCGATCCCTCGACCTCACCACGTTCCGAACTTGGACGGATTATTTACGGAGTACTTTATGGGCTGAGCACCGTTGCGCTCTACCAGGCGCTTGGTAGCGCGGGGATGCCGACGTTCTATGACAAATTGCTTCAAGTGCCCGTCTTGAACCTGATGGTTCGCCGGATCGATTGCGTGGCACGGTCGCCCTTGCTGCGTTGGCTGGATCCACAGACCCTCGGGAGGTCGCTTGCGCCTCGGCAAAGAAACCTCGCTTACATGTCCGTGTGGACGCTATTGCTCCTGGGGTTGGGCGTAACGCAAGGAGTCGGGGACGACCATCCCGGGCAATGGTTGCCCTTCTGGAGGCAAGCCTGCGATGCTGGGCGCGGCTATGCATGCCCTTACTTGGCGGACGTAGAAGTCAACTTTTGCAATCGGGGATCGGGTTGGGCCTGCAACGAGGCCGGCCTGTTGCACGTGGCCCTCTCGCGTTCGGGGGAGGATCTGCGACGCCAGGATCCTGCCGGTGCAGCGGGAGTTCTAGGCCGTGGATGCGAACTGGGAGTCATAGCCGCCTGCGAAAACCTGCGCATCCTGACAGGAGTGCAGGGCGACTTCGTCAGCTCGCAACCCTCCCTGGCGGACTATCCGGTGATATTGCGAGGGAGCAAAGGGGAGATTCGGGAGCGAGAGCCAACCGCACTGTTCGCTTTGGCGTGCAAGGAGGGTTGGTCCGACGCATGTGCCCAGACGAGCACGGCTGAGTAACGCAGCGCGACAAGTGGCAACCCCGTGGGTTTACGCCCAGCAGCAAAAGTGCGACAATTCGCTGAGGAAAATCCATCACGATGCAACGCGTGAGTGAACGTTTTGCCCGAGCATTGTCGCTTGTGGCTTCGAGTGCGGTTCTAACTGTTCTTTGCGCCGCGCCCACTCTGGCGCAGGTCGCCCCTAAAGCGTCAGCCAGTCAACGAATTGGCGGCAAGCCGAATTTCAACGGGATTTGGCAAGCGAATAACACGGCGAACTGGGATCTTCTGACCCACCAGCCTCGTCCGATGGTGGGCCAGCCCGGTTTTACTCCGGGATCAACCGTGCTCGCCGCTCCGGTGGTTACATTGGGCGCGATTGGTTGGGTGCCCGGTGGTCTTGGTGTGGTCCAGGACGACGAGATTCCCTACCAGCCATGGGCGGCGGCCAGGAAGAAGGAAAACCTGGAGCACTGGTTGGACCGCGACCCAGAGATCAAGTGCTTCCAGCCCGGCGTGCCTCGTGCGATGTACATGCCGTTTCCGTTTCAGATCATCCAAAGCACAACGAAAGTCCAGATGCTGTTCGAATTCGCGAACGCCCAGCGGACCGTCCATCTAAACAAGATGGAGGAATATCCAAACGTGGCGTACATGGGATACTCGGTGGGCAAGTGGGAAGGCGACACGCTGGTGGTGGATGTCACAAATCTAACGGATGCCACGTGGCTCGATCGGTCCGGAAACTTCCACAGCGATGCCTTGCGCGTGACCGAACGGTTTACTCCTATGGGCCGCGATGCCATTCAGTATGAAGCGACCATCGAAGACCCGCAGGTCTTCACCCGGCCATGGAAAATCAGCATGCCGCTTTACCGCCGTTTGGAAGCGAATGCACAATTGGGAGAATTCCGATGCGTCGAGATGGTGGAAGAGACCATGTACGGGCATCTTCGCAAGGAGCAGCTCGTCAAACACTGGGAAGGCAAGACCACGGAAGTGGATATTAAGCGCAAGATTCCGCCAGGCGAGGAGGTCCATGAGCGCTATATCTCGGGGAACCCTCCGGACGCGAAGTGAAAGGAAGAATTGTATGAAAGCTCGGGCGGTCTTATTTCTCGGGAGCTTGGTCTTGTTGTGCTCGGCGCAGTTGCAGGCGCACCATGCATTTGCAGCGGAATTCGATGGAAACAAGCCGGTTCATTTCACCGACGCGACGGTGACTAAAGTCGAGTTGATCAATCCCCACAGCTGGATTCACGTAGACGTGAAGCTGTCCAACGGGTCCGTGGAGAACTGGGCAATTGAGGCGGGCAGTCCGAACATCCTCCTGCGGCGCGGCATTACGCGAAACACACTGAAGAAAGGCGACAAGATTATTGTCGACGGTTATCAATCGAAGGATGGATCGAAACGCGCCAACGGCCGGAATCTGACGTTACCGAACGGGCAGCAGCTGTTTCTTGGATCCTCTGGCGGTGAAGGCGCGCCGTACGAAGTCCAGCGTCCTGGCGTCGACGTAGTGAAATAGAACGGGGTCCCACGCATGAGAATGGTACTCAGTTCAGTCTCTCTGGCCGCGCTTGTCGCGAGCGGCGCGGCGGTGTTGTTCGCGCAGTGGCCTGCGTGGCCCACGGGGGTCCCGAAGACTCCGGACGGCAAGCCGAATCTTACGGCGCCGACTCCTCGAACAGCCGATGGCAAACCCGATTTTTCCGGAACATGGAATCTGGCTCGCGGCCCGGGCCGCGGCGGGGCGAAAGGCAAAGACGCTCCTCCGGCTCCGGTTCCCGCCGCATCGCCGGAGGATCCGCCTGTGGGGCAGTTCTTTAATATCGGTGCAGGATTTAAGGACGGTCTACTGCCCTTGCTGCCTGCAGCCCAGCAGCTGCGCGCCGCTCGAAAGGCGGACAACAACAAAGACAACCCCGATGCTCACTGCTTGCCGATTGGTCTGACGCAGCTTCATATGCATCCTCAGCCAAGGAAGATCATTCAGACGGACCGTGTCATTGCGATCCTTTACGAAGCGCAGGCCGAGGTTCGGCAGATCTTCCTGGACGGACGGCCTTTGCCGCCCAAGGATGCGGAGCCATGGTGGCGCGGATATTCGGTGGGGCATTGGGACGGGGACACGCTGGTCGTCGAGACCACCGGCTTTCGTGACGACGTGTGGCTAGACGTGGAAGGCAGTCCGCTCACCAACGCAGGGAAAATGACAGAGCGCTTCCGCCGATTAAACTACGGCTCAATGCAGATCGACATCACCATTGAGGATCCTACCGCGTATACGAAGCCTTTCACCGTCCGCGTGAATCACACGCTGATGCCGGATGACGACCTTATCGAGTTCGTGTGTGAGGATCGGGACGCGGTGCACTATGTCGGCAAGGACGGCAAACAATGACGCGCCACCGGTTCATGACATGGGGAATCTTTGCGTGTGTACTTGGTCTGGCCAGTCTGGCAGCAGTTTCCATGATTGCGCAGACTCCTGCGACCTCCGGTAAGTCAGCACCTGCGAAAGCATCTACAACGAAAGCAAGCGCAAGCAAGCCGGGAACTGCCGCCGGGACCACGCGCCGAACGCCTTGGGGTGATCCGGACCTGCAGGGCACATGGTTCGTAACCGAAGATGTGCCGCTGGAACGGTCCGCGGCGAACGCGAACAAGGAATTTCTTACGGACGCTGAGGTAGCGGTCGCAGACGCGCAGAAGGGCCTGGCCGTCGGGCGAAATGCACGTTCAGACGATAGCGCCCAGGATGTGAGCGGTGCTTACAATGCCGTCTTCAACTCGGTTTTGAAGACGGGCAAACGAACGTCGCGCGTCATCGATCCGCCCAACGGCAGAATCCCTCCCTTGGTTGCGGCTACGCCTGCACCAGGTCGCGGCGGCGGTGCGGCCGGGCCAGGTGGAGGCGGAGGGCGTGGCGGGGCCGCTGTCTTGGGCATCGCGCCAGGACAGAACGATAATCCTGAATCCGCCGCGCAATCCCCGCGGTGCCTGGGCGTTGCGCTGCCATTCCTTCCATTGAACACCGCCTTTGCCCAGGGCACGGTGATGCAGATCGTACAATCTCCCACGTCCATGGGTATCTATATGGAAGATGATCACGCCGGTGGTGGGAACCGTGTGATTTACATGGATGGACGGCCTCACCCGTCCAAGGCAATGAAGTTCTATTTGGGAGACTCGCGCGGACATTGGGAAGGCAACACACTCGTGGTGGAGACGACCAATTTCTCGCAAGGATTTCGCGGCTCAAAGGTCGACACTTACAAGATGACGGAGCGTTTCACGCGAGCGGGCGCGGATCGCCTGAGGCGCGAAATCACCTTCGAAGATCCTCAGACGTGGATCAAACCGTGGACCGTACTCATTGACATGGGGAAGACGGAAGACGGGCGGCACATGATTTTCGATTCCGCGTGTCACGAGGGAAACTACGGCCTCACAGGCCTGTTGGTGGGTGCACGCAGGGAAGAGCAGGCTAAAAAGAAGTAGTGCGCGCCGGCTCCCTGATGCTTCTCTCCGCCGCAAGCGGAGTGGCGGCGCTCATTTACGAGATCGTGTGGTTCCAGTTGCTGGAATTGGTGGTCGGCTCCACCGCGGTGGCGCTGGGGGTTCTGCTAACCATGTTTATGGGCGGCATGTGTCTCGGCAGTCTTCTTTTTCCACGGCTTGTTTCAACACGGCGCGATCCCCTTAAGGTCTACGCAACGATGGAAGCCGGAATCGGGGCGCTGGGCATCGTGGTGCTGCTTCTCGTTCCGATGGCTGGGAGCGTTCATACCTTTTGGAGCGGCCATGGCGTGTTGGGATTCTTGCTGCGTGGAGCCGTCGCCGCAGTTTGCCTGCTGCCTCCCACATTGCTGATGGGCGCAACCCTGCCAGCACTCGCCAGGACGATAAAGGCTGCTCCCAGTGACGTATCGCGGGTCGGTGTGCTTTATGCCGCCAACATCGCCGGGGCCGTATTCGGATGCCTGCTTTCTGGATTCTATCTGCTGCGCGTCTACGACACTTCCACGGCGACATACGTCGGAGCCGGCATCAACTTTGCGATTGCGGCGTTAGCAGGCGCTCTAGCGGGCACGAAGGCATCGCGTCAAGAGCAGCCAGAAATTACAGGTGACGATCGGTCCACTGCCACGGGGAACCGGAGCGTCTACATCGCCATCGCTTTTTCGGGTCTCTGCGCATTGGGAGCCGAAACCATTTGGACGCGAATTCTCGGCCTGTTGTTCGGAGCCTCCGTATATACTTTCTCCGTCATCCTGGCCGTCTTCCTAACTGGTCTTGGGATGGGTAGCGGGCTCGGGTCTCTATTCTTGAAAACGGTGATACGCCCGCGCCTTGCGCTAGGTTGGTGCCAACTGCTGGCTGCGGGAGCCATGACCTGGGCGGCGTATACGATGACGGCGTCACTTCCCTACTGGCCCATCAACCCGTCGATCTCTTCGAACATCTGGTTCAACTTCGAACTCGATCTGGCGCGGGCGCTGTGGGCTATTTTGCCAGCAACGGTATTGTGGGGGGCGAGTTTTCCTCTGGCACTGGGCGCGATCGCAACAGGAGGACAGGATGTCGCCGCGTCAGTCAGCAAGATTTACAGTGCAAATACGTTGGGCGCCATCGTCGGCGCCATCGGCTCAAGCGTACTTCTAGTCGCTTGGATCGGATCGCAGCGGACCGAGCAAGTGTTGATCGGTCTATCGGCGATCGTGGGTCTGTTCCTGGTGTTGCCTGCCGCGCGCGTCCGCTGGCCGGTGGCGGCCCTCGGCCTGTTGCTCACCGGCTTGTGTATCCAAACAGTGCCTCTCATGGAAAGGGTACTGATCGCGCACGGTCGCTTCGCGGCTAGCTGGGTCGGCAAGAGTGACATCATTTACGCCAAAGAAGGAATGAACGCCTCGGTGGCGGTGTCCAAATTCGCAAGCGGAGCGCTCACTTTCCACGTCGCCGGGAAGATTCAGGCATCGGATGTTCCTCGCGACCTGCGGCTCCAGCGAATGTTGGGACATTTGACGACTCTGACGGTGGAACATCCTCGCTCCGTGCTGGTGATCGGCTGCGGCGCGGGAGTCACTGCGGGAGCCGTCTCCATCGATCCCCAGGTGGAACGCGAGACTATCGTAGAGATCGAAGCGCTGGTGCCCGAAGCGGCGGCGAAGTTCTTTCACAAAACCAACTTCGATGTTCTCGCGACTCCGAAGGTTCAGGTTCTCATCGATGACGGTCGTCATTTCCTTCTCACGACGAAAGAGCAATTCGACGCGATCACCATCGATCCGTTGGACCCATGGGCGAAGGGTGCGGCGAGCCTGTATACGAAAGAGTTTTTGGAGGTGATCAAACAGCATCTCAATACAGGGGGGACCGTCACTATGTACATCCAGCTGTTTGAGAACACCGAGGAAGCGGTCAAAAGCACGCTGGCGACGTTCTTCGATGTCTTCCCAAATGGCACGATCTGGGGGAATCCATATCAGGGCAAGGGCCACGACATGGTACTGCTAGGCCAAGTGGAGCCATTGCGGATCGACCTCGACGGATTGGAGCGACGCGTCGACTATCGCGGGGACAGTCTGATGTCACAATCGCTCACCGAAGTGGGTATGAACTCCCCGGTGGATCTGTTTGCAACATACGCGGGCCGAAAAGGCGACCTATCGGAGTGGCTTGCCGGTGCTGCCATCAACCAAGATCGAAACCTGCGCATGCAATATCTGGCAGGTATGGGGCTGAATGAGGACGACAGCGTCGCCATCTACGGAGGCATGCTAGCCTACCGCCGGTTTCCTGAAGATCTGTTTGTAAGTGCCGAAGGCCGCGTGAACTCGCTACGGGATGCTATTCGCCGGGGACCATGACAAGGCTGACCGAGTTTCCTTGGCAACTCAAATCGGTCATACTGCATTCAGGGGAATCCATTGTGACCACGCTCAACATCAAGAAGACTGCCTTATTGGCCTCTGGCGTCATCGCCACACTCACTCTCATTTCAACGATTATTGCCCAGCAGCCGCGCGCGGTCGACGCTAAAATCCTCAGCACCGCTGGCACGGCCAAAGACGCCATGCCCGGCACATGGCTCACCTACGGCCACAGCCAATCGGAACAGCGCTACAGCGCATTGAAGCAAATCGACGAGACAAACGTGGGCAAGCTGGGATTGGCGTGGTCGGCGCCGATCAGCCAACCGGGCGGCCGCGGAGGCACGGAAGGCACGCCTCTGATGTGGAATAACACGATTTATCAATCGATGGACAACAGTATCGTGTACGCCCTCGACGCGCGCACCGGCGAACAGAAGTGGATGTACGATCCGAAGACGGATCCGATCACGGCGAGTCATATGTGCTGCGGCACGCACACCCGAGGGCTGGCGATTTCAGACGGCAAGATCATCCTGGCTGCCAACGACGCCCGGCTGATCGCGCTGGACGCCATCAGCGGCAAGGAGTTGTGGCAGAGCAAGGTCGCGGACATCAATCAGTACTACTCGCTGACCATCGCGCCGCGCATTGCGGGCGATAAGGTGGTGATCGGAGTGGCGGGCGGCGAGTACTTCATTCGCGGCTTCTTCGCGGCCTACAACCTTAAGGATGGCAAGCTCGCCTGGAAGTTCCACACGGTTCCACCGGCCCCGGGCCAGCCGCTGGAGGACAAGGCGCAGGAAGAGGCGGCCAAGACCTGGACGGGCGACTGGGCGAAGTACGGCGGTGGCGGTCCGGTATGGGACGGCCTGGTGTACGACCCCGATACGAACCTAGTGATCGCGGGCACGGGTAACGCCGAGCCGTGGCCGCTGGAACTGCGCGGCACCCAGAAAAAGGATTGGGGCAAATATACCAATCTCTATACCGCTTCCATCGTGGCTGTGGATGCAAGCAGCGGCAAGCTGAAGTGGTTTTATCAGACGGTGCCGAACGACGCCTGGGACTTCGACTCGGTGGGTGGCTTCATCATGGCCGACGTCCAGATCGAAGGCAAGACGCGCAAGGTCATCATGCAGGCTCCTAAGAGCGGGGTGTTCTACATTCTGGACCGCACCAATGGGCAGTTCATTTCGGCCGAGCCTTTCGTTCCGATCAATTGGGCGACCGGCTTCGACAAGAAGAACAACGGCCGGCCGATCATCAATCCGGACGCCTATTACAATCAGGAAAATGTTGTGGTGATCTATCCCGGCGGCGGCGGCGCACACAACTGGGCGCCGATGTCCTACAACCCGAACGCCGGGCTGGTCTACCTGCCCTACAGCGCGGGCAGCTACACATTCACCGCGGCTGCGGAACCGAATCCCAAAGCCGGCGGCGGCGCACATGGGTTGGGTCAAGCCGGCAATAAGGCCAAGCAGACTCCCATGCCAATCTGGGGCCCCGACAATGTGGGCCGTGGTGGGCTGCAAGCGCGCGATCCTAAGACGAACCAAATCAAATGGGTGAAGACAGGACGCGGTGGCGCCACCGGCGGCGGCACCATGACCACAGCCAGCAACCTCGTGTTCCAGGTTGCGGGCACTTCGCTGTACGCCTACAAGGCGGATACCGGGGAGGAACTTCTCGCCCTGCCGTTTAACCTCGGTGGTCCGGCTCCCCCGATCACGTACATGGTGGACAACACGCAGTACATCGGGTTCGCGACAGGCACCCAGTTCATGGCGATGAAGGTCGGTGGCACGGCGACGATGCCGGTCGGTCCGCCTCCCGCATTCGGAAAGGGTAAGGGCGCCCCGAAAGCTGCGCCTGTACCTCCTCCGCCTCCGCCGGACGCATTGCATGGCAACGACAAGCAATAGTTGAACAGGTATCACGAGGCCGGGCGTTGAGCAGTTACTACACTGGAGAAGTTTAGAAACCCGCGATCGTTCCAGTGCTGTCGCCGAACTTTTCGCGCTGGACGCCGATCTTCTGAAGCAGCGTCAAGTGGAGATTCGCGATCGGTGTACGATCCGGCAAGACGAGATGCTGACCACCGAGCTTCATCCCGCCGTTGCCGCCGCCGACCAGTATGTTCGGCTCCGGGTAGTTGTTGTGCAAATCGCTGTTGCTCATATTAGAGCCATACATGAAGATCGAGTGATCGAGTAACGTCCCCTCGCCGTCGGGCGTTGCGGCGAGCTTGGCAATAAACTGAGCGAACTGATCGAGGTGCCAAGTTTGGATTTTGACGAGCTTGTTGATTCTTTCCAGATCGTTGGCGTGATGGGATACGGGATGGAAGGAATCCGGAATGCCGATGTGGTTGTAAGTCCGGTTCGTGCCTTCGGCGGCCATGATGTAAGAGGCCACACGCGTCAGGTCCGCTTGATAAGCGAGCACGATCAAGTCGAACATCAACTTCACCTGCTCAGGGAACGAGTCGAGTTCTCCCACCGGTGCCTCGGAAATCTTAAGCGTGGAGAGATCTTTACCCTCGCCTTTCTGCATACGCCGCTCGATCTCACGAACGCTTTCGAGATATCCATCCAGAACGGCCTTGTCCCTGCTTCCCAGATCGCGTTGCAGACTTTTTGTACCGTCAAGGATCAGATCGAGAAGGCTGTTGGTCTGCTGGCTGATCGACGCTCGCTCCTGTGGCGTGTCGCCCTCGCCGAACAACTGCAGAAAAACCTTGCGGGGATTCGGCTCCATCGGGAGAGGCGATTCCGCATCCCGGAAGGACAAGGTGGTATAGGATCCGCCGCCGCCAGCCGCCGACTGGACAATCGTTTCAGAGGCGACTTCGAGCGAGGGCAGACGGGTGTCCTGGCCGAGGACTTTCGCGATCACCTGGTCGAGAGTCGTCGCCATGTGCGCGCGGGCAGCGCCCGTATCCGGACGGGTCGCGCTAAGCCATGTCGCCGGAGTGAACGCATGAACGGAGCCCGCCGTGGCCGCGTTTTCCAGACTCCCAAAGGAGGAAACGTACTTCTTGTGCGGCTCAAGCGACGCCAGGATCTGGCTGAGTTTGAAATTGGCTCCGGCACCGGATGGCGTCCATCTATCCATTGACGGACCATGCGCGGTGTTCCCCATGATTGCTCCGTGAGGGAGGTAGAAGAAGCCCGTACGCAGTTTGGGAACGGCGGCAGTCTGGGCAAGAGCCGTGCCGGCAGGCACCATGGCTTCCAGAAATGGCAATCCCAACGTCACTCCGGCCGCCTTCAGCACTGCTCGGCGGGGAATGTGCTTCTTCGTGATGAACATGCTATCTCCTAGAATCTCCCAACCCCACGTTTACTTAGCGGCTTTCGCCAAGGTTGTTTTCGCAGCTATTCCAGAACCCTGCTTACGGAAAGCGTCGCTATTCACGATTCCCAAGAGGATCGAAGACAGCCGGTAATTGTCTTTCGCCGCTTTACGGACGATGGCGCGAACCTGAGGCATATCGAAGTATTCCAATCTGCGGTTGACGGCGTACATCATCAATCTCTCCGTCACAGTCTGTGCGAACGTTCCGGGGCGCGCGACCAGTTGCGCCCTGAGTTCCACAACACCGTTGATCGCGACTCCCGTCGGCAGCACTGTGGCGGCATCGATCGGGACGTTCGCCTGACTATCTATCGTCCGCCATTGCCCGATCGCATCGAAATTCTCCAAAGCCAAGCCGGTCGGATCGATCACTCCGTGGTGACATGCTCTCGATGATTTAGACCAGATAGAATTGAGGATCTTCGGGACGTCGC
>JBDTSJ010000049.1:0-129181 GCA_039931205.1 Acidobacteriota bacterium
TTTAGGAACTTTCTACTTTGCTGGGATTAGGAACTTTCTACTTTGCTCCGACAATCATCCCAGCGATGTACTCTGCAGTCGTACTGCCTGTGATATGATTTCCACTCAAGGGAGTCAGCCAATGGCCTGGTCCACAGAAGCCACCGCGATCATGCGTCGAATCGTGGCTGCGCAAGACGTCGACATTATGATCTTCAATGCCGACATTGAACGTCCTCGGGATCGATGGGTTCTGGAGTTCGTCCAAGAGCGTGCTGGTCGCCGAAAACCAAACCTTCTGCTCATCCTGGTAACAAACGGTGGGGACCCAGATGCAGCATATCGAATTTGTCGCACGCTTCAACGTGCCTACAAGAAGATTACTGTAATCGTCGCCGGGATCTGCAAAAGCGCCGGGACTCTAATTCTGCTCGGGGCCAATGAGCTAGCCTTTGTGGAAGGGGGAGAGATAGGGCCTCTCGACATACAGCTTGCTAAAAAAGATGAGTTGTTAGGGTCTGAATCGGGGCTGACTGTCATGACTGCGCTTTCGGCGGTTCATGAGAACGCCCAGGAGGCTTTTTATCACTTCCTCACATCGCTTACTACCAAGAGCAACGGCCGAATTACTGTCCGCACGGCTTCCGACATCGCAGCAAAGTTGACAGAGGCGCTCTATTCTCGCATTTCGCAGCAGATCGATCCGATCCACATGGGGGAGGTCAATCGGTCAATGGCGATTGCCGAGAAGTACGGTACTCGGCTGAAAGAGAAGGGCGGGAATCTCAAGGAGGACACCCTGAAAAAGCTGATTACAGACTATCCCTCCCACGGTTTTGTAATCGACAAAGAGGAAGCCGCCCAACTGTTCACGAAGGTACGCGATTGCAATCTCGACGAAGTGGCTTTGATTGAAGAATTTGGATGGGTGGCCCGAACTCCCTACTCTCGCTCTTGGATTAGATTCATTTCGGACGATATACTTGAGGAGGATGAAGCAAATGCCGCAGCAGCAAGAAAAGCCGTTCTGGAGCAGCCCGGAGTTAACGGAGTTGGTGCGCCGCAGGCAGCAGGCAACATTCCGCAAGAATGAGGGTGAGCAGTATCGTCCTGAAGAGGAAAGCTATCCTCTCATCTCACGGAAAGAGCATGGAGATCGTGACGCTGCCGTGCGTAAGTCCCAGTCTGAAAAATCAAGACCGTCCTTAGCCGACTTCCAGCGTTAGGCAGCTTTGGGACTCTCTGCCTTCTCCAGCAGCGCAACTAAGTCGGACACTTCCCACACACGATCCGTGACGCCAGCAGCCATAGCAGGAGTAATCCCGCCAAGCGAGCGGTGAGAGCGCACGAAATTGTAGCCGAAGTAGTACAGCGCTACAGCAGCCGCGTGGTTCTCGATCTTGCGCGAGAACGCGTTAGTCAATCGCGTGAGGCGACGAACACCCATCCGTAGACTAAGGTTCTGGCGTTCGACGTAGCTCGTAGAAACGTGATCCATGTCGGGATCGCCCATTACAGCTACTCTTCGTGCGCCGACGCATGCTGCTGGTGAATAGCGTGCGTCGGCGACAGTCCCGCCCTTGAAGATTTTGATGATCTGCCCGTAATCAACGTCGGTGCCAAAAACCTCTTCGACCGCTTTGCTGTATGTGGGGAACGCATCACTGCTCAACTGAATCCTGCCAGTCATGCGCCTTGCTACGTCAGTCAGGAATGCGACGCCGGACTCTTCATCGCGATTGCCAACGCACCAGCTAGGAACGAGCTTCGTGTCGGCGCAGATCGCGGCCCAGATCCATACGCTACCCGCGCCGGGATGCCCCTCCGCCATCTCAGGCGTGACGTTCTTTGCCTTGGCATAGCAAAAGCTCCATAGCTCATCGACCTGAATCCGCTTGCAAGGCAGATTGACTAGCGTGCGACTCTGGAACGCGTCGGCGACCGCGCCAGCTTCGACCAACAGGCGCATTACTGTTTTCTTCGCTACGCCGGTCATTCGGACGGTCGAACGGATTGAACAGCCTTCCATCAACGCCGTAAGTACTGCGGTTCGCTTCGCCGAATCAAGCCTGTTCATGAATATATTATGCTTGAGCGGAACAAGGATGTCAATATGCTTGCTGCTGCAAGCAATAAATTATTGTCTTGTGCTTGCAGGGAGCGCGTGGTACATTTCTGTTAGTTATTTCGATGCAAGCATAAGGAGTCAAAGTATGACCGATGAAAGCGTACAATCAAAAGGCGGAAAAGCTCGCGCCCTTCAGTTATCGAAGGAGGACCGCTCCGCGATAGCCTCTGCCGCTGCTGAAGCGCGTTGGGGCAAATCCGGGAAGGACCGTGTCCCGGTGCCTAAGGCGGACTTCGGCTCCCCAGATCGGCCATTAAGGATTGGCGAGCTTGAGATTCCATGTTATGTGCTTGAGGACGGCAGGAGCGTGATCACTCAGGGTGGGATGTTATCCGCAATGAACATGGGGCGCGGAACAGCCACAAAGGGCGGGGGTGATCGAATCGCTAATTTTGCGAATACAAATGCCATCAAGCCGTTTGTTTCCAAAGAGTTAAGCCATGTGATCATGGAGCCTATTCGATTCAAATATCAGGGGATGTCTGCTTACGGGTATGAAGCGACAATTCTCCCTGATCTCTGCGAAGCTGTTTTACAAGCCCGTGATGCCGGGAAGCTTCACTATCAGCAAGAGCATATTGCGAAGCAATGCGAAATCTTGGTTCGTGCTTTCGCTCGCGTAGGTATCGTAGCCCTTGTTCATGAAGTGACCGGATACCAAGAGACCCGCGACCGCGAGGCCTTGCAGGAACTATTAAAGCGGTACATCTCCGAAGAATTACTGGGCTGGGTGCGGACGTTCCCAATGGAATTTTATAAGCAGATATTTCGTCTCAAAGGGTGGAATTGGAACGCAGGTCGCATGTCTCCGATTATGGGAAACATCGTCAACGACCTCGTCTACGGGAGGCTTGCTCCAGGTGTCTTGGATGAACTGAAGAAGCGAAATCCTGTAACAGAGAAGGGCTACCGCCAACATCAGCATTTCCAGCATCTAACTGCGGATGTTGGACACCCCCAGTTGACGCGTCACCTGTACGAACTGATTGGTATGTCGCGAGCATTTGCGGCTGGTGAGTGGGATAAGTTCTACGTCTTAGTCAACAGGACGTTCCCAAAAAACAACGCCACAATGATGCTGCCGTTCCCGGAGCTTGAGGCGTGAATCGTCGGCATATTCTCATGATCAGAAGAGACGTAGCCTCACCGTCCCAGTGCGTCGACGGTCGGGGCCATAACCAAAAGGGCCAGTAAGTTGTCGTGTTATTCCCTCGCGAGGATCGACAACCGCTGGCCCATGGCTCACGCTGTAGCTTTTCGCGTACGGGGCTTGCGACCCGAGACGCATCCAATGCAGTACAACTAGGAGGGCTATCGGCCTAAAGCCGTGCGCCCTCCACCTACTTTAGCAGCAGTCTTCTTTTTGGCCCAACGCTTTTTCGCGGCATCTGATGCGATCTCCTGCCTACGCTCAGGCGTCAACGCTTCTGCTCTCGCCTTCCCGCCGACCTTCCCGCCTTTACGACCCAACGCAGCCATCACGCGCGATATCACGTCGGCACTCGGCTCTTGTGGAGATTCCCCCGTCGTTTGTCGTCCTAGAAAATGCGCTAGTTGATTCACGTCTGTAGGTCTTTTGCCGGGAACTGTTGTTTTGCTTGGCATACCCCAAGCATGACATGCGTGCTTGAACGGGTCAAGCTATGAGATTCCATAGTAGCCCACGACCGTTCCGCTTTACGGAAAGTACTTTCTGATATAGAGTACATCTCATGATCGATGTGAGTGCTCCTTTTACGACGCGGGTGCCGCGGGTTTGGTGTCCGGCGGCGATGAGGGAGGCTCCTGTTCTGGCGAACACGAGGGCGGCTCCGGTGGAGGCGCGGTATGCGTTGCTGATTAATCCTTTCTATCCGAAGGACGCGCATGCCAGTTTTGGGAAGCACGTGTTGACGCCTTCGTTGGCGCTGACCAGTTTTGCGGCGACTACACCGGATTCATGGCGAGTGGAGTATTGGGATGAGAATCTGCTGCACGGGGCTCCGCCGGGCGACCCTACTCCGCACGTGGTGGGAATCAGCGTACATCTGACGTTTGCGCAGCGCGCGTTTGAACTGGCGGCGTGGTATCGGAAGCGCGGCAGCAAGGTGATTTTCGGAGGCTTGCACGTGCTCTCTTGTCCGGAGGAATGTGCTCCGCATGCGGATTCGCTTGCGTTGGGCGATGGGGTGCAATTATGGCCTCGTATATTGGCGGATATTGAGGCGGGGTGTTTGCGGCCGCGCTATGCGGCGGATTATGGGAACGACTATCGCGACGATCCCGCGCCGCGGCGAAGAATTCTTCCGCGGCGGAGTTTCCTCACGACAACCAGTTTGATCGCGACGCGCGGGTGCCACAATCGATGTGGCTTTTGCTACCTGGCTACGGATGGGCTGCGCATGCCGTACCGGATGCGCGAGCCGGCGCAAATTGCGGCGGAGTTCGCAGAGGACGACCAGCCGTACGCGGTATTTGTGGACAACAACCTGGGGTCGCGGCCGGATTATCTGCGGACGCTGTGCGCGGGGCTGCGTCCGCTGGAAAAGATTTGGAGCGCGGCGGTTTCGATCGACGTTACCGACGATCCCAGTTTGATCCGGGAAATGGCGCTGGCGGGTTGCACGGGCGTGTTCGTGGGATTTGAATCGCTGACCGACCAGAATCTGACGGACGCGCGCAAGAAAACACCGCGCACGGCGGACTATGCGCGGCGGGTCCGCATCCTGCACGATCACGGGATCCAAGTGAACGGGTCGTTTGTTCTGGGGTTCGATCACGACGACAAAGATGTGTTCGCACGCACGGCGGAATGGGTGGAGGAGAACCGGATGGAGTGTGCGACGTTCCACATCCTGACGCCTTATCCGGGGACTCCTCTGTTTAGGCAAATGGAGTCGGAGGGGCGGATTCTGCATCGAGACTGGAGCTTGTACGATACCGGACACGCGGTGTTCCGGCCGAAACATATGTCGCCTGAGGAACTGGAGCAGGGGTATGCGTGGATGTATCACCGGCTGTTCTCACACTCGTCTATCTGGAAGCGCAGGCCGGAGGATTGGCCGGCGGTGGCGCCTTACCTGGCGATGTCGTATTTATACAAGCGATCCAACTGGTTTTGGCATTTGTTGATCCGGCACAATCTGGTGCACCGGGTGTGGAGTCCACTGGTACATCTGACACGGCTGCGGCATGTGCGGTTCCGGCAGCAGTTGGCGGCGCGTGAAACGCTGGCCTGCGGCAGTGTGGTGTCGGCGGGAGTTTAGACTACCGCAGCGGTTTCACGACTATGGTGGCTTCGGTGGTTACTTTGTGAAATTGCATGGGGAAGCTGCGGCCGTTGTAATAGGCGTCGAACTGGTCCTTGTAATGAGGCGAGAGGTAGTGGGCGGATTGGCCGGTGGTGATATTGGCTAGCGAACGGTCGAGATCGCCCAGGTCCACAATCATTCGATAAGACGGTCCCAGACGGCCGGTGACTTGTTTCACACTGCTGGACGATCCGCTCATGGGGACGGGGCCGGCGTTGAAATAGCCGCCGATGAAGGGAAGTTCTCCTAAGACGGGATTCTTGATTTCGAGCTCGATGTATTGGCCGTAATCCCAGCGGGCGACTGCGGAGCCTTGAATCTTGACGCCGGCGTCGATGGCCTTGGCCAGCATGTTGACCAGGAAGTCGTCGTAATTCGGGAACCAATCGGCGGGGCGTTCCTTGAGCAGGCGCTCGATCACGGGCGCGGCGTAGCGGGCGGCGTACTCTTTGCCGGTGCCGGGCGCGGCGCGTTCGGCGAGAGCTTCGCGGAGTTCCAGGTAGAGCAGCTGCATTAGCATGGGCGCGGCCTGGCCTTTTTCCATTTGTCCGTTCCAGTTCTTCAGCGCGGCGATGGCTTCCTTGGAGGGTTCGTTATTGGCGGGTTTTCTGTTCCATGCTTCGAGGACTTGTTGGGCCAGGAAATGCATGAAGGGGGAATAGACATCCTTCTGGATTTGCAGCATTTGCTCGGGCTGCCATTTTTGGTTGCTGGCCAGGCGGGCGCGAATCTGGCGGGCTCGGTAGGGAGCGGCGAAAACACCTGCGACGGGATAGGCATAGTCTTCGGGAAAAGGATTTTGGTTGGCGGTCACGATGACGCCGGATTCCGGGTTGTAGGATTGCGGCAGGTCCTGATAGGGAATGATGCCGCGCCATTCGCAGACACCGGCGTTGCCGTCGGAGGGAACGTCGCCGCGGCACTCGGTGGCGGAGGCGGGGCGGATGGGGATTTGTCCGGCTACGTGGTAGCCGATATTGCCGGCGGTGTCGGCGTAGACGAAATTCTGAGGAGGTCCGGGGAAACGTTGCAGGGCGGCGTTGAATTGCTCCCAATTTTGAGCGCGATTCAGCGCGAGGAAGGGGAAGTCGGAGGGTCCGGCCACCGCGGAACTGAGCCATTGGAGCGTGTAGGCACGATTCTCATCGCTCACCAACATGGGTCCATGGCGGGTGACCATGGTGATCACCTCGACGGGCTTCTGGTCTTTCACCGGGACGATGTCGCGCTCCACCGCGGCTTGCTGCATTTGGTTTTGGAACGGATAGCGGCCGGTGTTGAGGTCGATGCGCTCGCTGTAGAGATCCTGCAGATCGAATTCCAGGTTGGTCATGCCCCAGGCGATGTTCTGGTTATGTCCGATGATGACGGCGGGGACTCCGGGGAGGCTGGCTCCGGTGACGTCGAGGTCGCCGGCTTTGAGGTGCACCAGGTACCACAGAGACGGGAATGAATATTCCAGATGCGGGTCATTGGCGAGAATCGGTTTACCGCTGGCGGTGTGGGCTCCGGAGATCACCCAGGCATTGGACCCGGGGGCGGCTTCGGTACCCAGGCGGGCGGGATAAAGATAGGCGACCTTGGCGGGATCTCCTTTGGTCAGCATGTGCAGTTTGCGCAACTCTTCCTGCCAGGAGTTGGTGAGCGTGCGCGACATATTCAAGCCCACCAAGATGGTGTCGCGCACACGCCAGGGGCGCGGCTGATATTTCAGCAGAGTGAATTCGAGAGGCAGCTTGGCCCGATTGGTTTCGAGGAAATAGTTAACTCCGTGGGCGTAGGCGGTGAAGGCTTCGCGAGCTTCGGGCGTCAGGTTGGCTTCCTGTGCGGCGGCGAGTTGGGGGATGCGCAAGCGGTGGGTTTCGCGGTCGGTTTCGGCAGCGGCGGCGCCCACTATTTCAGCGAGCTCGCCGGCGGAGAGGCGGCGGAGGGCGTCCATCTGCCACATGCGGTCCTGGGCGGTGGCGTAGCCTTGCAGGAAAAGCGCGTCCTGCCAGGTTTTGGCGGTAATGTGCGGAACACCCAGGGAATCGCGGACAATAGAAGATTCGGCCGCGACGGGCGCCTGGATTTCTCCGGAGGTTTCGGGCAGGGCGCGCCAAACAAACCAATAGGCGCCGACAAGGAGCGCGACCAACAAAGCCGCTATGCTCAGATTAATCGCCCGCAGTATGGGCGTAGAGGAGTGCACGGCTCGATTGTAGCGGGAAATGTCCCTTCGTTTCATCTTACTTATAGGCATTCTGGCGTTGAACGCGTTCTTCTCAGCCGCGGAAGTGGCGCTGGTGGTGGCGCGCCGCAGCAAGCTGGAGGAGCGCGCCAAGCAAGGCAATCTTGCGGCGCAGGCGGCGCTGAAGATTCTGTCGAATCCGGAGCGATTGCTGAGTGTCACCCAAGTCGGCGTTACGCTGGCCAGTCTGGCTCTGGGGTGGGCGGGCGAGGAGACGATGAAGGAATGGATCGTTGCGATCTTCCAACCCATGGTCACTCCGGCGAGCGAAAAGCTGATGCACTCGGCGAGTTACGCGGTTGCATTTATCGTGACCAGCTTCTTCCACGTGGTGATCGGCGAGGTGGTGCCGAAGAACCTGGCGCTGGACCAGGCGGATCGGATCGCGCTGCTGGTGGCGCCTCCGCTGCTGTTGTTTGACCGGCTGTCGTCGCCATTCGTATATATCGTGGAGCGATCGTCGACGGGACTGTCGCGCATGATGGGGATTCGCTGGCAGCATGGCGGCGGGCATTCGGCGGAAGAACTCAAGTTCATCATCCAAGCGAGCGGCCGGGAAGGGCATCTGGAGGGGTTTGAAGAGGTCGCGATCGGCAAGCTGCTGGGGCTGAAGGACGTCTATGCGCGCGAGATTATGACGCCGCGCGTGGACATGGTCTCGGTTCCGGTGGAGGCGACGCTGGACGACCTGCTGCAGATTACGCTGGAGCACAAGTATTCGCGAATTCCCGTGTACGAAGGCAAGCCGGAGAACATTATCGGGATCGTGCATTACAAAGATTTGATGCGCGCGTGGCGGGAGCGCAAGACGGCGAACGATGCTCGCAGGCCGGCGCGTCCGTTCTTATTGCGGCGGTATTTACGCGAGACCCTGGTGGTGCCTGAGACCAAGCCTCTGCATCACCTGGTGGACGAATTCCGGGGGCGGCACACGCATCTGGCGATGGTGGTGGACGAGTTCGGCACGATCACCGGACTGGTGACGATGGAAGATGTGCTGGAGCAGATTTTTGGCGAGATCGGCGATGAGCACGATGTAAAGCGCGTGATGCCGGCGGCGGGGGCTCCGGTGATTGAGGTGGACGGCAGCACCAGTATTCTGAGTCTGGCGGCGCAGTATGGGGTGGAACTGCCGGGTGACGCGGGATTCGAGACACTGGCGGGGTTTATCTTATTTAGGCTGGGATTCATTCCTGCTCCGGGGGATTCGGTGACGCACGGGAACTACACGTTCACGGTGCGGGGCATGGACCGGAACCGGATCGCGCGGGTGAAGATTGTGACGCAAGCGCCTCCAGGGACTGCGGAGACTCTGTCGGCGTAGCGGGTGCGGGAAAAGACTTATTAGCCACGGATGGACACGGATGCACACTGATAAGCAAGTCCATACGTGGGTAGGGATTTTATGGACGCTCATCCGGAGCGACTCGTGTGCGAAGGGGATTGACGTCGCGTTAACCGGCGAAAGGGGAACGCAACTGGGACTCGTTGGTGACCGTAAGGGTCTATTGTCCACGATGCTCTCATCGGCGATTGATCTAGCCGGCTTAATTTCCGGGGCGGGGAACTTTTCCGGGCGGGGGCGCGTACATGGTGAATACCGCCATGACACGAGACTTCTATTTCGCTCTGCGCATGATCCGATCCTACCCGTGGTTCTCGGCGGCGGTTGTGGCTACGCTGGCCATGGGAATCGGGGTCAATACCACTGTCTTCACCCTGGTCAACGCGGTGATGTTCAAGCCTCTGCCGTTCCGCGATGGCGACCGGATCGTGGCTCTGCGCGGCAACAATCTTTCGCAGGGGCAGGAATCGCTGGGCATCTCCTATTCCGATTACCTGGATTATAAGAAGCAATCCACGGCGTTCGAATTCCTGGAGGCCAACCGGCCGGATCAGGGAGCTTTGAGCGAGCGCGGCAATCCGCCGGAGATGCACAACATGGGGCGGGTTACGGGCGGATTCTTTGAGATGCTGGGCACGCAGCCGGTGCTGGGGCGGACGCTGCGGGCGGCGGATGCGGAGGCAGGCGCGGAGCCCGTCGTGGTGATCAGCGACGTGGTGTGGCGGGATCGCTATGGGCGGGCGAAGGACGTGGTGGGCCGGACGGTGCGCGTCAACGATCAACAGGCGGTCATTGTCGGCGTGATGCCCGAGCACTTCGGTTTCCCGAACGTGACCAATTTATGGATGGCATTGACGCCTACGCCGGAGATGACCGACCGTGGAAGGCGGTCCCTGCTGATGATCGGGGTCCGCAAGCCGGGCGTTTCGATTGCGCAAGCCAGCGCGGATCTGAACGTGGTGGCGAAGCGTCTGGAAGCGGCGTATCCGGACACCAACAAGGGTGTGGGCGCGCGGGTGCTGACGTTCCACGAATTTCAGAACGGCGGGCAGATCCGAACGGTGTTTTTCCTGATGCTGGGGGCGGTGGGTTTCGTGCTGCTGATTGCTTGCGCGAACGTCGCCAATATGATGTTGAGCCGATCTTTGGGACGGACCAGGGAGCTTTCGATCCGCAGCGCCATGGGTGCTTCGCGTTGGCGCATTGTGCGGCAGTTGTTGATTGAGAGCGTCGTGCTGAGCTTTCTGGGGGGCGCCATTGGGCTGGCGATGGCTCGCTATGGCGTCTTGGCGTTTGACAATGCCGTGGCGAATGTCGGCAAGCCTTCCTGGATCGAGTTCACGATGAATTATCAGGTCTTCGTATATTTCGCGGCGATCTGCCTGTTGAGTGGACTGGTGTTTGGATTGATTCCGGGATTGCGGGCTTCGCGCGTGGACTTGAACGACGCTTTGAAGGAAGGCGGGCGGACAGCAGGCTCCACTCGCGGGGGAATGCTTTCCGGGGCGCTGGTGGTGTTTCAATTCACATTGGCCGTGGTGTTGCTGGCCGGGGCGGGTCTATTCCTGCGCGGGTTTTTCGCACAGCGGGCATTCGGCGCTGGTCTGCCGGCGGATCACGTGATGACGGCGCAAGTGCAGTTGCCGGAGAAGAGGTACGCGGACAACGATGCGCGGCTGCGTTTTTTCGAGCAGTTTCTGGGGCGTCTAGGAAATGCCGTGGGAGTGACGCGGGCGGCTTTAGTCTCAAACCTTCCTGGAGGCGGAGGACGCGGCCCTGCGTTTCAACTCGAGGGGGAAGCGGACAAGACGCCGGCCCAGAGGCCCCATGCGATCTTGCTGACAGCGTCCCCTGGATATTTTCCGGTGATCGATCTGCCCATGTTGGCGGGCCGTGATTTTAACGAACGCGACGGCAGCGTGGGGAACGAAGCCGCGATTGTCACCAAGGACTTCGCGCAGCGTTCCTGGCCGGATCAGTCCCCTCTGGGGAAACGTTTTCGAACCTATCGCGGCCCAGCGGGGAAGGAGACCGCGGGAAGCTGGCTGACGGTAGTGGGCGTCACGGCGGATCTAGCGCAGAGGCCTAGCGAGCTACGGGCGGATCCGCTGCTGTTTATCCCCTACCGGCCGGGAACGGACGAGCAGATGAGCGTGATGTTACGGACCTCGGGCGATGCGGCGCCGCTCGCGGGGGCCTTGCGAAACATAACGCAGCAGATGGATCCGGATCTGGCATTGGACGACGTTCGGACGCTGACGGCCGCGCTCGATCAGCAAGGCTGGTACTTGCGAGTCTTCGGCTCGATCTTTTCGGTGTTCGCGCTGGTTGCGCTGGGCATGGCATCGGTGGGGATTTACGCGGTGGTGGCGCAGGCGACGGGGCGCCGGACGAAAGAGATCGGGCTACGGATGGCGTTGGGCGCCACACCTCATAGTATTTCGCGCCTGGTGTTGGGGCGGGGAATGTTGCAGCTCGCGATAGGCTTGACGCTGGGCTTGGCGGCGGCGTTCGGCGCAACGCGGTTGATGACGTCGCTGCTGTACCGCGTGTCGCCGACAGATCCAGTGGTGTTCGTTTCCGTGGCGCTGCTGCTGACGGGGGTGGGACTGCTGGCCTGTTGGCTGCCAGCACGGCGGGCGGCGGCGCTGGATCCGGTGAAGGCTCTGCGGCAGGAGTGATCCGCTGAGGGCCACGCCGAAACACGGGCACAAGACCGATCTATCTCTTGTTGGAGCGGAGCTCTGGGGGCAGATCGCTTTCAATCATCACGCGAACCCTTTCATCGGGCGCCCCGTACGCGAACATTTGAAGATGCCATGAGTCCTCCCAGAATCCGAAATCAGCATCGGCATCTAAAGGGACCGGGGAATTAAGCGTCGTGAATACGAACGTGCCGGTGTAGCAGCAATGTTTCATTGAATCCAGTCCTCTGGCGGTTGACGAAACCTTGACCAGTTTTCTTGTTTGATTGAACTCTGGGCGCGCTGCAATGATTCGCGCCGCCATCTCAGACGTCAAATCCGGACTGTGAGGGCCGTCTATGTACCAACGGAGACTGACGCAGCCGACTACTGCTAATACAAAGAACGCGAGAAAAGCTGTGGCAACATGCTTCACTCTTTTGGGTTCAGCCTATCACAGACGCGGGCCGGGGAATTTGTGCATGTCCTGACTGGCCACGGAGCTTAGCATTTGGCGGACGGAGCGGTTCTTCACGGGGTGGCGCAGGCCGGGGACCAGTTCCGCCAGAGCGGGTGAAGATCGCCACGCAGGCGCCTCCAGAGGCTGCGGAGACTCAGCCGGCGTAGTAGTTGCGGAAAAACACTTATTAGCCACGGATGGACACGGATGCACGCGGATAAGCAATTAGAAAGACGCTTACGGTTTACGCATCAGAATGCGCTCCACCAGCCCAAACACACCTCGGACGACGTAGAAGTGCACGAGACCCACGGGAAGCAGCCCGAAAGAGGAAGTTTTTGTTCGAGGCCAAGGGATCCAAAAGATCAGTAAAACGTGGGCCGCAACAAGGACCACGAGGGTCGCCCAGAACCAAATATGCGCCTTCAAATCCCATAGATATCGCACTACTGCAACAAGCGAACCAGCGGTTATCCACGCGACGAAGCCTCTACCTGGGTCATCCTTAAGGACGATGAACAACACAAATAGCGGTGATGTCGAAAGTCCAAGGGCCAGCGCCCACTTTCTAGTCATCCAATCTGTTGAGCGCCGCTGTGGCCCTATCATGGTTTTAATCACAGAGGCGCGCTGGGGAATTTATGCACGTCCTGACTGGCCACGGAGCTTAGCATTTGGCGGACGGTGCGCTTTTTCACGGGGTGGCGCAGGCCGGGGACCAGCTCGGCCAGAGGCTCCAATACGAAGCGGCGGTCGGGGATGCCGGGATGCGGGATCTCCAGTGTGGGCGTGCTGACTACGGCGTTGCCATACAGCAGGACGTCGATATCGATGAGGCGCGGGCCTTTGGGCTGCGAACGCACGCGTCCCATTTTGCGCTCGATTTGTTTGCCGCGGTCGAAGAGCTGGCGCGGGAACAGGTCGGTTTCCACTTCAATCACCTGGTTCAGGAATATGGGCTGGTCGAGAATCTCACGGGGCGCGGTTTCCCATACCGACGACACGCGCTTAATGATGACGCGGTCCGACGCCAGCAGTTGAATTGCCTGCAGGAGGTTAGCTTGGCGATCCCCCAAGTTGGTCCCGAGGCCGAGATAGGCGAGCTTCATTAGAACAAGTTGCTTTGCGACGTGTTGCGGGGCGGGATCACTTTGAAATACTCAAATGCCCGCGGCGTGGCGACGCGTCCTCGCGGCGTGCGATTGAGAAAGCCGAGTTGGATCAGGTACGGCTCGTAGACTTCCTCGATGGTGTCGGACTCCTCGTCAATGGATGCGGCCATGGTGTTCACGCCGACGGGTCCGCCGCCATATTTTTCGAGCAGGGTGAGCATGATCTTCTGGTCGATTTCATCCAGGCCGAAGCGGTCGACTTCGAGGAGGTTGAGGGCGCGCTGGGCAACTTCAACATCGATGATGCCGGCGGCGCGGACCTGCGCATAGTCCCGGACGCGGCGCAGCAGGCGGTTGGCGATACGCGGGGTGCCACGGCTGCGGCGGGCGACTTCCTCGGCTCCGGGAGCATCGATGGCGATGTCGAGAAGATGGGCGGAGCGGACCACGATGCGGGCCAGTTCTTCGACTTCGTAGTGGTTGAGGCGCAGCACCAAGCCGAAGCGTCCGCGCAGAGGGGCGCTGATGAGGCCCTGGCGGGTGGTGGCTCCGATGGCGGTGAAGCGTTTGATGTCCATGGCGACGGTGCGCGCGCCGGGGCCGGTGCCGATGAGGATGTCCATGCGGAAATCCTCGAGGGCCGAATAGATCATTTCCTCCACGTCGGGCAGCAGGCGGTGGATTTCGTCGATGAAGAAGACTTCGCGTTCCTGGACGTTGGTGAGGACGCCCACCAGATCGAGCTTCTTTTGCAGCACCGGGCCGGAGGTCTGCTGGATGCCGACGCCGAGCTCGCTGGCGATGATGCCGGCTAGCGTAGTTTTACCCAGTCCAGGGGGGCCGTAGAGCAGGACATGGTCCATCGCTTCGCCGCGGCGCTTGGCAGCTTCGATGGCGATGGCCAGGTTCTCCTTGACCTTGTTCTGTCCGGCGAAGTCGGCCAGACGCTGGGGACGGAGGGTGGCCTCAAATTGCCGTTCCTCTTCGCGCAGGGATGCCGAGACGATGCCTTGATCACGCATGAAGTTCTAGTGTACTGTGAGAGAAGATGAGCCGATACCCGCCGGCCCATGTGAGCACTACTTAACAGACGGGGCTGCCCGGAAACGGCATACTGAAAGTCCTGAGTATTCTCATGGTGAGAATGGCCGGTAGTCCCACCAAAACCGTGGGAACCGACAGTGAGAAGAAATCGAAATTCCTGATGGCAACAATCGCTCAACCTAAAGTCAAATCCCCCTCCAAAGGCATTCCGAAATCCAAAGCCGTATCTACCATCGCCGCGGCATTCGATCCCAAGGAATTCCTGAGCAAGGTGGGAACGGGACGCCGGCTAAAGACTTACAAGACGGGCGAAGTCGTGTTCACCCAGGGCATGGTTGCCGACTCCTTGTTTTACCTGCAAACAGGGAAAATCAAGCTGTCGGTAGTGTCGACGCAGGGCAAAGAGGCGGTTGTGGCGCTGCTGGAAGCAGGCTCATTTTTCGGCGAAGGGTGCATGGCGGGTCAGCAAATTCGCATGGCGACGGCGTCGGCGATGTCGGCCTCCTCGGTCATGCACATGGATAAAGCCTCCGTGCTGCGTGTACTCATCGAACAACCTGAATTTGCGGAATTGTTCTTGAAGTACGTTCTGGCGCGAAACATTCGGATTGAGGAGGATCTGGTGGACCAGCTCTTCAATTCCAGTGAGAAGCGGCTGGCGCGCCTGCTGTTGCTGCTGGCGAATTTCGGCAAGGAAGGCAAACCCGAAGAGGTGATTACGGCCATCAGCCAGGAGACCCTGGCGGAGATGATCGGTACAACGCGCTCACGGGTGAGCTTCTTCATGAACAAATTCCGCAAGCTGGGCTTTATCGCGTATAACGGCGGGCTGCATGTGAACAGCTCATTATTGAACGTCGTTCTGCACGACTAGGGACGCGCCAGGCGTTTCTTCAAACCCGCTATTTGGGAGGCTAGCATTTGATCGACAGGTCCCGCGAGGTTTTCTATTCCGCCTTGGAAATAGCCGCCCGCGCTGTACGTCAGGGTGATCTCGGTGCCGGCCCCTGACGGTTTCAATTCAAACGTTAGCGCGCCGGTGACGCCGGACCCCTGCATGGGTCCGAGTGCTCCTGACATGCGGAGCAGTTTGCCGGGCGCCGCGTAGATTACCGTGGCGTGCGCCAATTCGCCGTCGGGTGGCAGCCGTTCGCAAAAACAGCCTCCAGCCTCGGCGGTGATGGAGAGATTCTTGGCGCTGCCGGACCATGTATGGCTGCTATCCCACCAGCTGCCGACGTCGACGATGGCGTTGTACACCGAGCCGGGCGAGCCTGGAACGGTGGCGATGTGGCGGACGGTGAATCCGCTGGGGGATTTGTCCACCACATCGGCGAATGCGGCGAATGCGGCGAAAGCTAGGATGGCGAGTGCGAAGAAGAAGGTTCTCAAGGGTGCTCCTTGCCTTCGATGATATTACTTCGCGGGGGACGATTTGTTGGGCAGCGCGCGCCAGGCCTCGGCCGAGATTTCGCGGCCTCTCCATGCAGGCTTCTGGAACGGGAAGGCTTGCGCCACCCAGGCCTTCATGTCCTTATACAGTTGATCTTCGAAGCCTTTGTCGAACTGGTCTTTGGTCACCCACATGGTTGCCACCACGTCGTAGCCCTCCTTCGGGCTGGGGCGCAGGTAGAAACACCCGAGCTCCTTTGTGCCGTCGAGCGTGACCACCGCGTAGGGGAACGATATGCGGCCGTCCCACTGGGCTTTCTCGCCGGCCATGTCCTTGGCCTGATCCGCCATCGTAAGCTCGGGCTTCGGCCAATTGCCACCCTGGGTCTTGCGGATGTGGTCGATGGAGCCCATGTAGGCTTTGTAATCGAGCTCGGCGACGGCGGGTCCCAGGGGAACGAGTTTGTAATTGGAGCCCACGTAGGTGGTGGGTACCTTGAAAGAGTCGGGAACAAGCTGGGCAAGGGCTGCGACGGGGAGACTTGCCAGCAGTAGCAAAACGCTGGCTGGCTTCATGCGGCTATTGTAACTTAGTGCCAACCGGCGAACGGTTTGACCGTGGCGCACGTGGGTTCGCCTTTTTTGTCGGTGCCGGGAACTCGCGCTTCCAGCAACTTCTGCGACTCGATCATTTGCACGGTGATGCCGCGCAGCGGAACTTTTAATCGACGGGTCCACGGGGAATCCGCCTGTCCGACGCAGGTGCCGATGCCGATGTAGACGAAGCGCTCCGTGGGAGGTCCTTGGACGAAGGGTCCCAGCAATGTCGCGGTGCCGGGTTTTACGCGGGCGGTGAATTCAAAGTTCAAATCCTTGCCGGTGGAGCGTTGCTTCTGGACGACCTCGACGGAGTTGCCGCGTCCTTTTTGGAGGGCGAAGTCGACGCCGGATGGGGGAGTTTCGAGGATGATGCGGAGGGTGAGTTCAACGTCCATAAGGTTGAGTCTAGCGGACAGTCGCTCCTTGACGCGTGTTCGCAGAAGTGCGAACATGGGTTCGTGCCGCAAGCGGAGGTAGTCTTTTATCAGGACGGCGAGGAAGTCCTGTTCTATCGATGGTTGGACAGTCTTCCGGTCAAGGTGCAAGCGAAGTGTCTTTCGCTGGTTCGATTACTGCGGTCATTGGGCCACGAGCTTCGGCGTCCTATGGCAGACTTCTTACGGGACGGTATTTATGAGCTGCGTCCTACCTACCAGGGCGTGCACTACAGGATTCTGTATTTCTTCAGCGGCAAGAACGTCGTCGTCATTTCACACGGTCTGACGAAGGAATCGGAAGTCTCTGATGCCGAGATCAATCGGGCTATTGAACGAAAGAGAAAATACGGGGCGAACCCGAAAGCCCACGGATGGAAAGGATAGTTATGGCCACAAAGAACTCCACTCGACGGAAAGATGCGTTGGATACGTTGATCGACAAGTTCGTTGGCGGCGATCCGAAACGTCAGGCAATGTTAGATGAGGAGATCGTCAATGTAGAGGCGGCGCAGCTGGTTTACGATTTGCGTAAGAAAGCGGGACTTACCCAACGCGAGCTGGCCAAGAAGGTGGGTACCACGGCCAGTGTAATCTGCCGGATGGAGCAGGCGGACTACGAGAGTTCATTGCCCATGTTGCGCCGAATTGCCGGTGCGTTGAACCGAAGGCTGGAGCTCCGCGCGGTCCCGATGAAGCGTCCGGCGGAGCGCCTGAAGCGGCGGTTAGGGACGCTCGTATAGGCGGGAGTGTGAGTTCAACGTCCATAAGGTTGAGCCTAGCGGAGAGAGGTGTACGCTTTTAACATGTCCGATGCAGGTTGCCGGTATCGGACGGTCTGCTATGCTTCTCTCAGAAGCCGGAAATCCTGACTTTCGGAATTTGCATAGGTTGCTTATGAACTCCACCGCCAGAATTCAACACAAAGGTCAGGTAACTATACCGACCCGTCTGCGCACCGAGGTCGGCCTCTCCAAAGGCGACCTGGTGGAATTTTCACTCCATAAGGGCAAGATTGTCATTACGCCCAAGGTGGTAATCGACCGCTCGCAATTCCCGAACGCCGATGGAGAACACACTCCAGCCCAACGGCGGGCCATTGACCGCGGTGTCGCGCGGAGTGAACAGGAATACCAGCAAGGACGCAACTTTGGCCCCTTTGCCACGCATGAGAAGTTCATCGCGGCACTGCATAAGGAAGCCAAGAAGTCCGCTGCCAAGAAAACCAAGTGCCCGGCGCGATGAGATTCGATTTCTCGCCGCACTTCGCACGCAGTTACCAGAAGGCGCCATTGGCCATCCAGCGGGCCTTTGACAAACAATCCCTTCTACTTTTACAAAACCTACGGCACCTGCGCGCCAAGAAATACGATGAAGCCCGAGACCGCTGGCAGGCACGAGTTACCGGCTCATGGCGTTTCTACTTCAAGATTGTGGGCGACACCTATCAACTGGAGGAGATCAGGGCTCACCCAAAATGAGAAGTGATGCCGCCGCATTTATTTCTATGCCGAAAGTATTACCGCTTGGCGGCCATCACGTTGTCGACGATCTCGCGGAACTCCTCGTCGGTCAACAAGCCACGCTTGTCGATGCCTTTATCTTTCACTCGCTTCAGCATTTCGCCGATGGCTTCGTCGGTGGCGTCCTTGATGCCGAGCTTTTCCAGGTTGTAGGTGATTGAGAGCTTGCCGCTCTTTTTGCCGAGCACTACTTCGCCGACGCGGCCGGTCAGGGACGGGTGGGTCCCGAACATCGCCAGAGGCTCCTTCACGACGAGGTCGACACCGATGCCGGATTCGCGAGTAAAGTTGCGGGCTCCCAGGATGGGCTTGTTGACGGCGGTCGGGAACTTGGCGATGCGGCTGACGACTTCACCCAGCTCGGGGAGTTTCGCCAAATTGTAGTTCGTCTCATAGCCGTAGAGAACGTGCAGCGCGACCATCAATTCTTCCAGCGCCGCGTTGCCGGTGCGCTCGCCCAGGCCGTTGGAACAGCTGTGCACTACTTCGGCTCCAGCCTCCACGCCCGCCAGTTCGGTGGCGACGGCCATACCGAAATCGTTATGGGTGTGGACTTCGACCGGCAGGTTGGTGAGACCTTTCACCAGGCGGACCATGTATTTCATGGCCTCGGGCAGAATGCAGCCCATGGTATCGACCACGCCGACGGCGTCGGGCGGGGCGTCCATCATCAGGCGCGTCAGCAGATTGCGCAAGTCATCTTCACGGGCGCGGGTGGTGTCGTACGGGAAATAGACCACATGCATGCCGCGCTTTTTCGCGTAATTCACGACATCCACGCTTTTGCGAAGGACATCTTCCCAAGTCCACTTGAACTGGTATTTCAATTTGGGATAGCCGATGGGGATTTCGATGATCACGCCGTGGCAGCCGCATTCCAGGGCCTTATCGATGTCGGCGGTCATCGCGCGCGCGAAGGTGTAGATCTTCGATTTGAGGCCGAGCTTGGAGATTTGTTTGATGGCCTCGAAATCCATTTCCGAGACGGCGGGCATGCCGGCTTCGATGCGTTCGACGCCTATCTCGTCCAGCTTCTCGGCGATCTCGATCTTGTCGGCAATGCTCATCACCACGCCGGGGGTCTGTTCGCCGTCGCGCAGGGTCGCATCATGGATCTCGACCTTAGCGGGCAGTTGATACGTCGCCAGGACTTCGGGGAGTACGTTATAGGGACTGACCCACCATTCATTCTCGCGGTGATATTGATGATTCATAGAGATCTCCTGGGCGCGGGCTGGAATTCCCGAGCGCGTTCACAAGAGACAATTATAGCTGGGATGCTACTGCGCGATCTGAGTCTCGGCGTGGACGTCTTGCCAATCGGGCAGAGGCACGCTGCGGTTCATGTTCTTGATGTAGCTGACCATTTCGCGGGATTCATACGGGCCGATGTTGGGGGCGCGGAAACTAAACTGCGTGAGCGGAAATTGGTCCGGGCCGGAGCGCAAGGTCACGGACACGTTCAAGCCCGCCACGTTGGTGCCGGAATGATTCACCACCAGGTAGTGGATCTCGGGGGACTTTTCAGGGTCGGTGATGAAACGGACTCCGGTGACCTCCACATAGCGGGCCAGAGGATGGGATGAGGGCAGCACCACCACGCGGGGAATCGGCACCGCTTGTGGCTTGGGTTGCTCCACTGGGGCCTTGGTACTGGCTTGACCGGGGCTTGCCAGGCTGGGGATCGCGTAGAATGCCGTGGCCAGGACGCCGGCGAACAGCGCCGATGCCACCGCAAAACTGACGAACCAACTGGTGGCTCCTTGACCGCTGCGGGCGTCGGGGTTTACGACCAATATCCTGCCGATGCCCGCGGCTTCGAGCGACGTTAGTTCGTGCGGCAGTGTCGGACCGGGTAGTGAGATGTGTTCGACCGGCAAAGATGCGGCAGGCTTGGTGAGACTGCGGACGGGTTGGATCCGCGCCATGGTGGCCGCGGTCCACGGAGCCAGATCCCCTAACGGCGGCTGCGGAATGGGAGCGGCCATCAGCTGCGGCAAACACGTCTCGATGCGCGGGGGCTCGGGACCAGCGGCGCTGATGGCAGCGCTGTGTTTGGCGGACGGCGCGGCCGGCTTAGGAGCACGGATCGGCGCGCTGGGAACCCCGGCGGCCGAAGCGGGGCTGGGGATGGGGCACTCGGGCGTCCACGATGGAGGCTGGGGCGGGGCCAGAGGTTGCGCTGCTACTGGAGAGAGGTCCTGGCCGGCAGGCAAGATGGGCGCCGGAACCGACGATGCGGGAGGCTTCGGGGAACCGGGAATACGGGCTTGCATCGGGGGCGGGGCAATCACGGGCTCGGGTACCGCTGGAGGCTCGGGGGCCGCTAGGAGTAATAGGGGAGGCGTGGTGACGGGGAGCGACGCTTGTATGGAAGCTGCGACCGGTGGCGTGGGTTCCGCGGGAGCTGCTACTGCTGGTTCCGTGAGTGCGGAAGCCGCGGCGCCGAGGGGATCGCAGGCAGCACACTCCTTCGCCTGGGGGGCGATCTCCCGACCGCACTCCGGGCAGATCCAATGGAACATGAGTATAATTTACAGGCTTTACATGCAATAGGCCGTCAGTTACATACCCTAACCGATTGCCCTACGGGACCTTAAGGAAGATCCGGAATCAATCTCAGGCGGGTACTGAGGGGGTCCACTTTAGCTCGGGGTGCGGGGTCGTTCTAGGGGGGGGCGACCCGTAGCCGTCGAGCGCGGGGAGTGGCAGGGAGCTCGCGCCTTGAAATCACTTTTAGGAATATATTCTCTTTGATATCTGTACCGATACACGATACGGTAAATCTTGACGACGTTTCTCCAGACATGCCTATGAAGAACCCGCCGCATCCCGGCCATACGATCAAGGACGCTTGCCTTGATCCGCTGGGCTTGAGTGTCACCGAAGCGGCCAAGGTGCTCGGCATTGCGCGGCACACCCTTTCCCGTGTGTTGAATGGACACGCCGGTTTGTCTCCGGAGATGGCGATCCGGCTGGAGAAAGCCGGATGGTCGAACGCCGACCACTGGCTACGCTTGCAAACAGCCTACGATCTGGCGCAAGCCCGCCAACATGAGCGCGAAATTAAAGTGCGACGCTACGAGCCGCAACCAGCGGCGTGATGGGGCGACAATAGACGGCGCGTAGTCCCAAGTGAGGCTTTCTCTCCATAGGAAACAACGTGACGGGCTACTCGGCATCGGCTACTTTGAAACGGTTACGATGAAGAGAAGGAGGACACTGCATGCCAGCCCTTGATTGGTCACAATGCCCCGCTGTAGAAAGCATTCCCGGCAAGGTGAGCGGCGCATGGGTGTTCAAGGACACCCGGTTGCCGGTTGCCACAATCTTTGAAAACCTCGAAGCCGGGTCGCCGATCGAGGAAATCATGGAACAGTTCCGCGTATCGCGTGAGCAGATCAACGCGGTGCTGGAATTTGCGGCACGCAGCCTCCAACCCCCGTCCGGTGACTCATCCGCGTTGAACAATGCGCATCCTGTTTGACCATGGCACCCCGAGCGGAATTGCCGTTGCGCTTACGGGGCATGAGGTCACGGAAGCGATAGATCGCGGTTGGGATCAGATTTCGAACGGCGAATTGCTCAAGCTGCCGGAAGAGGCGGGCTTCGACCTGCTTTTGACGACGGACAAGAATCTCCACTATCAGCAAAACTTGACGAATCGGAAAATCTCCGTCGTTGTCCTTGGCAATTCTACGTGGCGCTACGTGCGTCCACATCTCGATCGGGTTCTCGAGGCCGTGAATGCGGCAATGGCCGGTAGCTTTAGCGAAGTCGAAATTCAGCTCCCTCCCAAGAAACCGTTCACGCGTGATGAGTGACCGTCTCAACCGCCTCCGTGATGTAAAGATAGTCGGGGAATTTTGACTAATGACCGGGCGCGGTGCCGCGGCACAGGTTGCGATGCTCCGGTTTGCGGATTCTGGAACCAATCATGATTCCCGTCATGTCGGATAAGACGCATCCAGCTTCTTCCAGCAGACGGATCAGGTCGATCCGCTTCATCCCACTGACAATTCGGCCACTCGACGAACACCCGGGACTTCTCCGCTGGTGAGATCTTTGTAGAGATCCCGAAGATTATCTTCGAGCTCTTTGCGAGTCTCTGCCTGAGTGAGGTAGTCCGGGAATTCTTCCAGGTAACCGAGCCACATGTCGCCGTCCTGCCAGTGAACGTATCGCGCCGTGCTCATAGGTTTATTGTACGGCGAGAAGGGGACGGGCAATAGCGGTGAGCTACGAGAACCAGGCTGTGACGATGCGGTTCGCTAAAAACGCAAAGATATACGCCATCGCGGTCATATATCCAAACTGGATCGCGGGCCACTTCCAACTTCCAGTCTCGCGCCGGACGACGGCCGAGGTGGACATGCACTGCATTGCGAACGCGAAGAAGACCAACAATGCGACGGCGCCGCCGGTGGTCAGGTCGCTGCGCAACGCCTGTTGCAGGCCGACGTCGTTGCTTGTCCCTTCGATTCCGTAAATGGTGCCGAGGGTGCCGACGATCACTTCGCGCGCCGCCAGCGAGGTGATCAATCCAATGCCGATTTTCCAGTTGAACCCGAGGGGCCGGATGACGGGCTCCACGAAATGTCCCACCGATCCGGCGAAACTATCCGCGATTTGCGGGGGTTGGCCGTCATGCAACGGGAGCTTGGCCAAAATCCACAGCACGATCGCAACCACCAGGATCACCGTCCCCGCGCGCCGCAGGAAAACCTTGGAGCGGTCGAGCAAACGCAGGCCCAGGGATTGCACGGTGGGCCAGCGGTAGGGAGGCATCTCCAGCATGAAGGGGGAGGCTCCACCTTTCAGGACCGTGGATTTCAACAGCCACGCCGTGAGAACGGCCGCTACGAAGCCCAGGATGTAGAGGCTCAGCATCATGGCCGTTCGCGCGCTCAGGAACGGGCCCAGCAATTGGCGATCCGGGATGAAGGCGCTGATGATCAACGCATACACCGGCAGGCGAGCGGAGCACGTCATGAACGGCGCGATCAGGATCGTCGCGATACGGTCGCGTTTATTCTCAATGGTGCGCGTAGCCATGATGGCGGGCACGGCGCAGGCGTAGGCGGAGAGCAGAGGGATGAAGCTTTTTCCTTGCAGTCCGAAGCGCTGCATCGTGCGGTCGGCGATCAATGCCGCGCGCGCCAGGTAGCCCGAATCTTCCAGGATTCCGATGAAGAAGAACAACAGCAGAATCTGCGGGAGAAACACCAGCACGCTGCCGACGCCGCTCCAGATACCGTCCACCACCAGCGAGCGCAGGGTCAGGTTCGGGATCAGCGATCCGATCCACGCGCCGGACGACTCAATGGCAGTCGAGACGCCGTCCATCAAGGGCGTGGCCCACGAGAAAATCGCCTGGAAGACCGCGACCACTACCAGGATGAACACTAGCGGGCCCGCTGTGGAGTGCAGAAATATGTCGTCGAGTCTGCGGGTCCACAGGGGCGGGGCAGGGGCTCGGTACTTGCCTTTCGCTCCTACAGCCGCGGCCCATTGGCGGCACTGCGGGATGTCTTGCAACACCGGCAGCTGCATTTTCGCGGGCACGGGCTCAGCTGTGCGGGTGGCGCCGGAGAGGAATTGCAGAATCTTGTCGAAGCCATCTCCGCGCGAGGCGCTGACCAGGGCCACGGGCGCGCCCAGTTGTGCGCCCAACGCGGCCACGTCGAGTCCTCCCCCGCGCCGCGCCAGGTCGTCGGACATATTAAGGATGACCAGCGTCGGTAATCCCAGGCTCAGGACCGGGGCCGCCAAAACCAGGTGGCGTGCGAGATTGGTGGAATCCAGAATCAGCAGCACGGCGTCGGGACGCGGCAAGCCTTTCATCTGGCCCAGCAGGACATCGTGGGTGACGCGCTCATCTTCGGTGCGCGGTTGCAAGCTGTACACGCCGGGAAGGTCAACCACGAACACCTCATGGTTGGCATCCACTTTCACTTTGCCCATGTGATGCTCGACCGTGACGCCGGGGAAATTTGCCACCTTTTGGTGCAGGCCGGTCAGCCGATTGAAAGCGGTGGATTTGCCGGCGTTGGGTGGTCCGACAATGGCGACCACATGGCTGCGCGAAGTCTTGGGCGATCCGGGATCGGGCAGAGTGGCGACGGAGCCTGTGTGGCAATCAGCCATTATGTTGGGCGTACTTTATGGACGCAGGAGGATGCGGATCGCAGTCTCGCGCCGCAGGGCGACTTCAGAACCGTCCACTCGAAAGACCCGTGGATCTCCACCCGGCGCCGAATTCGACGGTGTGATGCTGTGGCCGGGCACGAAACCAAGCTCCATCAAGCGCCGAGCGTCGGCTTCGGGCAGGTCCAGGCTGTGCAATACGCCGGTCTCGCCACGTTTCAGCTGGGTGAGATTGGCGGCTGTGGATTTCGCCTGCTTTTTGACACTGTGTTGCATCTCGAATTCAGTATGTGACCAGGACGCTTTAAAGTCAAGCCCTTGGAGCATCATCAGGACAGTCTGCATGACTACCCGCTTGCATCTGGACCTCCATTCTGGGATTTCGCTAAGTCCTTGACCCTCTTATATTAATACACGACCAAAAGAGTCCGCAATGGCCGGGGCCGCGTCTTTTGGCGCAGGTTAAAACACCGCAAAATAAAAATAACGCATGATAGTCTGCATGGGGTATTTGTGCAGATAGCGCTGCCCAAGGTGATCGAAGCGATCATCCGGGAGCTCCGCGCGGCCGGACATCGGGCCGTGGTGGTGGGCGGCGCCGTGCGCGACGCGCTGCTGGGGTTTGCGCCCAAGGATTTCGACGTCGAAGTCTACGGGATTCCCTACGACCGTTTGGCGGACCTGATCTCGCGGCACGGGCGCGTGGATTTGGTCGGCAAGAGCTTCGGCGTCGTCAAACTACACGCCGACGGCGGCAGCTACGATTTCGCGGTTCCGCGTCGCGACAGCAAGTTTGGCTTGCGCCATCGCGATTTCCACGCAGTGTTTGACGAGAACATCACCCCTCAGGAAGCCGCCGCCCGGCGCGACTTCACCATCAACGCCATGGCGTGGGATCCCCTGCAAGGGGAATTGCTGGATTACTTCGGCGGGGCTGCGGATCTGGAGAATCGCCTGCTGCGAGCCACCAGCCACGCATTCTCCGAAGATCCCTTGAGAGTGCTGCGCGGGATGCAACTGGCCAGCCGTTTCGATTTGCGGCTGGAATCGGGGACGGCCGCCATGTGCCGCACCATCGCCGATCAATACGACACCATCGCAGTGGAGCGCGTGTCTGAGGAATTCATGAAGTGGGCGGTGAAAGGCCGGCGTCCCGGACGCCTCGCGGAATACTTGAAGGACAGCGGCTGGGATACACACTTCCCGGAAGTCGCGAAGTTGGACGGCGTCCCTCAGGACCCCGGCTGGCACCCCGAAGGCGATGTCGGCACACACACTATGTTCGTAGTGGACGCGGCGGCGAATATAGCGGAGCGGGAAGGCTTGATCGGAGACGATCGCGCCGTGTTGCTGTTCTCGTCCTTGTGTCACGACTTCGCCAAACCCGCCACTACCTTGCTTCGCGAACGCGACGGGCGCATGCGGTGGACCTCATGGGGGCATGAGCCCGATGGCGGACCCATGGCGCGCGGATTTCTGGAGCGCATCCATATTAAGGCCGCGATCGTAAATCAGGTGGTTCCGCTGGTCGAAAATCATTTGGCGCATTCCAGCCTGGCGAAGAAGGGCGAAGTGACGGTGCGCGCCGTTCGCCGGCTGGCGCAGCGGTTAGCTCCCGCGTCCATCGAACAGTTGGTGCGCTTGATTGAGGCGGATCACTCGGGCCGTCCACCGCTGAAACCGGGATTGCCGGAAGGCGCCGTCCGAATCCGGGAAATGGCGCGGCAGCAAGCTGTGGAAAAAGGGCCGCAAGCCCCTCTGATTTTAGGCCGCCACGTGCTGCCGTATTTCGCCGATCAACCGGGCAAACATATCGGCGAAGTGATGTCGGCGGCGTACGAGGCGCAAACGGAAGAAGCGTTCTCCGATGAAGCGGGTGCCTTGGAATGGTTGGCGCAGCATATGGCTGCTCGCAAATCCGAATAACTACTTTTTCTGCTCGGCCTGTTTCTTGGCGGCTTCTTTGCGCATGCGGTCCACTTCTTCGTCGCGCTGCTTCATGCGTTCCCAGCGCCTGCCGCTATCGTCGCTCTCGGACGCTGGTTTACTGGCTACCGGAGCAGGTCTCTCCGGCGGGGCCGACTTGCTTGCCGGCGTTGGGGGCGCTTTAGGCGGGTTGTGCTGGCCCCATGCCGACGCACAGGCCAACGATGCTCCGATTACTAATTTCCTAAAGGTGCTCATTGCGAATCACCTCACACTTATCGGATGATATCTGCTCGGCATTTGTTTCAATTTGTTTGAACACGCAAAAACGCAACCGCCAGTAGAATAGGACCAAGTAGAATATAAGCTAATGACGCGGCGTACGTTTCCGGTACTACTACTCCTGTTGCTGCCTGCTAGTTGGGCGCAAATCGCGCCAGCCCCCAGCCGGCAACCCTTCACTGTTAGTACGATGATGCGGCTCGCTCGGATTAGCGAGCCAGTGCTTTCGCCGAACGGTTTGGAAGTTGCCTTCACGGCACAGACCATCGACCTGGTCAACAATACTAAACCGACACAGATTTACGTAGTAGGGCTCAACGGCGGCACTCCTCGGCAACTGACGCGGGACGGGACCGCGAACGGCAGGCCGCGCTGGTCTCCGGATTCGCGGCGCATTTACTTCGTTTCGAATCGCAGCGGTACTTCGCAAGTGTGGGCCATGAACGCCGACGGCAGCGCGTCGCGGCAAGTCACCAAGCTTGCTACGGAAGCCAGCGGGATTCTCGTCACTCCGGACGGCGAACGCGTTGTGTTCCTTTCCAGCGTGTTTCCTGAATGCGGCGCCGACGACGCCTGTAACGCGAATCACCTCGATCAGGAAAGTAAAAATAAGGTCAAAGCCCGCCTCTACACGTCGCTGCTTTACCGCCATTGGAATGAGTGGCGAGGTGCGCGCCGCCAGCACCTGTTGGTGGTCAAGACCGACGGCAGCGAGTTGAAGGAACTGACGCCGGGACAGTACGACGTCCCCCCGTTCGGTTTGGGCGGGCCGGACGACTATGCGATTTCTCCCGATTCCACTGAAGTAGCGTTCACGATGAATGTGGATGCGGATCTGGCGTCCAGCACCAACTCCGATATCTACGTAGTGCCGCTAGCCGGTGGCGATATCCGCAAAATCACCAGTGGATTGGGTGCGGACAATGCGCCCGCTTATTCGCCGGACTCGCGCCTGCTCGCCTTCCGTTCCCAGGCTCGCCCCGGATTTGAGAGCGACCGCTGGCGTCTGATGCTGCTGGATCGGACTACGGGTAGGGCGTCCAGCCTGACGGAAGGCCTGGACCGTTCCATCAATAGCTTTACGTGGGCTCCCGATTCCATGCGGCTCTTCTTTACTTCTGAGGATCGCGGACGTACCGGATTACAAATGATCGCGGCAAGCGGCGGTGGTTCGCGGAACATCATTGCTGGACCTTCCAGCTTGGACGACGTGCAGTTCACCTCGGACGGGCGCACCATGATTTATTCGGAAGTCAGTGGATCCAAGCCGGCCGAAATCTACCGCGTCAGCTCCACTGGTGGCTCGGGCACCCCTCTCACGCACTTAAATGACGCGGTATTGGCGTCGGTGCAGATGAACGAGCTCGAGGAGCTGTACGCCGATAGTTCGGATCGCTCGCGCATACAATCCTTCATCGTCAGGCCGCCGGGATTTGTCGAGACGCGCAAATATCCGGTGATGTTCCTGATTCATGGCGGACCTCAAGGTTCCTGGGGTGAGCAATGGAGCTACCGCTGGAACGCGCAAGTGATGGCCGGGGCAGGTTACGTAGTGGTGATGCCGAATCCCCGCGGCTCCACCGGCTATGGCCAGAAATTCGTGGACGAGATTAGCGGCGATTGGGGCGGCAAAGCGTACGACGATTTGATGGCCGTGGTGGATCGCGTGACTGCGCTGCCGTACGTGGATCGCGACCGCATGGTAGCCGCGGGAGGGTCCTATGGCGGCTACATGGTCAACTGGCTGTTGGGTCACTCCAACCGCTTCAAGGCTTTGGTATCGCACGCCGGCGTATTCGATCTGCGCAGCATGGCGGCGGAAACCGAGGAACTTTGGTTCGTGAAGTGGGAGTTCCAGGGCATGCCCTGGGATAACCCGGAAATGTACTCGCGCTGGTCGCCCAGCTATTTCGTGAAGGATTTCAAAACACCTACCTTGGTCATTCACGGGGAGCTCGACTATCGAGTGCCGGTAGGCCAGGGAATGCAGTTGTTCACGGCGCTGCAATCGCAGAAGGTTCCTTCGCGGCTGCTGCTGTTTCCGGATGAAGGACACTGGGTGCAGAAACCGCAGAATACGGTGTTGTGGTATTCCCAATTCCTGGGATGGATGGACGAGTGGGTCAACAAAATGTAGTCGTCGCCGCACTAGCGGCGATGACTCTCGCGGCCTTTACGGCCTGTACGAAAACTCCAGAAACAACCTTGCGGGAAGCGCTGGCTGCCCAGCAGAGCGGCGTGATCCATCTGCCGGCGGGTGAGCTTTTGCTGGCCGAGCCTCTGCGCGTGGCCAGCGGGGCGCACGATCTGGAAATCCGCGGCGCCAGCGCGTCCACGTCGAAAATTACGGCGTCGGCGCAGTTCCAGGGCAAAGCGCTCTTTATCGTGGAAGGCGCTAAGAACATACTCTTCACAGATTTTTCCATGGATGGGAACCGCGCGTTGCTGGCCAGGCCGTATGAAATGGCGCCGCCGGAAAATGCGTTTCGCATTTGGTATCCCACCAATGGCATTCTGGCGGATCAAGTGGAAGGCCTGAAGATGGAACGGCTCGACCTGCGCAACGTCGTCCACTTCCCGATCCTGATCAGCCGGTCGAGCGCTGTGCGGATTCGTGAGGTCAACATACAGGACTCCGGAAACTTGAATGCCAAAGGCCGCAACAACCTCAGTGGCGGCATCCTGCTGGAAGAAGGTACAGCGGATTTCGAAGTGCGCAATTCCACCTTCGAGAATATCCGCGGCAACGGCCTATGGACGCATTCCTTGTTCACGTCTCCCCAAAGCTTGGACGGAGCCTTCATCGACAACAAATTTCACACCATCGGGCGGGATGCGATTCAAGTAGGCCACGCCAAACGCGTGAATGTGGAACGCAATAGTGGCAAGGACATCGGCTATCCATTTGAAGTAGTGGATGTCGAGAATGCCGGAACGCCGGTGGCCATCGACACGGCCGGTGACGTACCGGGCTCACAGTATCTGCACAATACGTTCGACGAGATCAACGGAAAATGTATGGATCTGGACGGCTTCCACGACGGCATCGTCATGGACAACACCTGTACCAACCGCAAGAAGGCCGTGGATTATCCGAATGGACACTTCGGCATTGTGATGAACAATAGCAATCCCGCCACCCACTCGAACAACATCGAATTGAACGGCAACACCATCAACGGCGCGAAATACGGAGGTCTCTTTCTGATGGGATCGAAGAATCGCATTGTGCAGAATAGGTTCCTGAACATCAACCTGGCGGGCTGCAATGAAAGCTCCCCCGCCTGCGTGTACAAGGGCGATGAACCGCAGATCCTGGAGACCGGCATCTATCTGGGGCGCGGCGTGGCACGCTTGGAAGATACCCGGGACAATGTGATTCGCGGCAACACCGTGACCGGCTTTAAGATGAAATCCCGCTGCATGGCGACGGGTCCTGGCGTCGTGAAGGGCGCCAACACAGTGGAAGAGAATACCTGTAGGGATGTACCTGTGCGATAGGATGAACCGAACCCAAGTGACTCATGTCGATTGAATTCCGTAACGTAGTATCCACCTCCTTAAACGATTTCTCCGCCTCGGCCCCGGCGGGGGCGATCATCGGCGTGATCGGCGAAAAGGGTTCCGGCGTAACGGAGCTGCTGAAACTCGCCGCCGGTGTCCTGCAGCCCTCCAGCGGCGAAGTGCGGGCCGCCGCGGAACGGCGCTTTGTCGCGCTCGGCGACACCTTGAATCTGGCTCCGGCAGCGGTGATCGCACTGGATCAGGCGCTCGCGACCCAAGACGCTGTCATTCGCGCGCGCACTCTAACGGGGTTGGATCGTCTGCGGCGCTCCGGCTCGACCATCCTGCTGGCCTCGCATGAGACGCAGCTTCTGGAATTGTTGTGTGACGAGATCTGGTGGCTGGATGCGGGCCAACTTGGCGCGAAAGGCGATCCCAAGGCTACGCTCACCAGCTATCGACGACACGTCGCGGAAAAGATTCGCGCGTGGGGCGAGACGATTCCACCCCGCTTGGCTCCCTCCTATCGCAGGGGCGACGGCCGCGCTGAGGTGATCGGAATCGAAACCGTGGGCGAAGGCAGCAAGCCCACCATCGTGTGGACCAGCGGGGAAATGGTGAGTGTGCGGGCCACCGTTCGGTTTCACCAGCCCGTTTCCGATCCAGTGCTGGGTCTGATGATTCGCACCCAGATTGGTTTCGAAGTCTATGGCACCAACACCGAACTGGAGCGCGTTCCCATCGGTCCCCGTAAATCGGGGGACACCATCACCGTCGTATTCTCGTTCCTGTGCGACCTTTGCCCCCACGCCTATACCCTTACAATTGCGTCGCACGACCCCGATGGCACAGCGCACGACTGGTTGGACGATGCCGTGGCGGTCACCGTGGCGGATCAGCGTTACACGGCCGGCGTCGCCAACCTGCGGGCTCGCGTGACTGTGGAAAACGTGGAATAGCCAAATACTTTCGCTCCTGAGCTATTTTGTTCACGCAATCGGTCGGAACCCGTATACACTTGTAGTACTCACGGCGTAGACGCCTTTGAGCGCATTGGTTCAAAGGCATTACATGAAACTTTCCTTCCTTCTGGGAGCAATACTGGCGACTGTTGTCGCTTCGGGCGCGCCTATCGACACTTTTGGCTTCACAACGATCCCTGGTGCGGGTTCGCCCACCGTTTTCACCTCCGTCGTGATTAATTCTACGATTGTGGGCAACGTCGCCAACATCACGAATTCCTCGGTTACTTGTCCCGCGGGATCAGGTGGATGCAGCGGAACGATCTTCACCTTCACTCTTACCGGATCCGGTTTGGGCGCTACGGCGCCTCTCCTGATCACCATGGACGGTACGCTCAGTGGCGCGACGCCCGGCGTCGGAGCCATCGTAATTCCGGGTCTTACCATCCCCACTTTCGGCATCTCGGCCGGCAGCTTTAACGTAACTATCCTGAATACGATCGTCCCCACGGCAGGTGGATCATATTCACTTGCAGGATCCTTCGGCGTAACCCTGGCGAACGGTCAAACCCTCAGCCTGCCCAGCAGTCTCAGCATTCAGGTGGGCGCATCGGCCGTGCCGGAACCCGGAACGGTGGCGTTTCTTGGATTGGGCCTTCTCGGAATCGCGGCTATCGCCCGCCGCCGCGCAGCCTAGCTTCCAACAAGTTCCGTTATCTCGATTCGCTTAAGCCGGGCCCTCGGGTCCGGCTTTTGCTTTGCTAGTCCAGGCGCAAGTCGAGCAGGCGCACAAACAGGCGAGAACGTAGTTTAAGATTTGGCTACTTACCTTCGAGCAGGAAGGTGGGCGCCAGGCCGCTCAGTGTCGAGAATCCGGGGCTGCCGGCGACGCCCAGCCAGCAGGATGCGCCATGCACGCTTCCAGCGAAGGCGTGCGGGTGAACATGCGTCACCATGTCCTTCATCATCAGGCTGCCGTACTGCATCAGAGGGAAGACGGCGTGCGCGGGTTCGACCGCTTCCTGCACTACGAACGGAGTCCGCATGGCTTGCCGCAGAGCCTTTTCCCACGTCGCATCGTCCACCCGCGCGCCCACCACCGGATGGATCTCCGATGCGTCGTCATTGGGCCGTAGCACCAGCTTGGCGCGCTGCTTCATCACGAACTCCGGCAGGTCCACCGTATGCGTTTTGTAGGTGGTCTTGGCCGCCTGCACCAAGCGTGTCCAGGGGAGATGTTCCTTAATGGCCGTGCGCTCCGCCGCCGGGAACTTCGCCGTCAGCTGGGGGTCCGTGAGCAGATCGAACATCACGCGCTTGGAACCCACATCGGCGCGGAAATTATTCACCATGCAGATGGCTCCGTCTTTATACGCGCGAATCAGCGGATGGCTCAAGTCGTAACGAACCAGAAACTCCTGCAGCCTTACCCGCCGGAATACGATATCAATGGTGAAATCGCCGCTGCGCAGCACGTTGTTGCGGTAGTCCAGCTGTTCCGGAGAAAGAATCTGCGTCGGATAGCCTTCGCGTGTGAAGTAATCAGCCAGCATGGTATGGCTGCTGCCCCCGGAACTGAACGGCAGGCGGGCTTCCACAATCGCGATGTTGGGTTTTTTCTGCTTGCCGCGAAACTCTTTATACGCTTTCAGGATGGCCAGCAGCAGAGGCTTTGTTCCACCCAACTTCTTCAGCTTGTGTTTTTTCCGGAATTCCTTGACCGGCGGTGATTCAAAATACAAATCCGCCAGCGCATCGCCGTGCAATACACCCGCGGGCACTTCGGACCTGTGCCCGCCAATGTGCAACGCTTTTTCAGTTAGAGCCGCATCCAGAACGGAACTAATATTGATCGAATATCCGGGATCCACCGCCGCCAACATGCGCTCAGCCGGCAGCAACTGCGTCCGCGCCAGCAGGGAAGGGGTGGCTAGCACCATCTTTTCCATGCGGGCCAGCGCGGATAGCAGCGTCTCGGATGTTTTCGCTAACGCCGCATAATCGCGCTTCGTGATGAAGTGCGGACGTAGCACCGGCGAGACCGGACGCCCGTCCAGTTTCTCCGCCTGAATCCGCTCTTGAAGTGCGTGCGCCCAAGCTAGATCGATATACGGCTCACTCTCGATCAGCTTGTGGTATCGGGCGATTGCCTCGCTTACCAGGGACATGTTATTGAGGGTTAGTATCGCATGTGAAATGCGATTTGCAAAGTGCCGTTATGTACAGAAAGTGTCCTATCTTATTGATATGGAGTGCTTTATATAAAAACAAAAAGGCCTAACGTTGATTTGCTTTCAGGATCTTCTTGCGCAAACGGATGGATTTAGGAGTTACTTCCACCATTTCGTCTTCCCGGACAAACTCGATGGCCTGTTCCAGGTTCAGCAGGCGTGGCGGCACCAGGCGGATGGCTTCATCGGCTCCGGAGGAGCGCATATTGGACATCTTTTTCTCTTTGACGATGTTGACGTCCAGATCCGTGTCGCGCGAATTCTCGCCCACGATCATGCCTTCATAAACGTCCGCGCCGGACGAAATAAACATTTCGCCGCGTTCCTGGATATTGAATAGCGCGAAACCGGTCGCCTTGCCCGTACGGTCGGCCACCAGCGAGCCGGTGGGGCGCGTCAGGATGTCCCCCTGCCATTCGATGTATCCGTGGAACAGCGAGTTCATGATCGCCGTGCCCTTGGTGTCGGTCATCATCTCACTGCGCACGCCGATCAGGCCGCGCGTCGGGATCAGGAACTCCAGGCGGACCCGGCCGGAGCCGTGGTTCACCATCTTTTCCATCTTCCCCTTGCGGGTGCCCATCTTCTCGATCACCACGCCGATGAACGCTTCTGGACAATCCACCACCAGCAGTTCCAGCGGTTCGCAGGTCTTGCCGTCGATCACCTTGGTCAGGATCTCAGGCTTGCCGACGCCCAGCTCGAAGCCTTCGCGCCGCATCATCTCGATCAGAATGGCCAGCTGCAGCTCGCCGCGGCCCATTACCTTAAAGGCATCCGGTCCGCCGGCTTCTTCTACTTTGATCGAGACATTGGTCAGTAATTCTTTGTCCAACCGGTCCCGCAAATTGCGCGAGGTAACGTATTGGCCTTCGCGTCCGGCAAACGGCGATGTATTGATGGTGAACGCCATCGCGATGGTCGGTTCGTCAATCTGGATGTGCGGCAGAGGCATCGGCGTGTCCACATGCGTGATGGTTTCGCCAATGGTAATGCCTTCCACACCCGCAATCGCCAGAATGTCACCCAGGCGCCCGATGGTTTCATCTACGCGCTTGAGGCCTTCGAACGAATACAGCTTGGTGATCTTGGTCTTGTGGAACGTGCCATCCAGCTTCGCGATGGAGACTTCGTCGCCTAAGTGCAGCGTACCGTTGAACACGCGGCCGATGGCCAGCCGTCCCAGGTATTCGCTGTAATCCAGGTTGGCCACCAGCAATTGCAGGATGCCTTCCGGATCGCCCTTCGGCGGCGGAACGTTCTTCACGATCGATTCGAACAACGGGCGCAGGTTTTCGCCTTCTTCTTCCGGGTCGTTCTTGGCGATTCCCAGCTTGGCGTTGGTATAGATCACCGGGAAGCTGAGCTGGTCTTCGGTGGCGTCCAGATCGATAAACAGATCGTAAACTTCATTCAGCACTTCCTGAATGCGGGCGTCCGGACGGTCGATTTTATTGATGACCACGATAGGAGGCAGGCGCGCCTCCAGGGCCTTCATCAGCACGTAGCGGGTCTGCGGCAGGGGGCCTTCGCTGGAATCCACCAGCAGAATCACGCCGTCTACCAGCTTTAGCGCACGTTCCACTTCTCCGCCGAAATCGCTGTGGCCGGGGGTGTCGACAATGTTAATCTTGGTCTCACCGAAGGTTACGCCGGTGGCTTTGGCCAAAATGGTGATACCGCGCTCACGTTCCAAGTCGTTGGAATCCATGGCGCGTTCAGTAATTTGCTCGTTTTCGCGGAAGACGCCGCTCTGCCGGAACATCGCATCTACCAGCGTGGTCTTGCCGTGATCGACGTGCGCGATGATGGCTACATTTCTAATATTGGGGTTTACAGGCATGCAAGCTTCTATTGTCGGTGATTTCACATGAGAGATGATAGTAATACGTGTCCAATCTTCCGTCCGTAGTTATTGTCGGCCGTCCGAATGTCGGCAAATCGACTCTTTTCAACGCCATCCTGAAGTCCCGCCGCTCGATTGTGGGGGATGAACCCGGCATTACCCGGGATCGTATTTACGGCGATGGGTCGCACCACGGGCGTAGATTCACCCTGGTGGACACCGGCGGCATCATCACCGACGACGCCGAAATGATCCCCACGCAGATCCTGAAACAGGCTCGCGTCGCTCTTACGGACGCGGCATGCGTCGTTTTTCTGATCGACGGCCGCGCGGAAATTACCGGCGCGGATCGCGAATTAGCTTCGATGTTGCGTAAGTTGGGCAAGCCCGTAGTGCTGGCCGTCAACAAGATCGACGCCCAGAGCCGCGAAGGTCTGGCGCATGAGTTTCACTCCTTAGGCTTCGAGCAGCAGTTCTCGATTTCGGCCGAGCATCACCTGGGTCTTTCGGAAATGTTGGATTACATCACCGAAGGTTTCGACAAGAAGCCCGAGCCCGAGGTGGATCCGGATGCCAAGCGGCCCATCAAGGTGGCCATCATTGGACGCCCCAACGTCGGCAAATCGACGTTGCTCAATTCCCTCACCGGCATGGAACGCGCCATCGTGTCCCCCATCGCCGGGACCACGCGCGATGCGGTGGATGAAACCATCAAACACAACGGCGTCGAATTCACCTTCGTCGACACCGCCGGTATTCGCCGCAAAGGCAAAACCAAGGAGATGGCCGAAAAGCTGAGCGTCGTGATGGCTCGCCGCCATCTGCGTATGTCGCACGTCGCGATCCTGATGATGGATGCCACCGAAGGCGTGTTGGCCCTGGACGCCACCATCGCCGGCTACGCCCATGAGGAGGGCCGCGCCGTGGTCCTGTGCGTCAATAAATGGGACACTGTCGAAACCCACGGCAAACGCAAATTCCAGGAGCAGATCAAAGACCGCTTGAAGTTCCTGGATTACGCATCCGTAGTCTTCATCTCCGCCCTGACCGGCGACGGGGTGAAGGACCTGTTCCCCAAAATCCGCAAAGCCTACGACGCCGCCAGCGTTCGCATCCCCACCGCCGAACTGAACCGCTTCGTCGAAACCCTGCGCTGGGAATACGAACCGCGCCTCAAATACATCACCCAGGCGTCGACGCGTCCCCCCACCTTCATCGCCTTTACCGACAGCAAGGGAACGCTCCACTTTTCAGCCGAACGCTTCCTCATCAACCGCCTGCGCGAGAAGTTTGGCTTCGAAGGTACGCCCGTAGTAGTGAAGTCGACGCGGCATGCCGGTCATCACTGATAGGTTCACTTCGATAATCACTGCAGCGCAAACCGCACCTCAATAGGAGCCTCCACTTCCACCGCCAGTCCGTTCAAAACCGTTGGGCTGTAGATCCATTGGCTGACGGCATCGTAGGCCGCCTGCCGCAGCATCGGATGTCCATCGATAACCCGCAAGGACCGCACGCGCCCGTCCTTGCCGACAATTCCCAACAACTGCACGATTCCTGAAATCCGCATGCGCCGCGCCAGGTCCGGGTACCTCGGAATCACCTGCGTGATCAGCTTGCCCGCCAGCACGCCGCTGCTGATCACCACGGAAATCTCCGCGGGCTTCGTTACACTCGGTATCGGCTTTGCGGGCTCAGGCGCAACGGGTGCGCGCGCGAGGGGAGGCAACTCCGGCGCACCTGTGAAGAACGCAGGGATCTGACCCGCGGGATTCACTTGCAGCTCTGGGCTCTCGATTGTGTTCTCCACGAGGTTCTCCGGAATTGGAGCTGTAGGAACGCGCGTCGGCGCACGAAACACCCCTAACGCCCGCGCCGACGTTCTTGCCTTTTGCGGCTCCACTACAGGCGGCGGTTGGGGAGGTTGGGGAATGATCGGCGCCGCGAACACCACCGCCAGCGACGGCATCGGCAGCGCTTGCGTGTATAACAACGGCGCTACTACTAAGACACCGGTCACGACGATTTGTGCCACGAATGATGTGATGAGCGCGGCTGTTTTTCGAGGTGTGACGGGATTGGTCAGCAGTGTTTGTTCGAACATGCCCAAGTAGACACTGGGTGCTCTTCAAAGTTCCGTCAGAACTGGAAATAGATAAACGGCACAGCCTTCTCCGTCACGCCCGCCAACTCGACAGAGAACAGCAGAGCCACCACCAGCGCCGCGTACGCCCACGCCGGACCGTGCGGCAGCCGCTCGATCCATTCCCACTTCTCTTCCATGATTGCCACCAACAATGCCAAGCCCACGAAATACAGCAGCCATGCCGGAATCAGAAATGCCGCGTTATTCCAAGGGCTCGCGAACATTTGTCCCAGCACGTAGACGCTGTCCTTCAAAGTTGCCGCGCGGAAGAACACCCAGCCAATGCACACCAGCACAAACGTGAACACCGCCCGCACAGGATACAGCAACGGTCCCGGAGCCGCCAGAAACCGCGTGCGTCCACTGGCTCGTTCGATGGCCAGCAGTGCACCGTGATAGCCGCCCCAGATAATGAAGTTCCAACTAGCCCCATGCCACAGCCCGCCCAGCAACATGGTCAGGAAAAGATTGCGATACGTCTTGAGCGCCCCGCCCCGGTTGCCGCCCAGCGCGATATACAGGTAGTCCCGCAGCCAGCGCGACAGGGAGATATGCCAGCGATGCCAAAAGTCCGTAATGCTGAACGCCAGATACGGACGCTTGAAGTTCACCGGGAAATGGAAGCCCAGCAGCAACGCCATGCCGATCGCCATATCCGTGTATCCCGAAAAATCGAAGAAGATCTGCATGGCGAAGCTGAACACGCCCGACCACGCCGCAGCCGCCCCCGGATGTGCGGCAATGTTGGTGAAATACGCGTCCGCAATCTGCGCGAATTGGTCGGCCAGCGCCATCTTCTTGACCAATCCCAGCAGCATCCACAGAATCCCGCGCAGCACTTCTTCGGTATCAGGCTTGCGCCAGGTGTAGAAGTCCTCGAAAAATTCCCCGGCGCGCACAATCGGCCCCGCCACCAACTGCGGGAAGAACGAAATGAACAGCGCATAGTCCACTAAACTGCGGACCGGCTTCTGCTCCCCGCGATACACGTCGACAACATAGGACATGCTCTGGAACGTATGAAAACTGATGCCGATCGGCAGAATGATCGCCATCGTGAACGTAGCCGGCTCCAGCCCCATCACCTGCGCGAGGATCGTCCCCAGGAAATTGTAGTACTTGAAGAAGCCCAGGAACCCCAGATTTACGGCCAGACTCAAAATCAAAAACTGCTTGCGCCGCCGCGGATCGGTGACCCGATCCATCCAGATCGCCGATGCGTAATCCACCAGCGTGATGGTGGCCAGCAGGGGCACGAACGCCACATTCCAACTCGCATAGAAGAAGTAGCTGGCCAGCAGCAGCAGGTATTTGCGAGCCGGGCGGGGCAGGCGGTAAAACAGCACCAGTGTCACGACGAAGAATACGAAGAACTGGGCCGTGTTGAACAGCATCGTGATCTTAGTGCGCCGGCCCCAGAATTTCTCGCACCTGGCGCGCTATGGTTTGTGAAAAGTAGTCCAGTCCCGCCTGGTTCATGTGGACTTCATCCCGAAAATATTCCGGCTTCTCCAGCGCTTCAAACAAGTTCTCCGGCGTCAGCGAAACGTTCGGCTGCCGAGCCAACTTGCGTAGCACCGACTCCGGCTTGCTCGGCAAATCCGGCCGGATAAACGGACCCCGCGGCAGCCGCACAAATATCAGCCGCGTCTGGGAGCCGCGATACAAATCGTAAATCCGGTTCACCCAGTAACCCAGATACTTGGCTCGGGTCCCGTTTTGCGGCGGCAACGGATCCAGCAGCGTGCGCTTCAGAGCCTCTTCTGTGCCAGGATTGGTCCCCGGCGGCACCATCACCTTGCCATGCTCAAAATCCACCGTCAGTCCCGCCAGGCTCTTCCCTGTCTCGATGTAATCGTAGAACCAGACGTGCGAATCCCGCCAGGATTGCCGCACCGTTCGCCAGCGCGTCAGAGGCGCCTGTACCAGATCCTGAAAATCGCGCTGATACACCAGCCCCTTCAATGCAATCCCGCGCGCAGCGCGCCACTGCCGCTCCGGCATGTCATAGGACATGCTGAATTCCTTCAAATCGCTCCACCCTAGATGGGGGATCACATAGTTCAAATCAGATTCGCGATCCGCCTGATTCTCCACTGTGTCCTCATCGTCGTAGCTTTCGATACTGATCAGGATCGCCTTATAGTGATTCGCGCCCGGGTCCGCGGCGCGCAACATGTAATACCAGCAGCGTGGAGTGGAGCCGGCCGCCGCGATGGTTCCGAATTCGTAGCCCGTCTCCGGCGTCAGCGCGTTGGCTACTTTGGCTACCAGGGCCATGCGCGAATCGCCAATGCCCAACACTTGATTCGCGTCTCGCTTCACGCGGATGCGCTCATTGTGCAGTACGGTTTCGACTAATCCCGTGGATGAGTCCGTGCTTACGATATACGGATACGCGCCGCCGTGAAACACCAGCGCTTGCAGAACCCCGAAGCCCAGCAGGCTGGCCGCAATCACTGGAAACGCGCGCTTCACGAGCGTCAATCCTAACAGACTATACGGCCATCGCGCATGGTGACGGTGCGGTCGGCAAAGGCCGCGGCCTCCGGATCATGCGTGATCATGAGAATGGTCTGTCCCAGCCGCTTGTTCAAGTCGCGCAGCACGCTCAGCACGGCGGTGGAGTTTTCCGTATCCAGATTGCCCGTGGGCTCATCCGCCAATATCAACGACGGATGATTCACCAACGCCCGTGCGATCGCGACGCGTTGCTGCTCGCCGCCGGAAAGCGCCCGGGGTTTGTGGTGCAGCCGGTCCCCGATCCCCAACAGGTTCAGGATGTCTTTGAAGCTTTCATCCCGAGGCCCGCTTTTTCCCGCAATATGGCGCGCGATTTCTATGTTTCCGTCCGCCGTCAACGTCGGCAGCAGATTATATTTCTGGAAAATAAAGCCGACCGATTTCTTGCGCAACTCCGTCCGCCCCGTATCGTTGAGTTTGGCCAGATCCTGGCCGTCGATCGACACCGTACCGGACGTCGGTGGAGCCAGCCCACCCAAAATATTAAACAGCGTCGATTTGCCGGACCCGCTGGGCCCCACAATGGCGACAAATTCCCCGCGTTCCACTCTGAGGTCCACGCCCCGCAGCGCGTGTACGTCCACATCGCCAATGCGATACGTTTTGGTTAGTCCGCGGATATCGATCTCAGTCATATGCCAGAGCCTCGATCGCATCCTGTTTCGCGGCCTTCAGCCCTGGATACACGGCCCCGGCCAACGATCCGCCCAATGCGATGATGGCAACGTTCAGGTACCAGTCCGGCACGATCACCTGCGGCATGTTGGGCGCCACGGCCGCCAGCAAGGCGCGCGTCCCATACGCCATGGCGATGCCCAGAGCCGTGCCCGCCAAAGCCAGCAACACTGTCTCGCGGAGCAATATTCCCACGATGTAACCCGGAGAGGCGCCCATTGCTTTTAGGATGCCAATCTCGCGAGTGCGCTCCAACACCGCCATGTACATGGAGAGGAACACCACCAAAAAGCCCACGAAGGCTCCGATGCCCACCACCACCTGGATAAAAGTTTCCACCAGCGGCACGGCGTTGGTCGTAAATAAAGCTGTGAACTCCTCCATGCTGTAGATCTTGTAAGTGTCGAACTTCTGTTGCAGCGTGGCCTTCATGGCGTCCGTGTTTTTAGGATCGTCCAGCTTCACGTATACATAGGAGATCTTGCCGGTCTCACCGAAAATATCCTGCAGCGCCGCAATATCTGCGAACGTGGCCGACAGCTTGCCTTCCTCCACGACGCCCACAATGTTCCACAGATGTCCAAAGTCCAGCTTGCTGCCCGGCTCCAGCTTCTTCCTCTGCGCGAACACGCGGTCGACCAGCAGATCGTCAGGTTTCTCAAACCCCTTGCCTTTCAGGATCACCAAGCCGCCGCTCAACTCGTTGAACTCGTCCAGGTGAATGCCCGTAATGGAATCCAGGTTGCTGATCGGATGCACCAGCGCGCCAGTGGCCAATTTCACGTGCTCCATCCCGCGCACCACTTCCACGATCTTCTCGGACATGTTGCTCGAAAAGCTCAGCACGCTGGAATCCGGCGGACGGATGATGATATCGGCGCCGGTACCCTTGGCGCGGCGCTGCATGTTTCCCAGCACTCCGCGGCTCACGCCGACCAGGGCCAGAATCATCGTGACTTGCGCACCGATCAGCACCAGGCTCAGCAACGTGCGCAGGGGGCGGTGTTTTAGATTTTCAAAAACCAGACGATGGATCAACCCTTTGAGTCTAGCAGCCATCCCCCGCTGATCACAGCCATCCTCCGCTAATCACAGAGATGGCCGCGATCGCAGCCGTTTCCGCCCGCAGAATCAACGGCCCCATCGACACCCGAGCCCACCCAGCGGAGCCAAATTGCTGGCGCTCCGCCTCCGTCCACCCGCCCTCCGGCCCGATCAGGACCGCGACCGTGTCTTCGACGTCGCGTGTAGAAGGCAGCGCCCCCGCCAGCGGCGCTCCGCCCTCTTCATCCAATACATATCGATACCCCGCCTGCCGCTTCACAGCCTCGCCGAAGGGAATGGCATCCTCCAACTCCGGCAAATAAGCTCGCCGCGATTGTTGACTGGCCTCCAGTGCAATCCGCCGCCACCGCTCGATGCGTTTCTCCGCGGCCTTCTCCAAGCCGCGTTCCGTTCGGATGGCGATTACCGGAACGATCCTGGCCACCCCCAGCTCCGTGGCCTTCTCAATAATCCATTCGAAGTGATCGAACTTGACCAGGGAAGCGAACAGCGTAATCGATACCCGTGCCGCCTCAGGAGCCAACTTCTCCAGCGTCCGGAACACCACGTCGTTCTTGCGAGCGCTCTCGATCTCCGCCAGAAACACGTTGCGATTATCGGAGATCTCATAGCGCTGCCCGGCCTCCACCCGCAGCACGCTTGTGAGGTGGCGGGCATGATCCCCTTCAATATGCGCGTGCCCGTTGCGTACCTCATCCACAAAAAATCGTCGTCGCATTCCGTATCCTAGTGTCTAATGATTGCCCACCTCCGTGGAACCTTGCTAGAGAAACATCCGCAGCAGTTGACCGTGGACGTCGGCGGCGTCGGCTACGACGTCATCATCCCCATCTCCACATACTCATCGCTGCCTGAAACCGGTAAAGAGGTGCGCCTGCACATCCATACGCACGTACGTGAGGACGCCCTGTTGCTGTACGGTTTCGTTTCCCAAGCCGACAAGGCGTTGTTCGAGAAACTAATCACCGTCAGCGGCGTCGGTCCCAAATTAGCCATCACCGCCCTGGGAGGCCTTCCCGCTCCCGACCTCGCCGCCGCCATCAAATCTGGATCGCTGGAACAATTGATCAAGATCCCCGGAGTCGGCAAGAAAACCGCCGAGCGCCTGGTCCTGGAATTGCGCGACAAACTAGACTTGCTCCCCGGAGCCGCCCGTAACGCCACAACCGCCCCCAGAAGCGCCTTCAGCGAAACCGAAGAAGACGTCATCTCCGCCCTCGCCAACTTCGGAGCCTCCCGCCCCGCCGCCGAAGCCGCCCTGGCAAAAGCCCGCTCCGCCACCGAGTCCAATGAGTTCGACCCGCTCTTCCGCCGAGCCCTAAAACTTGTGCGCTAGCGGCTCGCCAAACGGTCTTATATTATTGTTGCCATGAACCGGGTCTGCATCTTTCTGATCTACGCCTCCCTCAGCTTCGGACAAGATCCGCGCATCGCGGTTCCACCAAAGTTCGAAGTGGCCACGATCAAACCCAGTCCGCCCAACCAGACGGCATGCGGCATGAATCCCGCCCCCGGCGGCGAGCGCTATGTAGCTGCTTGTCTTCCTCTGCGCATGGTCATCTGGGTAGCCCATTGGGTCAAGCCGACCCAAGTGATCGGAGGTCCGGCATGGCTTGATACGGATGCCTACGATATTGTGGGCTTGGCATCCCGGCCATCCAACATCGACGAACTCCATCTGATGATGCAGAGTCTACTGACGGATCGTTTCGGGTTGCGTTTCCACCACGAAACAAAGGAAATGCCAGTCTACGTGCTGACGCTGGATAGGAACGGCCCCAAGAACCTCAAGCAGCAGGAACCGGCCAACGGCAGCGACCTCAAGATCGATTACGAGCGAGACGGACTTCGGCGCAAATGGAACGCCAAATTTGCCCCCATCGCTTTTTTCGCCTGGCGACTCTCGCAGTTCATGGATCGGCCGATCATCGATCAGACCGGACTGAAAGGCAACTACACCTTCGATCTGGCGTTCTCCGACGAGCCCCCTCTCCGGGCTCTAGGCAACACGGATGCGCCCCCTTCCGTCGAGGCCACAGGTGCGACGATATTCGAGGCTCTACGCGACCAATTGGGCCTCAAACTGGAACGCCGCACGGGCCCGGTAGATGTCATCGTCATCGATCAGGCACAACGGCCCACGGAAAACTGATGTCGAGCGACCTGATCCCGTGCCCCGGTTGCGGCGCTTTGTTTCCGCCCTACGACGGTCCCACCCATCGATATATAGGCGCCTCAGCTGCCTGCTGGGCTCTGATGCTGGCGTGGACAAGTGGGAATCCGCCGGAGGCTGAACTCCTTACCGGGTCAATTGCACCGCGCGTCATCCCGGCCTCTTTATCTCAACCGGCCTCTTTATCTCAAAAGGATGCAGGGCTCCTCGATGCGGTGTGGGGAGACGCCTACGGTGTCCAGCATCATGGGGACGATTCGCCGCAGGCGATCCAATCCGTCGCCATCCACCTGTTGACTCTTCACGGCGCGGTTACGCGAAGGGCTGACGGGATCTGGGTGAAGCGACGGGCACTGCGCCAGCGCGGTGCTTTTCATCAGCTGGCCCCACCCCCATTGGGGAGCGCTCTGACCATCCGGCATCTCTTCGCCCACGAAGGAACGGATGGCGTGATAACCAAAATCGATTATGCCTATTCGGTGTACAACGCGTGGATAGCTCTGCATCGGACGACAGTCGAAAGCTGGTATGAGCGCTACGTGGCCGGGGACTAGAGTTATGCTCTTGCCGATCAGCGGAACTAGCCGGCCGCACAGAGCTATTTCAAAATCGGCTGCAGCGTATCCAATGAGCCATCCACCGACCCCGTCTTCAACTTCAGCAACCGCGCAATCAACGGATAAATATCCACATTCTGAAACGCCGGAATCGTGACTCCACTCTTCAAGTCCGGCCCCCCGGCGTAAAATATTCCCCGCATCTCCGGAACCGCCGCCGCGTCCGGCCCGTGAAACCCCTTCGGACCCGCCCCTGTCTGCCCGTTTGCAGGATCAATCGCCACCACGCCGCTCCCCGCCGCCGCGATTACCACGTCTCCAACGCGAGCATTCCCGCGATAGTGCCACGCCTCCGGAGTCTCCTCCCGCAAATAAGCGGAATACCCAGTCGCGTTCCGATTCACCCGCTCCACCGTGCTCCGCGCCAGCGCCGCGTCGGAGGAATACAACATGATCTGCGAGCCCCGCAGCGACGGAATTTCAAACCCCGCGAAATCCGTAACCGCCCCCACGCGAATCGGCGGAGGTGCCTCAATCATCCCGTGATCGGAAACGATGAACACGTTCACCGGAGTACCCGTAGTTCGCAACCCCTCCAGCAATCGCCCCAACAGCGCGTCAATATTTTGCACGGCCTTCTTGGTCGCCGCGCTCTTCGGACCCGTGTCATGCCCCGCGTGGTCCACGTCCGAAAAATATAGCGTCACCAGATGCGGACGCAGCGCCTCCGGCCGTCGAAACCAGTCGATCACCTGCCGCACGCGCTCCTCGTTGGGCAACGTGTCTTCGAACACCCGGTATTCGCGCGGACGCCTACCCTGAATCTCCGCCTCTGAGCCTACCCAAAAGAAGGACGCCGTCCGTACTCCCTGCTGTTCCGCCAATACCCACAGCGGAGTCCCCCCGTACCAGGAACCGTCCAAACCATTCGAGCGATATACCTCCCGCCGTGCCGGATCGAAGAAGGTGTTATCCACAATCCCGTGGTGCGCCGGAAAGAGCCCCGTCGCGATCGAATAGTGGTTCGGAAACGTCGACGAAGGATACTGCGGAATCAGCCCCTCCGCCCGCACGCCTTCCTTGCCGAACCTGGTGAGGTTAGGCGCCCCATGCAAGGCCGCGTAGTCGTAACGGAACCCATCCACCGAGACCAGCAGCACGTAAGGCCGGCGGATCTCCTGGCCTTGCGCCAGGGCGTAGGCCACAACAAGTGCGAATAAGGTGCGTCGCAACATGTGGCGAATATAACATACTGGTTGAAGTTCTCTCTTTCTTCGCCTATAATGCCGTTATGGCACTCACCAAACGTCAAAAGGACTTCTTGAACTTCCTGGCGGAATTTTTGGACAAGCGTGGCTATAGTCCCAGCTACGAGGAGATCGCCGAAGGAATGGATCTGGCCTCGCTTGCCACCGTGCATAAGCACATCCTGGCACTGGAGTCCAAGCAATACCTCAAGCGTGGCTTTAATCAGAGCCGCTCGCTTGAGATCGCTCCTAAGTACTACGCCGAGGAACGCCAACACCACAGCGTGGCGCCCACCATGGAGATTCCTCTGCTGGGCCGCATCGCCGCTGGACATCCCGTGGAACAGATGACCGGCCACGACACCGTCAACTTCGCGGACTTCACCGGTGATCCGAATACATACGCATTACAAGTTCGCGGCGAGTCGATGGTCGAAGATCACATCTGCGACGGCGACTTTGTTCTGGTAGAGAAAACCTCCACCGTCCGCGACGGAGACATCGTGGTCGCCCTGGTGAATGGCTCCGAGTCCACCCTCAAGCGCTTCTACCGCGAAGCCGGAGACCGCGTCCGCCTGCAACCCGCCAACTCCGCCATGCAACCCATCTTCGTAGCCGGCGAATCCGTAGCGGTGCAAGGCAAAGTCCTAGCCGTCCTCCGCAAATACTAAACCGGAATCCCGACTCTCCACAACCCGTAGGCGATCGCCTGGCGCACGTACACCCATCCGCCCAGCCAGCCTCCCGCATCCGGCTTCCGCTCCTCCGGCCGAGGGGACCCGTAAGCAATCATCCCGCGACTCTCCAGCAACTTCTTCACGCGAAAGATATGATACCCGTCGCTTACCACGATGCAGCTCTTCAGCCCCATCCGCCGCATAATCTCCGCCGCCGCGACAATACTGTGGACCGTACTCTCGCCTTCCGACTCCACCAGAATCGCTTCCGACGGCACTCCATGCCGGCTCAAGTAATTGTGCGCCACGCCGCCCTCGGTAAACGTCGGATCCCCCCCCGCGCCTCCGGTAGTCAGAATCCTGGGAGCCAACCCCTGCAAATACAAAAACAGCGCGTGATTCAAGCGCGCCGTCAATACCGGCGAAGGTGTGCCGCGATACTCCGCCGCCCCCAAAACAATAATGATGTCCGCTGCTCTGGCCTCGTCGAGCAGCGATTGCGCCTGAATCTGCCGCGCCACCGACTGGACGCTATGGATCGCCCACCAGCCCGCCAGCGCTGCAACCACCAACCCGGAAATGAGTAGGACCCGTTTCATGCGCTATGCTGAGCGTTCAGAAACATTGTAAGCGCATTGTGCCCGAAACATTCCTAAGTGATAAAAATCCGCTGCTGAAAGATGTCCGTTATGCCGCCCAGCACGGCAGCCTTACCAAGGACGGCTTGGCTCTGGCCGAGGGCCCCCACCTGCTCGAAGAGGCTCTGCGCAGCGATGCCGTAATCCACTCCATCATCGTCGCCGAGTCCGCGCGCGCGCAGCCTTCCGAATTCGGCGTTGGCCCGCACACCCGCGTGATCCCCGTTACCGATGTCACCTTCGCCGGCCTCAGTTCCACCGAAACATCGCAAGGCATTCTCACTTTGGTGCGCCCCCAAACCTGGACCCCCGATCAACTCCTCAGTGCGCCGGCGTCGCTGCTCATCGTCCTCGACGGCGTGCAGGACCCCGGCAACGCGGGCGCCATTCTGCGTGCTGCCGAAGCCTTCGCCGCCACCGGAGCCATCTTCCTCAAGGGTTCCGTGAATCCTTATAACCCCAAATGCCTGCGTGGTTCCGCCGGATCCATCTTCCGCATCCCTCTCACCGCCGGCGTCAGTGCCGAAGTATTTTTGAAAGCCGCGCAGAAGTTGATCCTCTTCGCCGCCGATCCCCGAGCCACCACCACTCCCGCAGAATCAAAATTGGACCAGCCCTGCGCCCTGCTCATCGGAGCGGAAGGTCGCGGACTCAGCCCCGCACTATCCGGCCGCTCCACCGGCATCCGCATCCCCACGTCAAATGTGGAGTCGCTCAATGCCGCCGTGGCAGCCGGTATCCTGTTATATGAAGCCCGTAGGCAGCGAGCCTCACCCTCTGCATGAGCCTCTTCGATAGCGCCCCGTTCTCTTCCGTAGCCAACGACGTAGCCAACGACGTCGCCAACGATGCCAAGCGTCCCCTCGCCGAACGCATGCGCCCCCAGACGCTCGAAGAATACGCCGGTCAATCCCACATCCTCGGCCCCGGCAAGCCTCTCCGAGTCCAAATCGAACGCGATGAGCTGCAATCCCTGATCTTGTGGGGACCGCCCGGCGTCGGCAAAACCACCATCGCCAAACTGATCGCCCGCATGACCCGTTGCGACTTCGTGCCCTTCAGCGCCGTCCTCAGCGGCATCAAGGAAATTAAGGCCGTCATGGTGGATGCCGAGCGCACCCGCAAACTCGGCCGCCGCACCGTCGTCTTCGTGGACGAAATCCACCGCTTCAACAAAGCCCAACAGGATGCCTTCCTGCCCTACGTCGAACGCGGCGATATCATCCTGATCGGCGCCACTACCGAGAATCCGTCCTTCGAGGTTGTCTCCGCCCTGCTCTCCCGATCCAGAGTCTACGCACTCCAAGCCCTGGAGCGCGAAGAAATCATCACTCTATTGCAGCGTGCCCTTCCCGTAATCCATCTGGAGGCGACTCCCGATATCCTTAGCCAGATCGCCGTCTATTCCAATGGCGACGCGCGCGCTGCCTACAACATCCTCGAACTTGCCGCTTCCGTCGCCCAGGATGGAACCCTCACCAGCGAAGCCGTCGAATCCGTTCTGGGACGCAAGATGCTGCTGTACGATAAATCCGGCGAGCAGCACTTCAATCTGGTCTCCGCTCTCCACAAAAGCATTCGATCCTCCGACCCCGACGCGGCTCTCTATTGGCTGGCTCGTATGCTCTCCGGCGGCGAGGATCGCATGTACATCGCGCGCCGCCTCGTCCGCATGGCCATCGAGGATATTGGACTCGCCGACCCCCGCGCGATGGAGCAAGCCATGGCCGCTCAGCAGGTGGTCCATTTCCTGGGTAAACCCGAAGGCGACCAGGCCCTCGCCCAGATCGCCATTTATCTGGCAGTCGCGCCCAAATCCGATGCCGCCTACACGGCTCTGAAAAAAGCTGTGGAAATCGCCGAGACGGAAATCGCCGAGCCCGTACCCATGCAGCTTCGCAATGCCCCGACAAAAGCAATGAAGGAATGGGGTTATGGCGAAGGTTATCAACATGCCCATCAGTTCGAAGGCGGCCTCAATGAAATGGAATGCATGCCAAAACATCTCATAGGCACGCTGTTTTATCGCCCCACCGACCGTGGAGTCGAACAACGCATCGCCCAACGCCTGGAAGAAATTCGCCTGCGTAAAAATTCCCACTAAGTTATCCACACAGGACTGTCAGCCTAGACTCATAGTTCAAGTAACCGGTACACGAGTACTGTCTACGAATGGCCCCTAAAACCTATTGTCGATTCAAGCAGATGGCCCCACAATAGCTCCAGTGAGACCGCGTGAGGTAACAACATTGAGTGCTGAGCTAACAGGAAATGATCGGCGCCACGCAGACCGGTTCCCGATCGAGCGTGAAGTCCGTTACCGGGTGCTGAATAAGCGCGGTGGCGATGAAGCTGGTGACGGCAAGACATTGAATATTTCCAGCGCTGGTATATTGTTCACCACCGAGGGCATGGTATTGCCTGGACGCCGCTTGGAAGTGTCCATCAATTGGCCCGCCCAGTTGAACAATAAGTGTGCCTTGAAATTAGTGGCACGCGGACGCGTTGTCCGTTTTGAAGACGGTCGCGCCGCCATGGAAATTCAGCAGTACGAGTTCCGCACTTCCGCTACCACCGAAGTGCCCGAAGCTCAAATGGTTTCGTAGTCGTAGTTCTCTCTCCTCTCCCTATAGTGCGCGCCTGGGCATCGTCCCCGGCGCGTCTCCTTTTGTGCGCTCCAAAGTGGGGCAGGCTGCAAGTGCCCTATAATATCGAAGTGCCGAAACACCCCGCCGCGACTTCTGCAGACCTCCCCGAACACGGCCGCCTGGTAGTCGACATTGGCGACGCCACCATCGGCCTCTTCCGCGTCGAGGGCCGCCTCTATGCCTACGAAAACACCTGCCCCCACCAAGGCGGACCCGCCTGCCAAGGCTTAATCCTGCCTGCCGTCCGCGAGTTGTTGTCTCCCGAAAACTGCTCCACCGGCTATGCCTTCGACGAATCCGATATGCGCATCATCTGTCCCTGGCATGGCTACGAATTCAGCATCAAAACCGGATCCCATCCGGCCAAAGCCGACATCCGCCTCACGCCCGTCCCGGTCCATGAAGAAGATGGAGTTGTCTATGTCACCCTCTGATCCCGAGTCCGTCCGCGCCGCAGTAACCGCGGCAACCCGACTCTACGCGAATGCCTGCGAGGCCGCGGGCAGGGAACTCCCACCCCTGGACCCGGACGTCAGCACCACCGAGGCTCTCACGCTAGCCTGCGCGCTACTTCGCTCGCAAGACCTCACCCCCTTCGACATGGCCCTGTGGTTCTCAAGAGGAGCCCAAGCATGAGCACCGTCACCGATAAACTCAACGCCCAAAAACGCGCCACCCAGCAAATCACCACGCGCACGGATTCCCGCGAAATCCTGGCCAACGCCACGCGCGACATCGAACGCTTCAAGCTGAAAGACTACTTCATCGTCGACGTCGATTCCCATCACGTCGAATTCGATTCCTGGTCCGAGGTCCTCGACCACATCGAAGACCCCGTCCTGCGCCGCAACGGCAAGGCCATGTCGGAGATGTGGCCCAATGCCAAAAACATCGCGCTCAGCAATCACCCCGCCGGGCTGACGTTCCAGGACGTCTTCGGCCGCATCCCGCACCAGATTCAACTAGCCGAGGATGTCGATACCTCTAACGGGGATCATCGCGACCTCACGCTAGTCCGCCGAGCCATCGATTCCATGGGCATCGACATCCAGGTTCTCTTCCCGCAACCCATGCTCGAAATCGGCCTCCACCCCAACCCTGAAATGGAGACCCAGCTAATCTTCGCCTACAACCGCTGGTTCACCTCGCGCATCCTCGCGAAGGAGCCCCGCATCAAGAGCATGCTCGCGCTCCCCTTCAACAGTCCCGAGGCTTGCCTGCGTACCATCCGCGAATTCGCCGGCAAACCAGGAGTCGCCGGCTTCTTAATCACTGGCCAGCGCAGCAATGGCGTTTATCGCAACGACTACATGCCCGTCTACCGCGAACTCGAAGAACGCGGTCTGCCCCTGGGCTTTCACGCCGGACCCGACTATAACGTGGGCCGCCTGGTGAATCGCTTCGTATCCGTGCACTCCCTGTCGTTCGTCACCTGCAACATGATCCACCTGACCAACTGGATCATCAACGGCTTGTGCGAGCGCTTTCCCAAGCTCAAGGTCATCTGGATAGAAAGCGGTCTAGCGTGGCTCCCCTTCATGATGCAGCGCCTGGACCACGAATACCTGATGCGCCAGTCCGACGCGCCCTTGTTGAAGAAGCTCCCCAGCGAATACATGCGCGACATGTACTACACATCCCAGCCCATGGAGATGACCAACATGAAACTGCTGGAATCCACCTTCGAAGCCATCGACGCCGAGAACCATCTACTCTTCAGCTCCGACTGGCCCCACTGGGACTTCGACGTCCCCGCCAAAATCGTCGGCCTCCCGTTCTTGACCGAGCAAGCCAAACGCAACATCCTGGGCGAAAACGCCAAGCGTGTGTTTAACCTGTAAAGAATTCGAACTGGACCCGATCATAGGATGCTAGCCGCGGCTCGCCCTTGATTTCAAGAACGTGCCGAATCACAAATTTGTATTCTGAGTGGGGATTGGATAACTCCGCCCATTCATCCCGAAGTTTCCTATCCAAGGGGCCGCCGCCGAGTGCGGATACTCGCTCCAGCCAGCGGATGGTCTTGTTCATAACCTCTATTCGCTTTGTGCAAAGAAGCCCGCGTTGCAAGTCGCAAAGTTCGATTGTCCGCTCGACTCGACGCCGCAACGCAGGAGCCACACCGACGCGGGTCTCCAACTCACCGCTATCCGGGTTCAGCCACAGGACGCTTTCGGGATCATCGCGATCGGGCTTCAGAAGAAGGCCTTTATGATCAATGTTGCTCTTCTTCCCGTTACAGAGCCGACAGACTGGCAATAAATTGTTCCAATCAAATGCGAGGTCCGGTTTCACGGTCTTGGCAATGTAATGTTCGATTTCAAGGTACGACGTAACTCCCAGTAGACCTTCGCAGTACGCACATTTCCCGCGAGAAAGCCGGCGGAGTTCGGTGGAAAGGAGTTCCTTAGCAGTCGGCGTGGCCCAATCGCCGTTTTGTGTGCCTCCGTGGATTGCTCGCCAGCGAGCAGTCCAGGCGGCTGAGTGCATGTTCAGCCGCCCGTGCGCAGGGCCCCGCTGCAACCGGATCATGTAGTCCTATCGGGATGCAGCGCGCTTCGGGCGGCTAGATCGTGCGGGAGTGTCCCCCGTGAGCGAGTCCACCGTGCTCTTGGCGAGTTTGGGAACAGGGTTCACAATCGAATGAAGCTCTTCGCTTCTCCCTCCGAGCGTCCGCGTGAGTTCCTTGAACCTCGCCTCGTCCTTGGCGGTCAGCTTCTGCGAGCTCCGAGTCTTGTGGAGATCGTTCCACTCCTTCAGTTCGTCCTCCGTTTCCACGTCGAAACGGCTATCAACGCCAAAGATGTCTTTCAGCGTTGAAGTGATGCTTTCCCCAATCGGAGCGTTGACCGGCGGCTCAGCGTACGCATACCCGTCGTTCCCAAGTTTTAGTACGTGAATCATCGCGTCCCTGCAAGACGAGATCACGAACGGCGAGTGCGACGTAACCAGAAACTGGGTGGTATGAAGGGCCGCCCGCATTGCTGGTAACACGCGCCGCTGCCACACTGGGTGTAAAAAGGTTTCGATCTCGTCGAATAGAAGAATACCCTCTGGTCGTATACCAGCTGGATGGTGAACGCTCACATCCTCGCATCGCCTCATAAAGTCTGCCATCCACCCTAATGTCGACTTAATTCCGTCTGGCACTTGGGAGAAATTCAAAGTTTGCTTACCGACTTTAAGTTTGGGAAGAAGCTGAGCCTCAATGTCAACGACAATGGAAACGTGATTGCCAAACACGTGCTGCAAGCCTAGCTCCAAAGCCCTGAAAGTTGCATTGTACTTTTCGGTTTCTTGATTCCGGTCTCGCGCAATTGCACGACGGCTGTATAGCCCGACCAGCCACTCCTGTAAAGCTTCGTTGCTAACGGTTTCTTCGAAGGAAAATCGATTTTCACTCGGTGATGTTTGAGCTGACACCTTGACCTCGTCCAGGCGTCGGAGCGCTCGGCTTGGCGAGTACGCGGCCCAAGTATGGCCTAGAGGGAGGCCTGGCTCGTCGTAAATTCGGGTCGTGCACGACAAAAACTGACTTGGCGCGCCCAGAGGCGGAATGACCGTGGAAGTCTTAGACAGATCTAAAGAAACGGAAATCGAGTCGAGTGAATTAGCTACCCAATCATCGAGAGGAGCGCCTACGATGCCCGGCTTGTCGGCAGCAACAGCTCGAGCCCATTGTTTATCGCCTGCTTCAAAGACGACAAGAACACGTGATACTGCGTGATCAGGTAGGAACTGAGCCCATTCTGCAATGGGGAATCCATCTCGGCTCTTATTCGCGATACACCACGCCAAACCCTTTAAAATAGTGGATTTTCCAGAGCCATTTACGCCCGCCAGAACATGCGGGCCATAACTCGCCTTGCCATCCGGGCCGCGGAGATCCAAATGGACCTTCTTGAACGGCCCAATTCCCTCGGCGACGATATGACTGATCGGCATTGATCCCTCTTGACAATTCTAACCCGCGTCAAAGTTGATTGTGGCGGAGTCTCCATCACTGCTGGAGTCCACCTTCGAAGCCATCGACGCCGAGAACCATCTACTCTTCAGCTCCGACTGGCCCCACTGGGACTTCGACGTCCCCGCCAAAATCGTCGGCCTCCCGTTCTTGACCGAGCAAGCCAAACGCAACATCCTGGGCGAAAACGCCAGGCGCGTGTTCAATTTGTAAACGCCATATCCGCGTCAATCAGCGGCTCCGGGAACCGGCACTCGGATTGGCAAACGGATCGAGCGGCCATCAAATCATGCGCAATGCCGCCGTCTCCCGCGGAACTCGCGTTGGTTCAGGCGCTGGAAGAGGCGAAACCACTGCTGCTTTTGCGGCCTCAGGGCAAGGCCGTCGTGGTGGCTTGCTAGCGCCACGCCACGCAAGCCCGCACCAAAGCATTGGCAAACGCTCCCCTAGCCACAAGTCTCCTAAATGTTGCGGCGGGCTGCGGCGGACAGTTTTGGTCCACGGTGGGCAACTACACGCGAGGTAACTGGTTAGTGGGAGCAGTTTGTTACACCACCGCCAGAGTTGTGGCCAGAGGGCGCGCCGGGTTGACCTCAGCGACGACCAGCGTAGGTAACGGAGATTACTTCTCGCGAACAATAGTAAATGAGCCAGGTCGCGACGTCGGTTGAACGACCCACCCCGCGTTCACTGTGACGCTCCAGCCGTCGCCCCGCAGAGTGGTCCCTTCGAGTGGTCCGGTAACGGGTACGGACAGTGTGGATCCATCGGCAGCGCGCAAGACTCCGCCATTGGCCTCGAGTCCGCCCCACTGACCCGACTGCGTGAAACTGTGAAAGTACACGGTACCGGCCCCCAGAATGCCGACGCTGTCGTGGGTGTCGCTGGTCCCCCTGCCCACCGCGGGCATCGTCAGCACCGGCCCATCAACGAAGCGTCGGCGCAACTCGGCGACGCGAACCTGCTTTACTCGATCGCGCGCCTCCTCCGCCGTTCGCAGCGTTACCCCGTCGTAGCGCGCCGCGGCCACGGCAACATCCCTCGTCGCTGGCCTGTTGGTTGCGGAGGCCAGCAGATCGCCAAGGTCCGACGTGCCGCGAACCTGCCGGCGCCATCCCGGCAGCAGATCGTCGAGCAGCACGCCGTACGCGGGTCCGGAAGCGCCTTCGAAGTTTCCGACGAAGGCCGTTTGCGATTCGCCACCTGCGAGTGCCAACGCTGCGGCACGGTGGGCATCCGCCGGCGAATCAGCCCAGGCCGCGATGCCGGTGTAGGAGGCGAGCCCTTCGCGAATCTCCTCGCGCCGTTCGTTGTCCGCCGCGTCGGGAAACCGGGCGCGGCGTTCGCGTCTGAAGGCCAGCGCATCGGCAATCGCCTCGGCCCGATCGCTCCCGTTCGATTCGAGCGCTCTGCGCAGCGCCCGCCACTCGAGTTGAATGGAGACGCGCCCTTCGAGCGTGTCGAGATGCTCGTTGAAGCCGTCTTCCGTTATGAGCCCCAGCTCTGGCTGAATGCGATGGAACAGCCCGTGCAGCATCACCTGCTGGCGTTCGTCCGCAGCGTTCGGCGGGAGCATGGACAAGGGAATGGCGAACCACCGCAACCCGCCCCACGAGACCGGTCCGTCCGCGAAACCCGAAAAGCGCGGTGTCGGCCCCGCCGGTTCCGGCTGGCTCGTGGCACGCGTTCCGGTCGCCGGGTCGACGATCACCAGCGGACCGCAGAGCGACACACCCCAAAGCCGGCCCGCGTCTCGCTCGCAGAGGGTCGTGGCTTCCTTGAAGTAGCGCTCAGCGAGCTGCGGTTGGACCTGTGCATCAGCAGGCGTTGCGGCGCCAAGCAGCAGTAGCAGCGGCAGAGTGGTGAAATAGTATCGACTCTTCATCGCCCTCTCCCATTGGCAGTTTCCAAAGCCACGCGACTCGGCCACGGGAACGCCTCTATGGTGAGTTTACCGAAGATTGGCCTTCGTTCTTCACGCAGCCTGCTGGCGATGAATCTGGCGCTGTATTGCGGTAACCCTCCAGCGGGTTCTTCAGATGAAAGCCGATGATGGCCTGCTTCTCGCAATCCTCCAGCCAGAAGTCGCGGGGAACCCAGCCCTTGTGCCCGTTCACCTTCCCGTAACGTTCCCGCCAGTCGTAGAACTTGCTGGTGGTGATGTCGAGCCATCCAACGAACCCCCCGGCACCGATCTCGGTCTTCTGCGACCACCGCCGGACGAGCATCGCAGAGCTTCGAGATGGGCTCCTTCTTCAGCAAATGCCGCCTCAGAATGACGACCGTTTCTTCCAGCGCGTATTGATTCCGTTGCTTCCTCATGCCGCGTTGGACGGCTTCAGACGCGGAGGCCGAACTTCTGGCTGCCGGCTTCGAGCCGCTACGCTCCAAAGGGAGCCATCGAATTTACGGCAAGGCCCCCGCCGCGTTGTGATTCCTTTTCACGGCAGCTCCATACTGCATCCTAAGATTACTAGGCAGGTTCTGGAGGCGATCGAAGGCCCACATCCTACCCAGTAGCGAGCCCCCCCGAGTCTTCCCACAGCAAGTACCTACCTCATCCCCAACCGCCGCCGTCCTTTCCCCTCACAGACGCCCACAAACCCTCGAGCCGCACCCCACAATAGGTCCCGAGGGAGCGTTGCTCGTGAATCCAACCACCCCCCGCACACACGAATTTAACGGAACGAACCCACCGTTTTCCGCACTTCGCGCCCACAAACCGCCGCGTCTCAACACTTTCCCGTTTGCACCCGCCAAAACCAGCCTTACCGGTTTACTTGCAAGTAGGCGCGGGTGCCGAGCCCAGCCGGTTCATGCCATTGAACGCCGCGGCCTTATAGCATTCGGCCAGTGTTGGGTAGTTGAACACCGTGTCCACGAAGTATTGCAGCGTCCCTTTCAGCACCATTACGGCCTGTCCGATGTGCAGCAATTCCGTGGCGCCTTCGCCGATGATATGCACGCCCAGAATCTCCAGCGTCTCGCGGTGGAAGATCAGCTTCAGGCGTCCCGTGGTATCGCCGCGAATCTGGCCCCGCGCGATCTCGCGGTAGTACGCCACACCAACCTCATAAGGAACGTCCTCATCGGTCAGCGCTTCCTCGGTCTTCCCGATAAAGGAAATCTCCGGAATGGTGTAGATCCCGTAAGGATACGCCGCCGGGTTCGTGTGAATCGTCTTACCGTAGGCCCGCGCTGCCGCAATGCGGCCTTGTTCCATGGAGACCGACGCCAGGCTCGGGAACCCAATCACATCGCCTACCGCGAAGATGTGCGGGACCTTGGTCCGGTAATCTGTGTCGACCATGATCCTGCCACGCTCATCCGCGTCCAACCCCGCCGCGGCCAGATTCAACGAGTCCACGTTGCCCTGCCGTCCTACCGCGTAGAGTAGGGCATCGCCCGTGATCTTCTTTTGACTGTCCAGATTCGCCACCACATGCCCGTCCGGTAGATCCTCGACCGAGGAAACTTCTTCGTTCAGCCGCATGGTCACGCGCCGGTCGCGCAGATGGTAGCTAAGCGCCTCCACCATTTCGCCGTCGGCGAATTCCAGCAGGCGCGGCCTCCGCTCCACCAGGATCACGCGCACTCCCAAGGCCGCGAACATGCACGTGTATTCCACGCCAATTACGCCGCCGCCCACGACGATGAACGTCTTGGGAATATCCTTCATATCCAGAATCTGGTCGCTGTTGATGATGTTGCGGCCGTTGAAGGGAACCTTGGTGGAGTCCGCGGGTTTGGTCCCCGTGGCGATGATGATATTCTCCGCGCCATAATCGCCATTCATGCGAGCACCCGCCACGTGGATGGTGTGCGGATCGACGAAGCTCGCCTGGCCCCATAGCGTCTCCACCCCATTGCGCGACAGTTGCGATTGGGTGACGTCGATCTCCGTCTTGATCACGTGCTGGACCCGGAAACTCAGGTCCGCCATGGAGATCTTTTCTTTCACCCGGTAATTCACCCCGTACAGCGCCTGATACTTGACGCCCGAAAGGTGCATCACCGCCTCGCGCATGGTCTTGGAAGGGATTGTGCCCGTATTGATGCAGGCCCCCCCCACCACGTCGCGTTGTTCCACCACCGCAACAGTCTTCCCGAACTTCGCGGCTTGAATAGCCGCACGCTGGCCCGCTGGACCGGACCCAACTACAATCATGTCAAAGGTTTGCATCCACCTCGCCTGGGGGCACAGTTAGCCCCTCACAATTATAGTGGCGTCAGGCTACAGAAAGATCAAATGAAAAAAATGGATCGGGCCTATTCGCGCTACCGGATGCATGGCTGCCGCAGGCCGTCGATGCGCGGGCGGAGGAACCGCGGGCCCGCGCCTGCCGCGCCCCAGGGCAAATAGCCGCCGGCAAGCAAAAGGCCAAAGGCAAGTAACACGGCTCTAAGATCGTCTACTATTAACTGGGCCCCATCGCGTTTGTGCAGATTCGCGAGAGGCTGAGCGAGGGCCTTTCTTGCGAACATACTTAGTGGTCATGCCGGTGATGGTGTTGATTGCCGCAGGCTTGCTGCCAGCCCAAACACCAACCGTAAACAACGTCGCCAACCAGAGTACTTCAGGCCAGGCTGCAAGTACGATCGCTCCGGGTGAGTTGCTCGCGGTGAACGGGTCCAATCTTTCCGTGATTCCGGGCATCACTTGCGCAACTTCCGGCGTCGCGTATCCCAATTCCTGTAACGGGACGAGCGTGACCATTGGTGGCAGGACCGCCCCACTCCGCTCCGCTGGGTCAGGTCAGCTGACGATTCAGGTGCCCATTGACCTGACGAACGGCAGTGCCGCCGTTGTGGTCAGCCGCGTGGTCAACAGCGTGCCAGTGCAGTCCCAACCATTCAACGTCACCGTGGCGCCAACCGCGCCCACCATGAACCCCGGCTGCGTTGACACAGCAGGCGTCCAATTTTCAGACTCCAAACCGGCCTTCCCTGGCGATACCGTGAAGTGCTTTGGGAACGGTTTCGGCGTAACGAATCCGCTGGTTCCCACCGGCGCCGTCCACTCGCAGCCGGCGCCCGCGGTGGTAGCTTCCGTCAAGGTCACTGTGGGCGGTCAGACAGCGGCGTTGCTTTCCGCAACGTTGACCGCCGGCAGCGTTGTCGGCCTATTTCAAGTTCGTTTTGTGGTGCCGCAAGGGCTGACGGTCGGTACGCTGCCGGTGGTTGTGGAAGTGGGTGGTGTAAGCGCCTCCCCTATCATTTTGCCAGTGAGTAAAGAGGTGACGTTCCCTGCCATTCCGCCCGCGGACAGCGTGTTCGTAGACGGGGCGTTCAATGGATCGTGGCGCCCTGACGGCGAGCCCGATTTCTTCACTTTTCAGCAGATCGACGAAGCCTCGGGATTGGGTTTGCTCAACAGCCTTGGAGATCCACAATTCGTGCAGAAGTATTGCCCAACGGCAGCTCAAAAGCGCGAGTTTTATCAGGCCATCCCACCGGAGGGGCCGAACTTCTACGCTTGCACGAATGGGACAGCCCTGTTCGGCCGCATTAGCGATCTTCCGGAGATTATTGTTTTCCAAGTCACTAGCGTCAACCCGGGTCCTTCGCCATCCTTTGTCGTCTCCTCCGTGTCAAACGTCACCGGAGCCGAAATCGGAGGGGTGACCTATGTCAGCGGAGGGATCGCGACGCCGCTAGCGCGAGTACCTCCGGATCAAGTGACGTTGTTGTCGGTGACGCCTTCCTCAGCCGTTCGATCCGGCGCCGCGCAGGATTTTGGGGCGACCCTGTCCTACAAAATGTTCGCGCATCGGCAAGGCACTGTACGGCTGGTTCTCTCCGATGAGAAACAGCAAGTGGTGGCGACATCGACTGCCGTGAATGTTTCGCTGGCGGATGCGCTGAAGCAGTCGACGTTTCAGATTCCGCAGGTGGCGGTGCCGGCGGCGGCCGGATTGATACTACGGGCCGAAATGCGCCTGCCGGACGGCACGCTGGTGGCGTCCGCAACATCGGCGACAATTTCCGTCGTCACGCCGAGCCCCGTGCAGATTGCGCCCACGGAGGCTCGAGTAGATACGGCTCCTACGACGAAGCAACTGACCGCAACTGTTATCGTGACCGTGACGTCGGCACAGCCGATCGCGTTCTCGGCGGCGATTTCCGGAGGCAGCGCTTGGCTCAAGAGCGTGACCCCCACCTCCTTCACGCTTTCCGCCGGGGGAGTGAACACCGCGTTTCTTTCCTTGGCGGTGGATCCGCAAGGACTAATTCCAGGGGTGTATTTAGATTCGGTGCAGGTGACCTGGGCCTCGGGGACGGCGAAGATTCCGGTGATTCTCACCATTCAGCCGCCGGCCTCGTCGATTCGCGTGACGCCCGACGGGTTGCGGTTTGAGTCGCGGCAGGGGCAGGGGTCTTCGGTCGCGCAGAAGCTGGCGGTATTGAGCGCGCTGGATGGATCGGCGGTGAATTGGTCAGCCCGAATCCTGAGCGGATCGGATGTGATTCAGATCGATCCGTTGAGCGGGACCACGCCCGTGGGAAGCTATTCGGATCTGAATGTGAGGCTCACCGGCACAGCGACAAACAAGCTGGGGGCGAGCTATGGCGTGATTGAAGTTTCGTCACCGCAGTTCGCTCCAAGGCTTGTTACGGTGGTGTCGGATGTGGCGGCGGCGACGGATCCCGTGGTTCCCTTGCTCTCGCCCTCCGGGCTTACGTTCGTGGCGACGCAAGGGGGAGCGGCAGCGGCGTCGCAGAACCTTTCACTCAATGTCAGCGATGCGGCGGCAAACTTTACCACCACCGTGGCCACGGCTGATCTGGGAAGCTGGCTCACTGTGAGTCCCGCGGCGGGTTCGGTGTCTACTTCGGCTCCCGCGGGGATCAAAGTGACTGCTTCCAGCGCGGGGCTGGCGCCGGGAGGCTATCGCGGAGCCATCACGTTCAAAATCGGCAACGTTACGCGAGTGGCCTCGGTGTTACTGATTGTTCGTCCCACGGGAGCATCCGAGCCCGTAGACAAACTTGACTCACGCAGTGCGACCGGCTGCACAGCAACGAAGATTTTCTTGTCGGAAACGAAACTGCCAGGGTCGTTTTCAGCTCCGGTAGGTTGGCCTGCTTCTCTGACGACGCAGATGTTCGACGATTGTGGCACTGCATTAGCGGGCGGCTCGGTGATTGCGAGTTTCTCCAACGGAGACGCGCCACTGCGGCTAATCGGGGATTCGGTAACGGGAGATTACTCGGCGAGTTGGGAACCGGTGCAGCTGCTCGCCGGGCAGACAACGGTGACGCTGAATGGGACGTTCAGCACGTTGATTCCTGACGTGCTGGAGATCAACGGAACGGTTGTCGCGAATGCGCAGCATCCCCCGGTGCTGACGACGAACGGGATTTTGAACAACCTCAACGCGGTGCTCGGCGGGCCGTTGGCGCCGGGGACGGTGGTCCAGATTTATGGCGACAATCTGGCGACGGTGGCGGAGAGCGCGGCATCGGTTCCTCTGCCGGTACGGGTGAAGGGCACGGAGCTCTTGATTAGCGGAGGATATAGCGCTCCGCTGTATTACATCAGCCCGGGGCAATTGGTGGCGCAGTTGCCCGCGGAGTTGGTTGCGGACCGTACGTATTCGGTGCTGCTGACGGTGAACGATGTGCCATCCGTGCCTCTGCAGATCAATGTGGTTTCGGTGCAGGCGGGCGTGGCGGCGTATTCCGACGGACGGGTGATCGCGCAGCACGGTGCGGACTATCAGCTGGTGACGCCGGATAATCCGGCCAAGCCTGGGGAAGTGATTATCATTTATCTGGTAGGCATGGGAGCGACGAATCCTGGGGTGGCTTCCGGGAGGGCGGCTCCGGGGGATACGCTCGCGCGGGCGGTGATTCAGCCCGCCGTTACCATCGGAGGGCAGCCGGCGCAGGTGGCCTTTGCAGGGCTGACGCCCGGCGGAGTGGGGTTGTATCAAATTAATTTGACGGTGCCTGGCAGCGCGGCGAGCGGGGATTTGGATGTTGTGATCACGCAGAATGGCGTCGCGACGAATGCTACGAAGGTGGTGGTGAGGAAATGAGGCGAATCCGCCTCACGACGCTTTCCCAGATCGGCGGTTCAAGCCCTTCAGCTAAATTATTCTGAAATCGACTCATTGTCCGCCTTACCGGACAATCAGTTCGAGATCCGGGTCCGGGGCGCCGGGCTGCCCCAGGCCGTCGATGTGAGCCTTGATCAGCGCGGCGTCTTCCGCCGCTGGTTGCAGCTCCAGATAACGCAGCATGTGCTGCTTGGCGCCCGCCATGTCGCCTTTGCTTTCCATGATGCGGCCCAGCACGTATTCGGCGCGGGGAGCGGTCTGTTTCTCCTTGGGGTTCAGAGCTTCCTTCGCGCTGGCTTCCGCGGCGGCCATGTCCTTTAGGTTGTATTGGGCCACGGCCTGGTGCAAGTACATTTCCGGGAAGATGCGCTTCTTATCCAAGGGAATCAGCGCGGCAGTGGACTTCGTTACGGTGGCCCAATCCTTCTCCTTAATGGACAAGCGAGCCAGCGTCACGTACGGCGCCATCATCTTTGGATCGGCCGCGATGGCCTGTTCGTAGGCCTTGCGAGCTTCCGGCAAATTACGCTGGAAATCCATTAAGATGCCCAGATTGTGCCAGGCCGGTGCATACTTCGGACTGGCCTCGGCGGCCGCCTTGTATTGCGCGGCGGCTTCCGCAATGTTGTTCGCCATTACGGCCGCCCCCGCCGCCTTCCAGGCTTGCCTGGACTTGCTGGGAACATCGCTGTCCGCACCGCTCAGCTGGTAAGGATCGGAACCCGCGATCGACAGAGTAATGGTAGCCAGGTCAAAGTTCACGCTCTTGGCCGGGTTAAGACTCGAGATGTCGACTCGCGTGGACACATAGCCAGACAGCGTCGCGTGAATGTAGCAGACGCGCGACCGCATGAAGTCGACTTCCATCCGCCAGGTATAAACGCCAGCCTTATCCGTGAGGGGTCCCGGACCCGACCCGTTAGAGTCTGAACAGACTCTCTCGGTGCCGACCGATTTCCCGGGCGCGGATCCATCTTGCATTTGGACTTTACCGCGCACGATAACCGGCACAGCGTCCGCCATCGCGGACGGGATTAGAGAGGAGAGCAGCGCCACCGGGACGACTGTGAGGATAGAGCGTTTCAGCAACATGGAAAAAAGCCTCCTGGACTACTGGTTTCCTACTCTGACGATGCTATCAGGAATTTAGTTGCAACTGTTTGTGCCATCTATAGTTCTGCCGCGTTTTGCTAGAGTGAGATCTGCATGCTTGTTGAAATCGATGGCGTTTCTTTGCATCTGGCTCATCCGGATGAACTTCCAGTGAATTGGGTGGGGCAGGACGAGGTCATGCGGCAGCTGTTGGCCGCCTGGCTGGTAGTGGACCCTCTAGACCTTCCCATGAACCCCCGTTTGTTAGGCAAGCCAGGCGTGGGCAAGACCACGCTAGCTTATGCGGCGGCCAAACGTTTGGGGCGCGAGGTCTACATTATGCAGGCCACCGTGGATACGCGGCCGGAAGATCTGCTGGTCACACCGGTGATCGAAGGCGCCGCGAATTTGCGCTACGTGGCCTCGCCTCTGGTGACCGCCATGTTGCGCGGGGGTATCGTGATTCTGGACGAAGGCAATCGCATGAGCGAGAAGAGCTGGGCGAGTCTGGCCCCTCTGCTGGATAACCGGAGATACGTTGAATCCATCGTGGCCGGTATCAAAATCAAGGCGCATCCGTTGTTCCGCTTGGTGGCGACCATGAATGACGACGCCAGCACCTTCGATTTGCCGGAATACATCCATTCGCGGTTGCAGCCACAGATCCTGATCGATTTCCCGGAGCGCGAAGAAGAGTTCGCGATCCTGAAAGAGAACCTGCCTTTCGGCGACGATCACATTCTGAATTACGTGACCGAGTTCCTGCAGCATGCCCACGCCGCCGAGGAACGCTATACCGCTCGCGACGGCATCAACATTGCCCGCTTTGCGATGAAGTTGGCCTTCGATGGCGGGAAGGGCACGCGCATGGATGCGGAGCTGTTGCGCACCGCGATCGTGCGAACGCTCGGCGAAGAGGCCCTGCGCTATGTCCCTCGAAGCTGAGATCAAACTCGGAAGCCTGGAGCGCGGGCGCTACCGCTACTTCCCGGTGGTCCCCGGCAAGGTGGAATTCGCGATTGCCCTGCGCCGGCTGTTATTGGAGCAGCGCCCCTCCACCGTAGCGGTGGAGCTGCCCGAGTTCCTCGCCGGAGCTTACCGCCGCGCGCTGACACGCCTGCCGGAAATGTCCGTCATCCTATATACGGCATCCGAGGACGACGGGCAGGATCGCGCGATCTACGTGCCGGTGGAGCCGGCGGATCCTTTCACCGAGGCTCTGCGCACGGCGGAAGAAATCGGCGCGGAAGTGATTTTTCTGGAGCCGGACACGCAGGAGCGTCCGCACCTGCACGACAGTTGTCCGGATACTTATGCCGTGCAGCGGCTGGGCCTCGACAAATACGTGGAAGCCTATCGCGTGTGGCCGCAGACGCGCACCGAAGAAATCACGGCGCATGCTGCGGCCATGGCATGGAAGCTGCAAGGGGCGCACCCGGAAGACCGCATGGTGGTGGTGTGCTCGCTGAACCTCCTCGATCCATTGCTGGACGCCATGGAAGCGCCGCAGGAAGCGCCGGCCCGGCGTCAAACGCTCTTGTCCCAGAGCGTCGATGTGCAACTGCTGAATCCGCATCCGGATAGCCTGGCTGAGATCACCGTCGAATATCCGTATTTGCAGGAGCGCTATGAATTCCTGCGGCTGGACTTGGAGACCAAGGCCGCGGGGGCGAAGTTGGACAAGCCGCGCATTCAGATGGAATTGTTGCGCGAGGCGGAGGTCAAATACAAAGAGTCCACCGGCGATAGCATGGCGCATTGGCAGCGCCGCGCCATCGCTCGCTACACCCGCAACCTCGCTCACATGACGGGCGACTTGCTTGCCGGCGCTTACGATTTGGCGTTGGCCGCGCGGTCCATCGTGGATGACAACTTCGGCTGGGAAGTGTGGCAGATGGCCAACCGGTATCTGGCCCAGAGCGAGCATTCCATGCTGGAGACCGTGAAGCTGAGCGCCAGCGAAATCTGGTTGAACACCAAGCGTCTGCGTATTCGCCGCCGTTTACCGCGTCCCAAGCAGAGGATGAAGCCGACGGGCATTAGGCCGCGCAAGAAGGAAAAGATCCCCGGCGAATGGGCCAAGCAAACCAGCGGAGACGCGATTTGTTCCTATCCGCCGGAAGATCTGGTGATCGAAGAATACGGGCGGTTCCTGAAGAAGAAGGCCAAGGCTCTGCTGTCAGAGGAGCGCGTGCGCGTGGAGCCGTTCACGACGTCGATACTGGACGGCATCGATATTCGCGAGACCATTCGGAACTGGCATCAGAAGAAGATCTACGTGCGCCAAGCCGACCGTTTGGCGGGCGAGGTTGGCTCCGTCGTGGTGGTGTTCGATGAAGATCGGGAAGACCGCTGTACGTACCTGACGACGTGGCTGGGCGAGCACCAGAACGAATCCGATATGGCGTTTTACTCGACCCATCCGTTTGACCATATTGTGGGTCCAGGAATTGGACGCGCGGAATACGGCGGGTTTTTGATGACGCTGCCGCCGCGGCGGTTGTTCGATATCTGGTCGGATCCCGACTACGATTTCGCCGAGACGAAGCCGGAGCGGCTCTTGATGGCCGGGTTGGATTATTCGACGGAGCGGTTTGTAGTGTACGTAGCCGCCAAACCACCGCGAACGATCTTCCGGTCCATCGCGGCGCATTTGAATCGGAAGATTTTGTATGTGCCGATCGGGCAGTTGTCGCCCACGAAGATGAAGAAGCTGAGAGTGGTGCACGTGCTGGATAATTACGACCGGCGCGAGGATGCCAAGGATTATATTTGGTAAGCTCGGGCGACGAAATTGGGCTAAAAGGGCTCCTCCACGCTATCCTTGAGGATACCCATCATGCAACAGGAAGTCGTAGAGACCCAAGGTCGAATTTAACGGTAAGTTTGAAGTGGAAGAATTTCGCATCGGGCTCTCATTCGCCCTCTCTCCTCCCTAGGGCGAGGACGTAAATTAGGTTCTCGTTAGGGGAGGTTTGATCGCTTGGCGTAAGGGTCAGACCATCCGCCACAGAGTTGGATTTGTTCATTCAGGGCGCGACCCAGCCTTCGTGCTTCCACTTCGTCATAGGCAGGAACAGGCACTACGGGCATCAACATCTCTGACTCCAGCGACTCCTTGCCATACCGCTTGAAGTTAACTGAGACCTTTGTGTCTTTCATCCTAAGATTAGCGAAATTACCTGACGGAGCCGTGCCATCGATCTCTGCGTTCTTAAGACTCAAGGGAACTCTCACCCAGGCGCTGTCTCCTAAAAATTTGCCTGCCGCACCGATACCGGTAAAGACGAGCTCCATGTCGCACATTGTGGGCGCCTTGACCCACATGAACCACCAATCACCCACTAATTCAGTTCGCCCGCGAAACGGATCTCCATCCATCTTGCCAACAGCCCGATTCAGGGTGGCGACAGTATATTGGGCGACGTCTTCCACCGGCCGAATTGCTTCACTAGTTACCCTCGGCCGCGGGGATTTCGGCGTCGCCGACCAAAGGCTCAATACTCCCAGCAAAACTCCGAGCACACCTAGGACAACGGACAAAACCCCAAGGCGAGCGGCAACCCTATATCCAACTTCGGTAGCCTTCCAGGCCCAAACCAGCGATCCAAACATCCCGACCGGCTCCAGCTCTAGGTCAAACTCTTCTTCGAGGACGAGGCCTAGTCGATTTCGTGTTGCTTCGTCGAGATGGATACAGGGGCTATCGCACTGATGAGAGTTTATCGCGGCTACGCCCCGAACAATGACGAGAGAAGATAACTTGCCCACGCGTAGTTTGCGGATTGAGCCCTCCGCGATAGTTCTGTTTGCGCTATCTAGGCGATGATGTTCCGGCACCCGCGCGAGGTCACGGTACACGTCTTCCGCCGGAATGCGCTTCACCCGTAATCTCATTCGGTGGTGCTCGTAACGAGATTACGGCAACTTGTGGCGGACTGCAACCTCCCCGATGCCCGCTGTGCAGAACGACATTGGGCAAAAAGCCTGGCCCACGCTATCCTGAGAGATACCCATCATGCAACAGGAAGTCGTAGAAACCCAAGGCCATATTATCGATTCGCACCTAATGGAGCGGATTTTCGACACTGTGGTCGAATTTAACGGCAAGTTTGAAGTGGAAGAATTTCGCATCGGGCGCACCAATGCGGACCGGTCCTATTTGCGGCTGAAGGTGGAAACTCCGACGGCCGCGGATATGGAGGATGTGCTCACCAACCTGCTGGACCTGGGATGCACGCCGGTGCATACGGGCGATGCCAAGCTGGAGGCGGTGGAGCGGGACTGCTGCGCTCCGGAAGATTTCTATTCGACTACCAACCACAAGACCATGGTCCGGCACGCGGGCCAATGGGTGGAGGTGGAGAATCAGCGTATGGACGGGATGGTGGTGCTGGCCAAGGGACGTGCGTACTGCCGGCGGCTGCGGGACGTGAAGTCTGGGGATCAGGTTGTTGTAGGGATGCACGGCATTCGCGTGGTGCCTGAGGCTAAAGAGCGTGACCGCGATTCGTTCGCGTTCATGAGCAACGAGATTTCCTCGGAGCGGCAATTGAAGACCGCGGTGCGGCAGATCGCGACGCTGATGCGGGAGGCTCGCGCGGAAGGCAAGAAGATTATTGTGGTCGGCGGGCCGGTCATTATTCACACGGGCGGTGTGGCGTCGTTGGCGAAGCTGATCCAAGGTGGATGGGTGCAAGCGCTGTTATGCGGGAACGCTCTGGGCGTGCATGATATCGAGGCGGCGCTGTTGGGAACTTCGCTGGGCGTGCGTTTGTCCGACGGACGTCAGGAAGAACACGGGCATCGCAACCACATGCGCGCGATCAACGCGATCTATCACGCGGGCGGGATCGCGAAGGCAGTGGAGGCGGGCCGGCTGACCAAGGGCGTGATGTATGAATGCGTGAAGGCGGGCGTTCCGTTTGTGCTGGCGGGCAGCTTGCGCGACGATGGTCCTCTGCCGGATACGATCACGGATATGAACAAGGCTCAGGATGCCTATGCGGAGCAGTTGAAAGGCGCGGGTGTGGTGTTGTGCCTGGGATCGATGCTGCATTCCATCGCTACCGGGAACATGCTGCCGAGCTGGGTGAAGATTGTGTGCGTGGATATTAATCCGGCGGTGGCGACCAAGGTCAGCGATCGCGGCACGGGGCAGGCGGTGGGCGTGGTGACGGATGTGGGACAGTTCCTGGCATCGCTGACGGCGGCGCTGGAGGAGAACGCGAAATGAAGCGCCAGTATACGGATGAACACGCGGAAGCCGGGACCAAGGCTCCCCTGGCCGCGATAGAAGTGTGGCCCAATCAATATCGGACCGGGTATGAGATCACGATTGAGATGCCGGAGTTTACTTCGATTTGTCCGAAGACGGGCTTGCCGGATACCGGTACGCTGACGCTGACTTATGTCCCGGATAAGCTGTGCCTGGAATTGAAGTCGCTGAAGATGTACACGATTGAGTATCGGAACCTTGGCATTTTCCAGGAGAACGCCGTCAATCGGATGCTGGCGGATGTCGTGCGCGCGTGCAAACCGGTTTCGGCCACGCTGACCGGTGATTTCGCGCCGCGCGGGGGCGTGTCGACGCGAATCGTGGCGACGCACAAGGGTCGGAAGTGACGGATCAGGAAATAGCAGCCGCGATTCAAGAGGTGCGGGAACGCGCGCGGGCGCATGCCCCACAGGGTCCTCTGGGACTCGAGGGCGTGGTGGCGGCGGACTTGATGCCGCTAGTTCACGCCCGGGATGCGGCGGAGGCCAAGGTAGCCGCCATCGGCACAGTGAATCCACGCGCCGGTGGGCTGGCGAACTCCTTCGTGCAGGGTGTCAAGAAACTGATCGCGCGCTCGATGGATTGGCATGTGCGGGAGCAGGTGGAATTCAATCGCGCGAGCATGGCTTGCGTGCAAGCCTCGATGGAGGCTCTGACCAGCGTGGCTCGCAGCCTGGCGGCGGTGGCGTCGCATCTTCAGGCGCAGCAGCGCGAGGTAGACGAGTTGAAGGAATTTCGTGGCGAAGTCCGGCAAGTGGTGGAGAGCCAGGCGCAGATTGAGGAGCGGTATCTCAAAGGCGAGATCCACGTGCTGCGGACGATTTCCGAGTTACAGGCGGCGTATCAGCATCGGTTAACGGTTCAGGAAGAAGCGAATCGCGATTTGGTGCGCGCGCAACACCGCGATTATCTGGATGCGCTGGATCGCGGCACGTTGGATATCCAGAAGCGGCTGTGGGAGGACTTGGCGAAGGTCCGGCAGGAGTTTGAGCGGATCATCCACAATGAGCTGCGTTTGGTTCGGCAACGCGGGGCCTTGGCGAGTGCGGGAGGGGTGGCGCCGGCGGCGAGTGCGGGAGGGGTGGCGACGGCGGCGGGGCACGAAGAAATCCCGATGGATTGGATCGTATTTGCGAATCGCTTCCGCGGTTCGGAGGAGCGGATTCGCGGGCAGCAAGGGCGCTACGTGGCTCGGTTTGATGGAACCACGGGAGTGATCCTGGATATCGGATGCGGGCGCGGAGAATTCCTGGAGGCGGCTCGCGATGCCGGGTTGGTGGCGCGCGGGATCGACTTGAGTGAGGAATCAGTGGCGGTGTGCCGGCAGAAGGGGCTGGATGCGGAATGCGCCGATTTGTTCGAGTATTTAGCGGCGCAACCGGATGGCTCCGTCGCGGGAATTTACTGCGCACAAGTGGTCGAACATCTGACGCCGGCTGAAGTGGCTCGCTTCATTGCGCTATTGGGGAGCAAGCTGAGCAGCGGGGCACTGGTGGCGATTGAGACCCCGAATCCGGAATGCCTGGCGATTTTCGCGTCGCATTTTTATATCGATCCGACGCATACGCGTCCGGTTCCGGCTTCGGTGCTGCGGTTTTATTTTGAAGAAGCCGGGTGCGGTGGGATTGAAGTGGAGTATCTGGAGCCGGCCGTGGATACGATGCCTTCGTTGACGGAACTGCCGGTTAGTTTTCGCGAGGCGTTCTTCGGCGGACTGGATTATTCGATCTTTGCGCGCAAGTTATAAGAGGCTCCGGTAGAGTTCTTTTTGCGCGCGAGCCATGGCGGGCCAGCCGTAGACGCGTTCGGCGGTGGCGCGGGCTTGCTGTTCCAGCGCGATTCTTTCGGTGGGGGATTCCAGCAGGCGGGTGATGGCGGCGGCCATTTGTTGGGGCGAGTCTTCTACTACTACATCTGGAAGAGAGCCCACACGAAGGTCAAGGCCGTGGATTCCCGATGAGGTGGATACGATGGCTTTGCCCATGGCCATGGCTTCCACGATTTTGATGTTGGTGCCGGCGGAGGCTACCAGAGGGGCGATCACCAGCGTGGCTTTGCGATAGGCGTGGCGCACGTCCGACACGAAGCCTTCGACTTCCACGCCGGGGTGTTTGAGATCCCAGAAGCGTTCGTGGCGTTGGCCGGCGATCACGTGGAAGGTTACGTTTTCCAGGAGCGGGAAGACTTCGCGCAGGAAAAATTCCAAGGCCAGTACGTTGGGCTTGTGAGCGAACGAGCCTATGAAGAGCAGGCGGCGTTCCGCAGGGGGATCGGGCGAGGGTTGGAAGCCTTCCAAGTCCACGCCGTTACCGATGGCGATTCCGTTTTCGCCGACGATGGCGCGGTCTTTCTCCGACATGGCGACCACGCGGTCCACTTGTTTCCAGGCTTCCGTTTCGAAGCGGACCCATAGGTCATGCTGGCGGCGGGATTCCCAATCGTTGGTTTCAGGGCGAGCCAGCATCTGCGCGTAGAGGTCGTAGGTGATGTCGTGTTCCACCAGGATGGTCTTGGCGGGCGCGCAGGCGGCGGCGTAGACGGCCATTTGCGTGAACTCGAGTTGCACGATGGCGGGGCTCCATTTGGCGATGGTCTGGCGCAGGGCGGCGTGGAATGTGGGCGTGTCGAATTCTTCCACCGTGTCTGGGCGGCCGCGCGACGGCAGGGCGTGCGTGCCGGGGCGCAGGACGGTCACGATTTCCACGCACAGGTCGCGCAGTTCCTGGGGCACGGGGCGGGCGTCTTCCAGAAATGCGACTAGGACGAGGTCGAAATCAGTGGCAGTTTGGCGCAAGAGGTTGTAGATGCGAACGGCGGCTCCGTGGGAGAGAGGGTAGGGAAGGTAGGGGCTGGCGATGAGTATGACAGGCTTTGCGGAGCGTGGTTTTCCGCGGAAGACGGCGACTTGTCCGTTGAGCAAATCCAGAAAGCCGTGATCGCCTGGGAGAACTGGGGTTGGGTCGAGACGAGTGGCGAGGGCGAGAGCGTGGCTCTTCTGCCGAGCTTTCAGGCGCAGGATGTCGTGACGCCACATGCGGGTGAATTTTTCGGGATCGCTGATGGCGCGGGCCAGGAAGCGAAGATAGTTTGACTCGAGTGCGAGATCCAGTTCGGCTTCGGTGTAGAAGCGGGACGTGGTGGTGCGGTGTTGGTGCAGTACGCGGGCCGCGGCGCAATACACGCTGGGCCATCCGCGGACCCAGGCTCGCACGCCGAGGTCGAGATCCTCGACGTAGGCGGGTTGGTAGACCTCATCGAAGCCTCCCATGGCTTCGAGTTTCGCGCCGTCGTAGAGGGAGCAACCGCCGCTGCCGTAGAGGACATAGCTGTGATCCTCGCCTTCCAGGGGCTCGGCGCAACGGATGGGGAAGTCGGTGGGGGAGGGCTCGGGGTCGAGTACCGTTTTGCCGGTTTCCTCGCGGCGGTGGCCTGCTGGAAGAAAGATTTGGGCGGACGCGCAGAAGAGATCCGGGACCGAGTCGAAGGCGGAGCGGAGAGCTGCGAGGAAGCCGGGCTCGACGAGCATGTCGTTGTTGAGGGCGCAGATGTGCGAGTATCGCGACCTCTTGATGCCGCGATTCATGGCTACCGAGAAGGGTAATGGCTGTGCGCTGTGCTCAAGGATTACGTTGGATGGCAGCCATTGGGCGGTGCCATCGCTGGAGCCGTTGTCGACTACGATGATCTCGGTGGCTCCGGTGATGGCGGGGAGGCAGCGTTCGAGAAGGTCGCGGCCGTCGCGGGAAGGGATAACGACGGAAATACCCGCTGGCTTGGGGGGCGGCAGAGGGCGGGGAAAGCCGATGGGGCGGGACGCGGCGAGTTTGTCGCCTTGCCGCAGAGCCATGCGATAAAGCGCGGGGAGTTTTACGTCCCCTCTGAGCAGGCGCCGTAGAGGGCTGGCGGATTCGGCCTGCGATTTCAGCAGGCGCTTTACGCGGCGAGCGGCGCGGCGGAGGGGTTGGCGATGTCCAGCCTCGTCGACGACGATCAGGTTGGGTCCCGAAAGAAGGCGGCCGAGTTGCTGCAGGGATTCGTAGGAGACGGCGGGATCCAGGATGATGACGCCAGACTTAATTTCGCGGCCAGCCAGAAGAGACAATGCCAGTTCGCGATTTTCTTCCAGAGAACGGCGGATGTGGAAGGGAATCCACTCACCGCGCGGCGGCTGGAACTCGGAGACCACCACGTCGATTCCTGGGATGCGGGCAAGGGTGTGGGCGATTACATCCGGCGAGGCGGATGCGAATAGGACTCGTACGGGTGTCTGACTGCTGCTCAAATGAGTTGCGGAAGTGAAAAATTCCAGAGGCCGGATTGATGGTCGTCCCATAGCGCGAGGGCCTGCATGCAAAAAGCGGTAGAGACGGGATTCGAGTAAGGGAGCATGCGGTCGCCCTTGCGCCCAAACCAATAGCCGCCGGCGAGGCGAGGGTCCTCCGCGGATGGGCCGTCGAGGACTTGAAAGGACGCAGCTCGCGAGGCTTCTTCCTCGGCGGCGGCGAGGTTCAACGGAACGATATCCAGATGATGCGCGATTAGGCGGACGCGGAGTAATTGGGCGTTGACGTCGGAGCGTTCGAAGACGGGCGCGATCTCACGGAGAAGCGCGCCCGTTTTCGCGATTCCGGAAGCCAGGGCGGCGCGAGCTTCGGGATGTTCCGGTGCGGCCAGCAGCGCTTCGAGGAAATAGCAGTAGGCGTGCAGGCGGTCCATGAGTTTCTCGCGGTTGGGTTCGTCTGCTAAGAAGGACTCATGGGAAGCGAGGGCCATGGCGAGAGCGACGTCGAACATGCGGCGGCCTTGTTCGTTATCTAGATCCTTCCATATAAGGGCGGCCTTCAACTGGAAGCAGCCGGGCTTGCGGGACCAGCGAGGCTCTTCGGGGAGAGGCTCCTTTTCAGGCACGGAGATGGCGGGATAGAAGCAGCCTTCGCCCAGGAAATCGAAGGCCAGAGAGAGCGCGGCTTCTTCGGCGCGGGAGCGGAGAGTAGGGTCGCCGGTGGCGCGATGCACGGCCATCAGTCCACGCGCGATGATACCCAGGTCGAAGAAGTAGGCTTTGTTGGATGCGGGCTCGAATGGAAACGTATTGCTGGCGGCGTCCCAGGCTTTATCGCGCAGAAAGCCGGCGACACGTGTGGCGGCGTCGAGATAGGCCGCGGCGCCGGTGCGCGCGTGTAGATAGGCGAGGGCGCTGGCGGTGTAGCCGGTGATCTCGGTTGAAACCGGCAAGTTCTGGCGGGACTCTACATTGTAGTAGCGTGCCACTCCACCGTTCGATTCCTGGATACCGGATTGAAGGAACCAGACTCCGGCCTGGCTCATGCTGGATTGCTTAACGGATGTCCCCAATTTATTGATTGTATAATGCTGCCATGAGGATACGTAGGCCGCACATTTCGGTTCCTGCCGCTACGCTGGCGATCTTCACAATGGGCGCGACGTTGAGTGCAGGTGAGAAGATGCCGCGCGGGTTCTTTCGCGGCACCGTCTTGTCGTGGGAAGGGACGCCGGCGCTGGGAGTTCTTACTGCGCGCGCGGCGGACGGAATGTTGTTCGATTGCGGGTACGACTCGAAGAGTTATCTGGAACTGGAACGGCAACGAGTGACGGTGGCGAAGCTCCGCGAAGGTGACAGGGTGGAGATTCTAGCGGATCGGCAACCGGGGCAGACGGCTTGCTACGTGCGCACGCTGGAAGTGTTGACGCTGCCCGCGCCGCGTTCGGCCCGGCGTCCGGAACCAACCAAAGCGTCTGCTGCGCCGAAACCGGCGATCCTGCGGCATGGGAACCAGACGATTGCGGGGTTGGTGACGCGGGCGGATGAACGATGGATCACCCTCCGGACGCGCACCGGCCAGGAAGTCTTCCTACTGCGCCGCGACACGCGGTTTTTCGGAAACGGGCTGAAGATGGAAGCTTCGGATGTGACCATAAACCTGCGGGTATCGGTTGAGGCCGCGGCTAATTCGGACGGTGTGCTGGAGGCTTTCCAGGTCACCTGGGGTGACGTTTCGAACGTGCCGTAAGACGGCGGAGAAGCCGGCCTACGCCCACTCCCGCTCTAGCATCCGCGAATACTCGCCGGAGGCGTAGATTTCGTAGTCGAAGCCGCGGTCCTTTACTTCTGTGAAGGTGGCTTGACCTTGTTTGCATTGGAACATCTGGTCGGCGTAGCGGTAGTAGTTGCGGACGAATTCGTCGGTCAGGCTTTCGCGGGACGGAATGTCGGCGAAGATTGCGTTCAGGCCGAGGGCGCGTCCGAAGATGGAGCGGTAATCGGCGACGCCCCACTTGCGGAGCTTAGCTTCCACGCCCGGGGGCGGCTGATGGATCAGATGCGCTGCGAAGTTCTGTTCGCGAATGCCACAGCTGCGCAACTCGGGGGTGCGGTTCACGAACTCCACGCACTGCTGAATCCAGCGGATCAAGTCGCGGCCGACGTAGAACAGCATGCGGATTTCCTGATAGCGGCCTTCCAGGAGCGCCTTTTCGAGATCGATATCGTTGCGTTCGCCGGCGGGCAGCAGGCCTTGCAGCATGAGACTGGCGCGGGAACTCTCCGCCAATTTACCGGGACCGCTGGCATCCGCGAAGGGGTGCAAAATCAGCGGAGGCAACTGGTAACGCACCTCGGTTTGAATCGGGAAATGAGTTTCAGTTGTTTGGGTCATGGCGTTTGTCTCTCTGCTATCTCGCAAAGCAAGTATGCCAAATCAACGCCGTTCGGTAAGTAGTACTTTCGCCTCAATTGACTGGGACCCGCGAAGGACCTTAACTAGTACCTCATCTCCAGCCTTATGGGACTGTAGCGCGTACGTGAAATCGTAAAGATTGGCGATATCCTTACCATCGAACTGGATAAGGATATCTCCCGCTTTTAGGCCGGCCTTGTCCGCTGGAGTACCCTGGCGTACATCCGCGAAACGGACGCCTTTGGGGGGGTCATCGAAGTCCGGTACACTGCCGAAATTAGGTCCATAGCCGGAGGTTACCGCGGTACCACCCGAGTGCGGATCGGCCTTTTCGGGGATGCGCTGGTATACGGGGCGGCCGGGCGCGGTCATGAGGCCGGTGGCGATATCGGCGACGTAGTCGAGCAGGTGGACGGCAGTGGCGGCGTCGATCTTGTCGGAAGTGTCGCTGGGCTTGTGATAATCGCCGTGCAGGCCGGAGAAGAAGAAGATCACCGGGACTTGTTTCGCGGTGAACGAGATGTGGTCACTGCCGCCGTAGCCGGTGGATTCCGAGAGATCGATTTTCAATCCTGTCGGCACTTTGACAGCGGCGACGATGGCGTCGAGCGTGGATCCTGTGCCGGTGCCGTTAACGTAGACCTTGCCATCGCGGATGCGGCCGATCATGTCCATGTTGAGCATGGTGACGGCTTTTTCAAGCGGCAGCAGGGGGTGGGTGGAGTAATACGAACTCCCCAGCAGGCCAAGCTCTTCGCCCGCGTAGGTCATAAACAGGATGCCACGTTGCTGCTGAGGCTGTTTCGAGAACCAGCGCGCCAGTTCGAGGACACCGGCGGTGCCGGAGGCGTTATCGTCGGCTCCATGATGGATCTGGCCGATTTGCGAAGGGGCCAGGGAATGTTCGTCGCCCAGGCCGAGGTGATCGTAGTGCGCGCCGACGATCACGTATTCGTCGGTTTTGCCGGGCAGGTACGCCATCACGTTATGCACGGCCTTGTGTTCGTGGATCACGTCGACGTTCATGCTGGCGGTGAGGCCGGTAAGTGTGAAGGACTGGGGCTTCAGATCCTTGTCGATGCTCTGGATGAGAGTCCGTAGATCTTTGCCGGATGCTTTCACCCAGTTCTCGGCGGTGCTTGATGTCACCTGGACGAAGAAGATACCGGCGTCGATGGGTCCGTTGCTTTGGCCGAAGGCCATGAGTGCGTCGCGCTCACCGGGATGGCTGTAGGTGTCGTTGATCAGGATAACGCCGCGCGCGCCGTGGTTTTTTGCGTTGACGGCCTTGTTGGCGAAGGTGGCGTGCTGCGTGGAGTCGCGTCCGGCGAAGACGCTGGCGGCGTCATTTTCCTGCGGCTCATGGCGTAGGATCAGGACGTATTTGCCCTTTACATCGAGTCCCGCATAGTCGTCGTACTTTTGTTCGGCGGCGGTGATGCCGTAGCCGGCGAACACTACGGGCGCGGAGGGAGCGTTGCCGGTGGAGGAGAACGAGAAGGGGATGAAGCCCTGGTTCAGAGTGAGGGATTCGGAGCGTCCCTTCAGAGTGGCTCGCAGGCGATTATTCTTGCTGAGGCGGGCTCCGATGGTGGCGGTGAATTCCTGCTGGTACGCGCTACCGGGGATGGGCTTCACGCCGAAAGAGGCGAACTGGGATTGGATGTATTTGGCGGCTTGCTCCAGTTCCGGGGAACCTGTGGCGCGGCCTTTCAGCTGATCGGAGGCGAGGTAGCGGACGTGGGCCAGGTAATCGGCGGGTTTCACGTCGGCGCCGAACGCGAGAATTCCGGCGGTCAGAAAAAGGGCCGCGCGGCGCATATTATTTGGCTCCTGGCAGCAGGGTCGGAATGTTCACCTCGCAACATTTTTCGCCGGCGTCTTTGGCGGTGACCTGGTGGTTCAATTCGAGGTTGATGAGTTGCTGCAGCACGGGCCATTCGACGCTGCCTTCCAGCTTGCGGCCGTTGAGGAACGTGGTGGGGGTAGCGCTGATGCCCAGTGAGCGGCCTTCTTCCAGGTTGCGGGTAACTTCGGCATCGGTGGCTTTGGTTTCCATGCAACGGCTCAGCTGCGCGGCATCGACGCCGTTTTCCTCGCCCCACTTGAGGACTTTCGCGGTCAGATTTTCAGGCGTGACTTCCTGCTGGATGCTGTAGATCCAGTCGTGGAATTTCCAGAAGTTCAGGGCGTTCTGGCGGAACACGCAGCGTCCTGCAATGGAACCAGCGCGAGCCCAGGGATGGATGGCTTCGAGCGGGAAATCCTTGAAGTAGACGCGGACCTGTTGGCCGAAGGTTTGCACGACGTTGTTGCGGAGGACTTCCGCTTCGCCTTTGCAGTAAGGGCACTCGAAGTCCCCGAAGACCACTAATACGACGGGCGCGCCGGCGGTGCCGAAACTGGGTTGCAGGTCCGTCTTGATCTTGTCGAGGTTGGCCTGGAAGGGATTCTTGGTGATGTCGTAGGGTTCGCCCTTGACGATGTTGCGGCCGTCGGCGGAGACGTAGTAACGCTCATCTTTTCCCTGGCCGTTATAGCTTAAGTGCACGATCACTTCCGAGAAGCCCTTGAGGTAAAGCGAGGGCTTGGGGTCGTCGATCGCGACGCTGACCTGAGGGATCCATAGCTCCATGTGGCGCAGGTAGGCTTCGAGCGTGGGTTTATCCAACGCGGACCTGGCGGCGGCTACGGTGGGGGCTTGGGCGAAAGAAAGCGCGGCGATAGCGAGCAGGCAGAGGAATTTCATAATCGTCTTTTATTGTCTCGCATCTCTTGGAGGACGCGGGTACAGGTGTTCCGGGCAAGGTGGCTTAGCCGTGGGAGACGACAATTAGCCCGGTAACTCCAAGGTAGTCACGGCCATTGTGTGAGATCAGCGGCGCATCATGCAGGAGCGCCGTGGCAGCGATCCACGCGTCAGCGCTTTCGATCCGTCGGCCGGCAGCTTGCGCTGCCACCATTACCTGGGCCCACTTGCGGCAAAGGTCCGGACTAGACGGCACGATTGTAAACTTTTGGAGATACATGCGGAGGCAATTAATGCGTTGATCGCTCCATCGGTGTTGAAGCGCCCACCGCTCCAGTTCAGCGATGGCAATGAACGAGATCAGGAGCGTCCGGTCCGCGAGGTCCAGATCGTAAAGCGCGCCAATGGGGTGATTCTTGAAAAATGAACGAAACGACGTCCGTATCGACGACGGCGAGTTTCATTCAGACGGGTCGGTTGCCTTGTGGCCACGCCATTCGTGAAGGACTGCTAGGAACTCCTCGACGGGTTCGTCTTCGGGCCAGAAGTCTCCCCGCAGGCTGGATAGGTCCGCGATGGGGCCGGAGCCTTGCTCTGCAACAAGCTGCTCCACGGACGGGTGACCGGTCGCGGAATAGGGCAGTGCTAAGGATCGGGTTCTCACCATAACGATTTGAGGATAACAAGGCTCGCTGCCACCAGCGGGTGGAGACGGAATTTGGCATTCTTCATCTGGTTCCAAAGGTTCCTATACTGGAGTGTTGCAGAAATACTGCCTTATCGCGGCGCTGGCGCTGCTGTATCTGACGAGCCTGGGGGGCGTTGGATTCATTGGTCCCGACGAGCCGCGCTACGCTTCCATCGGGCGAGCCATGGCGCAGACTGGCGACTGGATCACGCCCAAGCTCGACGGACAAGCGTGGTTCGAGAAACCTCCGCTGTTGTATTGGACGACGGGGGCGGCGAACCGGTTGGGGTTTTCCGACGAGTGGGCCGCGCGGCTTCCGGTGGCTTTGATGGGGCTGGCCTTCCTGATCTTCTTTTACGGGACATTGGAACGCGAGTTTTCCGCGCGCGTGGCGTTGACGGGGACAGCGATTTTAGGGACGTCAGCAGGCTGGGTGGCGTTGAGTTTCGCGGCGGTGACGGATTTGCCGATGGCGGCCGCATTTAATGCCGCGATGCTGGTGGCGCTGTTTGGGCCGCAGGCGTTGGGGGCTCGCGGCACGGGCGGGCGTGAGGGACGGTACAAGGCGCAGGGCTACGTCGCGGGATTCTTTCTGGGGCTGGCGGTGTTGGCGAAGGGCTTCCCACCGTTAGTGCTGATCGCGCCAGTGTTTCTGGTTGCGCGCGGAAAGCGGCTGCGGATGATGGCGGCGTGTGTGGCTACGGCGGGTCCCTGGTATCTGCTGTGTTACGGGCAAAACGGCGCGGCGTTCTGGAATGAGTTTTTTTGGAAGCACCACGTGGCTCGGTTTCTGAGTCCGGAGTTGGAGCACGTGCAGCCATGGTGGTATTACTTCCCGATATTGTTGGCGGGGTTGTTTCCGTGGACTCCGTTAGTCGCGTTAATTGCAAGGCGGCGATCTTTGGAGGATGAGCGGGTCCGGTTCCTGCTGGTGTTTTTGGGGATCGGAGTGCTGTTTTTCTCGAGCTCTACGAATAAGCTGCCGGCGTATATTTTGCCGTTGCTGCCGGCGATGGCGATTGTGATGGCGGTGGCGGTGGATAAGCTGCGGGCTCCGGGTTTGTGGCTGGCCGCGTGTGCGGTGCTGCTGGCGGCGATTCCCACGGTTGCGGGAATCTTGCCGGACGCTCTGGCGTCGGGGATTTCTCGCGTGGATGTGAGATGGTCCATGGGCTGGCTGTTCCTGCTGCCGGCGCTGGCGGTGTGGTGGCTGGCCCGCGACGATCCGGACCAGCAGTGGAGCGATCGGCGCAAATGGGCGGCTCTGGTGGTGGCGCTGGCGGCTGTGCTGGCAGTGCAGTACCTGAAGTCGGAGGCGTTTCCCGCGATGGACCAGAAGGCGTCCGTGCGGGCGTTTTGGAGAGCGAACCGGAATGAGCTGGCAGCGGCCTGTTTGGACAACGTGAAGCGGACGTGGGTCTATCAGTTGAATTATTACGAGGCTCGGGCTGCGCGGGATTGCCGGGAGGGGGACAGCCCCAGGATCGTGAATCGCGGAGCCGGGTTGGCCATCGAATAGAGTGCGCCTGGCCCTTGCTTGAGTCTTCTTAAATCCAAGGCGGGCTTGCTACCATGAAACCTGTGCGAAACGTGATCATTATTGGCTCCGGCTGCGCCGGGAGCACGGCTGCCATTTACTCTGCCCGTGCGGGTCTGAATCCCCTGGTCATCATTGGACAGGAACCTGGGGGGCAGTTGTCCTTGACCAGCGAGGTGGAAAACTTCCCTGGATTCCCGGAAGGGATCAACGGTCCAGACCTCGTCGAAAACATGAAGAAGCAGGCGGAACGCTTTGGCGCGGAATACGTTTATGGCACCGTCGATGCTGCCGATTTATCCAAACGTCCGTTTCGGATTTCGATTGACGGGGAGTGGCAGGAGACTCGCACGTTGATCATCGCCTCCGGTGCGTCGGCGCGTTGGCTGGGGTTGCCGAACGAGCAGAAGCTGATCGGTCAGGGCGTCTCCTCGTGCGCGACGTGCGACGGGGCATTTTACAAAGAGAAGAAGATCATGGTCATCGGCGGCGGGGATTCGGCGATGGAAGAGGCGAATTTTCTGACTCGCTTCGGGTCCGAGGTGACGCTGGTGCATCGGCGGGAGGAGTTCCGCGCGTCGAAGATCATGCTGGATCGGGCGCGGGCAAATCCGAAAATAAAGTGGATGACCAATACGGCAGTGCTGGACGTGTTGGACGTCAAGACGGGCTTCGTCACCGGGGTTCAGCTGCAGGATACGAAGTCGGGCAAGATCTGGGTTCAGGATGTGGACGGGTTCTTTTTGGCGATCGGGCATATTCCCAACACCAAACCATTTGTCGGGCAGATTGATTTGGACCCGGACGGATATATTGTGACGCACGGCGGGGCCCGGACGAATATTACGGGGGTCTTTCACGCGGGGGATGTGCAGGATCGGACGTATCGGCAGGCGATTACGGCCGCGGGCGCGGGGTGTATGGCGGCGATTGAAGCGGAGCGGTTTTTAGAGGGCGAGGGGCACTGAGGTTGCCCACTTCGCTACAGAGAAGCCTGACCTTCCAGGCTGCGCCACAGGTACCACGTGGCAACTGAGCAATAAGGGTGCCAGGCCGCGGCCATTTGCTCGATTTCGGCGGGCTTGGGGAGTTCCGGCAGGGCGTAGGCCTTCTTGATTGCGGAGCGGATACCGAGGTCTCCGGTGGGCAGGACGTTGGGGCGGCGCAGGGCGAACAGCAGGAACATGTGGACGGTCCAGACGCCGACGCCTTTGACGCGAGTCAGGTGTTCGATTACGGCGGCGTCGTCCAGCGCGGAGCACTGTTCGAAATTCACTTCGCCGTCGCGAGTCATGCGGGCCAGGCCACGGATGTAGTCGGTCTTCTGTTTGGACAAACCCAGGGCACGAAGCTTGGCGGGTCGCAACTTCAGGATGGATTCGGGCGTGAGCGGGGTGGCTTTGGCGGCAGCCATGAGGCGGCCAAAGATCGTGGCGGCGGCTTTTCCGCTCAACTGCTGGTAGACGATGGAACTGACCAGGGTCTGAAACTGCGGCTCGTGGTATTTGATTTTGTAGGGGCCCACGCGGTCCAGGATCGCGCCCAATACCGGGTCGGCCTTCTTCAAATGTAAAATTGCCTTCTTCACAAAAGGTGCCTGAAACCGCACGGGAGCGGGCGCGTCATACTAACAGTATGGCCCGTAAACTTCTGCTTGTTTCTTTGGCACTGCTGGCGGTGGTAACGCTGGCCATTTCGCAACAACGTCCTTCTCCGCCCAAATCCTCCGAGCCGGTCGAAGCCGACGGCGTGATCCGCGGGGGCGTTGACCTGGTCAATGTCCTGTGCACGGTGCGCGGCAAAAACGGGGCGCTGATGGGCAACCTGCAGCAATCCGACTTCAAGGTATTTGAAGACGGCAAGGAGCAGGAGATCAAGTACTTCACGCGCGAGTCCAATCTGCCTCTGACGATTGGACTGCTGATCGACGTCAGCGGTAGCATGGAGAGCCTGATTCCAGTGGAAAAGCGGGCGGGCGCCGCGTTCTTCGATCAGGTGTTGCAGAAGAACGATCTGGCGTTCATCATCAGCTTCGGCAAGAATTCGGAGTTGTTGCAGGATTCCACCAATTCGGCGCGCTTGCTGCGTCGGGGGTTGGATGATCTAAAGTTGAACGCCGCGGTGGGCGGCATTCATCCGGGTCCTGTCCCGACGATGCAGAACAACGCGGGTACCGTTCTCTATGATGCGGTCTATCTCGCCGCGGATGACCGGCTGCGGAAAGAAGCCGGGCGCAAGGTCATCATCTTAATTACGGATGGCGAGGATACCGGCAGCAAGGTGTCCCGGCAGGAGTCGATTGAGGCGGCACAGAAAGCCGACGCGATCATTTACAGCATCTATTACCAGGATCCCAGGTACGGCGGCAATGAAGGCGTGTTGAAACGCATGTCGGAAGAGACGGGCGGGCGCGTGTTCCAAGTGGATCGGCGCATGAATCTGGACGACATCTTCAAGCAAATCCAAGAAGAGATGCGCTCACAGTATTCCGTTTCCTACACTCCGACGAACTCGGTAAAAGACGGCGGATTCCGCAAGCTGGAATTCCGGATGTCGAACAAAGACTATCGAGTGCAGGCGCGCAAGGGTTACTACGCTATCGAAGGCGAGTAGGTCATCCATGGCCGCAGCGTGGTACGCTAGCGGTTTGACACTCACAGTCCTTGCTTAAACCCGGCCGCCCTTGGCTGAAGAGAGCCTCGCGCGGTCGACGTGTGTCTACTCACGGCGCGGTTTCTTAAGCGAGGATTTTCCAAATGCAGAATCAGGATGTGGCCACAACAGGTGTGGCTCGTGTGTGTTCCAGCCGGGGCGAGCGTGCCCGCGTGCTGTGGGAGTCTCAAGAATTTGAGGCGCTGGTTCGCAGCGCATTATTACATGGCGGCGGCATTGTGCCGGTTACCGGCGATTGGGTCGCGGTTCGCCAACTGGATCAGGGGACGTTGCTGATTGAAGAAGTGTTGCCGCGCAAGTCGAAGATTGCGCGGCGGGCAGCGGGTCGCGATGGGCAGGAGCAAGTGCTGGCCGCAAATGTGGACATGGCGTTTCTGGTCGCCGGCCTGGATGGCGATTTCAACGTGCGGCGGCTGGAACGGTACTTGGCGATCGTCTATGACGGTGGCGTCCAGCCGGTGGTTGTGTTGAACAAGTCAGACATGTGCGCGGACATTGGCGCGGCTGTCTCCAAGGCGAACGGTGTGGCCGGGACGGCGCGGGTCCTGGTGGCCAGCGCGGAGACGGGCGCGGGAGTGGACGCTATCGTCGAGCTGCTTAAGCCTGGCATTACGGCGGTGCTGCTGGGGTCCAGTGGAGCGGGGAAGTCGACACTGCTGAACCGGATCGTGGGGTGGGACGCACATCGGACGAACGCGGTCCGCGCCGGCGATTCACGGGGGCAGCATACGACGACGGAGCGAGAACTGATTTCACTGCCGTGTGGAGCGGCGCTCATTGATACGCCGGGGCTGCGGGAGATCCAGTTGCTGGTGGGGGCCGGCGCGCTGGATGCGGTGTTCGATGAGATCGCGGTGCTGGCGGCGGACTGCCGCTTCGCCGATTGTACGCACGCGATGGAACCGGATTGTGCGGTGCGAGGCGCCGTGAGCGCGGACCGGCTCGCCAGCTTTCAAAAGTTGCGGCGCGAGACGGCTCGGCTGACAACCACGGTGACGGAGAAGCATCGTTGGCGCGCCATGCACAAGGCAGCGCGCCGGTTCTACAAAGACCGAAACAGGTGAGGCCCGAAAGGTCTTAGTATTTCGGAACCGTCGGGTCGACTTTGTCGCTCCACGCAGTGATGCCGCCGGTCATGTTGCGGACCTTGGTGAAGCCGAGCTCCTTCAATTGCGCGACGGCCTTGGCGCTGCGACCACCCATTTTGCAATGGGCCACGACGAGTTTGGACTTGTCCAGCTCGCCCGCGCGTTTGGCGACCTCGCCGAGCGGGATCAGTTTCGCGGTGGGGATGCTGGCGATCAGGTATTCGTGGGGCTCGCGCACGTCGATCAACTGGAAATCGTCGCCGCGGTCGAGCATCTGTTTCACTTCGACGGGGTCCACATCGCCGGCGTTGACTTCGGCGGCGGCGGGGCCCTCGTGTTGCGGCAGGCCGCAGAATTGTTCGTAGTCGATCAGCTTGGTGACGGTGGGGTTGTCGCCGCACACGGGGCACTCCGGATTACGCCGCAGCTTCAATTCGCGGAAGCGCATGGCTAAAGCATCGTAGAGCACCAGGCGGCCAACCAACGGCTCGCCCACACCGAGGATGAGTTTGATGGCTTCGGTGGCCTGGATGAGGCCGATGATGCCGGGGAGGATGCCGAGCACCCCGCCCTCAGCGCAACTGGGGACCAAGCCGGGAGGGGGCGGTTCGGGATACAAGCAGCGGTAGCACGGGCCGCCGGGATAGCTGAAAACGGTGGACTGGCCTTCGAAGCGGAAAATGGATCCGTAAACATTGGGCTTCTTCTGCAGCACACAGACATCGTTCACCAGATAGCGTGTGGGGAAATTGTCGGTGCCGTCGATGATCAGATCGTAGGGCGCGCAAATGTCCATGGCATTTTCGCTGGTGAGCAGGACGTCGTATTTATCGATCTGGACGTTGGGATTGATGTCCGCGATGGTGTCGGCGGCGGAGTCCAGTTTCTTGCGGCCCACGTCCTTGGTGCCGTGGATCACCTGGCGATGCAGGTTGGTGAAATCGACAACGTCGAAGTCAACCAAGCCGATGCGGCCAATGCCGGCCGCTCCCAGATACATTCCCAGGGGAGCGCCCAAGCCACCGGTACCTACTAACAAGATGCTGGCGTTCTTGAGTTTGAGCTGGCCTTCCATGCCTACTTCGGGCATGATCAGGTGGCGCGAATAGCGGAGGATTTCTTCCTTGGAGAGGGAAATGGGTGGTGCTACGCTCGGCATTCAACGCCCTCCGGCGATACTCGGAACGATGGACAACGTGTCGGTGGGGGCGACCGGCGTGGCATCCTTTTTCAAGTAGCGGATGTCTTCGTCGTTCAGGTACACGTTCACGAAGCTGCGCAGTTTTCCTTCGTCATTGAAGAGCTGCTTGCGCAAGTCGGGGAACTGGGCCGTCAAGGCGGCCAGAACTTCGGCGACGGAGGAACCAGTGAGTTCCACGGAATCTTTTTTGTCCGCAAATTGGCGCAGCGGAGTGGGGATCAGGACTTTGGCCATTTCATTTCTTCCTTGGGGGCGTCGGTTTGGTCCGCGTTGGGTAAAAAGCTGTTCGCGTGGTCGAACTTGCCGCCTTTGATTGATAATACGACGAACGAATACCACGGACAGGAGTTTTCCAGGTCCGTTTTGGAGAAGTACGCATCGCAATCGGGATGCGAGTGGAAAATGCCGATCAGGTCGAGACCCGCGGCGCGGGCTTTGCGGTCGGCTTCGAGCAGATCCTCGGGGCGCAGTTCGTAACGCGCGCCTTGGGCTCCGGTGTAGGAGTTCTCAATCGCGACGGCTTGAGTAACGTTCTTCAAGTCGCCGTCGATGGTGCCAAGCATCGCGCCACAGCACTCATTAGGAAATAGTTTTTCCGCGTGGGCGACCATCAGGTCCCACGCGGCTTGGGAGATTTCAATCATTCCAGAATGGCTCGCTTAAATACTTCGTGGCCCCGTCACACAATACGGTGACGATGACGCCGGTCTTGCCTTCGGCGGCCAGGCGCTTGGCTACTTGCTTCGCCGAGAAGACATTGGCGCCGGAGCTCATGCCCACCAGCACGCCTTCATTGCGTCCCAACCAGCGCGTCATCGCGTAGGCGTCTTCGGTTTCGATCCACAGATTGTCGTCGGCGATCTTCTCGTCGTAGATACCGGGCACGATGGCGGTCGGCATGTGCTTCAAGCCTTCCAATCCGTGGAAGCCCGAAGAAGGTTGCGCGGAGATGCACTGCACGTGCGGCATGTCGCGTTTGAAGCGGCGCGAGTTGCCCATGAAGGTTCCCGACGTCCCCATGCAGGCTACCCAATGGGTGAGGCGGCCGCGAGTTTGTTCCATGATCTCCGCGGCGGTGCCTTCGAAATGCGCCTTCCAGTTGTTGGGATTGTTGTATTGGTCGGGGTAGAAATATTGATCCGGATCAGCCTCGTAAATCTTCTGGCACAGGCGAATGGCTCCGTCGGAGCTCTCGGCGGGATCGGAAAACTCCATCGTGGCGCCGTAGTTCTTTAGGATTTGCTTGCGCTCATGCGACGCATTTTCGGGCAGGCAGAGTTTTACTTGGTAGCCCTTCAGCGCGCAGATCATGGCATAGGCGATACCGGTGTTGCCGCTGGTGGCGTCCAACAAGACGCGATCCTTGGTCAGGCGTCCGGTGCGCTCGCCCTCCAGGATCATATTTAGAGCGGCGCGGTCCTTTACGGAGCCGCCGGGGTTGAAGTACTCGGCTTTGGCGTAAATCTCGATGCCCGGGAACTCGGCGTCCACCTTTGCAAGCCGCAGTAAAGGCGTGTTGCCGATCAGGTCCAGCAGCGACGAGGCAGGCTGGATCGTGTCTGGTTTAGGGAAGGCGCGGCCCATGGTAGTGTCTTCAATTGTAGAATTCTCCCTAATCTCTGTCAACATTGGGTGGATTCAACAACCTCCTGTCCATTAGAGACTTATGGGCACGAAAAGTTGCAGGTTTCTGCGGGTAGGGATGGTTCCGGCCGAGGCGGGGAGTGCGAGTTTGCGGAGGATGGCTGCTCTGAATAGGGAGGCTGTGCTATAGTCGTCTCCCATGAAACAGCCAGCGCTTGGCCTAGTTGCCTCGGCAATTGTGATCGCGATTTCGCTTGGGTTTATCTCCTTGTTCGACTTCGGTGAGTTCTCCGGGTGGGTCAGCTATCTATTGATATGCTTGATCCCGATGGAGATTGTGGTGGGCGTCTCGTGGGGTGCGAATCCTGCTTTTGCGGCGGGCATGCCACAGCCGATAAAGGGCCTGGTGCTGATGCTGGTGTGCGTCGTGGCGGCAGCGGTGATTGCTCCCATTTACTGGAATGTGGTGGGCGGAGGTGTTAGCCCGCCGTTGCCAAATTTGATGTTGACCAGTATCGTCAGCGTGGTTGTGATGTTCTGGTTCGCCATAATGTTTGGCGGCTGGCCATTTAACGTGATCAGCAAGAATCCGGTGGTTTCCGGGCTCTTGATGTGGGTGGGTTGCTATGCCATCAACTATGGATTAGTCCAGATCTTCTTCAATTACGATTTCCTAAAAGGCTCGCCCATCTACGTGGCGGCGCTGGACCCCGGCGGTATGTTCAACGGCGTATTAGCGCATATCTTCTACGTGACCGCGATCGCCGTGTTGTTCCTGCTGCTGCACTTTGACTTATGGCCGCTGACGCTCTCCCCCGCGATCATGAAGCAGCCCAACCTCGGAATTGTGTGGACGTTGTTGGCGCTGGTGTTGGGCGGGGCCGCCTTCTACATCGGAATCTTCGTCATGGCGATGGACCCGATGACGTTCCTGATCCGCGTGCCGATCCCGTTCATTTTCGGCACCATCATTGTTCTCAACATGCTGCATAATTCGTTGTTCGCCAGCCTGCGGCAACCCGTCAAAGGCATCGCGAATAGCGTGGCCGCGGCGGTGATTGGCACCGCTCTGGCGGCCATGTTCGGAGCTCTGGCGCCCAAGGTGACAGGCACCCTCAGCTCCGACCCTCCAGGTAGCGATTATCAGCGTTGGCTGGCATCCGCGTTGTTAGCCGTAACGTTCCCGTTCCTGATTTTCTACGCTGAGTTTTTCCGCATGTGGCCGCTGGCGCAAGAGAAGCCCAAGGCCAAGAGCGCGGCTGCCTAGGAACCCGGCGGCGGGCAGCGAAATGTGCCAGAATTTTCCAGAGGAGGCCTTTCCATGCGTCATTATCGAACCGCGTTGTTCCTGACGGTGGCGATCCTGATCTCAGCGGCTGCGCCGGTTATGGCGCATCATTCGTTCGCCGCGGAATACGACGGCGATAAGTTCCAGACTTTTAAGGGCGTGGTGACCAGCATTGATTGGCAGAATCCACACTTCTTCTTTTACGTCGACGTGACCACGGACAAGGGCGCGCTGGAACAATGGAAGTTTGAAGGCTTTCCGCCTAATATGCTGGTGCGGCAAGGTTGGAAAAAGGACGTCAGTTTAAAGAAGGGCGACCATATCACGATTACCGCGTGGCTGGCTCGCGACGGATCGAAACTGGCGCACTCGCGGTTAGTGACGTGGGACGACGGGCATTCCCTGCAATCCGGACCTCCGGCGGGTACGGGAGGTAACTGAGATGCGTCGCCGGCTGCTTGGATTCCTGCTGCTCGGATTATTGATCCATGCCGCAGTATTTGCACAAGCTCCCGCGTCAGCGGTGAGGCCCGCTGCCGCGAAGCCAGCGGTGGCCAAGCCGCCCGTGCCGCGCACTGCCGACGGAAAGCCGGATCTATCGGGAGTCTGGCAGGGTGGCAGCCTATCCTTCGCGATCGGCAATGACAATGCGTCGCAGTATTCCGCTCCCACGGTCCCTACGGCAGGTACCGCTCCGGCTAAACCGGAGCCGATGCCCTACACCGCGGAAGCGCAGAAGATTATGCAAGGCTATCGCGATCGCCGCGGGATAGACGATCCGATGGCGCGCTGCCTGATGGTCGGCGTCCCGCGCATCACCAGCATGCCGATGCCGTTTCAGATTACCCAGACCAAGGAGCAGACGCTGATTCTGTACGAATCCTTCCACGCTTTCCGCATCATTCCCAGCAACGGCCGTCCGCATCCCGAGGATCTGGAGCCCAGTTTCATGGGCGATTCCACCGGTCATTGGGAAGGGGACACGTTCGTTGTCGACGTGATCGGATTCAATACCAAAACGTGGCTGGGCGGAGTGGGCACCATCCACAGCGAAAAGCTGCATGTAACGGAGCGCTATACGCGAACCGATTTCGATACTATTCTCTATGAGGTGAAAATGGAAGATCCTGAAGTCTTCACCAAGCCGTATAACCAGCGCGCGACGATCCGTCTGCGTCCCAACGACCGCGTTCGCGAATACGAATGCGGCGAGAATAACGAGGACATCGTCCGCTTTGAAACTATCCTGAAGGGCCAAGTCAAATAAATGCAAGCCATCGACCACAACACGATAACCGACGCTGCTCTGGAGCAGATGTCCGGAACTCCCGACCCGCGTCTGAAGCAGATCATCGAATCTCTGGTGCGCCATTTGCACGAGTTCGCACGCGAGGTGGATCTGACTCCGGAAGAATGGATTCAGGGCATCATGTTCCTGACGGCAGTCGGCCAGAAATGCACGCCGTTCCGGCAGGAGTTCATTCTACTTTCGGATACCCTGGGATTCAGCGCGCTCATCAACGCGCTGCACGATCACCGGGCGGTGGAAAGCGGAACCAAATCCAGTTTGCTGGGGCCGTTCTATCGCCAGGATTCGCCCAAGATGAAGCTGGGCGATTGCATTGCCAGCACGCCTCGGCAGCAGGTGACGATTTATGGGCAGGTGACGGATGTCTCCGGGCAAGGAATCCCGAACGCGTCGATCGAGATCTGGCAGACTGACGAAGACGGCTCCTACGATTTGCAGAAGCAGGACCCGTCGCTGATGGATGACCGCGGCCACTTCCACGCCGACGCGCAGGGCAACTATTATTTGCGCACCGTAATTCCGCTTGGTTACATGATTCCCATGGACGGACCCGTAGGCGGCATGATTCTTGCGCAGAAGCGCCACGGATATCGGCCGTCGCACATTCACTTCCTGGTGGGCGCGCCGGGTTACCGGGAACTCGCGACCGCGCTCTATACGGAGGGGGATGAGCACATCGATTCGGATACTGTTTTCGGGGTTACCGAGTCGCTGGTGGTGGGTGTGAAAAAGGATGATCCGAACTCGCCGATTCCGGGATTGCCCGCCATCCACTACAACTTCAAGCTGGCTCTGACGGCCAAAGAAGGTTCCGGCCGCGTGGGCGCGGATCCGTCGCAGATAACCAAAGTCGGCGCGTAAGGCGGACGAGGTTGTCCAAGTGTGTCAAGAGGACCATCTGAATGGGCTCGACGCCCGTCACCGTGGTACTGACCGACGGGCTCGGGAATCAGATGTTTCAATACGCGGCGGCTAGAGCTTTTGCCGAGCAACGCGGAGTTCCCCTGCTGATCGACGCGGAGTCCGGCTTCCGCTGGAACATTCATGGGCGCGGCTACGAATTGGACGCTTTCCGGCTGACCGCTGCGCTCGGCAAATCGAACGCCGGCCGCGTTGTGCATGGAGTGATCCGGCACGTGGAGGATGCGGCCATGCGTGTGGGACGGTATCACTTGCCTCCGCTGCATGCGTGGGCCGGTCGATATGCGGCCAATGTTACTGGCTTCTTTCAAAGTCCCGCCTATTTTGAGAAGGCCGCCGCTCTGATACGGCAGGAGTTTCAACCGCGGAATTCGCCTCCCGCAGGACATGTGGCCATGGCTGAGGATGGGCATGGCAAGGAAACCGTCGGTATCCACATCCGGCTGCAGCATGCCTTTAGCGCGACAGGCGAGAAGGTTACCCCGGGGTTATCGGGCCCCGCTTATGAGGTCCCAATCGCCGCGTATTACCGGTCTGCCGTCGAACATATCCAACGCAATGTCGCCGATCCGCAGTGGATCGTAGTCACCGATACGCAGCCATTTGATCCGGCCTCGATCGGCATTACCGGCCCGGTGTCCATTCAATATCCGGACCCCAATGTGCCCGCTGTATGGGACCAATGGTTGCTCTCGCAGTGCAAGCACGTCGTGATCGGCCGCAGCACGTTCAGTTGGTGGGCTGCGTGGCTGCGTGGACCGATCCGGGGGATCAGCTGTGCTCCGCGCATCTTTCGTCCAGGCGGCGGTTTCGCACAGGCCACTGGCATCTATCCGCCGGAATGGCAGGTGTTGTGATGCAGCCTGATGCGCCGCGTGTCAGCGTGGTGATGGCCGCCTATAACGTGGCGCCGTTCATCGCGGAGGCGGTGCATTCCGCGTTGAACCAGACGTTCGCGAGTCTGGAAATGATTGTCGTCGATGACGGATCCAGCGATGGCACGCCGGACATCGTGTCCGCGATTGCGGATTCCAGACTGCGCCTGATTCGGCTGCCGCATGGCTCGGCGACGATCGCGCTGAACACCGGGGTTGCCGAGGCTCGCGGCGAATTTCTGGCGCTGCTTGACGGCGACGATCGCTGGCATCCCAACAAACTCGAGAAGCACGTGGCTTTCCTCGACGCCCATCCAACGGTTGATCTCAGCTTTTCGTGGTCGCGCATTGTGGATGAGCACGGCGTCGATACTGGGCATCGCGCGAAATCCTGGACGGGCTCCATTTCGTTATCGGAACTACTTGTTGATAATGTGATTGCGAATGGCTCCGCCGTTGTTCTACGTACGTCCGCCTACCACGCGGTGGGAGCCTTCGATACTTCGCTCGGTGGTTGTTACGATCTGGATTACTGGTTACGGGTCGCGCGCTTACGGCCCGGCAACTTGTGCGCCATTCCGGAAGAGCTGACGGACTACCGGCGGCGTCCCGGACAACTTACCAAAGACACGCGAATGATGGAGCGCGGTTGGCTCGCCCTCATCGTCAAAATGACCACTCTGGAGCCGGAACGGACCGCCGGTCTCGCGGGGCGATCCAAAGTAAATCTGTATCGCTTCCTTTCCTACGTGAACTACGAGCAAGGGGACATGCCCGAGGCGTTGCGCTGCCTGCGGCTTTCGATACGGCATCAGCCTTGGCGATTCGTTTCCGACTACCGGAATTGGGGGTTGTTGGCGATACTGGGTTCCACGGTGTTGATGCCGCGCCGCTGGCACCAGGGATTGGTGCAACGGGCGATCCGATATGCATCCCGGCTGCGGGCAAAGCCCCTGGACTCCGGGCGTGCTCTCCCGGTAGAATCACCGCATGTCGACCCCTGAACGTCTCCTAGGCTTTAACACTCGCGCGTTGCACGCCGGCTATGCGCCGGATCCGACGACCAAGGCGCGCGCGGTTCCCATTTACCAAACCACATCGTTTGTCTTCGATAGCTCAGAGCATGCGGCCGCGCTGTTCGGCTTGCAGCAGTTTGGCAATATCTATACGCGCATCATGAACCCCACCACGGATGTGCTGGAGCAAAGGGTGGCATCGCTCGAGAACGGCGTGGCGGCTTTGGCTATGGCCAGCGGGCAATCCGCACAACTGGTGGCGATATCGAGCTTGATGGAGGCCGGCGATCACATGGTGGCGGCCAGCACTCTGTATGGGGGCACGTACACGCAGTTTGAGGTCAGTTTCCGGAAGTTCGGCTACGACGTGACGTTTGTGGAGCCGGACGATCCGGAAAACTTCCGCAAGGCAATTAAGCCGAATACCAAGCTGCTGTACGGGGAGACGATCAGCAACCCGCGCGGCAACGTTCTGGACATCGAGGCGGTGGCGAAGATCGCGCACGAGGCCAACGTTCCGTTGATGATCGACGGTACGTTCGCGACGCCTTACGTTTGCCGTCCGATTGATTACGGCGCGGATATCGTGGTCCACTCGCTGACCAAGTTCATGGGAGGGCACGGCACATCGATCGGCGGAATTATTGTGGACGGCGGGAAATTCGACTGGTCGAAGAGTAAACATCCGCAAATTAACACTCCGTCGCGCGCCTATCACGGCATGAACTTCAGCGAGGTGTTTGGCGCGATTGCCTTCATCATTCGGTGCCGGGTGGAAGGCCTGCGCGATCTGGGGCCCTGCATGAGTCCCTTTAACGCATTCCAGTTCATTCAAGGAATTGAGACTCTGGGTCTGCGTATGGACCGTCACTTGTCCAACGCCTTGGCCGTGGCGAAACATCTGGAGAAACATGCGCTGGTGAATTGGGTGAAGTATCCATCGCTGCCATCCAGCCCGTACTTCAAAATGGCGCAGAAATACACACCCAAGGGCGGTGGCGCGGTGTTCTCGTTCGGAATTAAGGGGGGCTTTGAACCGGGCAAGAAATTTATCGACAGTCTCAAGGTTTTTAGCCATCTCGCCAACGTCGGCGATGCGAGGAGTCTGGTGATTCACCCGGCCTCGACCACACACCAGCAAATGACGCGTACCGAACAGGAAGCCGCAGGCGTTACTTTGGATCTGGTGCGGTTGTCGATTGGGCTGGAAGATATCGAAGATATTCTATGGGACGTGGACCAGGCGCTGGTGGCATCGCAAGCATGATTTGGATGAACGGGGAAAATACGAAAATGAATATCGGTTTGCGGCGCAGGGACTTCTTTGGATTAACCCTGCTGCCGCTGGTGGCCTGCTCCAAGGGCGATTCCCAAGAGGCGGATTTGGACGCGCGCTGGAAAGGCCCTATCGCGAATTTGGAGCAGGCGCTTTCCACTATGATGCGCGAAACGCCTCTGCCGGGTTTGTCGGTAGCGGTGATCGAAGACGGCAAGCTGATATGGCGCAAGGCATTCGGCGTGAAGGACACGGTCTCGAAGGCTCCGGTTGATACCGACACCATTTTCGAAGCCGCGTCGATGAGCAAGCCAGTGTTCGCGTACGCCGTGATGAAGCTGTGTGAGCGGGGCGTGTTAAATCTGGACACGCCTCTAACGAAATATACGCCGGAGCGATTCTTGGAGGGCGATCCGCGGCTGGATCTGATCACTGCACGCCATGTGCTTTCGCATACCTCGGGCTTCCAAAACTGGCGTGAAGAGGGGGACCAACCCCTCACGATTCACTTTACGCCCGGAGAGAAGTTCATGTACTCGGGTGAGGGGTATAGTTACTTGCTGTCGGTGGTCGCGCATGTCACCGGCCAGCCGTTTGAGCAGTACATGCAGGAGAACATCCTGACGCCGTTTGGGATGGACTCAAGCGGCTACGTTTGGAACAGCACGATGGAGCAGCGCGCGGCCCGGCCACACGATAACAAGAACGTGCCTTTCGAAAACAAGAAATCAACACCTACGGATGTGGCGCGCTACGGTTCCGCCGGTTCTCTGCAAACAACGCCGGGGGATTACGCGAAGTTTATGCTGGAAGTGCTGGCGCCCAAGCCTGCGGACAAATATCGGCTGAGTCCGGAGAGCTTAAAAGAGATGTTGCGGCCCCAGGTGCAACTCAACGACAAGTTTGGAACATCCTGGGCGCTGGGGTGGCGGATCGCGCCAAATGCGGCTGGAGATGTGATCAGCCATGGCGGCGACAACGATGGATTTCACTGCTGGGCCTTAATGTCGCTGCAACGGAAATCCGGCGTCGTAATGATGACCAATGGCGACAACGGAGCACCGCTGCTGGTGCAGATTATCAGCGGCGAAACGCTGAAGGCCGTTCTGTAATAGCATCGACCGGCTCCTTTTGAGGGGAGCCGGTCGATGGGGTTAGGGTTTACTTTTAACGAACGCGAGCGGCGACGATTCGGTCCGCTATGGTTTTGTAAACGGTCTGGGACATGCCCTTTCCGTCTACACGGAACTCAAAGTTGTCGCCCGTATAAGGTTCAATCCGGACCTCATTATCGCTTTCACGGTGCAGCTCCTTGATCTGGGCGTAGCTCCAGGACTTCGAGCGTTCATGCTTGCCGACGTCCTCAAAGTTCACGCCTTTCGCCGTGACCACGAGTTTGCCAGGATCGCCGTGATACTTCACGTCGAAGATGAAATCCGTTTGACTTGCATCCACTAACCGTTCGGCGTCCCCCACATTTGAATTCAGGGATTCCACAACGGCGACGTCCCCGTTGGCCGAACCGACGACTCGTACGCGGAGCGGAGTACGATCCGCAAGAAAGCGGTTCATGTTCTGATCGCGTTTCACGATTTCGATGACGCGCGTATTGCTGGGGTTATCGAAGCGGATGAAATGTCCGTCCGCCGTCAACAATCCGAAAGAATTGGTTGCGGCGGTAACCGGGCAATCCACGGTTTCGGTAGTGCTTTTGGTAACAGTGTTTCGACTGGTTTCACTGCGTTCGGTGCGTGTAGTTTGACACGCTGCGTCCACCAGGGTCCCATTCCAGGTGGTCTTGGTTGTTGTTGTGGTTCGGGTTTCAGTGTTTTGCGCGAAGAGGGCACCCGCAAAAAGCGGGATCATTGTTAGGGCTTTTGCCTTCATAAGTACCTCCGCAAAGTAGAGGTAGAAACGCGGGGATGCGTTCCACTTACAAATATTCCCCTTATGCAGTTGGGCGCGAATTACGTTGCACAATTGCGCGCCGGCACACTATTTCTTTCGAGGCCGTTTCGGAACGAAGGCAAGAAACCGGCGCGGGTTGTCCACCATGATGTGATGCAGCACCTGTTCGCTCACGCCGGCGGCTTTCAGTTTTGGTACGAAGACGGTCATCGTCTTCCCGTAGCCACTGGAGGCGTCGGCGGAAAACATCAGATGGTCTGCAAATCCGGCTTCGATCAGCGCCATGACCATTGGCACTTGTTGGGTATCGTTGTTGCCCTGGCGATCAAAACCCACGAAGGCTCCGCGTCTGCAGAGTATTTTATGCACGGACACATTCGTGTCCACAAGATTGCCTAGATGTCCGATGACGACGCGATCAGGTTTCACCCCGGCGTCTTCCAAGATGTCGAGCTGTTCTAGCGCCGATTTGCCAGGGATTCCCGTGTGGGTGAAGATCGGGAGGTTGGTAGCGACGTGCGCCTTGCCGACGGCACGGAACACCTTGCGTTCATCCGCGGTGATCTCATCCCAGGAGCCAATTTCTCCGAACACACCCAGCGTATCGTCGTCCGCCTGCTTGATCAGCGCCTTGATGATCTGTTCCTCGCTCATCGAGGAGATTTCTTTCGGGTAAAACGGCTGCGAATAGAAGCCGCCGCCTGCCACGATCGGCACGCCGGATTTCATCGAGACCTGACGGATGAAGTTGATGTCGCGTCCCATGTCGGGGTGTCCGGCGTCGACGATGCAGACGACGCCTTCGTTCCTGGTTTTGGCGACTTCAGCAGACATCAGATCGACGCTGCGCATGATGTCCACGGGTGGAGTTGTGGGCACAGGCGGAGCTCCACCACCTTTGGGTGCACCGCCGCCGCGCGCCGGAGCCGGCGGCAAGCCATTAGCCGCGCGAGCGGCGGCTGTGGCCGCGCCAAATTTCGCGTTGAAATCGGGACCCAGCTGCATATGCTCATGGAACAGTGTGGCGCCGCCGGCGAGTTCCTCCGGCGCGTAGTCTTTGAGCAGCGCCCGGATGATCGCGCCTTTCGGGAATTGCGTCTCCTGCGCAAAAATGCCGCTGGGTAGGGAAGCCGCAGCAGCGCCGATGGCCAGTGCTTCCAGAGCTTGCCTGCGGGTCCACCGTGGCGTGACGGGTTGCGTGAGAGAGCGTGACATGGTGGAACTATTGTAGATATTCGAACGGACGATAGGGGGGCAGCCTGCCGCATCGTAGGAATGGATTTATTCGTGTACTATTGTCAAGACGGTGGTTTGCAGATCCAAGGGAGGCTTCATGAAGCGACAGATATTTGCGTTGATGTTTTTGTGCGCGGCCACAAGCGCCTTCGCTCAGCAACCGGGCGCGGCGAAAGGCAAGGGGCAGCCGCCTCAGCCGATTCCAATGTTCTTCAAAGAAACCTGGAAGGAAGCTCCCGGCAACGTGCCGGTGACGCAGGCCTTTGTCGTGAATCCGGACCTGCTGCTAAACATCTATGGCCCCGGCAAGGAAGATTTCGGCGTCACCAGCGAGGGCAATGTGCCGCACATCTGGACCGGACTCTGCGAATCCTCCTGCGCGCTCACGCTGACCCATAAAGATAACTATGTGGATCTGACCGGTAAGGCGAGGATCCGCTGGTATACCAAGGTTTCTGGATTTCACGAAATTCGGCCTGTATTGAAGCTGGCTGACGGGACATGGCTGATCGGCAACCACGTGGATGCGAACGCATTGGATTATCTGGAAAGCGAATTCTATCTGTCGGAAGTGCGCTGGCTGAAACTTGACATGCCCAAGGTGCAGACCAAGGGGACGCTGCTCGACAAGGTGGATCTCAGCAAAGTAGACGCCATCGGGTTTGCCGATCTGACTCCGGGCAGCGGCCATGGCACGGGCGGGTACTCCGACGTCGCTTGGATTGAGGTTTACGGGAAACCGGTTAAGCGAGACGCGAAATAACGTAGTCCGCGCTGTTCTCCGCTTCTAGCCCGAGACTTCCGAAGTACACTAAAGAATTGCGGCCGCCACTCCGGCGGACGTACATTCAAGCGGGGGAATATTAACATGAAGGTCGGTTTAGCCGGACAAGGTGCGTTCGGCGTAAAGCATCTGGAAGCGATTCAGAACATTCCAGGGATCGAAGTAATTACCATCACGGGCGGCAATCAGGTTGCCACCGGGGAAGTGGCCAAGCGGTTCAAGATCCCGCATTTCACGGGCGATTTGGCGGAAAGTTTGCAGCAGCCGGGTTTGGACGCGATGATCCTGGCCACGCCGACCCAAATGCACGCCGAGCAGGGCAAGCAGTGCATGCTGGCCGGCAAACATGTGCAGATCGAGATTCCTATTTGCGACAACCTTGCGGATGCGGAAATGTTGTTGAAGACGCAGCAGGAAACCGGTGTGATCGCAATGGGCGGCCACACACGGCGCTTTAATCCCAGCCATCAGTTGATCCACAAGAAGATCAAAGCGGGCGAACTACGGGTGCTGCAGATGGACGTGCAGACATACTTCTTCCGCCGTACGAACATGAATGCGGCGGGCAAGCCTCGCTCCTGGACAGACCACCTTCTATGGCACCACGCCTGCCACACAGTCGATCTGTTCGCCTACCAGACGGGTGAAAGCGTTACCACGGCGCGCGCGGTGCAAGGGCCCATGCATCCGGACCTTAAAATTGCCATGGACATGAGTATCCAGCTGAAGGTCCCGAAGTCCGAGGCCATCTGCACGTTATCGCTTTCGTTCAATAACGATGGGCCGCTGGGGACGTTCTTCCGCTATATCTGTGACAACGGTACCTATGTGGCGCGCTATGACGATTTGTTCGACGGCAAGGAGAACAAGATCGACGTATCGAAAGTGGACGTGTCAATGAACGGCATCGAGCTGCAGGATCGGGAATTCTTCGCGGCCATTCAAGAGGGGCGTGAGCCAAATGCCAGCATCGCGCAGTGTTTTCCGGCCATGCAGACGTTGGACCGGCTGGAGAAGAGTCTGGCCTGATTGGGAGGGCGGGCTGCGTGCCTCACTACTGGCGATGCTGACCTAGCCTACCGGCGCTCCTCGCCTTGGACGATAAGTAGAGTGAACCGATGAGCGCGCCTCCGCAATTGTCCCAAATTCGAATGTCCGCAGGAACGCTCCTGAAACGCCATCCTGACGGCCTGAAGCGGCTAGGAATGCTGGTTGCCCTCTTGCTGGTGGAGCTGCTGGCGATCACCACCTGGCTGGACGGCTCGGCACTTTTCGGACGCCCGGGGCTGGCGGGACAGATAGGCATTACCGGAGCTTGGGTGCTTCGTTTCGTGGTCGGATTCGCCGCGGCATTCGCCGCCTTTTCCAGCATGCAAGGGACTCTCAAGGTTGCTGCCTTCCTGGAGGAAACCACACCTATACGCTGGACTGCATTAAGCTTGCATGTTGCCGGTGCCGCCATTTTTGTGCTGCTGTCCGCAGCGCTGTACGGGAACTGGCCGGGAGTCAGCATGCCAAATTTGTTGGCTGCCGGTTGGGTGCTTACCGGTCTGCTGACACTTCTGGCGGCCTGCTTGACCTTCTACCGGCTGTCTTTGTGGGTCGGCATTGTTCGTTCCGCGGGAGCTGTGTGGGCTTACGCCGCGGGAGTCGCCGCGTTGGGATGCGTGGCAGCGGGGCTCAGCCAGTCCATGTGGCAATCCGCCGCACGCCTGACGTTTCAACTGGTGCAACTCCTGCTGCGCCCGATGATTCCCAACCTCACCGCTGATCCGGCCAAATTGATGCTGCGAGGGCAGCACTTCGGCGTCATTATCAGCCAGGAATGCTCCGGCCTGGAAGGCATGGGGCTGATGCTGGTATTCAGCGTGGTTTGGTTGTGGTTGTTCCGTAAGGACTTCCGTTTTCCCCGCGCCTATTTATTGGTGCCGGCCGGCATCCTGACGCTTTACGCGCTCAACGCGGTTCGGATCGCGGCCCTGCTGGTGATTGGTGAGGCGGGCGCCAAAAGGATCGCGGCCGGCGGATTCCACTCCCAGGCGGGCTGGATCGCATTCAACGGCGTGGCGCTCGGCATGACGCTGGTGGTTCCGCGCATGCGTTGGTTTAGTCTTCATCCTGTGCAAAGAGCGGTACGAGCAGCGCCGCGTGGGGAAAATGCGGTGGCACTGTATTTGCTCCCGTTCCTGGCGATTCTGGCTAGCGGCATGCTCTCACGGGCGGCCTCGGCGGATTTCGAATGGCTGTACGGGTTGCGCTTCCTGGCGGTGGTCGCGACGGTTTGGATGTTTCGCGGGCGCCTGAAGCAGTTTGACTGGCGGGTATCGGCATGGCTAGGTCCGGCTACGGGCGCGGCGATTTTTGCGTTGTGGCTCGCGTTCGACTGGTGGCAGGCGATTCCGGCGGTGGGGATGCCCAGGCCGCTGGCGGCGGCCGGCGGGGCCTGGCAGACAGGTTGGATCGTCCTCCGCACGCTGGCAGCGGTCACCACGGTTCCTATCGCCGAGGAACTGGCTTTCAGAGGCTTCGTTTCCCGGCGGCTGATGAAGGCCGACTTCGAAGCGATCCCGCTCGGCGCAGTTAGCTGGTGGGGCATCGTAGGCTCCTCTGTGCTCTTTGGCCTGCTGCATGGGGAGCGCTGGATGGCGGGTATTCTGGCCGGACTCGCGTTTGCGCTGGTGGTTCGCCGGTCTGGCCGCCTGGGAGATGCCATCCTCGCCCATGGGGTCACCAATGCGTTGTTGGCCGTCTGGGTTCTATACCTTGGACAGTGGCAGTACTGGTAGAGTCTTCCCATACGACACGCAATACTGCTTGGTATCCTCCATCGCTGAGATAAGTGCAGACTCTATCTCGGGAATACGGAGGAAACCCATGAAATATGTTGGAATGTTACTGACCTTGCTGGCTATGGCTGGCTTCGCGTCAGCCGCTTTGGCTGCCCCTGAGATTGATGGAAGTTCTTTAGTTTCAGGCGTAGTATTGGCGTCGGGCGCGGTTCTAATCGCCCGCGGCCGCCGCAGGCGCTAGAATATTTGTGACCCGAGGAAACCCCATGAAATATGTTGGAATGTTACTGATCGTGCTGGCTATGGCCGGCTTCGCTTCCGCTCTTGTGGCTGCACCTGAGATTGACGGAAGTTCTTTAGTTTCAGGCGTGGTATTGATATCGGGCGCGGTTCTAATCGCCCGCGGTCGCCGCAAGAGCTAGAAAGGATATTTGTGACCCTAAGAAATCCCATGAAATATGGTGGAATGCTACTGATCTTGCTGGCTTTGGCTGGCTTCGCCTCAGCTGGTGTTCCGGCTACACCTGAGATTGATGGAAGTTCTTTGGTTTCAGGCGTGGTATTGATATCGGGCGCGGTTCTAATTGCCCGTGGTCGCCGCAAGCGCTAGCCCCCCACTATTTAGTGGACTAAGGCCTTTGCCCTATCGGTTCCGCAGAGTACCTATGGTACTTTACGAATAGGAGGAGTTTAGCGTGCAGAATTTTGGACGACTTGTGATTTTCTTGGGTGCCGCAACGTTTGCGTTTGCTGGCACAAACGCACCGGAGATTGACGGCAATACGGCAGCATCCGCCGTGGCGCTGATTTCTGGTGGGCTGCTGGTCCTGCGGGGTCGCCGCAAGAGCTAGTTTCTACCCCTGAATTGTATTTTGAGACCGGCGTGCCCTTCGGGGTACGGCCGGTCTTTCGTTTTTCCGGGCGAAGAGTACGGGAACTTATGGGCCGCCAGTCACGGCAGCGGATACGAAAGTGGGTGGTATCTTTCTCCAGGAGGAATTTCATGAAAAATATCGGTCTACTCGGATTGTTTCTCGGAATGTCCGTGGCTGCCTTCGCGAGCGGCGTGCAAGTCGCGCCGGAGGTTGACGGAAGCACGGCAGCCGCCGCGGTCGCATTGGTTGCAGGCGGTCTCTTGGTTTTGCGCTCCCGCAAGAAGTAGCGGAGGCTCAATCCGGCGGCCGTTCCTTCTGGAAGGGCTGTGTCAGCATCTCCATCAATTCCAGGCTGCGGGCGTTCTGATAACCCCGCAGCCCCACCACCAGATTCGCGTCGCCACCGGTGGGGTCCCTCTGATACGTTCCCAGGAGCCGGTCCCAGAACGTAAACACTTCCCCAAGATTCCTGTTCTGTTCCACGATGCCCTGGGAATGATGGATGCGGTGCAACCCGGGCGTGATCATCCAGCTTTCCAGGGACTTTTCCAGCCAGGCCGGCAGGTTGGCATTAGCATGCTCCCAGAAATTGATAAACGTGGACAGCAGTCTGGCCCCCAGCACGGCTGAGGGCGGAGGCGCTAACAATAGAATCATGCCGAGGTCCGCTGCCTGCACCAGCAAGGGCTCCAGAGGATGAAAACGCGCCCCTGTGGACACGTCGAAATCCGGGTCCGAATGATGCACGCGGTGGATACGCCACAAGAAACCCACATGATGGTACAGCCAGTGGGTGAAATACTTTGTCAGATCCAGCAGCAGGATGGTTGCCGCCGCTCGAATGGGGAAGGGAATCACGGCGAATCCCAGCACGCCCCAAGGGTTACCCTGGGCCACGATCGCGGCCGCCACGGGAGACAGCCTGACGAGCGTGGTGCCGGTCACCATCAGAATCAGCAGCAGGATGCCGTGCATGGTCCAGCGGCGGGTCGCCGGTACGATCCAGGCGCGGTTGGGGCGGGAGGATTCCCACAGTGCGACGAGTAGGAACGCGGCCGTAAAGACTGTCCAATACAGGCGGCTTTCCAGGCGTAACCAATCCATTCCGTTCTTTTCACTATCGCACGCAGTCCTGCTGGAATGGTTTAGACCTTAGAATGAAGCAGGCAGGGATGCGCATACTTGTTTCAGCAGGCGAGGCTTCCGGGGACTTGTACGCCGCCACGCTGGTGCGGATTCTGAAGGCACGCCATCCCCAAGCTGAGTTCTTCGGCGTGGCCGGACCGCGCATGCAGGCGGCGGGAGTTCGCACCATCGTCGACCAGAGGCAGCTTGCCGTGGTGGGCGTAGTGGAGGTGCTGCCGCATATCCCGCGCATCTGGGGCATCCTGCGGAAACTAGCCCGCGCCGCCGCCGCGGAAAAGCCGGACCTTGCGTTGCTAACCGATTCCGCCGGGTTTCACTTGCGTCTGGCGAAACGGCTGCATGCGCGTGGAATCCCAGTAGTGCACCTGATCGCTCCGCAAGCCTGGGCATGGCGCGAATACCGGGTCAACACGATGCGACGAACGCTGCGACACCTGCTGTGTATCTTGCCATTCGAGGAACGCTTCTTCAACGATCGCGGCGTTCCAACGACGTATATCGGCCACCCCCTGGCGCGCCTGGTTCGGGCGCAGTTGACACGCGAGGAACTATACGCGCGGTTGGGCCTTGCGGCTGGGACCAAGATCGTCGCGTTGCTGCCGGGCAGCCGCCGGGGGGAGGTGGCTCGGCATGTGGAGACGTTGCTGGAGACCGCGATTACTCTGCGTGAGAAAGCCAAAATCGAGCCGATTGTAGCGCTTCCGGCTGGTTTCGGAGCGCAGGCAGGCGATTTCTTGGAACCATTTCGCGCCGCGTCCATCCAAGTGGTTGAAGGGCTCACTTGGGATATTCTGGCTCACGCGGAGTTAGCGTTAGCCGCCAGCGGAACGGTGACCATAGAAGCCGCGATGCTGGGTACGCCGATGGTGACTTTTTACCGGGTAAACGCGTTAACGTGGTATTTGGCTCGATGGATGGTTCACGCGCCGTTTCTGTCCATGGTGAATCTGGTGGCGGAACGCAGGGTGGTGGCGGAACTAATCCAGCAGGACATGACGGCGGCGAAGATTTCGGCGGAGGCTTTGCGGTTGCTGCAGGACGATGCGGCGCGCAGGCAGATGCGGGCGGATTTGGCGGAGGTGGTCGGGAAACTGGCTAGTTCCAAAGATCCCATGGAGACCGCCGCGGACTGGCTGGAAAAAGTATGGATTGGGTAGAAAAAGTATGCGCGGAGAACATTTTGGTAGAGGGCGTGAAGTGACGAAATCACACTTTTTCGGAAGACTCTTGCTAGTGACGGCCGTTGCCGCCAGTCTGACATCGGCGCAGACGCGACGCGCGACGGATGCGCGCATTGACGTTGAGAAATATACCATCGATGCGACCATTAATCCCACCGATCAGACCTTGAAGGCCAAGGTACGAGTGGACTTCACGCCGGCCGACGACGCGGGAGAAGTCACCTTTAGCCTGAATCAGGCGCTGGAACTGCACGGTGTGGTGGACGGCAGCGGCGCTCCTGCCAGCGCACAGCGTCTGGTGGATTCCAACGTCCGCATTCTTCTGGCGACTCCGCTGCCCAAAGGAAAACCTGCCCAGCTGACCTTTGATTACGAGGGCAAAATGACAGGCGCGGAGGAGTCGCCTGTATGGGGCATCAAATTCGCCGCCATACATCCGGATTTTGCCTATTTCATGTACCCGTCGCGCTGGTTCCCAGTGAACGACTATTCCGTTGATCGTTTTTCCATGGACCTGAGAGTCACCGTCCCGTCCGGCTATCGCGTGACCGGCAGCGGCATCGAGACCATCACTCCGGGCGCCGACAGCACGGTAGTGGAATACGAATACAGCCAGTCCTCGTTCCCGGGAAGTTTCGCCGTCGTGAAGGGCGAAGCGGAGCCGGTCAACGCCGGCGGTTTCAACGGCACATTCTATTTCCGCGGCGATGAGGCCAAGATGGCTGGCGCGTACGGGCAGGAAATGGGCAAGGCGATGGAGTTCTTCACGGGAATTTACGGGTTGCCTCCCACGCGCAAGCTCGCGGTGGTCGAAACGGAAGCCGGTGCGCCTAACGGATACGCGGCTCCAGGGGTGATTTTCCTGTCGCCGGGCGCGATCGGATCGCAAGTGAATACGCGCGTCGTCGCCAATCAACTGGCCCGCCAGTGGTGGGGCGTGTTCCTCTCACCTGCTTCGCGCAATCATTTATGGATTCAAAACGGCGTCGCTCGCTATTCCGAGATCCTCTATGCCGAGGAGACCGAGGGCAAGGGTGCGCTGAACAGCATGGTGAAGGAAACGTTTGTCGAGGCTCTGACTGTGGAGCAGCCTCCGGTGATGCAAGCCTCGCGTCTGGAAGATTACTCGCCTGAATATTGGGCGATTACCGCCGGAAAAGGCGCTTCGGTCCTGCACATGTTGCGCGGGCAAATGGGGAATGAGGACTTCTTCAAGCTGCTGAAGTTGATTCCTGAGAAATATGCGTGGAAATCCGTAAGCACGGAACAATTCAAACAGGCTGCCGAAGATCTTGTGAAGGAAAACCTGACCGGCTTCTTCCTGCAATGGATCGAATCCAGTGGCGCGCCCGAGTTTGCGCTGGATTACACCACCTTCCGCACCAAGGACGGCTTTCGCGTGAACGGCAAAATCACTCAGGATCTGGATTTGTTTCGCATGCCGGTGAAGCTGCGCATTGAGACGGAAGGCAACCCCGAAGAGAAGACCGTCGTGGTGGCCGGCACCGCATCAGAGTTCGCGGTCGAGACGTTCGGTAAACCTACAAACGTGACGCTGGATCCGCAGGGCGATGTCCTGCGTTACGACGACACCGTGCGCGTTGCCGTCGCGATTCGCCGCGGCGAACAGTTTGTCGAGATCAGCGAATACCTTGAGGCCATCAAAGAATACGAGAAAGCGCTGCAGGTGAAGCGCAATAGCTCTCTGGCGCTGTATCGCGTGGCCGAGGTCTACTACCTGCAGAACAATCTGCAGGAGTCCGCGAATAAGTTCCGCGACGCCATCGCCGGTGATTTGGAACCGACCTGGGTGGAAGTCTGGTCGCACATATTTTTGGGCAAGATCTTCGACATCAGCGGCAGCCGTGACCGAGCGGTGAACGAATACCGCCAGGCAGTCCGGACCCGGGACAATACGCAAGGCGCGCTGGAGGAAGCCGAGAAGTATCTAGCCACGCCGTACGAACGGGAGCGGCCGCGAATCTAGAACGGGTTTTGAACCCGAACTCCGAAGTATTGCTGGTCTGGATTAAGATCCTCTGACAAGATGCGCGTGCAGCCCGCTCGTTCAGCGGCGGCGATGATCATTCCGTCGTAGAAATGGACGCCGTACCACTGGTGCGCTTCCACGGCGCGCTCCACCATTGGGCCATCGGATGAGACGACTTGAAGGTGCGCCATGGATCGGAGCGCTTTCAAAACCTCCAACGGGTTCACTCCGGGGCGTCTCTTGTGCAAGAGCACGCTACTAAATTCGGCGAGTGCCTGAGGGGAGACTACGACATTCCGGGATGTACTCTCAAACAGAAGATTCCGCGCCACGGTCCTCTTGCGGGGCGAAGACGCGTCATACGCGTAGATCAAAACATTGGCGTCCAGGAAGTCGAGATTCATCAGGACGACTTCGTCCGCTGTTTCGCAGAGGCTCCCGGCCGTTCATTCCGCTCCTCCCGCGTCCAACGCTTTCCATCCGAGTTGATTTTGAGAGTCCGAAAGCTTTCCTCCATCGCCGCCCAGCGACGCTTCCGTTCGCCGGGAGATACTTGTTGCGGCGCCAGAAGTTCCAGATGTCCACGGATCAACCCAGTCAGCGTGGTGCCCCGGTCTACCGCGATTTTGCGGCATTGTTTGACCAGATCGTCGGGCAGAGTGAGAGTGACGTTCATGCACCCATAATAAGGGAATCCCTTATTATGGGCAACCCTGATGGCGGCTAGGTATCGTCAAGATCTACTGGGGTTTCCGCCAAACTAGGGAATAGCGGAACAGAAGACGACGCTGAATGATCGCTCCCGGCAGCAGAGCGGCGGATGCCCCTTCGATTTCGCTCAACGTTTCCTGCGGTTCGTGGACCGGCGCACCGACGTCCATATGCCCATTCCGTAAGCGCAAGATCCAACTGCTTGGAAGTGCGGCGCAGGCCCAAGCATGGTCCACAAGCGAGCGATTTCGATACAACCCAACGACGATCAGAATGCCGCCAGGTTTCAAGAGATCCCTGAGGCGCCGCAACGCAGGTTTGAGCGGGAGGTGATGGATCGCGGCAACCACCGTGATCAAATCGATGCTCCCGCTTGTAAACGGGTATGCCAGCACGTCGCCGTGGACAAATGTCAGGTGGTCCTCAGTTGGCTTGGCGTTCGCGGCACGAAGCAGTGTCGCGCGGTCAGCGTCGATACCAATCACGTGCCGGCAGCGCGTCGCCAAGCGTCGCGCCAGAAGCCCCTGGCCGCACCCCACGTCGAGCGCTAGATCGCAATTGGAAGGAACCAGTCCTAACACGAGGCTGTGATAGTGAATATTGTGGTTCCAGACACCCGTGCGCATCAGTCCCGTCCGGCTAAGTGTCCTTCAAAATCTCCCGCGCGCAGTTGTGCCCTGGAGCGCCCATGACTCCGCCGCCGGGATGCGCGCCGGACCCGCATAGATACAGCCCCCTCACGGGTGTCCGATAATTTGCCGAGCCCGCCAGCGGACGCATGACGAACATCTGGTCCACGCTCATTTCCCCGTGGAAAATGTTGCCGCCCGTGATGCCGAAGCGCTGTTCCAGGTCATAGGGCGATAGCGTTTGGCGTTCGACGACGATGTCGCGGATGTTGGGGCAGTATTCCTCGATCACGTCCAGAATCCGCTGCGAGTAGGGCTCGCGTTCTTCTTCCCAGGTGGTGTCCTTCAGCGTGTACGGTGCGTATTGCAGGAATATGCCCATGATGTGGCGGCCATCGGGAGCCAGGGTACGGTCGTACATCGTGGGGATCGTCATCTCAATCAATGGCGAGCGCGAGGGGCGGCCATACTTCGCGTCATCCCAGGCGCGCTCCACGTATTCCACCGAGGGGCAGATGTGCATCGTCGCGCCGTGCTGCGGACCAGGCCCGGGCAGCGCCTTGAAGTTCGGCAGCCCGCTGAGGGCGAGATTCATCTTGAGGGACGTGCCTTCGCTGCGGAATTTCCGGATTCCCTGTATGAACTCGGCGGGCAGATTCGTGGAATCCACCAGTTTAAGGAACGTGCGCCGAGGGTCGAGATTGCTGGCCACGACGCCCGCCTTTATCTCCTCGCCGTCTTTGAGTACGACGCCCGAGGCGCGGCCGTTCTTCACCAGGATCTTCTCCACTACCGCATTAGTTCGGATCACCGCGCCGCGCGCCCGCGCCGAATCCGCGATGGCGTTCGACACCGTGCCCATGCCGCCGCGCACGAACCCCCATAGACCTCGGTGTCCATTGACGCCACCCATGCAGTGATGCAGCAGGATATAAGCGGTTCCAGGGGACCGTGGTCCGCCGTTGGCGCCGATCACTCCGTCGGTTGCCAGGGTGACTTTCAATTCCTCAGACTCAAACCATTCGTCGAGCAGGTCCGCCGCGCTTTGCGTGAAGATCTTGACTAACCCGACGATCTCCGCCTTTGAGAGGCCGCGCAAGTGGCCCAGCAGCTTCACATAATCGATCAGGTCGCTGGGGCCGGGGGGGAACTCGGGAGGCGTAACCAGCAGCAGGCCCTCGGCCACCATCGCCAGTTTTTCGAGGTACGCTTCGTACTTCGGGTAAGCCTCCGCGTCTTTCTTCGAAAACTTGGCGATCTCCGCCAGTGTCTTCGCGCGATCCTGCCACATGAACATGTAGCGTCCGTCAGGAAAGGGCGAGAAGAAGGCGGGATCCTTGGCGTCGACGATGTAACCGAAGCGCGCCAGGTCCAGATCGCGCACGACCTTTTCCTGCATCAAACTAGCGAGGTATGAGGCAGTGGAGACGCGATAGCCGGGCCAAATCTCTTCGGTCACGGCGCAGCCGCCCACCAGCTCGCGCGATTCCAGCACCAGTACGCGCCGTCCCGCACCCGCGAGGTAAGCCGCGGTAACCAGTCCATTGTGTCCGCCGCCGACGATAATTGCGTGATAGGAATCCATCTGGGAATTCGCAGCATAACGCGCGCACCCTCTAAACCGCAACGCTGCTGCTAAACTTGAATTTCTCCACTCTTAGGAACGAACAGGCCATATGACTGAACAGGAAAGACTGCAGCGCCCCTTAGCCGCGGTAGACAATGAGATCGCGGTGGCGATTGCGCGCGAAACCGAGCGCCAGCACACCCACCTGGAGTTGATCGCCAGCGAGAACTTCACCTCGGAAGCGGTTCTCGAGGCGGCCGGCAGCATCTTCACGAATAAGTATGCCGAAGGTTATCCCGGCAAGCGCTACTACGGCGGCTGTGAGTTTGCCGATCAGGTGGAAGATCTGGCTCGGGAGCGGGCGAAAAAACTGTTTCACGCTGAGTTCGCCAACGTTCAACCCCACTCCGGCTCCCAAGCCAACCAAGCGGCCTACGCGTCCGTTTTGACCCCAGGGGATACGGTGCTGGGTTTGAATTTGGCCCATGGAGGCCACCTGACACACGGGCATCCGTTGAACTTTTCGGGGAAATTATACAAATTTATCCCCTATGGAGTTCGACAAGACACCGAACAGGTGGATTATGACGAGCTGGCCAGGTTGGCGGAAGAGCACCAGCCGAAGATGATTGTCGCGGGTGGCAGCGCCTATCCGAGAACATTTGATTTTCCGCGCTATCGCCAGATTGCCGACAGTGTGGGCGCGCTGCTACTGGTGGATATGGCGCATTTCTCGGGTTTGGTGGCGGCCGGCTTGCACCCCAATCCTTGCGAATACGCGGATATCGTGACGTCCACCACGCACAAGACCCTGCGGGGTCCGCGCAGTGGCATTATCCTCGCCCGGGAGAAATACGGCGCGGAGATCGATAAGAGTGTATTCCCGGGCGCGCAAGGCGGCCCGTTAGTTCATATCATTGCAGCGAAAGCAGTTTGCTTTTTAGACGCAATGTCACCGGAATTTGTCTCTTATCAAAAACAAGTACTTGTAAATGCGCGCGCATTGGCGTCGGGACTAAGTGAGGCGGGGTACCGGGTTGTGTCTGGGGGTACGGACACGCACGTGTTACTAGTGGACGTCTTCGCTAAGAACATCCGGGGCAAAGAGGCGCAGTCCGCGCTGGAGAAGGCGCACATCACGGCCAACCGCAATGCGATACCCTTCGACAAAAATCCGCCCTTCAATCCCAGCGGAATGCGCTTCGGCAGCCCGGCCGTCACAACACGAGGATTCCGTGAAAATGAGATGCGGCAAGTCGCCGCGCTCATTGCTCAGGTCCTGGAGAATCCTCAACAGGAAAGCACACTGGAAGAGGTTCGCCGCCACGTGGCCGTTCTCACGCAGCAGTTCCCACTGTACGCCTGGCGCCGTTAAGGCAACCTGAAGCGAGGCTTGATTTGCCGCGTCCACTTCATATCGCAATAGACATCCGGCGCCTGGACTTTTTCGGGATCGGCACGTACATTCGCAATTTGGTGATGGCCCTCTCGCGGCTGGATTCGGTAAACCAGTACACGCTGATCATGTTGCCCAGTACGACGCCGCTGCCTGGGTTAGGTCCGAATTTTAGAACTGCCACGTTTAGCCGTCCGGATACCGATGTCGTTCAGAACGCAAGCTTTCCAGTATTTATAAAAAAGTTAAAAGTAGATTTGTGTCATATTCCCCTAAATTCGGTCGCTTATTGGATGCCGCGGCCCTATGTTGTAACAATTCACGATCTCAGTAGTATTACTTACAAAGCAGCCGGAGGCGTACGGGAAGCCTTACACCGGGAACGCTATCGGCGTGGCGCCGTGCGCGCAACGCGTGTAATCGCAGTATCAAATGCAACCCGGCGAGATCTGGAAAGTGTGCTCGGCATTGAGCCAGAGCGCATTCGCACCATCTATAGCGCCCCTGATCCCGCGTTCGGATTTCCTGGGCCTAGCCCCGAATATACTAGTCAAATTCTGCAACGGTACTCAATCCAGCCGCCCTTCATTTTGTACGCGGGTACGATCAGGGCACACAAAAACGTAGACCGTTTAGTGGAGGCGTTTGCCGTTATACGGTCAGAAGTGGAAAATAACCCACTTTATCGTGATCTTAAGCTAGTGATTATTGGCGACGAATTGTCGCGCTATCCGCAGGTGCGGCGCGCGGTCGCCGCCGCGCGGATGGGTTCGCATGTTCGCTTTCTGGGCTTTGTTCCTCCCGAGACATTACGAGTGTTTTATGGAGCTGCTGCCGTGTTTGCATTTCCTTCTTTGGCCGAAGGATTCGGGCTTGCGCCACTGGAAGCTATGGCGTGCGGCACTCCCGTTGTTGCATCGGACCTGCCTGCATTGGTGGAAGCAGTGGGTGACGCGGCGGAGCTAGTGAGTCCCGATAATGTGTTCGACGTAGTACGCGGACTTCGCGCGATACTTCTAGACCCAGAGACCCGGAGACGAAGAAGCGAAGAGGGCTTAATTCAGGCGGCGCGATTTGATTGGAATCATACTGCACGAGCAGTTCTGGCTATTTATGGGGAAATGAGTACCTAAAGACCCGAATAGATTTGACTTTGTGTTGGGCGAGGCTTACTATACCGCTACTGGCCCTTGTGGCCTATAGGTTGGATAGGGATATTCAGCCCGGTTCGGGAGGACCTAATTCCACCATGGAATGGACTCGATCAGAAACACTAGCCCTCGCAATGCATCAATGCGCCCAATGCCACGGTTCGGGATTGCGCTTGAGTCGAAAGGGTGCGTTATCGCCCTGTAATTGCGTACTACGGTCTATTTTTCGCATTTGCTTTGCACGCTTTCAAAGATGCGTTTCGCAAGAGCGTCATTTAAGCCACATTTCGTTGGAGCCGCACCAGGGCCGGAACCGTCCGGGCACCTGGGGGCGCAAGGATGAGGAATACATCGCGGATTTCACGCTCATTGCCAAGCGGATTTTGATACCGGAGGAGCACCGGTTGTTCCGATTTCATTTCTTGCTGGGCGCCGATTGGAAGCTTTGCTCGCGCCAGATGGGACTGGATCGCGGAAATGTTTTTCATGCCGTTTATCGGATAGAGCAGAAGCTGGGGCGGGTGTTCCGGGAACTGCAGCCGTACCCGTTGTTCCCGCTGGACGACTACTTCCACGGTCCATCGCGGTTTGTCCCGGAGAACGCGCCGGGGAAGCAACTTCTGCCGCGCCCTCTGGCGCCGCTGCCGGTTTGGGTGGGGCCGCTGCGCTTTCCACCGGTCGGCCACGCAGCTTAGGCGGGTTCATCCTGCACTAAGAAGAAGTTCGCGAGGCATCACGCCTGCGTTGAAAAAAACGCTCCAGGAGCTCGGAGCATTCGGCGCCGAGCACTCCTTCCACGATCTCCACGCGATGATTCAGTAGTTCCGTGTCCGCTAGCTGGAACTTGCTGCGGACGCCGCCGAAACGGAGATCTCGCGCGCCGAACACCAGGCGCTGCACGCGCGCGTGCACCAGCGCCCCGGCGCACATTACGCACGGCTCCAGCGTCGTGTAGAGTGTGGCGCCTTCCAAGCGATAATTCGCGCGGGCTTGCGCGGCTTGCCGCAGCGCCAGAATTTCGGCGTGCGCGGACGGGTCGTGCAAGCCGATGGGCGAGTTTCGTCCGCGGCCAATGACGATGCCGCCGGCGACCACGACAGCGCCCACAGGAACTTCGCCGGCCTCCTCCGCCTCACGCGCGAGAGCCAAGGCCTCGAACTGGAACGCCAGGTCGGCCGCTTTCAGCAGGGGGTTCCTTCGATAATCGGAAGCCCACCGGGGATGGGGGTTGGAATGACACGCTGCAGGGTGAAGCCGCCGGCGGCGAACAACGCACGCCACTCAGGTTCGGTGCGCTCGCGGCCGCCAATCATCATCATTTCCAGATCCATTAACTTCGCCACATCCGGCTCATTCGGAGCGCCGACGACGCGGTCAACCACCAGCAGCGTACCTGTTGAGGGAATCACTTTGCGGATATTCTTGAGAATCTTGATGCAGTCTTGATCGTCCCAATCATGCAGGATGTGTTTCATGATGAACGCATCAGCGCCCGAGGGCAAACTGTCCAGAAAGCTGCCCGCGGAGAATTCGACGCGATCCTGGAACGGAGCCAGTATCGGACCGCTGCGGGCCTGTTCGATGACGTACGGAAGTTCACACAGCATGCCGCGCAACTGGGGAGTCTTCAGAAGAATGTTGGACAGCAGGAATCCCAGCCCTCCGCCGACGTCGGCCAGACATTGGAATTTTCGAAAGTCGTAAGACATGGCCACGCCGGGCGCTTGCGCGCGAGACAAGTCTGTCATCGCGTTATTGAAATTCACCGCTTGCTGGGGGTATTTCTCAAAGAAGTCGAAGCCCGACATTCCGAAGGTGAGGTCCACCGCGGGTTTCCCCGTTTGCACCGCGGCCGGCATGGACGCCCACGCGCGCATGTGCCAGTCGTCCAGAAAAAACATTGCCAGGCTGCGTGGTCCTTGGCCCTCTTGCAGCGCTGCCGATAATTCGGTCTGCGCAAACCGCCCGTCAGGAAGCTCAGTGAAGATGCCGATGCTGGCGGTGGCGCGTAGCAATCGATAGAGTGCTGCCGCGTGCGTGTTTGAAAGCTGTGCCAGTTCGTCGACACTCTTGGGACCATCGGCCAAATGATCGGCAATGGAAAACTGAGCCACCATTCCGATGGCTGCGGATACCCACTTTCCAGTAATCATCTGGAACAAAATCATCATTGGCGGAGTGCCGGTTTGCGGTTGTGACATGATTCTATGATTATACGAACAGCTGCATTTGCTTCTCTACGGGCCAGCGCTCGGGCTCTGGCTGAGCCGGCGCAAGCGGCCAATGGCGGAGTCGAATCCTAGCCACCCGTTCGCGAATCGTCTCCGGATACGCACCACGCAGATAGGCGGAGTTGTCGAAGCGCTCCCGATAGCGCCGCAGTAAAGCGGGAAAATGTTCTTCCAGGAACGGCAGAAAAACGGCCTTGGCGCTGGGTTGCAGAAACAGCACGTTGGCTCCAAATCCAGCAGCGCCATTCTGCTTTGCCGCGGCGGCCAGCGCGTCCAGTGCAACTTCCGCATCGTTGATCAACGGAAGCACGGGGGAACAACCCACTACCGTTCGCACGCCTGCGTCCGTCAAGCTGCGCACGGCGGCCAATCTCAGATCGGGCCGTGGAGCCAAGGGTTCCAGCAAGCGAGCCAAATCCGCGTCCGCTGTCGTGATCGTCATCGACACGGTCATGTAGTGCCGGCGGGAGAGCTCCACCAACAGGTTTGTATCGCGCGTAACCAAGTCGGACTTAGTGGTGATCCACAGCCGCAAGCCTTGCAGTTGGGCTAACTCCTGCAGCATGCGTCGAGTGACTTCAAATCTTCTCTCCGCTGGCTGGTATGGATCGGTGGCGGTCCCAATGGCCACGGTTTCGCCCACCGGCAACTTCTTGGCTTCTTGCCGAAAACGCGCAGGATCGAACGCCTTGGCGAAGATCTTGTGCTCGAATTCGCCGGCATCGCGCAATTCCATGAACTCATGGGTGTAGCGCGCATAGCAGTATTTGCACCCAAATTCGCATCCGCGGTAGGGGTTTATGGTCCAGTGAAAAGGTACCCGCTCACTGGAGCACCGGGTGAGGTAGCGGAGCGTTTCCAGCTCAAAATAAGCCGTATCCCGCTTGCCTTCCAGAGTTCCCGCAGCGGCGGCCATGCGGGCGATACCGATGAGCTCTGCCACCAGCCCATATTCGCCCTATGTTCGCCTAGAAGTCAACTCTAAACTGTCAACTAGGCAGGATACCGGCCGTCAATATAGTCGCGCAATTGGTGGATCGTCTGCTGTTGTGAATTAAGTACGTGATTGACCAGATCGCCGATGGAGATCACTCCCGCGACCTCCTCCTGATTGAGGACCGGAAGGTGGCGCAGGCGGCGGGTGGTCATCAGACGCATGGCGTCGTCCAGGGTGTCGTCTTCGCGCACGAACAGGACCGGCTTGCTCATAATCTCGCGCACGCGGGTCTGGTGGGAGGCGCGTCCCATCAGCACAACTTTTCGTGCATAGTCTCGTTCCGAGACGATGCCGGTAAGATGCCCTCCGGATAGCACCAGAAGACAACCGATATGGCGTTCAGACATCATGTGAATCGCTTCATACACGGTGGCGTCCGGATTGATGGACCACACCGCGCTGCCTTTCTGGCGAAGCAGGGAACGAACCGGCTCATCGAACCGGGTCAAGGGTTGGCTCAGCGCTGTTGCAACTTGCATCTGTAACCTCGCCCCCGAATGATGGGCTTCATCGGAGGCAATGTCAAGGGTCTTTTTGTTCGCCATCGGGACCGACGTTCGGATTGACGCCGTACCAATACGGCACTACAATCGGCGCATGCGAATTCGAATGCAACTACTACTGGCCATCGCGTTTTCATGCGCTGTTTTGATTGCGCAGGGTCCTGGAAAAGGGCAGGGGAAGGCGCCTGCGGGGCAGACCAAAGCCGCGAAAGGGAAGGGCGCTCCGGCGGCGCTCGCTTATGAGGTTCATCCCGATCGTACTGTCAGCTTTCGTCTGCGCGCCCCTGAGGCGGCCACGGTCCAGGTGTCCGGCGATTTTGCGGACGGGCAGACCGCGATGACCAAAGGAACCGATGGTGTGTGGACCGCCACCGCCGGTCCGTTGCGTCCGGCCATGTACAACTACGCATTCACCGTGGATGGCGCGCGCGTACTGGACCCTGCGAATCCGATGCTCACCACTGCGGACCGCACGCCCGGCTCGGCCATGTTCGAAATAAAAGGCGAAGCGCCCGCGCCGTGGGATCCGCAAAACGTGGCGCACGGTACGGTGCACATTAATTACTACAATTCCAAATCCTTTGGCGGAGCGTTGCGGATGATATACGTCTATACGCCTCCCGGCTATGAATCGTCGACGGCGCGTTATCCGGCGCTATACCTGATGCACGGCGCGGGCGGCAACGAATCCAGTTGGTTCACGGGGGGACGAGCCAATATTATTCTGGACAACCTGATTGCGGCAGGCAAAGCCAAACCGATGATCGTAGTGATGCCGTACGGGCGTCCTGGCACTTCCACAACCCTGGATCCGTCTCCGGCTGCGCCCGCGGCAGCCGGGGCTCCCGCCTTTCCGCAGGACGTCGCCGAAGACGTTGTTCCATTTGTCGAAAAGCTTTATCGCATCACCGCGAACGCCGACAATCGCGCGATCGCTGGACTGTCGATGGGGGGCAATCAGACCCTGCAGGTTGGACTCACGCATCTGGACATGTTCCATTACATCGGAGCCTTCAGCCCCGTGATATTCAATGCCAGCGTGGAGCAGGACCATGCTCCCGCGTTCGCCGATGTGGCCGCGACCAACAAGAAGCTGAAGCTCTTCAATATCTATATTGGCGATACGGACACGTTGCTGGAATCGAACAAAAGCTATCACGCGTTGTTAGACCAGAAGGGTATCAAACACACCTTTACGCTGACCAAGGAAGGCCACGTGTGGCGCAACTGGCGCGATTACCTGGTGGACTTCACGCCGCGATTGTTCCGCTAAGCGGCGATTTCGTCCCGCTGACCCGGTCGAAAAACGGCAACGATTGTTGCGCCGCGCGCCTCTAAATATGTAGGGAGGGTCGCGATGAGACATTGGATGATGGCCGGCGTGCTGGCTGGTGCACTCTCGTTGGGTGCCTGCGGCGGTGGAGGATACGGGCGAGGCTACGGTGGGGGAGGCTATAACGTAAGAACCCCGCCTCCGCCGCTTCGAGTCGAAGTATATGGGAACTCGCCTGGACGCGGATTCGTGTGGATTCAGGGCAACTGGGCGTATCGCGGCAATAACTACGTGTGGAGCGCCGGCCGTTGGGATCGTGCGCCGCGCGGCCGTTCACGCTGGGAACCGGGCCGCTGGGAAAATCGCAACGGCGGTTGGCGCTGGCGCGACGGACGCTGGCGCTAAGGCGTCTCTAAAGCTTTCCTGAGCCATCCGTCGATAATCGGGAATGACGAACAACCTGTGGCTTCCGTTCACGGCGGGTCTTCGTTCCGAATACGACCGGGGCAGCTTAGACTTTTCTAAAACACGCGACCGTTTTCAGGGATTCGCAAAGGCCGTTCCCGAGCCTGAGCGAATCCCTTTGCTTATCGAGACCTATGAGCATTATCGCGAGATGGGAGTCGGGTGCCTGCTGCCTCAAAGTCAGGATTATTTCTGGGCGTCCTGCTACAGCCTGCTGATTTCCGCGCTACTCAACTTGAAACTTAAGCCAACCGAAACGGAGGCTTGCGCGATTCTCCGCAAGTCGTTTCACTACTGCGGGCATGGCGGCGACGTGGAGACTCCGTTTCAGCTGGCCGAAAGCGCTTTCGAGGGCCGCGCTTACACGCCGGACTTGTTCGACGCGGTTCGCGACTACGAAAAGGTTCTGAAAGCAACGCGATCGACGACCGCCCAGAACGTAAAGCGCAAACTCAGTTGGATTGTGTGGCACGATCCCCGCAACGTGGAAATGAAGTGCCTGGAAAAGTGTTGGATGGGCTGCGTGCAAAGTGACCTCGCTGCCATGCGGCCGGCGCAACGCTTTCCCTGGCAATGGCTGCTGCGGAACACTACCGCTACGATGACCGGCGCCGCGGGCAAAGCTTGGCTGAAGGAGGGCGCAAAACGATTGTCTAAGGTCGGGGAAGCCGAGTTCCTCGCGAAGCTTGATCGGTGGCTCGCATTCCCGCCTGACGGCACTGTTTTCCTGAGCCCCGCAGGCAGCAGCATGCTCCGGCTATTGGTCTGGTACGGCAGCCTTGTGGATACGTCGAAGAGCCTGCCCATCCTCGTGCGCTTGGCGGATGTCGCGTGGGAGAAAAAGGATCCGGCGGGAAAAGTAATGGGTGCGTTCGCGTGGATTTTGCGGACACATGGCGGGGACGCCTATCGTCCGGTGGCTGAGCGCATTGCCGCGCAATGGGGGGATACAGGTGAGGCCGCAAAACTAGTGGAGATGTACCTTCCGGAAGAGGCCGCCAAGCGCAAAGCTGAGTTGGAACAAAAGGGTGCGGCGCTGCGGGATTTGATCCAACAGTTGATGCGCTAAAACACCTTCGCCAGGACTTTGAAGGGCAGCATGACGATGCTCCAGACCAGGGCGAGCACGCCGTGGACCGCGAAGCCCAAAATTCGAAATGGCAGCATGAGCAGCCACACAATGGGATACGCCACCAGCGCGATCAGGGCCAGCGGCCAGCACACTACCAGCAAAAGGCACCACAGTAGAAAGGTGAACATCCTGCTGGATAATACGCACGAATCTTGGAAAAGTTCCGTGTCTACGCGACTGCGTCGGCGGCGTGATAGGAGCTGCGCACTAGCGCTCCGCTTTCCACATGCCGAAAACCCATTTCATAACCGGCGCGCTTCAACTCCGCAAATTCCGCGGGAGCCACGTAACGCATAATCGGCAAATGTTTTAGCGACGGGCGCAGGTACTGTCCAAGCGTCAGAATGTCGACTTCGGAAGCGCGAAGATCCCGCATCACGCTAAGAACCTCGGCGATGGTCTCGCCCAACCCCAGCATCAGTCCGGACTTGGTCGGAATGCCCGCCCGCGAGCGTTTCACGTGCGCCAGCATGTCCAGCGACCGCTCATAACGCGCGCCCAGGCGAACCTGGCGATACAAACGCGGCACCGTCTCCGTATTGTGGTTCAAAATATCCGGGCCGGCTTCGAGCACAATGTCCATGGCGGCGTGCGAGCCTTGAAAATCCGGCACCAGCACTTCCACCCCGCAACCCGGCAGGCGGTCGCGAATCGCACGGATGGTCATGGCGAATAGCTCCGCGCCGCCATCTTTGCGATCGTCGCGATTCACGCTGGTGATGACCGCGAATTTCAAGCCCAGGGTTGCCACAGCTTCCGCCACGCGCCGGGGCTCGTCGTAATCCACGGGCAGCGGAGCACCCTTTTGTACCGCGCAAAACCCACAGCGCCGCGTACACACATTCCCCAGAATCATGAACGTCGCGGTCTGCCGGTTCCAGCAATCGCCGATGTTGGGGCAAGCCGCGCTCTCGCACACCGTGTGGAGGTTTAATTTCTCCACCAGGTGCTTCAGATTGGTATAGTTTTCCCCAACCGGGGCAGGGGCGCGGAGCCAGGCAGGGCGGGGAATTCTTGGTTCAATGGAAACGAGCACGAAACTCTATGGTAGCAACTGACGCAAGCGGAACTCGAGAATGCGAGCCTCGCTGAAATTCCCGGCGCGCTGAAAAAACGCCGGGAACATGTTGAAGGCGCGCTCCGGTACAAAGCCGATCAACTCGCAGGCGGCCACACCCGCGCCTAATTGACGGGCGGTCGCTTCGATCTTGCTATACACCTCATCCAGCGGAATTTGGTCAAACTTCGTCAGGTTCATGGAGACCTGTGCGCGATCGCGCGAGGCCAGATAGAGACCGATCGATTTGACGTACGGGAAGCCGCCCGAGGATTCGCGAATCACCTTGGCGATCGCGTGGGCCACGTTCACGTCGCTCGTGGTCAGGTCCACGTTGTAGGCCACTAGAAAGTCGCGAGCCCCCACCATGCTGGCCCCGGCCGACGGATGCGACGCGATGTCGCCGATGTCCGGAGGCGCGCCGTCGAACCCCGTGCGGCGCGTTTTCTCGAGCCTCCGCCGCGATTCTGTGCGCGCAGCCTCGCCGTAAAAATACACCGGCACGCCAGCCCGCGCCCAGATCTTTTCTCCAGCCTCACCAGCCGCGTCCACGGCGTCGGCCATGGAAGACCCGTCGAGTGGGATGAATGGAATGACGTCCGCAGCCCCTACGCGAGGGTGCACGCCCGTGCGCTCCCGGATGTCGATCAGCTCCGCTGCGCGCGCCGCGCCCCGCACAGCACCAGCCACCACCGCGTCATGTTCACCGGCGAAAGTGACCACGCTGCGGTTGTGGTCGCTATCCATCTCGTACCCCAGCACCGCCACGCCCGGCGCGCTCGCAATGGCGTTTACAATCTCCACGACAACACCAGTGTCATGGCCTTCAGAGAAATTGGGGACACATTCCAGCAAGGGCATTACTCGAAAATATCGGCGGCTGTTAGTTCGAGATTCAACTCCGGAACGCGCAGCGACTGCACGTGCGTAAATACCGGGTCGCAACTATACATGCGTTTTGACTGCGGATCCACCAGCCAGACATGAGGGACGCCCCAAGCGCTATATTCCTCAAGTTTGGCGTGTACCTCGGTCATCCGGTCGTCGGGCGAGAGAATTTCGATGGCGATCAGTGGCGGCGTTGTGGGAACCAGTTCCGGGGATGCATGCGGATGAAAGACGCTCACGTCTGGAATTCGGAAAAGACCGTCGCTCAACTTGAGACGTAACTCCGGGCGAGGGTACGTGTGCAGTGTTTTTCGAAGTGCCATGAAAAACGCGATCAGCAGCGCTTGCGTCGCAGAATGTGGGTTGTCGGGTAAGGATCTCTCCACAATTTTGCCATCCCAGTATTCCTTGTCGATGTCCGGAAATGACGTTTGCAGATACTGCTCCACCGTAATGGCCGTTTTTGCGCCCATGGATTCAGAATAGCGCTTATTGCCGCTCCAACCGATGCACCGATTCCTGCACCACGCGGCCAACGATATGCAGGCTCTGCGCGCTTAGCTTGTCCAAGGTATCCGAATCCTCATGCCAGGGAGCGTAATCGAAATCAATCAGATCGATCGCGGGAGCGCCCAGCTCCACGAACGGCATGTGATCGTCATCGATGTTGATGGTGTCCTGCACGAAGTTCGCCTGGAATCCCAGGTCCGCTGCCGCTCGCCATACCAACTGCTTTACGCGCGTGTTGGAATTCTGCTCCTGTTTGATGTTGAGCTGCTTGTCGCCGATCATGTCGACGTTAATCAGCGCCTTCAGCCTAGTCAGAGTCCCATCGCTCATCCATTTCACCGCCAGATGACGGCTGCCGTAGAGCTTGTCGGTGTCTGTCCAGTCGCCGGTAGCTTCTTCGCCGTCGAAGAAGACCACATACACGTCGTCCGTGCGAGCTTCGCCGGTCAAGGCCCTGGCCAACTCCAGCAGCAGTCCCGTGGACGAGCCGCCGTCGCTCGCGCCCACAAACTTGCGGCCCGGAAACGGCTTGGTGTCGTAATGCCCGGTGACCGCAATTGCCCGGATGACGCCGTTGGCTCCAGCTTTGCCGGGAAACTTGGCAATGATGTTCTTCATCGCGATTTGCCCTTTGGGAGTGCGCGCCATGAAGTTGTCTTCCGTTACCTGGCACCGGCAGGTCTTAAGCTGCTCCAGAATGTAGGCCTGTAACTGTTTGATCGCTTCCGATCCGGAGGGCCGCGGCCCGAACCCCACCGCTCGTTGCGTAAATCCGAAGGCCGATTCGCCTGAAAAATCAGCGCCCGCGGCCAATGCGGCCAGCGCCATGCCCAACATTATTTGCGCGCGGAACATATATACCCCAGTGTAAAGTTTCTCTCGCGGTCAAGCGAATCCAGCAGCGGCAGCAGCAGCGCCGGAGGTCCGAAGAATAGGGCGGCCACCAACGCCACAGGGCCGGGGAAGAATTGCAAAGCGTTCAAGAGCCTCCGCGAGAGCAGACGGAAGAAACCGCCTACGGGTTCCACTCGGATCTCCCGAAATCCTGCGCGTTCCAGCAGGTATCGCAAGCCGTAGCGGGTATACCGGAAATAATCGTGCGGCTGCTGGTGCTCTTCCCATTCGTGCGGAGCTATTAGTAGAAGGGTGCCTCCAGGCGCCAACACACGAGCCAATTCTTCCACCACTCGCGCCGGCTCGCGGACATGCTCCAACGTCACCACGTTCAGCGCCGCATCAAATGCGCCATCGCGAAACGGCAGCGCTGATAAGTCGCCGGTCACGTCGAGCGTCGAGTAATCCCATCCCTGGTCGCCGACTCCCAAATCCAGCGCGCAATACCGCTGGGCCGCAAAATTGCCGCGATAATTGCCCTCGCCCGCTCCCGCATCCAGCACCCGGATTCCCTTGGGTAGCGATTCTCCAAACCCCGCGACGGACCGCTCAATCTCCGCCTCGAAATGCATCACGTAGCGCGCCAATGGTGCGGGAAGGATGCCGCGGAGCTTGGAATACATCAGGACTTCTTTCGCGCCTCCACCATGATCGTGGAGCCCGCGTGGCACACAGCTTCCAGCAAGGTGAAAGGAATGGAAGCAACCGTTAGTCCCAGGTAAGCCACGTTCTTCCAGAAGCGCTGGCCTTCCGATTCCCTCACGCGGCGCAATTTGCGTGCCATGGGGTCCAGGCGCGGCGCGATACTCGTAGCCATGCCAGCGGGGTTGTCGCGCATGGAAAAATGCTTGTGGCGCAGGACTTCAAATCCGCAGGTGTCCAGAAGTTTGTCCAGGTCCGAAGCCCGGAAATCGATCAAGTGGCGCGGTACATCGATCCCGTTCCAGCGTTCGCCGAACAACAGAAACTGCCAGCAGGCGGCGTTCGGCACCTGCACCACAAGACGCCCATCGGGCGCCAGCAACCCATGAGCGGCATGCAGGTAACTCGCCGGATCGTAAAGGTGCTCCAACACATGAAACATGGTGATGGCAGCACAGGACCCAGCAGGCAAAGGCGCGCTGGTCAGAGTTCCGCACAGCGCCGGAATGTGCGCACGACGCCAAGCTGCGCCGGCCGCATCCAGCGAAAAATCTAGGCCCAGAAGTTTGCCCGCGCTCGCCGTGTGGCCGCGCTCTGCTAACAATTCCAGAAACAATCCGCCGCCGCAGCCGACGTCCAGGATAAGACCGGCTTGCTCTGAATCCAGCACAGCCCGCTCCACGAACAGCAGCTTGTCCAGCATGACGAACCGGCGGTAGAGTTGTTCCAACTGGCCAGTGTTGGTTTGGTCTGGATTAAACCAATAACTCTCTGGATAGTATTGATGTAATACATTCGGCGAGGGTTGCGGGTTCAGTCGAATCAATCCACAGCCCCGGCATTCCACCACGTGGAACACTTCGTTGGTAGTTCCGAAGAGACGGTCGGTGCTGTGAAACAAGACCCGTAATTCCGGATTCCCGCAGGCTGGGCAGGGGTCGCCCGTAAAGGCTGGGGAAGGGGAGAGGGGTGCTAATTGGCCTGCTCCGAGAGTTCCTTCAACGGAATGCGATGCGCCAATAGCAACTTGCGCATTTGCCGCGGCGTCAGACGGCGCAACGGCCGCAGCGCGCGCCGTTTGCGCAACATGCCCGGGACCATTGGCAGCGCCGAAAGCGTTCCCCGAGCCAGCGCCCACGCTGCCGTGAATTTGCCCTTGGCTCCCGGATAGTGCCGTGTTTCCCCACGACTGCGCAGAGCCGCCCACAGGCCGCCCGATACTCTCGCGATCAGATATGCGCCATTTAGCCACAATAGATTCCAAGGGAACTGTTTCGCCACCAGCAGCACGCGATTTCGTTCAATCAGCGTAAGACGCCGCGCGGAGCCCAATCCCAAAGTCGCGCCTCGATGATGCCGCACTTTCGCGTGCGGCGTATAGAGGCATTTCCACCCCGCCCACAAGGCTCTCAATCCCAATTCGGCGTCGTCGGCGTAGGCAAAGAAATCCTCGTCGAATCCGCCAATGTCCTCTAGCATCGCACGGCGGTAGAGGCAGGCGCATCCGTCCGGCCACAGGACTTCCGTTTGGACCTCGAACTGGCCCTGGTCAATTTGGCCGGAGCCGCGCCCCCGGTTCTGGCCGTCGGGGTAGATCAGATGCCCGCATTTGTCGATGCGGGTGGGATCCTCCCAAACCAGCACCTTAGAAGCCACCATTCCGAAATCCTCGCGGGTCTGGATGGCGGCTTCCATGGCCTCCAGCCATCCCGGATCGGCCTCCGCGTCGTTGTTTAGCAAGGCAATAAGCTCGTTTTGGGCCCCCGCAAAGCCCTGATTGTTGGCCGCGCAGAATCCCCGGTTTTCCTTGTTTCGGATCAGGTGGAGGGGAACCGGATAGTACTCCCTCATGCTTTCTACTATGTCAGCCGATCCGTCATTAGATCCGTTATCTACAACGCAAACTTCATAGGACGCATGAGATTGAATCGCCAGGGAATCGAGGCAGGCACGCAGCAGGTCGAGACGATTCCAGTTCACCACGACTACACGTATGGTGGGCGTAGCCGGCGAGATATCTGGTGCGGACGGGGTCATAGTACTCGTCCAGGTTGGACTGGGCAACTTGGGGTATTACGTTTGTTGTATCATAATACTCCGGCTGCAAAGGTAGTTGGCTCACAGTCGTCTAGGTAAATTCAACGTCGTGATCATAAGGATTTTTTTATGATGTCAGTCGGGACAGTGCTTCGGAACGAACGCGAATCGCAGGGCCTTGCGCTTCACGCCATTGCAGAGGAACTGTGTATCATGCCGGGGTACTTACAGGCCATCGAAGCCGATGACCTTGCCGGTCTTCCTGGAGTCTTCTTCTACAAGAGTTTCGTCAGGCAATACGCTGCGGCACTAGGGGTTGACCCCGCACTGCTAAAGAACGAGATTCAGTCCGCGACGGAGCCGAGCGAACCGCTAGAGCAGCCAGCTAAGCAATCTTCCCTCTCGCTGGGTTTGCCCGTTGGGCATTCCGACACGGCTCACCCTGCGAAGCCTATTTGGGTGCCGGATCCTATTGCGGAAGCAGCGAATCGGCTGGATGTCTCAAATCGCGCGTTAGGTTGGCCGGTTGCCGCCCTGGTCGTGGCGTTGCTGGGCGGCGCCGCGTTCTACAGTTGGTGGAAACAGCCTGCGGCGGTGCCTGCTCCCATACAGACGGCCCAGACCAAAGTCGAGAGCCAGCCAGTATTGGAACCGGTTTCAAACGGAGACCCCGCGCCCGGCCTTGCTGCGCCTCCCGCAATCAACGTGACAACTTCTACCGCCGACGATGGAATTCGCCAGGTGGAGTTGAAAATCTCCGCCAAGGAAACTACGTGGCTTTCAGTAACCAGCGGAGGCAAGCAGATTTTCTCCGGCATGTTGTTTGCGGATCAAACCAAGACTCTGACAGCCGTCGACAACGCGCGCCTCAAAGTGGGTAACGCGGGCGGCCTGGACGTCCAGTTGAATGGGAAATTGGTGGGTCCGCTGGGGGAACACGGTCAAGTCCGGGATGTACTGTTAACCCCGGAAGGCTTCAGTATTGTGAAGCAGTCCGTGAAAGCGCCGGATAACGAAACTCTGTAGCCTACATTGAAAAAGCGAGGCCGAAATTCTGGCCCCGCTTAGCAATTAGGAGTATCGTCACACTTCAACTCGAAACCCGCGAACCGTGTTTCGAGCAACTTCATTGGCTCCAGCGTAGCGATTCCCTTCGCTCGGTGATATCCCTTGGATGCCGTAGATACGCCCAAAAGGGCCGGGATTTGCGCCCGAGCGGTAACAAAACAGTGCATGCTAGAGGGAGAGAGATATCAGATGCCGATCCGCCGGTCCGTTTTTCTGATTTTTGCCTTCGCTGCCCTCTTCGCCGTCTCCGCACTCGCCGCGGTGGCCGTGTGGCGCAACGCGCGCGAGGCGCAGTACCAGGCTTCGGATCTGCACGATCGAGATCTGCTCTCGCATGCAGCCCTGGCGGATATCCGTTCCAATGTTTACCAGACGGCTGTGCTGACCCGCGATTTCGTTCTGGATCAGAACCTGGAACACATGACAGACTTTGAGGATCAGTTAGCGAACGCAGGGCGGCAGGCCCGCGGGAGCCTGAGAATCCTGATGCAGTCCGCGCAAAATCAAAGTCAGAAGGCATCGCTGGCTGTCCTGGAAGCGGAGCTAGATGCATATCTGAAGACGGCCCAAATCCTCATCGATTCCGCCCACGGTGCGGAGCGATTGGATCAGCGTTCCGATTTGTTTCGCCAGCGAGTGCACCGCCGGGCCGAAATATTCGCGCTGATGACCCAGATCGAACAAGTCACCGCCGAGACCTCGGTGCAAGAACGCGAACGTTTGGCCGAATCGCAGCGCTATTTCCGTTCTTCGTTGAGTTGGATTGCCGGCGTCGCCTTGCTGTTGGGACTAAGCATCGCGGCGTTCACCTTGGCCCGGATGCAAGCACTGGAGCGCCAATCGCAATCCGCCGAAGCGGAACTCCGGCGGTTGTCGGGAGAAATTCGCACAGCGCAGGAGCAGGAGCGCAAATCGCTCTCCCGCGAACTGCACGACCAGGTTGGACAGATGCTTACCGGATTACGCATGGAATTAGCGGCCCTCGCCCGCGCGAATTCATCCTCGTCCGCGCATGTGATCGATCCGGAGTTGGGTGCGGCCGTGGAGCGAGCCAAAGGTACCGTGGAGCAAACGCTGGGCATTGTGCGCAATATCGCGATGCTGCTGCGGCCCTCCATGCTGGATGATTTGGGTCTAACGCCGGCGCTGATCTGGCTGGCGAAGGAATTATCGCGCTCCAGCGGGGTCAATATTCGCACCGAGATCGATCCCCGCGTGGACCGCTTGCCGGACGCCCATCGTACTTGCCTTTACCGGGTAGTGCAGGAAGCTTTGACCAACACGCTGAAACACTCCGGCGCGCGCAGTGTGGATTTGCGCATCGCGACCAAGGGCGCCTGGGTGCAGGCTGTGATCTCCGACGATGGCCGCGGATTCGAGTTCGATGCTGAAAAACGTAAGGGTCTTGGCTTTCTGGGCATGGAAGAGCGAGTGCGTGAACTGGGTGGCCATTTTCGCGTAACGTCCGAACCTGGCCGGGGAGCCAATGTTGAGATTCGCTTGCCGCAACCCGCCAACTGTGAGGGAGAGAAAGATGACCAAGGTATTGATCGCCGACGATCACGGGATCGTGCGGACCGGCTTAAGACTGCTCTTTGAGCGCATCCCCGATATGCAGGTGATCGGAGAAGCTACAGATGGCCGCGAAGCCGTCCGCATGTCGAAAGAGCTGCACCCCGACACCGTAATCATGGATATTGCCATGCCTCTGCTGAATGGTCTGGAGGCCACCTCGCAAATCGTTCGCGAGAACGATCAGACGGCGGTCATCATGCTAAGCATGCATAGCGATGAGAGCTACATCCTGCGTTCGCTGAACGCCGGGGCTCGCGGTTATCTTCTGAAGGACAAAGCCGACGAAGACATCGAGACCGCCGTCCGCTCCGTGAATGAGGGCCGCCCCTACTTCTCTCCATCCATCGCCCATACTTTGCTCGAAGATTATGTGCGACTGATGCGCGAGCGCGGCGTGCAGGATTCCTATGAACTGCTCACGGAGCGCGAACGCGAAGTCCTGCAATTGTTGGCCGAAGGCAAGTCCAATAAAGAAGCCGCCGCCGTGTTGAACCTCAGTCCGTATACTGTGGAAACCCATCGCACCAATCTGATGCAGAAACTGGATCTCCACAATACGGCGGAAATCGTCCTCTACGCAGTGCGTAAAGGAATCGTCGCGTAGAAGGTTCTTACTTCGCGGATTTCTTCTTCGCCGGCGCCTTTTTCTTCGCTGGTGCTTTCTTTGCGGGCGCTTTCTTTGCCGGTGTCTTCTTCTTAGCTGCGCCGCTGATCTTTTTCTTGGCCGACTTTACGACGGCGGCGACCTTTTTCTTCGCGGATTTAACGGCTGCGGCAACCTTTTTCTCCAGCTTCTTTTCGACAGCCGGCATTTTCTGCGCGGCTTTCTTAGCCATGTCCACCACGTTGGCGAGCGTGCCCAACGTGGATCCGATCGCCACCGCTGCCGTCGTCATTGCATCACTGTTCTGTTTCTTGGATTTCGCCATTTACTGATTCTCCTTGCTCCTAAGTTATCACTGGCGGCGGCAGCGCGCCCGGGGCGCGATCAGGCTTTACTCTTGCGTACCGCGGCTGGACTCTTGTCCTGCACTTCCCCCTTACCCCAAGCGTGAGCAGTCTTCTCATTTTCAGGCGCGCCGACAATTTCCTTAGCTTTCGAAGCCGAGGCCCTCGTCTGCCCCGCCTTGGGCCCGTGGGTGATTGACGCCGGGTCGATTCGCTCTTTTTTGTTCATCTCAAACATCCTCCCAATGGATAGGAGTCGCGAAGTCGGGATTCTGTTCCATGAGTCCGTTAGCGCTGCAACGCTATCGTGGTAACTTCCCAACCGACTCAACGGATCGAGTGCGCGTTATCCTTCTCGTTGTCGCACACGTCTTCGATCAGATCCGTATCCGGCATGAGTTCGAATTGCATGCGGGTGGTCCACGGCTTGGCGTAATACTTCGGATCGTTGAACGTGATCTCCAGATCCATATGTCCTACGTCGACGCGGTGAAATCGCTCCGTGGTGCGCAGCGCGTCGCTATGCGGATGACCATAATCGTCAAGCCACGTCTTGTCGTTTAAGCCTGCCGTCTCCACAACGAACGTGTCCCCGTCCCAGCGGCCGATCGACGACCCAAGCCACGCGGGATTTAAGTCCGCTGGAAAAGGCCGGCCGTCGGTGAAGATCTGCCGGAAGCGTGCGAACTCCTCGTAAAGGATCAACGTCAACCCAGGCATCTGAACGATCTTGGTCGGTACTCCGGGAATCGCCATCGCGTCGGGAATTCCATGCGGAAGGCACTTCTCGGACGGGCGGTCTCCACCTAACGTGCGGCGGTGATCCTGGTAGAGAGCGGCGGCGGGTGGCAGCATTTCCAGTGACGAGCCCGGAGCCAGAAAATTCTCCATGTTAAAGAAGGTTGGCTCGGCTGGATTCGCCACCGGCACTCGACGCGGCGGCAGGATGCTACGCCACACACCGGAGAGATCCGGCTTCTTGTCGGACGTGCGCGGCACTGCAGCCGAAAGATTCGGCCGACCGTCCTTGGTGCGAGGCAGTCCGGGGGTTGGATAGTGGATCCATTGGCCCCAAAGCATCTCGGTGCCGCAGAGCATCGAAAGCAGTAGGAGGCACGCCCGCATCTCGGGAAGTGTATCACAGGGTGCGGCAGGAACATGCGTGGATCGTGATATTCTTCCGGGATGGATCGCGCAAAACTCCGCAAATCGACGACTGTGTTTCTAGTCGGCAACATCGAGCCAACCATGGAGTGGTACAAACGGCTGGGCTTCGCATCGGAGTACTTTCCGCCCGGCTTCGCGATTCTAAGCCGCGATGAGATTCAGATTTTCCTGCAACAGCACCCCGGTTACGTCGCGCCGGAGGATACCGGGCGGCACGAACGAGACGCGTGGGATGTATATATCCTCGCGGACGACGTGAATGCACTCTACGAGGAATACGCGGCGTTGGCCGGAATCGAGATATCCCGTGAGCTCTGTCGGCAAGAGTACGGAATGACGGAGTTCGATGTGATGGATCTTAACGGCCACCGCCTGGTTTTCGCGCAGCCAACACCCACGGAATGAGTTTCCGATTGCGGCGCGCGCGCTCACGCCACGTGCTGTGAAACGGAGCCTTGACCTCGTGAGTGGCACGGCATCCTACCACTCGTTAGTAAATCGTTACCAGAAGGACGTGCGGCAGGGAAGCGAGGGCGCGATATCCTGTAAGTCACACTTTGCTAACATTGCCAACAAATCCCCTACAGTTACACCCCCTTCAATCCGTCGGGAGTGCCTGCAAACCAGCGGACACTTCTAAGGCAAGTGACGCGGTTAGTTCTTTCCAGCCTTCCAACATCTCTTCCACATCCTTAGATTTCTCCAGAGAGGTATAAGCGGTCCGAAAAGCCAGAGTGGTGATCTGCTTTTGCTCAATAGACATAAGCATACATTCTTCCACTAGAAGTTGCCGTGCTTCAGTGCGATGTGTCTTAAAGTGAGAGGCCGTCCCTACTATGGCGATAGCGATAGAAAACGGAACGGTTTGCTCAAGGCTCAAGTACGGGACTATACCTTTGGCGGAACGGAGCAATCTGTCGGGCACCGTCGCAAAACGGGGAACAAGATGATCCGTTATAAACTGTCGCTCTCGTTGGTCAAGAAGTCCGAGACCTTCCGCTCTTAGAAAGTGTTCTTCATAGTCAATCACCACTTGTTCATCGGAATTTACGTATGTCCAGTGAATGTGACGCATCACAGCTGCCTTGACGGGCTCAGAGCTTGCCTGAAAGAAGGAGTGAAAGCACGCGCATGTGTGATCAAGATCGCTTTGGCAATTAGGCGCTGATGCTTTCTGTTGAAAGTACGTGTCTGGCAAGATCGAGATAAGCAATCGTTGTAGCTCAAGGTCATTTGTAATACGAACAAGATGAGCCACAATCGGCAATGCTGTCGAACCACCTGCCACCCGGCGGAAAACTTGTTCGGCGGTCAAGCCATATGTGGCTTCCTTCTTTTTGGCGACTTCTTTGACGATAATTTCCACTAACTCGGCGACAACAATCGCACCGCTCTGATCGATAATCTTTTCTTTCCGCTTCACGACTCCGGGATGTATCAAATTACGGTATCCACGAACTACCGTTGACAGGCTCGCCGTTTCCTCAGAAACAATACCCGCATTTCTCGCCAACGCTACAAGCTCCGCCAGCATCTTTGTTTCGAGTTTTGAAACATCTGCTTTAGGTTCAACGCTGAGGGCATCGAGCAACACTGCTTCGATGACGCTGCCAGTGACATGCTCTCGATGATTTAGACCAGATAGAATTGAGGATCTTCGGGA
>JBDTSJ010000050.1:0-62327 GCA_039931205.1 Acidobacteriota bacterium
TGAATGAGGTCCACCGCGAAGTGAGCGCCGGATATTACTACTACTACGGGCACTACAGCAAGTATTACGAGAAGCGTGCAGACGCCTAACTTGTGAGTAACGCTTCCCGACTTCATGTTCACGATCGATAACGACGCCGTCTTTGCGGCTCAGATACTGTTTTTTGTTCTGCTGCCGCTCGTGCTCTTCGGTTCGCTTCGATGGGCCGTATTCGCATGGCTACTCATGGGGAACTTGGACGCGTCCAATGCGGGTCAGTCCATTTCGAATGTTGGGCTCATCAATGCGGTCAAAAGCATAGGAATTCCGCTTTATCTAATTTGGCGGATGCGAGCCATTAAAGGGAACGTTCACCGCACCCCTACAGCAGTTCTATGGATGACTCTCACCGCTTACGCCGCGATCGCCACCGTCTGGGGGCCATTTCCGCTAGCTGGCTCCAAACTTGTTGCGAACATGGCAGGAATCCTAATGGCGATTGTTGTTCTGGAGAAAGCGGCACGGCTGGGGCTGCTTACTTCACATGCATTACAGGTCTTGATCTGGGGATCGATGGCTCTCGCCGTTGTTCAAACGTATTACTTCGGTGGTGCCACATACGGATTTGACGGATCTGATCAAGTCTCTCGCCTTTCCAGCTTCATCGCAGCGCAACAATTCGCCGCATTTTTAGTGGCGTTCCTCACATTGGCACTCTGGCACAGCGAATTTGGAGTTGGGATTCGGGTCTTGACTGCCGTTTCAGTTTTGACCGCACTGCTCCTAAATGGGAGCCGAGTCTGGTTTCTAGGAGCTTTGTTTATCACGCTCTTCTACATGCTCGTTCTCATGCGGCAACGAGTCATTCTTGTGGGACTGTTCGCAGGCGCACTAGTAACTTCGATCCTGCTGTTCATGAGTTTCAACTCGAACACCGAAGTGATTGTGGACAATTCTTCGAATCGAATCGTGGCTACGTTAAGCGCCATTGCCACGGGAAGCGATACGTCAAACCGCGTTGGGCTCCGCGACCTCACGTTTCGAACGGCCATCTACACGGGAATCATCAACGACATATCCTCGAGTGGATTGAAAGAGTTCGCACTGGGCCATGGAACGTCGAGCGGCGCGAACGGCGTAATGCGGGTTTTCCCCAACAGCTACGACGCGGAGCGTCTGGACCCGAACAGGCTCATCCATAACGAGTGGCTGCGAGCAGCTTATGAATGGGGCGTGGTCGGACTGCTCCTGCTTGCGGGCGTTTTTTCAACCATGATCGGAGGCTTAGTCTCGATTTGCCGCGCACAACGCAGAAACCATCGGGCTCTAGCCGCCTTGTCGTTTGTTCCGGCCTTTTTGCTAGCGTTTTCTAGCGAGAACGTACTCGCGAGCGCCGGAAATGCGATGACCTTAAGTCTCGCGATCATGCTCGCGTTACTCTGGACGCCCAGCCAACAAACCATCGACTTGCCAGTGAGACAATCATGACTTCGTCCAGTCGGATAGCACTTCTTACCAACTGTCTTCCGCCGTATCGAATGCCTCTCATGCGGGCGTTACTTCAACGCTGCCCTAGCCTACAGATTCTTCTATCGACTCCTATGGAATCCGACCGTGACTGGAGCCCAGAATGGTTAGGCCTGCCGGTTCACGTGCAGCGGAGCATCAGTTGGCGCAAACTTTGGCGGCATCGCCACAATTTTAGCCAGTCTGTGACGCTCCACTTCCCTTATGACACTGTGCCGAGGCTTAGATCCTTTCAGCCACACATCGTCATCTCCGGCGAACTCGGCGCGCGAACATTGCAATCCGCCTTCTATCGATTTCTTTCACCCAGGACTCGCCTTGTGATTTGGGCTACTTTAAGCGAAGTCACGGAACTTGATCGCGGAAGACTTCGCACCAACCTTCGCCGCCTACTGTTGCGCATGGCGGACGCGGTCATCGTGAATGGCCGCAGCGGCGCGCGCTACATAGAACTTTTTGGGGTGTCAGTAGATAAGATTTTTAAAGTCCCACAGACTACGGATATTCAGCCGTTCCTGGACCTCCCCATATCAAGGCAGGAGCAACCAACCCGCCGGCTGCTATATTCCGGCCGTTTGGTGGAATTAAAGGGACTGGGCCCGTTCCTTATTCAACTGTGCCTATGGGCCGCCGACCATTCTTCCCAAAAGATTGAACTGACCTTCGTCGGCAATGGGCCTGCTCGCGCCGAAATCGAACGCCTGGCTCTGCCCGCGAATCTCCGCCTGCGTTTCCTCGGCAACCGGCCCTACGCCGACCTGCCTGAGGTCTACGGCTCCGCCGACGTCCTCATCTTCCCTACCTTGGCCGACGAGTGGGGCTTGGTCGTGGTCGAGGCAATGGCCGCGGGCTTGCCCGTTCTCGGCAGCCTCTACAGCCAGGCCGTCGAAGACTTGGTCATCGACAATGAAACCGGCTGGACGTTCCGACCCGATCATCCCGACGAAATGAGCGGCGCCCTGGACCGAATGTTGAGCACTCCTCCCGCCGCATTGCTCGACATGAAATGCCGCGCCCGCGAAAGCGTCCGCCACTTGACCCCCGCGCGCATGGCGCAAGACATTGAGGCAGCCCTCACCTATGTCCGCACTCACGGTTCTTAGCGCCCACAACTTCTACCGCGAGCCGGGCGGCGAGGATGCGGTCTTCGCGGCCGAGATAGAACTGCTTCGGGCTCACGGACACGCCGTCACCGTCTACGAACGCAGCAATCACAACATTCGCTCCGGCGGCGCGGCAGCCTTCGAGGCCATCTGGAGCCGCTCCTCCCATCGCGACGTGCGCTCCCTCGCCGGCGCCGGCATCGCGCACTTTCACAACACCTTCCCGCTGATCTCCCCATCGGCCTATTACGCGGCCGCCAGCCAGGGTTCCGCAGTGGTGCAGACTCTTCACAACTACCGTCTGATTTGCCCCGGAGCTCTCCTATCCCGCAATGGAGCCCCCTGCGAAGAGTGCCTTACGCAGAATTCGCTGCGCCCCGCCCTCTCGCACTCCTGCTATCGCGATAGCCGAGCCGCCACCGCCGGCGTTGCCGCCATGCTCACCACCCATCGCGCCGCGGGTACCTATCAACGCGCCGTGGATGCCTATATCGCTTTGAGTGAATTCGCGCGTACAAAATTCGTGGCCGGCGGCCTGCCCGCGAACCGTATCTTCGTAAAGCCGAACTTCGTGCCCGATGACCCAGGCACGGGCGCCGGCTCCGGCCACTACGCATTGTTCGCAGGACGCCTGTCACCGGAGAAGGGTGTCGCTACCTTAACCTCTGCGTGGAATGCCTTGCCGGATGTGCCTTTAAAGGTCCTGGGAGATGGACCCTTGAACCAAACCTCCTGGCCGTCCAGCGTAACCGCATTCGGTGCAGTCACCCGGCAGCGCGTCTTGGAACAGATGCGCAATGCCACAGCGCTGGTGTTCCCGTCAACCTGCTATGAGAACGCGCCCATGTCGATTCTCGAAGCCTTCTCCTGCGGCACGCCGGTAATCACGTCGAACCTCGGCTCCATGGCCGAGCTGGTTCGCGATGGCTACAACGGCCTCCTCTTTCGCCCCGGCGATCCCGCTGACCTTGCCGCAAAAGTACGCTACGCCTTCGATAATCCCGAACATCTCGCCACCATGCGCGCCAACGCCCGCCGGGAGTTCGAAGAAAAATATACAGCCGACCGCAATTACAAGATGTTGATCGCGATCTATGAGCAGGCCATCGAAACCCGGTCCCGGCTCAGGCGGGCGTCCTAAGCCATGCATCCGACTGACGCATACCTGGACGGCGCGTACGCGTCCAAGACCGGTGGGACTTGGCACTTGGAGGACTCTCCGTACAAGGCGGGCCAGGTCCTTCGCATGCTACAGCGGCATCCCGAGATTTCTCCAGACTCCATCTGCGATATCGGCTGCGGCGCGGGCGGAGTGCTTGCGGAGTTGGCTCGACGCCCTATCGGCGCCTCCCGATTGGTGGGCTATGACGTCAGCCCCCATGCCAATGCGCTTAGCCGAGCCCTCACCAATCAGCGGCTGGAGTTCCGGCAAGACGATCCGTTTCAAGACGGCGAGAAGTTCGACGTCGCGTTAGTGTTGGATGTTGTCGAACACGTGGAGGACTGCTTCGCATTCCTTCGATCCTGCTCCACCAAGGCTCGCTGGAAGATCTATATCGTCCCACTGGATACCAGCGCTTCCATGGTTCTGCGGGGCGCTAATTGTTGGGAATCGGTAGGTCATCTGCATCTGTTCACGAAAGAGACAGCCCTGAAATCGGTGGAACACTCAGGCCAGCGAGTGGTCGATTGGTTTCTCACGCCCACGTCTCTCGTGCGCCCGCATCGTTTTGCGACGCGCTTCACGAATATTGCCCGGCGTATCTTGCCCCAGGCGCTTGCATCGCGCCTTCTGGGCGGATACTCCATCATGATCCTCGCGGAATGACGATGAACGTAGATAGCCGCCGCATCCTGGGCACTCGCATCCACGCAACAACCTACGCCGTTGCCACCGCGCAGGTGCTGGACTGGGCGCTCCAGGGAGCTTCCCGCTACGTCTGCCTGGCCACCGTCAGCAGCGTGATCGCGGCACGGGACTCCACCCACTACGCCCACGTGATGGAGCAGGCTGACCTCGCCACCTCGGATGGCATGCCCCTGGTGTGGGCACTCCGCGCGCTCGGCATTCCTTCCGCCACTCGCGTCTACGGACCGGATTTGATGCCGCTCATTCTGGAGGCGGCCGCGCTACGCAACATTCCGGTGGCTCTGTATGGAGGCTCGCCGGAGGTCCTGGCGCAGTTGCAGGAGGTTCTTCGCCGGCGCTTCCCTGCGCTGGACATCTCCTATGCAGAGGCTCCCCCGTTTCGGCCACCGACACCCGAGGAAGACGAGCAAACTACCAACGCCATCCGCGCGTCGGGAGCGCGAGTCGTGCTGGTCGGCCTCGGCAACACTAAGCAGGATATCTGGATGCACGCGCATCGCGGCCGCATCCCCGCCGTCATGTTGGGCGTGGGAGCGGCCTTCGATTTTATCGCCGGAGCCAAGCCGCAAGCCCCGCGTTGGATGCAGCGCAACGGTCTGGAATGGGCATTCCGGCTGGCGACCGAGCCTCGCCGTCTGTGGCGCCGTTACTTGAAACAGAACCCGCGCTTCGCCGTTTTGGCGCTGGTGCAGATCCTGCGTACCCGCGTGACCACATGAGCACCGTCGCCCGCCCAGCCCTCGCCGTTCGACCCGCCGCCGCATCCCCGTGGGCTCCGTGGGCAATCTTCGCCGCCGACGTAGCGGCACTCGAGCTCTCTTTCGCGCTAGGTCTCGCGGTCCGCTTCCTTCTCGGGAGCATCTTCACGGCCTACATCGGCGTGGATCAATACCTGGGCGTCGCCGCCGCGATTCTGTTGCTCCCCGTCATCAATTACCAACTGGGGCTGTATCCCGGCTACTTGCTTTCGCCCGTGGAACGGCTGCGCCGCCGTGTACTCTCGACGCTCGCGGTCTTCGGCGCCTTGATCGCGTGGGACAACCTGGTGGCTCGCGGAGTTCTTTCCCGTGGCGTCCTGCTCGCGACATTGGTGTTCGCGCTTGTGCTTCCTCCCCTGGCGGAACTCGCGGCCCGCGCACTACTGATCCGTTTCCAGCGCTGGGGCGTCCCCGTCGTGCTGCTGGGCGCCGGCGACACCGGCCAGGCGCTGGCGCGCACCTTCCGCGACGACCCCAGCCTGGGGTTCCAGCCCGCGGCATTTCTCGACAATCATCCGCATCGCTGGAACACTCTTGTCGAAGGCGTACCCGTCGCAGGTCCGCTCGCCCTCGCCTCCGATTTCGAATCCCGAGCCGTGGCCGCGATTCTCTGCCTCGGGGACTTGCCCAAGAGCGACGCGGCGTCCATCCTTCATGACCTCAACTTCGCCCGCGTGATCGTCATACCCGATCTGCCCGGCGTCGCCAGCCTGTGGATCACGGCTCGCCAAATGGGCGGACACCTCGGCTTTGAAATCAAGAAGAACCTACTACTGCGTCGCAACCTCGTCTTGAAGGCGTTCATGGATCGGGCTATCGCTGTGCCGCTCTTCCTGTTGAGCCTGCCCGTGTTGGCCGTGGCGGCGCTGTGGATCAAAGCCGTCAGCCGGGGACCCGCGCTTTACCGGCAAACGCGAGAAGGCCTGCACGGCAGCCGCGTCAGCGTCTGGAAGCTGCGCACGATGCACATGGATGGCGATCGCATTCTGGAACAGTGGCTCGAAACCCATCCCCATGACCGCGAGAATTGGAATCGCAACTTCAAATTGCGCCACGATCCGCGCGTGCTGCCGGTGATCGGTCCGCTGTTGCGCCGAACCAGTCTCGATGAGTTGCCCCAACTGTGGAGCGTGCTCCGCGCCGAAATGAGCCTGGTTGGACCACGCCCTCTGCCCGATTACCACCTCAGCCACTTCGAACCCGAGTTCCGTTCCCTGCGCACCCGCGTGCTGCCGGGCTTAACCGGCCTGTGGCAAGTCTCGACGCGCAGCAACGGCGGCGACGATGCTATTGAAGCGATGGATACCTATTACATCCGCAATTGGTCGCCCTGGCTCGACCTCTATATCCTCGCCCGCACGGTCACCGCGGTCATACTCGCCCGCGGCGCTTATTGATCCCGAGCCGCGTCGCTGGCCCTTCTCTTAGAACCACCGGCTCATAATGACTTTTTGCTCAGTGTAAAACTTAACCGCGTCTTTCCCATGCGTATGCAAATCGCCAAAGAAGGATTGCTTCCATCCCGCAAACGGAAAGAACGCCATGGGAGCCGCCACACCGATATTCACGCCGACCATCCCCGCTTCCACGCGCGACGTATACTCGCGCGCCGCCCCTCCGCTGGAAGTGAAGATCGAGCTGGCATTCCCATACCGCGACCGATTCACAATCTGGATCGCATCATCCAGCGTAGCCACCCGCAACACCGTCAACACCGGACCAAAGATCTCGTCACACGCAATGCTCATGTGCGGCTGCGCGTGATCCAAAATAGTCGGCCCCAGGAAGTGGCCCCCCATCGCGTTACGCAATCCGCGACCATCCGCCAAGGGAACAGCGCCCTCTGAAATTCCGCGCTGGATATGCCCCGCCACCCGACCCGCGTGCTCGGTCGAGATGAGCGGTCCCATCTCGACACCCGCGCGCAAGCCATCGCCCACCAGCATCTTCCGCGTCCGCGACACCAGAAGATCCAGTAACGGCTCCGCCACGTCACCCACCGCCACCAAAACGCTACCCGCCAGGCATCGCTCTCCAGCCGCCCCGAATGCCGACCCGATGATCGCTTCCACGGTTTTAGGCAGGTCCGCATCCGGCATCACGACAAGATGATTCTTCGCGCCGCCTAGAGCCTGCACGCGCTTGCCTTCCGTAGCCGCGCTGGAATAAATGTATTTCGCTACCGCGGTAGACCCAACGAAGGATACAGCCCGCACCAAAGGATGATGCAGCAATGCGTCCACCGCCATTCGGTCCCCATGGACCAAATTGAGTACTCCCGGCGGCAGCCCTGCTTCATGCAATAGATCGATCGCCAGACTGGGCGTCAACGGCACCCGTTCCGATGGTTTCAGGATGAAGGAATTGCCACAAGCGATGGCGAAGGGATACATCCACATCGGCACCATGGCCGGAAAATTGAACGGCGTAATGCCCACGCATACCCCGATAGGCTGCAGGATCGTCTTGCAATCAATCCCGTGCGAAACGTCGTTCAACGAATCGCCCATCATCAGCGTCGGCATGCCGCACGCGAATTCCACCATCTGGATTCCACGCCGCACTTCCGCCTTGGCATCATCCAAAGTCTTGCCGTTTTCACTGGTGAGCACTTGCGCCAAGTCGGCGTGATGCGCCTCCAGCAGGGACTTGTAGCGATACAATACCTGCACTCGGTCCACCACCGGCACGTCGCGCCACTTGAGGTACGCCTGGTGCGCGGTTTCCACGGCCAAATCGATATCGTCGGCCGAGGCTAAGGGTACCTCCGCCAACACTTCACCCGTCGCCGGATTGGTAACTGGCAGCGTGGCGCGTCCCGAAGGCTTCGTCCACTCGCCATTGATGTAAAACGATACGCTCTTCACGCTGGTGCCGCTGACCATGCCTTTATTTCGCCGCCCGCGAACGTACTACCAGGCGACAAGTGCCTCCTCAAACATTCTCCCCAACTCTTCCGGTCCCGCGGGCCGCGGAGACAATTTCGTCACTCGATGTTGTGGCAGGGTACCTTCCACCAACGCCGGAATATCCGAACTGCCATACCCGATGGCGCGTAATCCGTTGGGTACTTTCAGTCTCTGCATGAACCATGTAATGCGGTCCGCCAGAATCTTCCCCGCATCCTGCGGATTCACCCGCGCGACATCCACGCCCAGCGCCGCAGCCGCCTCCAAATGCCGCGCCGGACTAGCGCTCGCTGTATATCGAAATACTGCGGGAGCATTCAGAATTACTGAGATTCCATGCGGTACCAGTGGGTGATCCGCGGCATAGCCCGGGGCCCGATACGACTTTACATTTCCGGAAACCGGGTACGACATTCCATGCGGCAAGTGGACACCGGCGTTCCCGAACCCTACCCCGGCATACGACGCTGCCAAAATCATCTGCGCCCGCGCCTCATCGTCCCCAGGATCTTCGACAGCCCGCACCAGATATTTCGCCACCATCCTCAGCGCCTCTAGCGACCATACATCGCTAATCGGATTCGACCCCTGATACGCCGGCCTCACCAACGGCCTCGCTGGTAACGGGCGATCCGAGTACGGCAGCGCCGTGAATGATTCCACTGCATGGCTCAGAATATCCAGTCCGCTCGAAGCAGCCACCTCGCGGGGCATCGTTCGTGTATTCTCTGGATCCAGCAGCCCTAGAGTAGGTTTCAGCCGCCGGCTGGCGATACCCGTCTTAGCGTGCATCCGCGTCAGATCGAAAATGCTCACCCCGGTAGTCTCGCTGCCGGTGCCGGCCGTAGTCGGAATCGCAATCAACGGTTTCAGCGCGCCAGGAATGGGCAGACCTTTCCCAATCGGAGGATTCACATAATCTAGAAAGTCCTCCGGCGGATACGTTACATAGAGATTGACCGCCTTGGCCGTATCAATCGTCGACCCTCCCCCCACCGCGACGAAGGCTTCATACCCGCCATCACGCGCAAAAGAAATCGCATGCTGAAAGGACTCATCCGTCGGTTCCACGCGCACATCGGCGTACAGATCGCCTTCAATGCCATTCACCCGCAAGTATCCCATCACGGTAGCCACCGGCTTTAACGCCGCCATCACTGGATCGGTGAGGACCATGACGCGGCGCACGCCCATGTCAGCCAGATCCATGCCAACTTCGCGCGTGACCCCCACGCCGAAGCGCACGCTGGAAACAGCCATCTCAAATGCAATCTCGTGGAGCGAATCGGGCATCGAGCTACCATCGTCGCACGCCCATTACGCTACAATCGACTCTGTTCGTAGGAAATTTCTTCTAACCCAGCGAGTTCCAAGGAGCCAAACCCATGAAGATCGTTTTGCTAGCGGCTACCATCGCAGGCCTGTTGGCCGCTCAGGCGCCAGCCCCTCTGTCGTACGTGAATGAGATCAAGCAGAGTTACACCGGCATCAAGAACAACGTCCTGCGTAGTGCGGAAAAGATGCCCGAGGATAAGTACACCTTCAAGCCATCGCCCAACATGCCCGAGACCCGCGACTTCGCCGGAGAAGTTGCGCACGCGGCCGACATCCAGACCATGCTCTGCTCCATGGCCCTCAACGCCCCCAAGCAAGGCACGGCGGCGACCAAGAAGACCAAAGCCGAGTTGATCGCCGCATTGCAGGAATCCAACACCCTCTGCGACCAGGCTTATGCCTCCGTGACCGATGCCAACGCCAATGAAGCCCGCCCGTTCATTCGCGGTCAACGCACCCTCATCGGCGTCCTGGAGTTCAACGTCGCCCACCACAACGAAACCTACGGCACCATGGTGCCCTACCTGCGCATGAACAACCTCGTCCCGCCCACTAGCGACAACGCCGGAAACGCTGCCAAGGGAAAGGCGAAGTAATTTTATGAAGCACTCCGTCGCGGCCGCCGTTGCTGGTGTCCTGGCCTTTGCCTGGATCGCCACCAGCCAGAATCCCGCAGCCCCGAATCCCTCGGCCGCGGGGGACACATGCTCTGCCCTCCGCCAAGTCGACTTCGCGCGTGCCAATCCGCGCACCCAAATCACGTCCGCCGCGAAGAATGCCCCCGCAGCCGCCAAAGGCAAGGCTCCTGCCGCTCCCGAACACTGCGAAGTCCTCGGCAAAATCAATGAGCGCACGGGCGTCAACTCCCAGCCCTACGCCATCAAATTTCATCTGCGCCTGCCTGCCACGTGGAACGGCAACTTCTTCTTCGAAGGCGGCGGGGGCTCCAACGGCAACATCGGAGCCGCGTTCGGCAACCTGCAAGGAGCGCAACCCGGCAACGCCCTCCAACAGGGCTACGCCGTCGTTAGCCAGGATTCCGGCCACGACAACGCCGTCAACAACGACCCTGCCCGCAGTGGCACCGTGACCTTTGGCTTCGATCCTCAAGCCCGCATCGACTTCGGCTACAAGTCCTACGAGGAGGTGAAGCGCGCGGCGGAATTTCTCATTCTGCAATATTACGGCCGGCTCCCGCGTCACTCCTATTACGTTGGTTGTTCCGAGGGCGGGCGCGAAGGTATGGTCGTGTCTCAGCGCTTCCCTGAAATGTTCGACGGAGTCCTCGCTTGCGCTCCCGGCCTGAACCTGCAAAAAGCCGCCGTTTACGGCCATTCCTGGGACGTGCAAAGCTTCGCCGAGGTCGCCACAGCCTCGGGAGTCTACGACCGCTTCGGCCAGCCGCTGCTGAACAAAACGTTCACCGATGAGGATCTGGACCTGGCCTCGCAAGCCATCCTGGGCGCCTGCGATGCGCTCGACAATCTGGAAGACGGCATCATCGACAATTTCCCCGCCTGCACCTCCGCCACCGTCACACCGAAACTCACCGCGATCACCTGCCCCGCCGCCAAGCGCATCACCTGCCTCTCCGCCGCGCAAGTCACCGCGCTCCAGAAAGTCTACGCGGGAGCCAAGAATCCGCAAGGCCAGCTGCTCTACTCCGACTGGGCCTTCGATCGCGGCATCGGTGGACGTCAAGGCAACGGCTACAACCAGGGTTGGCGCTCATGGAAGATCGGCGCCCACGACGCTCCCAACAATGGAGCCATCATTGCGACTCTCGGCAGTGGCTCCGTGTCCGCGCTCTTCACCACGCCTCCGACGGAGGTCGCCAGTACCGGCGCTCCCCCGCTAGCTTTCCTGCGCGCCATTGACGTGCAAACCGTGGGCTCGAAAATCACAGCGACTTCCGGGGAATACACCACATCCGTCGCCGACTTCATGCGAGCCAGTTCCACCAACCTCGCGCCCTTCAAGAATCGCGGAGGCAAACTCGTGATCGTGCAAGGCGTCAGCGACCCCGTGTTCTCCATCAACGACACCATTCGATGGTGGGAAGAATTGAATCTGGTAAACAACGGCCAAGCCGCCAGCTTCGCACGCATGTTCGCCGTGCCCGGCATGAATCATTGCAACGGAGGCCCCGCCACGGACCAGTTCGATGCCTTCTCCGCCCTTGTGAATTGGGTGGAGAAAAGCGCCGCGCCCGCGCAAATCATCGCTACCGCGGGAGCCGCATCGCCCTTCCCCGGACGCACACGGCCGCTCTGCGCCTATCCGGCGCAAGCCCGCTACAACGGCTCCGGCAGCATCGAAGACGCTGCCAACTTCAGCTGCCGCTAGAATTCGCCGGTGTCGCGGCTGCGACAACTTGCTTAGCCCGCGCCGCCCGCCGCGCGCTGGGACTCAATTTGCGATTCCACCACATGATCGTCCCCGTCACAAACAATAGCGACGGCAGCAGCCCCAGCGCCACCCATAGGCCTTTAGTGCCGTTGCCTGCGAAGTTTCCGAAGTGCAGGTAATACAGCCAACGCAGGAAATTGTCCCCCGGACTCCGCCGGGGCTCTGGACGCCGTCCCTTGCCTTTGCCCTTCCCAAACCCGCCCTTGCCCCCATTCAAGGGTGGAAGCTCCGGCTGCGCGAACACGACTGCGGTCTCCGGCGCCGGACCAACCAGTGCATCCGGCACTTCCTCCGGTAATGCGTAAAAAATCAACGGCGAAAAATGATTCACGATCTTTTGCACCGGCTCGGGCCAAACCACGAAAATCCCAGTGAGCGCCCACATGAATACCAGTCCGAATGACCAGAACCCGACGGCGCTGTGCAGATCCCAGTTGATCCGCTTCCAGCCCGATTTTGGATTCACCCACAGGCTCCGTCGCCATTTGTCGACCCCTGGCCACCACACCACCGCCCCCGTGATACACAGCACACAGAAGAGCACCGACATCCAGCCATTGATCTCGCGCCCCGGCTTCTCCCCGAGAAGATCCGTATGCAGCCGCATGAACCACGCTGTCACCTGAATCGCGTACGGTACCGAAGGCCCCAGATCTTTTCCCGTGTACGGATCGAAAATACGTTGGTTGCGCGCGCCCTTGTGGTCCAACCAAATTTCCGTGGCATGGTCCGCTTGTTTCCCCGGCCACATGAAGCTGATGGTATCTTCCGGATACACCACGCGGGCCGCCGCCTTCAATGCCTCGTCGGAAAGCTTCTCCCCTTGCACCTGGACAATGCGCGGACCTTGATCCGCCCAACGATAAATCTCATTGCGGAAAACGATGGCGCTGCCGCTGACACTGATCACCAGCACATACAGACCCAGAGCGATCCCGCTCCATAGGTGGACCTGAAACATCGCCCGCCTCAACCACACGTTCTGCGGACGGCGTAGCCAACCTTGTGTTTGTGCCATGGAGAATACCGCTGGCTATTGTCGCGCAACCGACTTCACAAACGCCACCACCTCCGTGGCGAATACCGGAGCCAGCACCAGATTTGGATCGCCGTAGGCAGGCAGCTGCTGCTGGATCGTGCCCGAAGCCAGCTTCAATACGTGATTCATTCCCTCCACCAGCACCAGCTTCGCCGCAGGCTGGGCTTTAGCCAAAAGGTGCGCGTCCTCCACGCGCACCTGAACGTCCGTAGTGCCTTGCGTAATCAGCACCGGCATCTTCAACTTCGCGATCTCCGCCGCCGGATCGTACTTGAACCACGAAATCAGGTAAGGTTGCACGCTCGCCCGAAACAACGACGCCAGCGCGGGAGGTGTTTCTGCCACCGGCTCGCCCTTGTTCAACGACGCCACAATCCCTTCGACGATGTTCATCAGATCAGGTGGAGCCTGAGCCCGCAGCTGCGACAGAATCACCGCACCCGCCGCCTCACCTGGACCGGATGCCGAGATGTATCCTTCCGCCTTCAACTTGCCCGCAGCCAGGCAACTGATCAGAGCCCCTTCGCTGTGCCCTAACAGGATCAGCTTCGAAAAACGCTTGTCTTTTCTCAACTGCTCACCCCAGCCAACCAAGTCGTCTACCAGGAAATCGAACCGCATATCCTGCTCGCGACCCGCCACTGCCTGCCCGGAGGCCGCTCCTCGCTTGTCGTACCGCAGAGACGCGACTCCCTCCGCCAGCAACGCCTCAGCCACCATCTTGAGACTGTTGTTCTTCCCCGGCAGCGAAGGCGAATTACCATCCCGATCCGTCGGACCCGATCCCGCGTGAATCACCACCACCGGAAATGGCCCCTTGCCAGCTGGCGCCTCCATCGTTCCAGGTAAATCACCGGAACGAGTCTGCAACGTAACGTCTTCGGCACATAGCACTCCGGCCGCTAAAACCAGACCCAGCAATACGTGTTTCATAGCACCCATGGTCCAATAGACTCTATGATCATCGATCCCGCCACCCGAGATCCGTTTGACGTGTACCGCTTGCTCTCGGGCTCCATCCTGCCCCGCCCCATCGCCTTCGTATCTACCATAAGCGCGGACGGTATTTTGAATTTATCACCCTTCAGCTTTTTCACTGTCGCCAGCGCCAACCCGCCCATCGTCTGTTTCTGCCCCATGGTCCGCGGCGAGCCTCGTCCCAAAAAGGACACGCTGGTCAACATCGAAGCCTCCGGAGAATTCGTTGTCAACATTTGCAGCGAAGACTTCGCCGAAAAGATGAATTCGACTGCCGGTGAATACCCGCCCGACGTCGATGAGTTCCAACTCTCCGGCCTAACCCCTGTGCCCAGTGATCTCGTGAAACCACCGCGCGTGAAGGAATCCCGCGTGAACATGGAATGTAAACTCCACCAGTTGATCCCGGTGAGTTCAAAATTCCTAGGCGGCACAATGGTGTTAGGCGAAGTTGTTCGCTTTCACGTGCAGGATTCAATGGTGAACGTAATCGGCGAAATCGATGCCGATCAGCTAAACGCCATCGGCCGAATGGCCGGCCCCGTCTACGTCCGCACCAAAGATCGCTTCGAGATGATACGGCCCGCCTAGGCCTCCAGACCCTCTTTCCTTAGCTCGGCGCGAACGATCTTCGCGCCCTCCACCATGGCCTGCATTTTCCCGAAGGCCACTGCTCGAGGCAAGTACTTCAACCCGCAATCAGGCGCCAAAATCACCCGCAGCGGATCCACATATTCCAGCGCGCGCCGTACCCTCGCGGCCACTTCTTCCGGGGTCTCCACGATATGCGTCGACAAGTCCAGCACGCCCACCAGAATCGTCTGGTCGGGCAACTTCTTCAGCACCGAACAATCCAGCCCCGACTGCGCTGTCTCAATCGAAATTTGTTTGGCCGTCGTCGCCGCCAGTTCCGGCAAAAACGAATACCCCTCCGGCCGTCCCGCTACCAGCGCTCCATATCCAAAACAGATGTGGACCGCAGTCGTCCCCGTGATGCCTTCCAACGCACGATTCAGCGCGGCCACGCCATACTCCCGAGCCTTCTCCGGCTTCGCCTGCATCCAAGGTTCGTCGATCTGCACGACGTCGGCGCCCGCCGCGAACAAATCGATGATCTCTTCGTTCACAGCCTCCGCATAGGCCAGTGCGAGCTTCCCTTCGTCGTGATAAAAATCGTCCACCGCCTGCTGCGACATCGTGAACGGACCCGGCACCGTGATCTTGATCTCTTTATCCGTATTGGCTCGCAAAAACTGCACGTCGCGAACCTGCACCGCGTGCCGCCGCCGAATGCGGCTCTTCACGCGCGGCACCAGGATCTTCTGCCCGCTGCGGCTGATGATCTCCGCCGGATGATCCAGATCCAGCCCATCCAGCGCGGTCGCGAAGCGATTGGAATAGCTCTCCCGCCGCTGTTCGCCGTCCGTCAGGATGTCCAGCCCGGCGCGCTCCTGATCGCGAATCGCCAACAACGTCGCATCATCCTGGGCCTGCTCCAGCCAAGCCTCCGGCACACGCCACAAATCGGCCGCCCGCACACGTGGAGGCATCTGCTTGCCCAGCTTTTCGCGATTAATCAGCCAGTCAGGCTGTGTGTAGGATCCGACTAACGTAGTAGGCAGTAGCGATTGACTCATCCCTAAGAGCTTACCCTGTTCGGCACAACCCGCGCACGCGCACTAAGCTGCCGGACATGTTAGCCTATATGCTTATGGAAATGGTTTGGTACATGGTCGGAATTCAGTTGACGACAATCATCCTCGGCACCGTCGCCGCCAGGATCATGCACAAGATGTTGAAGTAAGTCTTACGACTTAATCATTCGTCCGTCGCCGAGCTTGACCAGCGAGCTCAGCATGGCCGGAGCCCCGCTCTTCGCCGCCCCGCCCGTGCAACTGATGACGTCACCTTCCACCACAGTCTTGCGGGTCCAACCGTAAGACTTCAAGTGGTTCAAGCTCATCATCTCGATTTCCCAGGTGACAACTTTGCCGTCTTCCCCTGTAACGTCCAGGTAGATGTAAGCATGCGGGTTGGTCCACTCAAACCGTTTCACTCTCCCCGTAACGGTCGTCGGCCCCGCCATGTTGTACATGGTCGTGGAATGATGTGCGCTCAAAGGCAGCGAACTCACCATCAAACCCATCGCCAACATTCCAGCCAGTAGCCGAAGTCTCATCGGGAAAGCCTCCTTCAAGTCCATTAAGTATCGTGAATCCATCCAAGCCCGTTGTCAAGCGTGCCCTATGTGGAAAGACCGCCCACTCTGATTCTGCTCTCGCCGGAATCGCAGCGAGATCTGCCTTCCGCGTCCTAGGTGGGGGACTGCGCCCGCAAATCGTGCCCCGTCATTTCTCGCGGCTGTGCCACCCCAAACATCCCCAGTATGGTCGGAGCAATATCCTGTAAACTCCCCCCTTGCCGCAACGGCCGCTTTTCCTCATCCACCACGATAAACGGCACCGGATTCGTAGTGTGATACGTGTGCGGACCCTTCGTCAGTGGATCGATCATCAGTTCGGCATTCCCATGATCCGCGCTGATAATCCACCGCCCGCCGCTCCTCTTTAAAGCGGCAAAAATGCGGCCCAGACCGGCGTCCACAACCTCCACCGCGCGGACCGTAGGCTCCATCTTGCCGGAATGCCCCACCATGTCCGCGTTGGCGAAGTTCATGACGATCACTTCGTGCTCGCGCTTCTCAATGGCCCGGATTACGACATCCGCGACACCTCCGGCGTTCATCTCCGGCATCAGATCATAAGTCGCTACGTGCGGCGACGCTACCATCTCGCGATCCTCGCCTGGATACGCGTTCTCATTCCCGCCATTGAAGAAATATGTCACGTGCGCATACTTCTCCGTCTCCGCCACTCGCAAATTCTTCCACTGCTCCGCCGCCATCACGTTCGCCAGAATATTCGTCGGCAGCTGCTTGGCCAATACAAATTGCGCCGAAAACTTCCGGTCGTACTGCGTCATCGTCGTAAAGTGCAACTTTAGTGCGGAGTCCACCAGCGATTGCGTCATCTGCCGCCCACGATCCGCACGGTAGTTGAAAAACATACAGACATCTTCGGGACGAATCAACCCCACAGGCTCGTTCCGCTCGTCCACAATCGTCACCGGCAGAATGAACTCGTCGGTAACGCCGCGCTCGTAGGAGCGCTTCACGGCTTCCACCGGATCCGTGCTCTTTTCCGCCACGCCTACCGCCATCGCCAAACGTGCGCGATTGATCCGGTCCCAGCGCTTGTCGCGATCCATGGCGTAGTATCTTCCGGAAATGCTCGCAATGCGGCCAACTCCAATCTCGCGGATCTTTCGCTGCAGTTGCTCCAGATATGCAACACCACTGTGTGGAGGCGTGTCCCGTCCATCCATGAAGCAATGGATGCAAACATCGTGCAGATGTTCCCGCTTGGCCATATCCAGCAGCGCGTAAAGGTGGGTGTTCATCGAATGCACGCCGCCGTCGCTCAACAAACCCATCAGGTGCAGGCGCCCGCCATTGCGCTGCGCTTCCCGAGCCTTATGCATCATCTGCAACAGGATTCCATCGTTGAAAAACTCGCCCGAGGAAATCAGGCGATCGATGCGCGTAACATCCATCAACAAAATGCGCCCCGCCCCGATATTCAGGTGCCCCACCTCGCTGTTACCCATCTGCCCATCCGGCAAACCTACCGAAGGGCCCGAGGTCTGGATCAGCGTGCTGGGATAATCCCGTAGCAGGCTATCGTAGGTCGGCTTACGGGCCACCGCAATCGCGTTACCTTCCCGTGATGCAGAGTATCCCCAACCATCCAGAATCGTGAGAACAAGCGGGCCGCCATTCCTCATTCGTGGCGCCTATTGGCGAAATGCTTGCCGGCCGGCATAGCGCGCCCCAGCTCCCAAGTCCTCTTCAATACGTAACAACTGGTTGTATTTTGCGGTTCGATCCGTCCGGCTCGCCGAGCCCGTCTTGATCTGCCCCGCCCCCGTGGCCACCGCCAGGTCCGCGATGAAGGTATCCTCAGTCTCCCCGGACCGGTGCGACATCATCGCCGTGTAACCGGCGCCGGCCGCCATTTTCATCGCCTCCAGCGTTTCCGTCAGAGTGCCAATCTGATTCACCTTCACCAGAATCGAATTCGCGACGCCACGCTCAATTCCCATCGCCAAGCGCGCCGAATTGGTGACGAACAAATCATCACCCACTAATTGAACCTTCTTGCCCAGCATGTCGGTCAGCATCTTCCAACCATCCCAATCGTCTTCCGCCATGCCGTCTTCAATGGAGATGATCGGATACTGCCGCACCCAACTTCCCCAGAACTCCGCCATTTGAGCCGACGTCCGTTCGCTCTTGTCGGACTTCTTGAAGATGTACTTCTTCTTATCCTTGTCGTAGAATTCGCTGGACGCCGGATCCAGCGCGATCCCGATATCCTCGCCTGGCCTATACCCCGCCAGCGTGATCGCCTCCATCACCACTTCCAGAGCCTCTTCGTTCGACCGCAAGTTCGGCGCAAACCCGCCTTCGTCGCCAACGGCGGTTGAGTAATTGCGCTTCTTCAGCACGCCCTTCAGCGTGTGGAACACCTCAGCACCCCACCGCAGCGCGTCCGAAAACTTCTCCGCGCCATACGGAGCAATCATGAACTCCTGCGGGTCCACACTGTTGTCCGCGTGCGCTCCACCATTCAGGATGTTCATCATCGGCACCGGCAACAGGCAAGCCGATACTCCGCCCAGGTACCGATACAAAGGCGTCTGCTGCGAGACCGCCGCAGCCCGAGCCACCGCCATCGAGACTGCCAAAATCGCATTCGCCCCGAAGCGAGCCTTGTTGGGCGTCCCATCCGCTGCCAGCATCAGCCGATCCACCTGCGACTGCCGCTCCGCATCCATACCCATCAGCGCCGGACCCAGGCTCTCGTTGATGTTTTGCACCGCCTTCAGCGTGCCCTTGCCCAGGTACCGCCCCTTGTCGCCATCGCGCAGTTCCGCGGCTTCGTGTTCGCCGGTGGATGCGCCAGAGGGCACCGCCGCCCGCCCCATGCTGCCGTCCACCAGCCACACATCCGCCTCAACAGTGGGATTCCCGCGCGAATCGAGAATCTCCCGTCCGATGACTTTCGTGATTTCCATGAACTTATTAGCTTACGGCTTTTGCGGAGCAAGCAGCAAGGCGTCGCAAACCTCGGAACGTTGGGTGTGCTCGTAGCCGCCTCCAACGCGGGGTTGATCAGCCTCAGGACTTCGCTTGCGAAACTGCAGGCTACAAACTTTCGTGTCGGCCGAGCATTAATCGACCAACTATTATCGAAAGAGTAACTCCAGCTTGCTACTTCGCCGGACCCAACGTAATATAAGCCCCCGTCTGCGTAGTCTGTCCGTTGATAGATCCCTCAATTAAATAGTCCCCCGGCTGCAGATCCGGTGCGACGATGTTGAACTGGAACAGCCCCGGCGTAACCACTCCCGCAAATTCAACCGAGACGGCCACGCCCCCTATTTTGATGCCCGCGCCCGTGATCGGGAATGCGCCACTGAAAACCGTGCCCTCCGGCGTTACGGGATTGGTCAACCCCCATGCGTTTCCGAACACCAGCGCCCGCCCGCGCGCAGGTAGAGGTTTCGTAGCGTTCGGCGCCGCCGGATACAAGCCCGTCTTACCCACGATGCTCCCATCCAGATTCACCGCCGCAACATATTTGCGATCTTCCGGATCCAGCAGAAACCACGATGGTGTGCGGTCCCGTACTGTGGCCGTGAAAGTATCGGTCCCTTGCGGCGTTGTCACAACCACGTTCACGGGACCCGTGTGGGTAATCGCCCCCGCCAACACATTGAGCTGTACCGGCGAGATGTAATACACAGCGGCGGGCTTGCCATCAATCGTCACGCTGATCCCCTCAAGCTTGGTCGGCAGTAGACCGCCCACGAAATCCGCGTCCACCCAGATACGCGTCGTGGAAGCCAGCCCCGCCCCTTTGATGGTGACCCACGAAGACGCGGTAATCTCCGGCTTCAACGAGCCCGCATCGATCACTTGCGTAATAAAGGGACCGCTGCGGAGCCACGCGTACGCCACGCCGGCGTTGTTGGCTCCTTCGTCGGGCGTGCTGTTGATTCCCAGGCTGGTGCTATCTTCAAGCGCCGCTCCCGAAACCAATGTGTCGTCCGATACTGCCACGGATCGGCCGAGATTGTCCCCGGCCTGGGTAGTTCCGACGGCTGCCGGCTTCAGGTAGGCCTGCTGGCGCCACACGCCATCCACTCGCAAAAACACATACGCCGCGCCGGCGCTCGCGGCGTTTTCGTCCGGTGTCCCGTTCACTCCCAGGCTGGCGCTGGATTCAAGCGCCGCGCCCACCATTACAGTCTCCCCGGCAACCGCCACGGACCTGCCAAAATTATCGCCCGCCTGAGTAGTCCCGGCGGCGGCGGGCTTCAGATAGGCCTGTTGGCTCCACACCCCCGCGGTGCGTGTGTACACGAATACTGCTCCCGCGTTATTGGCGATTTCGTCCGCCGTGCTGTTGACTCCCACACTGGAGCTATCTTCAAAAGCCGCCCCCACCACCAACGTGTCTCCGGCCACCGCCACCGAAAGACCAAACTGGTCACCCGCTTGGGTGGTCCCGACGCTGGCTGGTTTCAGGAAGGCCTGCTGGCTCCAGACACCTGCGGCCCGCACAAACACATAGGCCGCCCCGGCGTTCGCGGAAAGCTCGTTCGGCGCGCTGTTGACTCCCGTGGTGGAGCTGTCTTCTTGCGGCGCCCCCACCACCACAGTGTCACCCGATACCGCCACCGAAAGACCGAACTGGTCCGTCGCCTGGCCAGTCCCGACGTTCCCGGGCTTCAGGTACGCCTGCTGGCTCCACACCCCCGCCGTCCGGACAAATACGTACGCCGCTCCGGGGGAGTCCGCATTTTCGTCGGGAGTGCTGTTGACCCCCGTGCTGGCGCTATCTTCTTGAACCGCGCCCACAACCACGGTGTCGCCCGACACCCCGACCATCACGCCGAAATTATCACCCGCCTGCGTTGTGCCTACGTTCGACGGTTTTAGGTATGCCTGCTGAATCCACACACCCGCCGTACGCACGAACACGTACGCCGCTCCTGCGGCGTCGGAGCCTTCGTCAGGCACACTGTTGACCCCCAGGCTGGCGCTGTCTTCCGTGTTGGCCCCCACCACCAGCGTGTTGCCCGATATCGCCACCGATCGGCCGAAATTGTCACCTGCCTGCGTGGTCCCCACAGCGGCCGGTTTCAGGTACGCTTGCTGGCTCCATACGCCCGCCGTTCGGACAAATACGTACGCTGCCCCGGCGGCGGATGCGTTCTCGCTCGGGGTACTATTGACCCCCAAGCTGTCGCTATCTTCCAAAAGGGCTCCCACCACCACCGTGTCCCCCGATGCGGCCACCGAAAAGCCAAAATTGTCACCCGCCTGCGTGGTACCAGCCGCCGTAGGTTTAAGGTACGCCTGTTGCACAATCGGATCGATGGTGACCGGATACCGCGCTCCGCGATCATCCACGGAGATGGTCACTACGCCGCCATCGGCTGCCATGTGCGCCGGAAGCACCCGCCCATCGGCATCCCACGCCTTCAGCTCGGAGTAGTTCACTACGTCTCCGAACCGCAGCACCGTGCCTCCGCCCTCCGCGCGCAAACCTCCGCGCACCGCAAGATGAAGCGTGCCCGGCTGCTGCATCGTGAACCCGTGCTCCAATCCACGAGCCTCGTTCACGAACCATTCCTCCAGCCCTGAGCCCCAGGAATAAGTGACGCGATTCCTGTCCACCTTCATGCGAGCCTCGCCGTGATCCATCAACTGCAACCCAAAGCTCCAGTCGCCTTGGTCCGGCCTGATCTCGAACCCGCGTCCATCAAAGCGCGCGTAGAGCTGCTGCTCGCGAAGACGCGCCCTGAATCCCTTGCCATCCGGGAATGCCGTGTGCCGATGCCGCTCATGCTCAGCGCGAATCTGGCGCCAGTCGTCGGCGGTCAACCCCGCGGGTGACGGGTCGTTCGCGTCGATCGTATGGATCCTGGCCGGTGCGGTGAAGGCCATGGCCAGTAGAAGGGCAGCAAGCAATTTCATCCGTAAATCCTCAGAGAGAATATACACTATCGCGGAGGACCCAGCGTAATGTTAAGCCCCCGCCGGCAAATCCGGCGCGACAATATTGAACTGATATAACTCCGTTGCCGCAACCTTTGGCGCGCGCAAGCCAGCGGACGGACTATTTGGCGCTGCAAGCCTCAACGCGCCAGGGAGCATTCGCCCCCAGCTTCTTGAAGTGCGTGCTGGTAATGAAGTCCGTAGTGAAATTCTCCGGATCATGCACCTGCGTCGTCACCACCAGCCAAACATCCCCGCCCTTATCCGCAGTGCCGTCCGCAGTGTGTACGTCGTAATACTCGGTCAAGATCGTGTTCGCGCTGTAAGGAACCCCGTTCTTCCGGACATACCCCGGCTTCAGCCGAGTGGTGACAACCTTTAGATCCCCCGCGCGTGGAGCCCCCGCCGCCGTAGCAGCAGCCTCCCACTCCGCCGTCGAGACACCCTGCCAGGACGCTTCCGTCCCCGCCACATTCGACAACACCGGAGCCTCCGCCGTCGCCCCGAACTTGAACAACCGCGTCTGCGTCCCCGCCTCCGTCTCAATCTTCAGTGTGGAATCATCGGCCCAGGAAATTCGAATCCGTCCAGGCAGCCGCATCACTCCGGCAGCTCCGAAGGCGCGACACTGATTGCCCGCCGCTTCATCCGCCGCCGGATCCCAGGCATTCGCCGCCGCGCGCGCGGCCGCCGTCACCGGAACACCCAGCATCTGTCCCTTGGGTGGAGTCACCATGCGGAACATCCAGTCCTCGGTCACCACCGAGACCCACGTTCCCGTCAAATCCAGAGGAGCCGCCGTCTGTGGAGTCTGCTTGCCCTTCCCCTTCGCTGCGCCGCCCTTCGCGCCGCCTCCGCCGCCCTTGCCGCCACCCCCGCCTTTTCCCGGCGTCGGGGGAGCCTGGCCAGGAGCGGAAGGCACCAGCAAAATCGCCACCGATGCAAGCGCGGCGAACAAAAGTGTAATGCGGGCTCTATTCAAAGGTTGCTTCCTATTCCACAACTTCGCCGGGACGCGTGCCCCATCCGAATCCATCCGACTTGCGATGCAGCGTCACCAACGCGCCGCGATGATCGGTCGGCGTGCGTGACGGATTTATGGTCACCACCACCTCTTCGCCGGACTTCAGCGAATCACGCTTAATCCCCTGCTGTCCCAGCGATCCCGAACTGCGCCATTCCAGCGACCACCGCTGCATCACACCCTTGTCGTCGGCAGCCTCCACCTGCAAAAACGAATGCGGGTTCCGCAGCAGCAACTGTAGAATCTTGCCGTCCAGCGTCAGCGTCTTGTTAGCGTCGTACGTCGCCCCCAGCGAATGATGCGCGAAGGCGGCAACAGCGCTGAGCAACAAGCCGGCCGCGATCGACAAGAATACTTTTCGGTTCATTGCGATCTCCTATTTCTTTGCAGGCTCTTATAAATCGCTTCGATGAAAGCGCTAGGCGAGCCATAAATTCCATCAAAATCCAGCGTCGGTTTCGCGGCCTTAATCTGATCCAAAGTGCGGCCCTTCTGCATCAGATCCTGCACGCGGTCTCCGATAATCTGGACCATATTGCGATAATTCGCTACGTCGCCCGTATCCATCAGGCGCCCATGCCCCGGAATCACCATCGTTCCGCCCTGTGCCCGAAACTCCGGGATCGCCAGGTCCAGAATAAAATTCAAACCCGCCAGGACACCCTGATAACTGCCGCCCTTCGCCGTGTCGATCACCGGATACGAGGTGGGATTCAGAATATCGCCCGCCGAGATTACATCCGAGTAGCGGAAGTACACCATGCTGTCGCCATCGGTATGCCCGTTCGGCTGATACAGCACCTCGACCCCCTCACCGTTAAAAAACTCACTCAGTTTGTACTTATTAACGTGGAAAGTATCGGTGGGCCATTGCGAAGAAGGAACCGCTGTCTTGTCTTTCCCCGTCGTCTCGCTCATGCGAGTCAGCACGTTCTCATGCGAGATGATGTTCGCCGATGGCGCCACGCCAACCGGCGGAAACGTCACGCCCAATATCTTTGAATCCTTAGGCAGTTCCGCCAGCCGCGAGTTGCCTCCTATGTGATCCGCATCAATCGACGTATTGATGATGTAGCGAATCGGCTTGGGCCGCGCCGGAGAACTGATGCGCGCGTTTAACGAAGGACTGGACCAGCCAAACGGCGAACCCGGACAGCGCACGCCCGCGCAATTATTCGGGGACGGCGACCCGGCCACCCGCGTGGCCAAATCCAGCGCGACCTTCAAAACCCGCTCCGCCATCTCCTGCTTGCCCGAATCCACCAGTAACACGCCGTCGGCGCCTACCGACATCGTAATATTGCCCCCGGCGCCTACCAACATGTAGATGTTGCCCTGCACCGGCAGAATATGGAGCCCGGGATCCGTGGAGAGATCCTGTTGCGCGCTCGCGAACGCGGCGCCGAACAGGAGCAGCCCAAACATGACCAGCATGAAGCGTTTCATTAAGTTGGCGGCACAGCCCCCCGCCGATAACTGTTGCATAGAAAACCCCGCAGTTTCAACTGCCGGGAGGCGGGGTGAGCCCCCTGCAGTTGCATTCCTGATTACCCGCTTTGAAGATCGTTCGCGTATCCTACGGTCTTCATGGAAGAGATCAAGCAGCAAGAGAGACTCCAGCATCCCCTTCGGATGGGCATATTGGGAACGGGCAACATTGTCCGTGATTTTGTACACGGCGTTCGAACATCCAATATGGTGACTGTAACCACCGTTTCCAGTCGGGATCATAGTCGAGCATCAGGCTTTGCGGCCGAGCTAGGCCTGCCTGCTGCATGTGGCTCCTACGATGAGTTGCTCGGGCTGTCCGAGATCGACGCAATCTACAATCCTCTGCCGAACACCTTGCATGCGGAATGGTCCATTCGAGCTACGCAGGCCGGGAAGCATGTACTCTGCGAAAAGCCACTGGCCGCAACTGCTGCAGAGGCGAAAGCAATGACCGAAGCAGCCCGAGACGCGGGAGTGTATCTTGTGGAAGCCTATCCGTATCGCTCCCAGCCCATAAACGAAAGGCTCAAGGCGTTGCTTGGTGCGGGGGAGATCGGCAAGGTCAAGTTCATCCGTGCGGATTTCGGCTTCCCGATGACTGACGAGACCAACATTCGACTGAACCCTGCGCTAAAGGGGGGCTCCCTTTGGGATGCTGGTTGTTACCCGATAAGCCTGGTTACAATGGTGGCCCAGGAGAGGCCGGGCCGCGTCCAGGCGGCGGCGACATGGGCGACATCGGGCGTGGATAAGTCCGTGGCGGCAACTCTGGAGTTTGACGGTGGATTGATCGCCCAGATATCTTGCGCTTCGCCACCGCGGTTCATCGTCACGCGATGATTGCTGGAACGGACGGAATAATCATGACCGATTATCCCAACCATACGCGAGGTTCGTCCGCGACGTTGCAGATCAAGCGCGGATCTGGCCGGGACGCCGTTTTTGAGGCCGTCCAAGCGCCAGCAAGTGACGGCTTTCTGGCTGAGGGGGAGGCCTTTGCGGACCTTGTTAAGCAAGGACCCGAAGCTTGGAATGGAGTCCAGCCAAAAGAGTCCATTGACATCGCGCTGACGCTGGAGGCAATTGAAGAGAGCGCCCGAAGTGGCAGAGCGGTTGAGCTTCCCCGAGCAAACGCGGGCTCTTAGTGGCGTAGGCAAAGAAAGGGGAAGAAGTTTGGTGCACTGCGCTATTTCAACGCCAAGGTAACCCCCGTCTGCGTCACCACACCCCCAATGTCCAGACTCACCGCGACGGCATTCCCCTTAGTCGCGGCCGCGGGGACCACCACATTCACCTGCAACAACCCCAAAATCCCCCCGATCATCGGCCCTGCATACTGGACCGTAGCTGGCGCCCCACCCATCGTCACCACTGGTAGAGGATTCAACTGCGGCAACGGCGTCAATGTACCGGGAACAATGAACCCCGTCCGCGGAGTAATCAGGGTGGCGTAATCCCCTTCCCCCGTCAGATACAGCACCACGATGTCATTCGCCCGAGCGGGCGCCGCCGCTCCATTCACCGCAAACAATCCTGTCTGCATACTAAATGTCAGCGCCGCGGCTTGCCCCGTTCCCGACCCATCCAGCGCAAACAACCCCGGCGATGTCGCCATAATATCGACCAGCCCACTCGCAATCACCCCACCGTTATTGACCGCCACGGTCCGCGCCGTCCCAACCGTAGCCTCATAAGGCACCTGCACCGTAATCTGGTCGCGGCTGACATACACCATCGCCGCATTCTGCCCGTCAATCGTTACCGAAACATTCTGCAGCAGTTGCGTGACGTACCCGCCGGTAACGCTCAGGTTGGCCGCCGTAGCCGGACCAATGCCGGACCCGAACAATGTGACCAGTTCCCCCGGACTGACGGCGGCGGACGAATAGCTTGCCGCGCTCACCACCGCCTGCACAACGGGCGTACTCGAAACCGTGAAGTCGGAACCAATGGAATCCCCTCCCGGCGCGGGATTGGTCGCTACCACGCTGAGGGTCGAGGCTGTGGTAATCAGGCTGGCAGGAAGATCCGCCAGCAGGATCGTCGCACTGATAAAGGTAATCTTCAGCGGCGTCGCCTGCCCGGTGACCTTCGCCGTAGTTCCCTTGAAAAACCCCGTCCCGCGAATCGTCAGCGTCAGCGGACCCGTATTCACCAACGCCGCGCTAGGCCACAAGCTTGTGATCGTAGGCGTCGACGCATTGGCCGTCAGGTTCACCGTGACGTTCTGCGTCTTATTGGCAGCCGGAACACCTGTCGCCGTCACCACGATCTTGCCGGAGTAAGGCGTAGTCTGCGGACTGAGGCTGCTGCTGTCCACCGAAACCGTCAACACCGTGGGCAACCCCGGCAGCACCACGCCGCTGCGAGGAGAAATCGTCATCCACGTGGCTCCCTGTGGAGCGGCAGTAAAAGAGATCGGGCCGCCCGTGGTGTAAAGCGTGATCGTCTGATCCGCCGGAGGATTCGCGGGTGTCGCAAAATCCAGCGTTGACGCACTCATTACCAACGTCGGCAATGGAGCAGTCACAGTTAAGGTGACTGGAATAACCGAGGGCGACCCAAATCCCGCCGCGGTAACCGTAATGCTTGCGTTGTACGTTCCCACCCCAAGACTGCTCGGATTCACTCGCACCGTGAGCGCAGCCGGTAGGAAGCCGGCGTCTGGCGATACGGAAAGCCACAAAGCAGTCGGCGGCGAGATGGCCACTGTGTAAGCGGCAGCGCTGGATCCGGACTTCACGGCAAGCGTCTTGGCCGATGGCAATGCCAAGCCGGATTGCCAGGTAAAGGCCAGATTGACCGGCGTCGGCGTCAATGTGGCGGTCTGCCCCCAAAGCGCCGGGGCCAGGGACAGTAAGAGAATGGCTCGATAGTTCACACTGCAACGTATCGGCACGAACGCACTTTTATTGACCCAAAGCCGCGCCGCAAAACCAAAAGGGGCGGACAGGACACCTCGTCCCATCCACCCCTCTTCGGGCGCGCAGGCGACGGAGCCTGCTTTAACCGCCTATTACCGCGGTTGCACGGTTACGTAGTGCCGCCCCGTTGCCCGGTTGCCACCTTGACGATCACTGCCGCTTTCCACCCACAGCAGTAAGGGCTCATTGGCGCTGGCCCGGACCATCTTGGTGAACTCCGCCGGATCCGTGACAACCTTGCGATTCACTTCCAGAATCACATCACCCGATCGCAGTCCGGCTGCTTCCGCCGCGCTGCCCGCTGCCACGTTTGTGATCGTTAGACCGTTGGACTGACCGTTACGGCCCAACCTTTGCTGGCTCGTTTCCACGCTAATACCCAGCCGGGGACCGTCGCTGCTTTGGCTTCCAGGCGTCGCCGCAGAGGCGTCCTCGCTAGGCTGCGCGCCCAGCACCACGGCAAACTCCTTTTCCGAACCGTCGCGGAATACTTTCAAATGCGCCGTGGAATTCGGATTCAACGAGGCGATCTTCAAACGCAGATCCGGTTGATCCGCCACGCGATTGCCATCCAGTCCGATCACGATGTCCCCGGACTTCAGCCCCGCCTTATCAGCAGGACTGCCCGCGTTCACATCGCCGATCAGCGCTCCGTGCACGTCGCTCTTCATACCGAACTGCCGCGCAATCTCAGGATTGATGCTCTGAATCGTCACGCCCATGTAGCCGCGGCTCACTTTGCCGGTCTTCACGATCTGCTGCATCACATTATTCACGGTCTTCACCGGGATCGCGAATCCCACCCCTTGGTTACCTCCGCTGCGGCTCATGATCGCGGTGTTAATGCCGATCAGTTCGCCCTTCAAATTCACCAGCGCACCGCCCGAGTTGCCGGGATTGATGGCCGCATCGGTCTGAATAAAATCCTCGTACTCTTCGATTTCTCCGCCCGTATTGCGATGCGTAGCACCGACAATCCCCATCGTGACGGTCTGACCGACCCCAAAGGGAGTACCCATCGCCAACACGATGTCGCCGACTTCCACACTGTCCGAATTGCCGATCGCAACATGAGGTAATCCGCTGGCATCGATCTTCACTACCGCCACGTCGGACTTGGAGTCCTTTCCAATTACCTTGGCCGTAAACTCGCGGCCGTCTTCCAGCCTTACACTGACCTTGTCCGCGCCATCGACAACATGATTGTTAGTGACGATGTAACCATCCGCTGTCGTGATCACACCGGAGCCCATGCCCTGCCGTGGACCCTGCGGCGCATCGAACGGACTCGCGCCATTCCCGAAAAACTCCCGCAAATCAAAGCCCTCAGGCAGGTTTTGACGCCGATTCTGCGACACTTTTGCATTCGTAGTCGAGGTGATGCTTACCACCGCCGGCTGTACCTTCTTAACAACCGCACCGAAGCCCGTCCGGAAACTCACATCCGGATCGGCGGAGGATTGCGCCGCCGCCGGCACCTGCGCGTAACTGAACGGAAAGTGCTGCGTCTGGGCCGTGATCCATGCGCCACCAACGGCGCCGACGGCCGCAAACGCCGCACCCGCTAACACTGACCGGTTTCGCAATTTCATAACTCTTGAAATCTCCCTTGTAGTTCTTTCAGGCAGAGTGCCTGCCTTCATTTCCTTTGACGGAGGAAGTTTAAGAACGTTTCGCCCCCATTTTGCGCAATTTTATCTGAACCTTTTCCATCCCAGGAACGTCTAATAATTCACAAGGAGAATTTATGACATCGTTCCTCACTAACGGGAACAAGCTTGCCGCCCTCGGAGTCGCAGCCATTTCGCTGAGTGTTCTGGGTGCCGCCGGCAAAGCCTTCCTGAACCATGAGGTTGGAACGCTTTCCATGTTGATTGCCGTGCAGACCGCGTTATTTGGGTTGTTCCTGGTTCCGGCCGTGTTGACCGAACTAGGGGATCGCCAGACTCTTTCCGTCTATCGCGCCATGTATATCGGCCGCTAAACGGCTTATTTTCGTTTTCCCGCCTTCTCCCACCCCGTGAGCGGCCCGCCGCTCTACGCTCCTCCCGTAAAATGGAAGGGCCGCTCATGGGGACCTTTTACACTCGCTCGGAATTGCGTAGCGCCCGCGCCTCATGGCGGGCTGCCGGCAAATCCGTCGTTTTTACCAATGGCTGCTACGACATCCTGCACCCCGGCCACGTCCGGCTGGTGGAACGCGCCAGATCCCTGGGCGACATCCTCATCCTCGCGCTGAATACCGACACCAGTACTGCACGTCTCAAAGGTCCCACCCGTCCCCTGCTTGCCGAATCGGATCGCGCCCAAATGGTATTAGCCCTTGAAGCCGTGGACGCTGTGACGTTTTTCGCCGAAGACACACCCCGTGAGCTAATCGCGGAGATCCTACCCGACATCCTGGTAAAAGGCGCCGACTGGGCCCATTTCGTAGCAGGACGCGAGGAAGTGGAAGCCGCCGGCGGAAAAGTCGTGACGCTGTCGCTGGAGCCCGGATTCTCCACCACAAATATCGTGAATGAATTGCTCGCCCGCATACCGCAGGCAGAAATCCTCCCGTGACCCATCCCGCCGTCCGCGACCTCTTCCAGACTGTCGCGCGCCATCCCGCCTTTCAAGACCTGATTTCCCGCCTGCTCCATAAGGAGCCAGGCCCGTTCTCGCTGGCCGGCCTCACCCCGATGGCCAAGGCCCTGTACACCGTCCTTCTGTGTCAGCTAACAGAGCGGCCGATCATCCTGCTGGCCGATGGCAACCAACGCGCCGAGAATCTGACCGAGCTCACCGAAACATTCTTTACCCTTCTCGTCGGACGCCCTGAAGCCGGCCGCCCTTCCCTGCTGCCCGCCTTCGATGTCTTGCCAGGCCAGCGCCTATCGCCCCACTCCGAAATCAGCGAACAGCGGGCCATCGGCCTGTGGCGCATGGCCAACGGACTCTCGCCCATCACCATAGCTCCCGTCGCCGCCGCCCTGGTCCGCGCGCAGGACGCGGCATTTTACCGCCGCTTGTCACTCACCCTGCGCAAGGGTGAGGAGCTTCCCATCGAGACCATAGAAGCCCATCTCAAGTCCATCGGTTACGAACGCCGGGACCCCGTGGAGATGGTGGGAGAATACTCCATACGCGGCGGAATCCTCGACGTCTTCGGCGCCGAAAGCTCGCGCCCCCTGCGCGTCGAATTCTTCGGCGACGAAATCGAATCCATTCGCCGCTTTGAAGTCGAAAGCCAGCGCAGCGTTCTGAAAGTCACCGAAGCCGAGATTCTGCCGCTCCGCGAATTACCCCAGTCCCAGGCTCACGCCCCGGGGTGGGAATTCGAGGACGCCCTGGATAATCCACGTTCCCATTCCCTCCTCGACCTCGCTCCTAACGCGATCGTAATTCTCGATGAACCCGAAGACATCCACGCCGCCTCCGAACGCCTGTGGAAACGGCTGACGCAGCTTGAGACAGATCACTCAGACGGCGCCAACCTCGCCGCTTCCAACTTTTTCACCTGGGCTGAGCTTGCCGAACGCGAATCAACGCATACCGAAGTATCCGTCCGTGAACTGCACCTTGGCGCGGACTCCTCGCACATCGCCAGCCGCCCTGCGCTAGTCTTCCAAGGCAACATGCAGGTGGCCGTCGCTGAAGCCAAAACCATGGTGGAACAAGGCAAACGAGTGGCGTTTTTCGCACCTTCCAACGGAGAACTCGAACGCCTGGCGGATGTGCTGCGCGAATACTCCGTTCCTTTCACCCTCGGCCTTGCTCCCAACGAAGCTGCGACTCCCTATCTGGCCGAACGCGCGTATCTAGCCGGCCCCGTCGCCAGCACGTATCTCGTCAAAGGACTCGTCCGCCGTGGCACCGTTTTCCCCGAATCCAACATAGCCTTCATAGGTTCCGAAGACCTGTTCGGATCCTCCGATCTGGTCCCGCAAACCGGCGGCGTCAACAAAGGCGCAGCCGCCGCGTTCGCCGCCGACCTCGCCGATCTCAAACCCGGCGACTATGTCGTCCACTCTCAACACGGCGTCGGTAAATTCATCGCCATCCGCGAAATCGTCCAAGGCGAGCTCACGGGCGATTTCATGCTGCTGGAATACGCCAACGAAGCCAAGCTCTACGTGCCGCTCACGCGCATGGACCTGGTCGAAAAGTATCGCGGCGCCGGCGAAGGCACACCGCACATCGACAAATTGGGCGGAGCCACCTGGACCGCCCGCAAGTCTCGCGTCAAAGCAAAAATGCGCGACATGGCGGAGGAGCTACTCAAGCTCTACGCCGAACGCCGCATGACCGAAGGCGTAGCCTTCTCGCCCGACTCCAACTGGCAGCGCGAATTTGAAGACGCCTTTGAGTTCACCGAAACCAAGGACCAACTCAGCGCCGTCAAAGAAATCAAACGCGACCTGGAATCGCCGCATCCGATGGACCGCCTCCTTTGCGGAGACGTAGGCTTCGGCAAGACCGAAGTTGCCATGCGCGCCGCCTTCAAAGCCCTGGGCGACGGCAAGCAGGTAGCGGTGCTAGCCCCCACCACAGTCCTCGCCTTCCAGCATTTCGAAACCTTCAAACGCCGCTTCGCCGCATTCCCCGTGAAGATAGAGATGTTCTCCCGCCTCCGCTCCACGAAAGATGTCAAACAGTCACTGGAGCTGCTCGCTAACGGCCAGTGCGATATCGCCATCGGCACCCATCGCCTCATCTCCAAGGACGTCAAGTTCGCGGACCTCGGCGTCCTCATCATCGACGAGGAACAGCGTTTTGGCGTAGCTCATAAAGAACGCTTGAAGCAGATGCGCAAGAACGTCCACGTTCTGGCCATGAGCGCCACGCCCATTCCTCGCACCTTACATATGTCGCTGCTGGGCATCCGCGACATGAGCGTGATCGAAACGCCGCCTAAAGATCGCCTCTCCATTCACACCGTAGTCGCGCATTTCGACTCCGACCTGGTGAAGACCGCGATCGAACAGGAGCTCACCCGCGGCGGCCAAGTCTATTTCGTCCACAATCGAGTGGACTCCATCTTCGCCCGTGCCGCCTGGATTCAGGAGTTGGTCCCTAACGCCCGCATCAGCGTCGGCCACGGCCAAATGGGCGAAGCCGAGCTAGAGCGCGTCCTGCTAGGCTTCATGCGCCACGAATACGACGTCTTCGTCTGCACCACCATCGTCGAAAACGGCCTCGATATTCCGCTGGCGAATACCATGATCATCGAACACGCCGAACGCCATGGCCTGTCGGAACTATACCAACTGCGCGGCCGCGTCGGACGCTCAAACCGCCGAGCCTACGCCTACCTGCTGGTCCCGGCCGACACCGAATTGAGCGAAATCGCCCGCAAACGCCTCGCCGCTTTGCGAGAATTCTCGGACCTGGGCGCCGGCTTCAAGATCGCCGCGCTGGACCTGGAACTGCGCGGCGCCGGCAACATCCTCAGCGGCGAACAGCACGGCCACATCGGCTCCGTGGGATTCGATACTTACATCCGCCTGCTGGACGAAACCGTCCGCGAGCTGAAGGGCGAAGAAGCTCCGCTGGAAGTGCAGTCGACACTGAACCTGGGCCTCGATATCCGTATCCCGTCCGGTTATATCGCAGACGAACAGCAGCGCCTGCGAGCCTACAAAAAAATCGCCGACATCAGGGAAGATGAACAAGCCGAAATCGCCAGAGCCGAGTTAGCCGACCGCTACGGCGCCCTTCCCCCCGCCGTCGACACGTTGATCCGCTTTGCACAATTAAAAGGACTCGCTCAGAAACTAGCCATCGAAGCCGTTGACCGCCGCGGCACATGGCTGAACATCAAGTTCCACCCCGGCTCCCGCATCGAACCCGCGCGCCTGATGGCCCTGGTGAACAATCACAGCGCCGCCCAATTCACCCCCGCCGGCGTACTCCGTATCCCGCTCCCCGCAAATACCGAAACCCCCGCGCAAGTGTTGGAAGAACTGAAGCAAGCGTTAACGTCGCTAGCTCCCCCAGTTGTAGTTTGACTCTTACATCTAACTACACATGTTTCCGTACCAGCTTGAACAAGACGCCTTCCGCGCTGACACCGGGTAGCAGTCACGCCGCCGTCTGCCCGGCCGGAATAACCTCTCGCTCAATCCGAGCAGCATTGTCCGCCGCAGCCTGCAACTCGTAGTCTGCCTGCAGCCCATCCACATAGACGCGGAGGTGCCGAAATACCGCCCAAGCCGCATAGCCGTATCCGCCGTGATCGCGACGTTTCGCGTTCGCCACCAAGCTCACGCGACTCAATGGAATCCGAGTGGCGCGAGACAGTTGATTCAAGCTTATCCCCCGCTCCTCCAACTCATCGCGCAGAATCTCGCCAGGGTGAATAGGCCGAATTCGCTTCTGAGACATCTCTCCCCAGTGTAATCAGCATCGGAACAGGCGGGCAGGCCTAAATGTCGATTGGGGCTGTCTGAGACTTGATCTGCTCGGTCAAAGCCGCAATGCTAACAATTGTTTCAGTGGTGATAGGGAGACCGAGCGGTACCGCGCCCTGGAGTGCGCCGAGGGATTTCAATATCGCAGATGTCCCTTCCAGCGTAGTAATCAGGAACTGCCACTCTTTCGGGTCTAGTGTAACTGTTACCATGCCCCAATTATCTCCGCTCTATCCCCAACCCACTACACTAGAAACTTGTGACCTCCGCCGACCATATCCTGCAAGGCGACCGCCGAGCCCTGGCCCGCGCGGCCACCGAAATTGAAAACGGCGAAGCCGCGTTTCTGCTCCACGAACTATCAATACACCCCGGCCACGCCCTCATCATCGGCCTAACCGGCCCCCCCGGCGCCGGTAAGAGCACCCTCTGCGACCAACTCATCCGCACACTCCGCGCCGAAAACAAGACCGTAGCCGTGATCGCCATCGACCCCAGCAGCCCCTTCACTGGCGGAGCCCTCCTGGGCGACCGCATCCGCATGCAACAACATCACGCCGATCCCGGAGTTTTCATCCGCTCCATGGCTGCCCGCGGCTTTCCCGGCGGCCTCGCTCGCGCCACTCGCGATGTAGTCACGCTCTTCGACGCCGCCGGCTTCGACGTCGTAATCATTGAAACCGTCGGCGTGGGCCAATCCGAAATCGAGATTGCGCGCTTGGCTCACGTAACCGTCGTCGTCCTGGTACCCGGCGCAGGCGACGATGTCCAATCCATCAAAGCCGGTATCATGGAAATCGCCCAAGTGTTCGCCATCAACAAAGCTGACTTGCCCGGAGCCGACACCCTCGCAAATCACCTCCACACTGCGACCGCGGATGATCCAACCCCACCCGAAATCGTAAAAGTGGTCGCCCTCGAAGGCAAAGGAATCGACGATCTGCTCGCCGCCATCCGCCGTTCCCCTGCGCGCCCCTTTGCATCCCTGAGCGAAAAAGTTGCCGATGAGTAAAATCGACCATCTGGGAATCGCCGTCCGCTCCATCGACGAAGCCCTCAAGTTCTACCGCGACCAACTAGGCCTCCCCGTCGCGTCACGCGAGCTAGTCGAAATCGAAAAAGTCCACGCCGCCATGCTCCCCGTCGGCGAATCTCGCATTGAGCTGCTGGAAGCCGCCGACCCCACCTCGGTCATCGCCAAATTCATCGACAAGCGCGGCGAAGGACTGCACCACGTCGCCCTGACGACTCCCGACCTCCACGCCACCGTTGCGCGGCTGAAAGCCTCCGGCGCGCGCATCCTTAATGAGCCTCGCCAAGGCGCCGGCGGACACCTCTACGTTTTCGTGCACCCGGCCTCCACCGGCGGTGTACTCTTAGAACTTATACAGGAATGAGCACTCGACCAACTATCGGAATCATCGGCGGCAGCGGACTCTACTCCATGCCCGGATTTGAAGCACACGAAGAGCGCAAGCTCGACACCCCCTGGGGCCCGCCCTCGGACGCGTACGTCGTCGGTAAGCTCGCCGGCAAAGAGGTCGCGTTCCTCTCGCGCCATGCCCGCGGCCACCGCTTCTCGCCCTCGGAACTCAACTACCGAGCCAACATCTGGGGGATGAAATCGCTCGGCGTGGAGCGCATTATTTCCCTCAGCGCCGTCGGGTCCCTCAAAGAGGAGCACAAGCCCCTCGACTTCGTAATCCCTTACCAGTTCGTGGACCGGACCCTCGGCCGTATCTCGACCTTCTTCGGCGAAGGCTTGGTCGCGCACGTCAGCTTCGCCCATCCGATCTGCACCCAAATGGCCGACCTCGCATTCGCCGCCGGCCGCGACGCTGGTGTCAGCGTCAAATTGGGCGGCACCTACCTGTGCATGGAAGGCCCGGCCTTCTCGACCCTTGCCGAATCCAACTTGTACCGGAGCTGGGGCATGGACGTCATCGGCATGACCAACCTGCAGGAAGCGAAACTCGCCCGCGAAGCCGAACTCTGTTACACCACCGTGGCCATGGTCACCGACTACGATTGCTGGCACCCCGAACACGACGCCGTCACGGTTGAAGACATCATCGCCAACCTGACCCAGAACGCCGCCAACGCCGCGAAACTCGTCCACGCCGCCGTGGCCGCAGTCCCCGAAAAACGTACCTGCAAATGCGGATCGGCCCTGAAACACGCCATGATCACCGACCCCAAAACCGTTCCCGACGCCACTCGCAAGAAGCTGGAGCTGCTGGTTGGAAAATATCTGTCGTGACGTTCTGAACCTCTGTCTGGCGGACCGCCCCGTCCCCGATTCCTTGCTGGACCAAGCGGTCGCCATCGACGATGGCCGCCAGTTTCTATCGGTCGTCGTCGAGCACCTGGGCGACCTCTTCGAGTCAAGACTCTGCGACGTCTACGCTGATCTCTTCACGCGTGCCATCAAAAGAATCGCCCCCGATCTGCGCCCACGCCGCGCGCAGTCGAGTCCGCCTCCCGCTATGGCCGACCGCGTCTACGTCCTCTCCCGAATCACTCTGGGAGCCGACGTAGCAGTAACCAGTGTGTTCCTCGACGCCGCCAAACGCCGCTACCCCGAAGCAAAACTCTTCTTCGTAGGTCCACGAAAAAACTACGGCCTCTTCGAAGCGGACCCACGCGTCCAGTACCAGGAAGCTCCCTATGCAAGAAGCGGAGCATTAAAAGACCGCCTCGCCGCCAGCGCCTCCCTCTGGTTCGATGACGGTATCGTGTTAGACCCCGACTCCCGCCTGACTCAATTAGGCCTACTTCCAGTCTGCCCCGACGTGAATTACTTCTACTTCGAGTCCCGCTCCTACGGAGGCACCTCGGGCGCGAGACTCCCCGACCTGGCGGCCCAGTGGTTCGGCGACCCACAAGCCAAACCCTACATCGCTCCCCTCGCCACCACCAGCCAACCCGCGCAAATCACGGTCAGCCTGGGCGTAGGTGAAAACCAATCCAAGCGCCTCCGCGATCCCTTCGAAGCCGATCTCCTAAAGCTCCTCGCCAGCACCGGTAAATCCATCCTGGTAGATCTGGGAGGCACTCCAGAAGAACGCGAAAGAGTCCAACGCGCCCTCCAACCCGGCATGCGCACCCACGATGGCCCCTTCGCCCCCTTCGCCGCCGCCATCGCGAAATCCGAATTATTCGTAGGCTACGACAGCGCCGCCGGCCACGTGGCCAGCGCCTGCGGCATCCCCCTAATCTCCATCGCCGCCGGCTTCGTCAGCCCCCGGATGCAAGCCCGCTGGCGTCCGAACGGGATCGTAATCAACACCGGCAATGTCGATACAATCGAGGCGGTGCGGACCGCACTCGAAAAGCTCAAATGAAAGCCGAACTCATCGAACGCTATACCGCGATCCAAACCGCCATAAAAGCGGACGCCCTCAAACATTCCTTTGAAGCCGACGATGTCGCGAGCCTTAACGTCATCATTCGCCTCACCGTCGAGTTCGCCGATTACCTCGACCACGTAGACCGAGGCATACCCTGGCTCCCCGATCGGCATGAAAACAGCAAGCTCAGCGACCATCTCAAAAAGGTCAATGACCTTCTCGACATCTTCCACTCCCAAAACCCCGAGATCCCAGACCGCGGCAGCACCCCGGAATTCGAAGCCTCCTACGCAGCCGGTTCCATCTTCGCCGGCCTCCAGTCCTTCTACACCCTCCACCAAACCTATGGATGCCTGACGGACCAACTCCCCGCAACCATCGGCCTGCCCCAACTCCAAGGAGTCGACGTGAAAAAGGAATTCACCGCCCGTTACCGCGAATTCCTCACCGCCACCGGCTTCTCGCAGCGATGCCGCCTCCTGCTCGACATGTACCGTCTCCAAATCGTGTTCGCCGGACTCGCCCACAGCTAACACAGCGCTGAAACAAAACCCGCCACCCCGGTGTCCAATCTGCGCAAGGGGAGGATTGGATGCTGGAAGTGCGTCGACTCGTGAAACGCTACAACCGCATCCCCGTCGTCGCGGGCGTCGACTTCACCATCCAGCGCGGCGAAATTCTCGGCTACCTGGGCCCCAACGGAGCCGGCAAAAGCACCACCGTGAAGATGCTGATCGGACTCGTCCAACCCACCTCCGGCGAGATTCTCTTTGACGGTCGCAGCGTACGTGACGACTGGCCGGGCTTCCTGTCCCGCATTGGATATGTGCCCGAAGAAGCCCAACTCTACACGCATCTCAGCGGCCGCGAATACCTCCAGTTGACCGGACGCCTGCGCGGCATGCAAAGGGCCGTATTGGAGCGCCGCATCGATTCCATGCTGCAGTTGCTCGGCCTCTCCGAAGACCGCCACACCCTGATTTCTTCTTATTCCAAAGGCATGCGGCAAAAGATACTCCTGGCCTCCGCACTCCTCCACGACCCCGAATTCCTGATTCTCGACGAGCCCTTCTCCGGCTTGGACGTCAACATGTCGATCGTCCTTCGCACCCTGATTCACACTCTGGCCGCACAGGGCAAGATGATCTTCTACAGTTCTCACGTTTTGGAAGTGGTCGAGAAAGTCTGCACCTCCGTCGTGATCCTTCGAAAAGGAGTGACCGTCGCCCACGACAAAATCACACGCCTGCGCGGACTACTCGCCCAAGAATCTCTGGAAGGCGTCTTTGCCCAATTGACGGAACAGGAAAACCCGCAGCGTGTCGTCGACGACATTCTGGAAGTGATGCGTTCATGACCGCGGCCCGCCTCCGCCTATGGTGGCAGGAAACACACTCCCCTCAGATCGAGTTGTGCCGTCACTTCTGCGGTCAATTCTTTGAAAGCGAATTTGTCGCGCGTCCAGGCCAGCTGAAACTTCTGTTCGGCGGAATGCTCAGTGTGCTGGCCTCTCTCAGCGTTCCGTTTCTGCAAGCCTACTACGGCAAATATCTTTTTCTCAAGGCTTTGGATAACCCCGAACCCTTTCGTCTGGCCGTGATCGCAGACGTCCTCTTCCTCATTTCGCTATCCATGCTGGCCATCGGCCTTGTCACCACCCTGTTATGGCAGTCCCTGTTCCCTGACCGGCGTGATTACCTCGCCCTCGCTTCCCTCCCCCTCCGCGCCCAACAGATTTTTCGCGCGAAGTTCACCGCGCTTCTCGGATTCATCATTCTCGTCACTCTCGCCATCGTCGTACCTGCCGCATTCGGTATGCCTTGGATGATGCAACCCGTGCGCGGAACACTACATTATGCTGTGTTCGGTGCTACCGGCTGGCAAAGCATCGGTATCTTGACGTCCTGTTTCGCGGCCGGCATTTTCATGTTCTTCGTGCTGGTCGCGCTGCAGGGCATACTGCTCAACGTCCTTCCCTTGCGGCTGTCTACGCGCTTGTCTTTCTGGTTGCAAGCGTCGCTGCTCATTCTCTTCCTTGCCGCATTTCCCCTTGTGGTCGCGATCCCCCGGATCACCTACTCCATGAACCTTCGGCCTGACTGGGCCATCTGGGCGCCTCCTCTGTGGTTCCTGGGGCTGGACCAAATCATTGCCGGATCGTCCGACCCCTTCGCCGCCCGCCTGGCCCGAGGTGCCCTCGCCGGACTAGCCTCGAGTGCGCTCGCCGCCATCGTGGCCTATTGGTGGAGCTATGTCGGACATCGCGTCCGCGTATTGGAAACGCCGGATGCAAGCCGCCGCCGCGAACCGTCTGCCTACTCCGAATGGACGTTCGGTCTGGCCCCCCGCGCCATAGGTGTCTTCGCGTTCGTCGCCAAGACGCTTGGCCGCAGCCCCCGCCACCGTTTGATCCTCACCGTGTTCGCCGGCTTCGCAGTAGCCCTCAGCGTAAATACCCTGGCCAACGCATTTCTGAACGGCTTCAACTTCCAAACGGGCCGGCTGTCCAAGATCACCATCCTGTTGGCGGCGCAACTAGCCCTCTCGCTCTTCACTCTGTGCGGATTGCAATACCTCTACCGCTTGCCCGTCGAACCCCGTTCAAATTGGATCTTCCGGGTATACGAGCCCGGACACACTCCCATGCTTTTGGCCGGCGTCGAAGCTTCCTTGCTTTATGGAGGAGTCGCGCCCGTAGCGCTACTGAATCTCCTCGTCAGCACATTCTTGCTGGGAATAGCACCTGCCGCGGTCCTCGCGTTGTTGACCACTCCCCCGGCCTTGCTGTTGATGGAAGGGCTGCAATTCACTTCTTACAAGATCCCATTCACGTCGCTCTATTTGCCGGCTCGGCGAATGATTACGGAAACGATCATCAAGTACGTCGTGGGAATCGTCCTCTATATTTCACTGCTCAGCGCACTACTCAGTTGGTGTGCCCAGGACATTACGCGCTGGCTGCCCGCCACCGCCCTCATGCTGATCGCATACATCCGTCTCCGCATCGCTCGCCTGGATATCCAGCGAGTCGCCCGCCTCGAATTCGAAGAGCTTCCCGAAGTCATGGTGCAAACCCTGGCCCTCGAGCGGGACTAGCGACCGGGACTAGCGATCGAAAACTAATTCTCGCTCGGCTTCTTCTCCGCGCTATCGATTACCAGCGAGCCCACCTGCCCCTTCTGCTTCTCCAGTCGCAGACCTAGCTTTTGGATGCTCCCGATAATCGCGCCACCCGGATCTGCGGAAGCCTGTATACTCGCAAGCCTGCCTGCCGCGACGGGATTTCCCGCGGTCGCGCCTCCTAATCCCGCCTTACTCGCCACTTGCAACAGGTCCGCCATCGAAAGATCCAATGCAACCTGGAACGCGCCCTTCAGGTCGGTGTGATCGAACACCGGATACTCCAGCATCGGCGTCAGCATTTCCGCGAGCTCGGCCATCGTCACGCGCTCCACTTCCAGATGCATCTGCCCATCGGCGCCCATGGAAATCTTCTGCGCGCCATTCTTGCCACCCGCAATAGACATGTTCATGCCGCCGCCCGCGGCCTGGGTCTGATTGATGCGCATCTCCTGGCCATTGGCGCTCACCACCATCCCCGGCTGCGGCTTCGCGCCAGCCGCCGGCTTGGCCTCATCTTCCGCGGGCTTCGGCGCCTCCACCACTGGCGGAGCCTCTTTCAGCTTGTGACCACCCTTCGCCACTTCCAGCGCGAAGACCTGCTCCTCTTTGCTTTCCTTGTGCGCCACCATCTTGAAGCGGTCCTTCAGTAATGCCTGCAGCATCACCGGAATATCGTCATTCGTCGCGCCATCCGGCATCAATGCCAAAATATCGTAGCGTTGCTGCGTAAGCCACTCGGGACCCTGAATCGACAAAGGCTTTACGTCGTAAGCCGTAGCCGCCAATTCGCGCAGGGTCATGTACCCGATATCCACCTGGTTGCCCCTAACGTTCATCCCGACATGCAGCTTGCCAGACTGAACCGACTGGGCCGTAATTGGATCCGCCGGACGAATCGTGGCCACCTCAAACTGCCGGGTCTGCCCAAAAGCCACGCCCGCCGCTAAACTCAAAATTAGAATATGTTTGTGCATAATTGCCGCTTACATGTACATCCCACCGTTGACTCCTAACACCTGTCCAGTAATATACCCTGCTTCGTCACTCGCCAAAAACTTCACCGCCGCCGCAATCTCTTCCGGCTTCCCGAACCGCTTCAGCGGAATATGCGCCAGCATCGTATTCTTCAACTCTTCCGACAGTACCGCCGTCATATCCGTATCGATAAACCCCGGAGTCACCGCGTTTACCGTAATATTCCGGCTCGCAATCTCCTGCGCCAGCGACTTCGTCAGCCCGATCAGCCCCGCCTTAGAAGCTACGTAATTGGCCTGCCCCGGGTTCCCGCTCTCGCCAACTATGGACGATATATTGACGATCCGCCCCCATCTTTCTTTCATCATTCCCTGTAAAACTTGCTGGCAAGCGATAAATGAACCCGTCAGATTCACGCGCAGCACCGCATCCCAGTCCTCCGCCTTCATCCGCAAAGCCAGCCCATCGCGAGTGATCCCCGCGTTATTCACCAGAATATCGACCTTCCCGAAATCCTTCGCGGTCGAAGCAATCGCTTCTTTAATCGAATCCCCCGAACCCATATCGATCGCCACCACGTGAGCCTCAGCCCCCAGCGCCCGAATCTCCGCCGCCACCTCTTCCAGTTTCCCCGTGTCCCGAGCCGCCAGCGCTACCCGATTCCCCGCCTGCGCCAGCGCAATCGCGCACGCCCGCCCAATTCCCCGGCTTGCTCCCGTAATGAATGCTGTTCTTGTAGGCATGTGATCTTCCATAATAGAACTTCATGGCCTACGACGACCTACGCGGCTTCATCCGCGCCCTAGAAAAAGCAGGCGAACTCAAGCGCATCCCCTTCGCAGTGGACCCCTACCTCGAAATCACCGAGTTCGCCGACCGCAGCGTCAAATCGAACGGCCCTGCCTTGCTCTTCGAGAAACCACGCCAGTCCCACATGCCCGTGCTCATCAACGCGTTCGCCAGCATGAAACGCATGCAGATCGCCCTCGAAGTCGATTCCGTCCAGGAAATCGCCGACCGCATCTCGGAACTGCTGGCCCTGCAGAAACCCGAAGGCTTCCTGGGCAAACTGAAAATGCTTCCCAAGCTGGCCGACCTCGCGGCAGCTTTTCCCAAAACCGTCTCAAGCGGCCCCTGCAAAGACGTCATCCTAAAGGACCGCTTCTCGCTCAAGGACATCCCCGTCCTCCATTGCTGGCCCGAAGACGGCGGGCCCTTCATCACCCTGCCGATGGTTTTCACCCGCAATCCGGAAAACGGCAAACAGAATTGCGGCTGCTACCGCATGCAGGTCTACGACGAACGCACCACCGGCATGCATTGGCAAACCCACAAGCAAGGCGCGGAACACTTCCGCCGCAATCAAGCCGCCGGCACCAAACAGCGCATGGACGTAGCAGTAGCCATCGGCTGCGACCCCGCGACCATGTACTCGGCGATCCTCCCCCTGCCCCCCGACCTCTACGAAATGATGATCGCCGGCTTCCTCCGCGGCAAGTCCGTCGAAATGGTTAAATGCGAAACCTCCGACATCGAGGTCCCCGCCAACGCCGAAATCATCCTCGAAGGTTACGTGGAGCTAGGCGAGCTCCGCAATGAAGGACCCTTCGGAGACCACACCGGCTTCTACTCGCTGGACGACGACTACCCCGTCTTTCACATCACCTGCATCACCCATCGCAAGGACCCCATCTACGCCACGACAATCGTCGGCCCGCCCCCCATGGAAGATTTCTATATGGGCAAAGCCATCGAGCGCATCTTCCTCCCGCTCATGCGCCTGCAACTCCCCGAAGTCCGCGACATCGCCATGCCCCCCGAAGGCATCTTCCACAACCTAATACTTGTGTCGATCCGCAAATCCTACCCCGGCCAGGCCCGCAAGGTCATGCACGCCATCTGGGGCCTGGGCCAGGCCATGTTCTCGAAAGTGATCGTAGTGGTGGACGAAGATGTTGACGTCCAAAACTTCAGCGAAGTAGCCTGGAAAGCCCTAAACAACATCGACCCAGAACGCGACATCCAATTCGTAATGGGCCCCGTAGATTCCCTGGACCACGCCAGCCGCCTGGCAAACTACGGATCAAAGATGGGCATCGACGCCACCAAAAAATGGCCCACCGAAGGCTTCACCCGCCCCTGGCCCGGCGTAATTAAAATGTCCGAAGACGTCCGCAAACGCGTAGACGAATTATGGAAGAAAGCCGGCCTATAACCGCCGTATCCGTGTGAATCCGTGTCCATCCGTGGCCGATTCTCTTCAAACTACAATCGAGCGATGCCTGCTGCATAGAGCAGTAGGAACCGACCAGCTTCCTGCGGAGGAACCGGTTCGGGTGATCGTCCTGCCGTGAGCTAGGCCTGCAAATCTGGCGTTAGTATCTTAATCTGCGTTCATCAGCGTTCATCTGCGGCTCCGATGAGGCCCTCACTTCACCGTCCCCGGATTCCCGCCGTTCCATGTCACCGTCAATGGCTGCGTCCGCTCTATCGAACCCGCAACAGCGGGATTGGTCCACGTCAGCAGCGGATTCGACAAGGTGATCGTCGTTGTGAATGCTCCCACATCCGTGCCCCCCGCTCCGGTGAACGTAAACGTCCCACCCGTCGAAGGAATCGCTCCAGCCGCGAGCGTCGCATAGTACGCACCCTTGATACCCGCCTGTGAAGCCAGCGTCACCGAAAGCCCACCCGGCCCCGTCAACTTAATGCTCCCCGGCTCCAGACCTGTCGCGACCCCGCCATCCACCACCGTCAGATCGTTCACAATGCACCCCCCCGGCGAGACCGAATTCGAGGGCGTGTAAATCCCCGCATATTTCTGGAAAGACGCATCCGTGGAATTCGTGACCGTGCGGACGCCGCTCTTATTCGTGGAATCCGTTTGAATCACCGCCACCAGCCCCGTCCGGATCGTCTGGTTGCTCCCCGCAAACTGATTCCCGCTCAATCCACTCAGCGGATCGGTGCAAGCGCCGCCACCACGATTGATCGGGAGCGTGGCGGTATTACTCAGGACTCCCCCCGCCACCGCCGCCACAGAAATCCAGCATCCATTGGGAACCGCAGCCGGTATCGTCAAATTAATCTGATTCACGCCCGGATACCCCGCCGAGCCTTTGTAAAGAATCGTAGCCTCAATCCCGCCAATGTAAATCTGCAACGACGTACCCACGGCATGCGGAGTGGTCGAGTAGATCGTGTCACTATCGAGCGGGTCCGCGCCGAGTCCTGTCGTCCACAAAACAATCACCTGCCCAGGAGTCCCGGAATTCGTGTACGTCAGCAATGCCCCCGTCACCCCATCGGTGGCCACAGCGGAATTCGTGTAATACGTGTTGATCCCCAACGCGGCCGGCACCACCTCGATGGCGAAAGCGTTGCTAACCACGCTCTTATACGTCACCGTCATCGTGCCGCTTCCTGTCGGAGTGTTCGCTGGAAGCACTCCCGCCAGCTGCGACGGACTCGCGTAGTAAAGCGCCGGGTGAACCGTCACGCCCTTGACGATTACAGTAATGCTCGCGCCCTTCAACGTCAAAGGAATCCCCGGAGTCGCGCTGGATTGCAGCACTGGCGCGCCCGTATCTGACAAATCCGTCCCAACCACCACGAAAATGCTGCTAGGAGCAATCCCCGAATTCGGCAAGCCCGGCCCGATCAAGCTGGAATTATTCTTGACCGAAGTAATCGTAGGCGACCCACCTGTCCCCACTCCAGGATTCGCAGCCACGCCAAACGTCGTAAACTTCAGCGTGATCGATCCACCGCTTTTGGCGAGTAAGTAAACGCGGGAATAGTGATTGCCGTTCGTGTGAACCGCGAACAAATCCCCCACGCTGAGGTTCGAAATCGAAGTTTTGGAATAACCCGGCGTTAAGGAAATCTGGATAGATGTAATGAACGTTACTAAGCTCGCTTCTACATCTGAGTAAAGAAACACCGCTGTCGCATTACCCTGCGGAGCAATCGTACTCCCGTTCCACAAAATGTCCCCGCCGGAAGTCCCGGTCGCGCCCGTGTCCCGGTTCAACGTGGTGTTGCTCTGCAGAATCGTGGTCTGGTCCAAATTCGCCCACGCCGCGCTCGGGAAACTGACCGCCACAAGAACTGTGGCCATCCGCCGGCATAGTGTTCGTATCATCGTTCGTATCATCGGGATTTCCTCCGTCTTCAATCGTACCTATCGAGTGTTGCGTCGGACAACGAGGTCCATCATCGACTGAGGTGGCGGTCCCCGATGGTCAGCTCATCGGGGACGGTCCATTTAAGTTGCTGAGGCTGCCTTGCTTCGGGCGGCGGCGCCGCAGGTGGTGCCTCATTGCCGGCGATTGCCCTTCCCCTTCTCCGCCTGCGGGCGCGTCACGGGGACCTGGGACCTGTCTGGCTGTGGACGTACAGCGTCTTGCCTCGGCTGTTGCGGCACCTGAGGTGAAGCCTGCCGGCTGGCTGCAGGGGGCTGAGGCCGCTCTGCCGGTTGGGACACCTGTGGCTGCCTGCGAGATCCTTTTTGCCTATCTATCGCGGGAGGCTGCGCCACCTCCGGCTGCGCCTGCGGCCGTCCCTGACGCGTGTTTGGTTGGTCGATTCCAGCGGGCGGAGCAGCAGAGTTCTGTTTCGCAGCGCCTTTCTGGCCATTATCCACGCTGGGTTGAACGCGTCGCACTCGATTGGCATCCACGACGCGAACAGAAGCGTTGGGAACCGGCGCACCCTGGCGCACTTGTTGTTCCGTTGCCGCCGGAAGAGCGCGGCCGGGCGTTTGCGACAGCGCGGACTGTTGCCGATCAAACGGCACGGCGGCCGGAGCCGGAGCCCGTCGCGCGACTACGGGCCGATTGATCACATTTTCCGGCGGGCGCGCGGCTCGTGAGTTTTCCCTCCGGGCTCCCAGGACACCCTCTCTTTGCGGGGCTATCGCAGGGGATCCGTAAACCTGAGCGTTCCCAAGCTGGTTAACCGGTACACTGCGTCCCACTTGATTGACTTGACGTCCTCTTGCAAAAGCATCTTGTGGAACGGCCGTTACGCCGTTCTGGACCTGCTGGTTGGCGTAGCGGATGTTAGTAACCGCGGTGTTATTGGAATTCCTGCTGTAGTCGTAATAATTGTTGATTGTGGTGTTGTTGATCACCGTATTCGTGGTGTTGACTCGCGTAAAGTAGCCTTGGCTGGCCCGATACGAAGGAAAATACGGCTCTCGAGGACCCAGCGGAAACCAGCCGACCGCAGGGGCCGTGCCGATCGAAAAACTCAAGCTGAAGCCAGACCCTCCTCGACCACCGCCGACCCACGCTACCAAAGCCGGGGCGTAAATGGGAGCCACTCCATAGGGTCCCGGTATCCAGCCCCAACGTCCTCCAAAGGAGGCCCAGCGGCCATAGTGATACGGCGCAAATCCCCATGGCGCGTCATCTACCCAGGTCCAACCCCAGGGCGCGATCCAGGCCCAATGTCCATAATGATAGGGGGACCAACCCACCGCCACCGTGGTGGGCATCCATACCTGGCCATAGCCCGGCTGAGGCGCCCAGCGTCCGTATTGATCCAAGTCCTCATAGCCGATCATCTCGCGGGAAACGTAGCGGGCTGACTGAGACTGGTCTTCGCGCCGGTCTCGCGACGCATTCCAGCGATCCCACGCGTCGTCGGGCGGGGCGGCTGAGAATTTGTAGGCGATTTGATCAAAACCATTGACAACGGCCCGTTGAAGAGATCGAATCGGGAACTGCTCCCCACCACCGGTCACGTCTCCCTCACCGTTGCGAACCGTGACCATCGTGGCCTGCGAATCTGGATTTACCTCAATGCGGTACTCTCCAGGTCGAAGCACCGTGAAAGCCAGGTTCGGAGTGTCGATCTCAAACACCTGACTCTGCGCCATGGAGCGCACACGCACCGTCAGCAAACCCTCCGAAAGGCGAATTTGCACTACGTCGTCATCCAAGCTCAGAAATTGAAAGGCGGTGTTTTCGTCCAAACGTAGAGCCGCCGATCCGACGTGCAACTCCGCTCGCGCCTGGTCTCCCACCCAAATGTTGTCCCCGGGGATGAGAGGACGGTTCACAGTTGCGTCCACCCAGTCATCCACCCCAGCTGGTTGAAAAGAGACCAAGCCTTCGGTGTAATTGAGCCGCCCCACGCGGCTCGGCGGATCCGCCTGCGCGGCAAGGAACGTTGCCGAAGCGATCATAAGTCCTACAACCGTCTTTATTTGCCACATAACCCTATTTCCTTCTTGGTGACCATCAAGCGACATCTACTGCGGATGAAGCACGTGCATGGCCATTACTCTTTAGGATGTGTGTTACAAAAGGTGTGGCAAAAATGGGCGGGGACGGGCGCGCGATTCAAGCAATGAACAGGGACGCCAGACCCAACGGAATGGCGACGCATGAGAGAACCAGTAGGAAGCTTAGGGCTCCCCATAGCAAAAAGAAGAACCGGTCCGCAGCGCAGGCGGCCGGGATACTTTCTGGAATCTTCAACTCTGCTCGAACGTCGCCCAATTGGCGATTGAGAAACGCCCCTTCGACACTGGCCAGGGAATAAGCGTTGAGCGCACCGCGGGAGCGAAGGAAGGCGCCAAACAGACGTTTCGGCCTGCTTATTGCGCCGAGCGCGAAGAAGAACAGGTTAATGCCCCAAGCCACCCAATACTCTCGGCAGCCTCCGCGGGCGCCGATCTCGAAGCCTGCGATATCAATCTCGCCGGACGTACCGATCGCGTTGTAGCCACCGAGGACGTGATTCAGATCGTGTCGGCGAAGGGCCCGCTTTCGCGCAGGTGGGTTAGGAACGACAACCGGCACAAAGCCGAGGAGCTTAATTGCATGGTAGCATCGTCATATCCGCCCGCGCCTAACCCGTAGGATGCGAAGTACACATTCAGAGCCTCTTGAACCGTTCCGTTCGCATCATACGCAGGCGATCAAGTTGCGCGTTTCGACTCCAACTGGAGATTCTATCACCCGACTTAGGTCTGGGCTTGATAACGGTGCGCCGGCTATGCCAAGATGTGCCTTAGCACAAACGATTTGGAGGAAACTCATGCACAATCACTTTAGTAAGACAGTTGCCGGATTCGCGCTTGCGATCATGGGCTTGGTGCAGGTTGCCAGCGCACAGGCTCCCCCTGCTGCTCCGGCTGCGGGGGCCGCGCCGGTTAGCACGGCGGTCGCCAAGCCGACCTACATTTCGATACCGATGGAAATCACGGTAAACCGTCCCGCCGCGGAAGTATGGAAGCGCGTGGGCAAGTATTGCGATATCGGCGAGTGGCTGCGAGTGGCGTGCACCATAGTCGCGGGAAAAGACGGGGAAGTGGGCGCAGTGCGGTCCATCGGCACTGAGGTGTTAGTAGGCATGACGGAGCTTTCCTACACCTACACGCAGCCGGTTAGAGAGGGCCGTCCGTACAATTTGTATCACGGGACGCTGGAAGCACGGCCGTTGACCGCGACCACCTCAAAGCTTGTCTATACTCTGGTTCTTGATAATTCCATGCTGGCGGACGACGCGGCACGCGACCGGGATAGGGCGCAGCGGACCACACAGTTCACTACGGCGCTCGAGAATATGAAGATCCTGGCCGAAGGTGGAACACTGCCTCCTGCCACGCCTCGCGCGGGTGGCGGCAAGGGCGGACCTCCGAAGCAGTAGGTTTGCATCTGTGACCAGCCCGCTGGTACTCACGCCGGTCGGTAGCTGGCGAACGCTGCCGCCAAGACGAGTAGGTCAGCTCCTGCACCATACGTCAGCGGATCGAGCGGATTAATTCCGAAGAGCAATGATGACATTAGGCGCGTAAGTCCGGCTGCGGCTCCCAAGCTCAGCGCGCCGCCGATCAGTGTCATGGTCAAACCGTGGCATACGAACATCCCTCCTATTTTCGCCATGGGCTGCGATCCGCTTTTGATCGCGGACGTTCCTATCGCAATCCTCTCAGGTTGGGCGTTGACAATAGCCGATTAGTTTGGCTTGAAATAATTCCCGGCCCCTATCCAGGCCTTGCGGCACCCCAGGCGAAAGGCGTAGAGCCACCACTTGGTGTGCCATTCAGGGACTGATCGATCACCCAAAAGCGTTCCCAAGATCACTCAACGATCCAAGTGCATTCAACGAGACTTTTGCGACGCAACTCACACCCAGCTATTAGGTCGGTCGCGAAAGCCACGAATACGCTTCGAGGAATTCTGCCACTTTACCGGAATGAAGGATCCACGAATGAAGCTATTGAAGACGAGCACTGCCACCTTGACCAGTGACCAAAGCCGTGTGTTAGCGAGGCGGTTTTCCTCGCTTGTCTCGCACGCCGTGACCTTCCTACTGTTGAGCGCCGCCCATGTTAGCGCGCAGTCCCAGCGGGCACCGGTAGGCCTTGGTTCGGCAGGCAATTATGTACTGCTTTCTGAGTCAGGGATCACAAATGTACCTCCGTCGGTCATCGTTGGAAACATAGGGGCGAGTCCATTACCGGGGCGGCGATTCACGTGACCTGTCCTGAGGTTACGGGAACCATATCCGCAGTGGACGCAGCCGGACCGGCACCCTGCTCACAGATGCTGCCGACCCCGCTCGGTACGGCGGTGCTCGACATGCATACCGCGTACACAGACGCGGCTGGCCGGACCATCCCGGATTTCACTGAGTTGGGCGCTGGAAACATTAGCGGCCGAACACTGCTACCTGGACTCTATAAGTGGAGCACGGGGGTGTTGATTGACAATACGGGCGTCACTCTCACCGGCGGTCCCAATGCGGTGTGGATATTTCAGATCGCCGGAGATCTCCTATTGGCGAATGTGTCCGGCCACGATTACGCCGCTGACGTTCACTTTGAAGAACGGCTCCACCACGATTGCAGGGACGGTAGGCTACTCGGGTGTGACGGCGACATTTCAACCATTGGTGGCGCTTCCATCCAGCACTCTGCTAACGGCCACCATCACCACGGGGGCTAAGGACCAAGCCAATGTCGCGCTCGCAAATGACTATGTATGGAGTTTCACGACGGGAGCGCTGGCGGATACCACCCCGCCCGCAGTGAGATCCACAACTCCTGGCGATGGCTCGACGGGTGTGCCTGTGGGCAGCGCTCTGGTGCTGACATTCGACGAGGCGATGGCACCCTCAACCGTCAATACGGTCGACGTTTCTGCTGCAACAGGGCAACACGACCGTGTCAGGAACGGTGAGTTATAGCGGAGTGACTGCGATCTTTACTCCTGGGAGCCCGCTCAAGCCGAACACGGTTTATACAGCCACCGCCACCACGGGGATCAAGGATTTGGCAGGCAATCCACTATTGAGTCCGTACGTGTGGACCTTTACAACGGGAGCCGCAGTGGACACAACGCCGCCTACGGTGAGCTTTACGAGTCCCCCCAACGGAGCCCTTCAAGTGACCACTAGTTCAAATGTGGCAGCGTCCTTTAGTGAACCGATGAATCCTCTGACGCTAAACACAGCCACGTTCCTCCTCACGCAGGGCGGCGTTCGGGTGGCGGGCACAGTCACGTCGTCCGGGAGTTCGGCTACATTTATTCCAACAGTCAATCTGGCCCCCAATACGACTTACACGGCGGTGATTACCAATGTTGCCGCGGATCTGGCAGGCAATGCACTGGGCTCCACTTATCAGTGGACATTCACCACGGGGACAGGGGCCGAGCTCATGCCGGTTTGCCTTGCCAATTTTGCAATTCTGTCGGGGGCTGGAGTTGTCGCGACCGGGCAGAATGTTATTACCGGAGATATTGGAGTCAGCCCAGGAACGTTGATCAGTGGCTTTCCACCCGGAACGATCATAGGCGCCATGCATGCAGCCGACGCAATAGCAGCCGCTGCAATGGTCGATGTCGCGGCTGGATATCTGGATGCTTTCGCACGATCCGTGGGTCCGGTTGCCATTTCCGGGGATATCGGCGGGCGAACCTTTACTCCCGGTCTTTACAAAGCCGCTTCTTCAGTCACGATCACCTCTGGGGATGTAACGCTGGACGCGAAGGGCAATGCAAATGCCGTTTTCATATTTCAAGTGGCATCCAGCATTGGCCTAAGCCCGGGACGGAAAATCCTGCTGACGGGAGGCGCGCAGACCTTCAACGTATTCTGGCAGGTCGGTACGTCCGCATCGCTGGGAGCCGCTTCGACATTCCAGGGAAACATCCTCGCCAACCAGTCCATTACTGTGGACACGGGCGCGACGGTTTTTGGAAGGCTGCTGGCGAAGACCGGGACGGTTACTCTGCAAGCGAGCGTAGTCACCAGCCCGGCGCCTTACATCGCTGTCGGAGGGATCTTCAACGCCGCCAGCTGGTCTCGTCCGGTTGCTCCGGGAAGCATCGCGGCTGTCTTTGGCAATAATTTTGGGTCCTCCGTGGCAGCAGCCAGCAGCTATCCACTTCCCACCACACTTGGTGGAGCCACTATCAGAGTTGGAGCGCAAGCCGTCCCATTATTCATGACCGCATGTAATCAAATGAATCTGCAAATTCCGTGGGAAGCCGTGCCGCAGACCCAGGTTCCGGTTACGGTGAGCGTGGGAGGACAAACCTCCATTCAGCAAACGGCCACAGTGGTCCCCTTCGCGCCGGGCATATTCTCGGTGAACATGTTGGGCAGTGGCCAAGCCATGGCGCAAATCTGGCCGAGCATCCAACTAGCTGCACCGGCTGGCCCTCTGGGCCGCCCCGTGATTCGCGGCGAATATATCATCATATTTGGCACCGGTCTTGGGACGGTGTCCAATCAACCCACAAACGGTGCACCAGCCCTGTCCAATCCACTTTCATTTACACCCACGTTGCCTATCGTTATGGTCGGCGGCGTAGCCGCTAAGGTGACTTACTCTGGGCTGGCGCCCGGATTTGCTGGTTTGTATCAAGTTAACGCAGTGATTCCTCTGACCGCGCCGGCTGGCCCGATCGTCGAGCTGGTCCTCACGATGGGAGGAATAGTGTCCAATGTGGTTACGATTGCTGTCCAGTAACAGCAAAACTGAACGCGCAAACCCTAACGACGTGACACCTTTGAACCGAGTGTGACCAGCCCGCCAGTGCTCGCGGGCTGCACTATTCCGCTTTCAGTGCAATTACTGGATCGACGGCAGAGGCTCGTCGAGCGAGCAAGTGGCTGGCGAGCGCTGCGGACAAGGCGAGCAGGAGAGCCCCCACTCCATACGTCAGCGGATCGAGCGGATTAATTCCGAAGAGCAATGATGACAATAGGCGCGTGAGTGCGGCTGCGGCTCCCAAGCCGAGCGCCACCCCGATCAGTGCCAGGGTTAAACGTGGCGTACGAACATCCCTCGAAGTTCGCTGGGCTGGGCGTCGAGGGCTAGCCGAATGTCGATTTCGCTGCGACACCGCGCAGGGAATCACGCCATAGATGGCGAGGATGCCGAGCACCAACGCCATCGATCCAGCGATAGCGAGCATTACGAGCGTAAACGATGTTCGGGCCATGAACTTGTCGTAGATGCTCTGCAAGGTCTCCACGGACGCCAACGGCAGGCTCGAATTCGCGGCGCAACGTAACTCGACCTGGCGAACGGGGCGTGTTATCCCGCGCTAAACATTCCGAATGGCTTTAACGCGCAAGGCACTCCCAGCAACATCGCGTTCTTCGCGCACCCCTTCGGAGGCGAACTGCTAGCTTTGGGCAAGGCGTATCAGGATGCTACAGACTTCTGCCGGAAATCTCCTTGGATTAACTTTTGGGCCTCCCCAAGCCAATTCCCAATAAGGCTAATCCCATGAGGTCTAGCGTGCCCGGCTCTGGCACTGATGACGTTTGCGGAATATCGTCCGTATGAATCATGGGCGGGGGTTGAATAATCGGCGGCCGTGCGCTGCCGGCCACTATTCCGGTGAGCGTAAGATGTTCCTGCCACAGGTTTGAGCCCCGCACGCCAGTGCCAATGATGATCGTGGTGAACGGCGTCTCCTGCTGGAAACCCCAGAATCCGGTGAAGTCATAACCCCGGCCGAAACTGTCAATCAACACGCCATCGGCATAGACGGCGATGCCGGTGCCGGGATCTAAAGGAGCGTTATCGAAGAACCCGCCCCAGGCTGAAATGGCCCTATCCGAGGTGAATGTGGCGGTTCGGTAGAAGGCGTATTGCGGGACGTTGTAGAGGGACAAATACCAACCGTCGGGGATGGACTCCGCTGCCCCGGTCACCGCAAAGTGCGCGTCCACAAGAGAGACGGCGCTCGCGAATACGCCCGAATTGCTGTAGGTTAACGGACTTGCATTACACGCGGAAATTACGAGGACAATGAGAGCAAGCTTCTTCATGTAAACTTCTTCCTGCCCTTTGAGGCAGTCCCAGTTTGCTTGTCGGACGCGCATGCGGCATCCCGCGATTTGGTTCTAGGCCCCTGGTGCCCAGTGGCCACGACTCTAGTCATCCCGGACGTTAGCTTATACCCGACGAGAGTTTGGGGTAGCTCGGAGCCCAATCGACCCTATGTCAGTCGTTTGTTAAGGTTGGGTGGTGGGCGGAACAATACCCTTCAGGCGAAGGTAGACGGCCATATACCCATACAGTTCAGAACAGTGCCGGAGAAGACCGTCTATTTGGCCAATGCGAAATCGCTTCACCCCACGCGCGGGAGGCTTTGCCCTAGCCACGAATCGACCATTTCAAGAGCATTACGGTCAGTCAACGCGATCATGACCCGGTCACAAACAGCGAAGGACTCCCGCAACGCGGCGATCAGGTCGGCTTTGGACGTCCGGGCCTGCGCTTTTGGAGCTTTACCGTCGCCTTCGAGACCGTGCATGTGCCATAGTTACCATTTGCGATGTGCGCGACCCGCCGCCCAAACGGCTCGACGTCAGGCGTTGGACGGAACGAAATACGAATCTTCGGGCATGCGCTCAGCGGTTGCAAGCAGGTATGTTTTTCAGGCTTTGGTATCTAACCCGAAATTCATCTGTCGCCGGACTGCTGCTTTGCGCGAAAAGCGGAGCGGCCGCGAGCAAGAATACTGCGGAGCCGATCATGTCGTCGAATCGCGAATCGCTATTGCTTCGGAGCCGACTCGTTAGAGGAGCCTGCAAACAGGCGCCGTCCATCGGCGAATATGACGCTGGACACATTCCCGGTATTCGACCCGTTGCGCGCCTGCCATGCGTCTACTTTGAGGATGGTGCCTGCCGGCAGATCGGTCTTTTTCCAGCCCCGGCGAATCAACGCATTGGCGGCGCCCGTCTCCAGCGACCACTTCACGGGCTTGCCGTCCTTCATGACCTCAAGGTAAATCCAGGCATGCGGGTTGGCCCAATTCATCTCGATCACTTTGCCTTCCAGCTTGACGGGTTTGTTCTGATCGAACTCCGCAGTGAAGGAATGGTGGGCAAGGGCGTTTCCCGCAATCAGTGTCGCCAAAACGAAGGTGGAAGCCAAAAGCTTGATTCTCATGGAGCTATTCCTCTATTCTACTTTGCCTGCGGCTGCTTCGCCCGAAACTCGTCTCTCACGTCTTTGAGATGTTGCAGATCTCCGTTGTCTTCATGGCAGGCGACCTCCAGCAGTTCTTCTTGCTGCCGGTCCATGGGGATCTCGATGGTCCATGGCCGTGTGTAGGCTATGGGGTCCGTCACGGTGGCCCGATAGATAATCTTCTCTGGACCGACCGGAATGAATTGCTCGACGATGTGGGCGGCGTGGCTCATGACGTCGCCGACTTCGTTTAGCCAGGTTTTGCCGTTCATGTTGGTTGTGTCAACCACCAGCGTGTCACCTTCCCAGTGCCCCACCGAATCGCCCTGCCACAAGCGGACGTTGTCCGGAATGTGGGGCCGTCCATCCAGCGGGATTTGACGCCAGGACATGCGCTCATGCAGGATGACGACGTATCCGGGCGGCTGCAGGATCTGCATGGGAGAAGGCACGTAAGTAGAGCGTGGTATTCCGGCCACAAAACAATGTGCGGTGGGATCGTCGTAGCCGTGGTGCGGCAGTTCGCGCTCGACGCGCTCAGCCCTAGCCCAAGGTTGGTAGGGGAGCAAGCGATCTGCTGGATCGATGACGACGCCCTGAGTAGTAGGCGTCATCACGAACTCACGGCCACGCCGTTCTAGTCCGTAATTGGCCCCTCCGCCCTGGGACTGGTAATAACCCGAGAGGTCCGGTTTGCCGTCCGCGGTGCGGCGGAGATTTGTGCCGGTTTTCACGGGGGGCAGCGTACCGGGAGCGGGCATCGCCGCCTTCGCCTGCATCGGCGAACCTGGGGCCGGATACCAGGTCCGGGGATCTCGTTCAAAGAGTCCCGCGGCCTCTTCGGCTTCCGCCTGGCATTGGTATTCGAGGATACGGTCCACGTTCTTTTGCCGGATCAGAGCCACACTGATCTTCCAGGGTTTGGTGAAGACCTTCGAATCTTCAAGGGTAGCTTCGTACTGAATGGTGTCGGCGTCGAGCAATGTGTAGCGCTCGGTCACTTTGAGCGCGTCGCTGTGAAAGTCTCCGGCCATGTCGAGCCAGGTTTTGTCGTTGTGGTCAGTGACGCTGACCACAAGAGTGTCGCCCTCCCAATGGCCACGCGAACTACCCATCCAGGACTCGAAGCCTTCGTGCAGAGCGGGCTTGCCGTTGGTGTAGATCAAGCGGTGAACCTGGGACCACTCGAACGTGATCGCGACGTGCTCTGGAGTCTGGAAGATGTGGAACGGGAATTCCATGTACATGATGCGCGGAACGCCGGGCATGAAGCACTTGTTCAGCGGATCGGCGGTTTGGCGCGTGGCGAAGTTTTCCAGCTTTTTGACGGCGGCCCAGGGCTGGTAGGGTATCTCTCCACCTTCGACCACTCCCCTGCCCGCCGGCATGCCCTGTCTCGCGGCATGGTCCTGCAGATCATACGCCGCACGGCTACGGACCTGCCAAATTCCCTGTAGGTTGGGTTTGCCATCCGCGGTACGCGGCAAAGTGTTAACGGCGTTGGGTCGCGGCTGGGCGGGAACCAATTCACATAGCGCGACTAGAACTCCTGCCAACAACGCAGCGCGCGCGCTCAACGGCCTGGAAAACATGCAATCACCTCAGCCTTACGCGCCAATTCGAGAATGCAGCGCGCAGATATTAAACAACTACGATGATACACAACACTGGAGGGTTCCGAGGGCGCGGCGCGGAGGTCTCTGTTTGTATTCAGTGACTTCCTGGGCCGCGCTAAACTACCCAATAGGAATCTCTTTTGATATACATCTTTCGTATTTCCATCGCCGCGCTGCTGGGAGCCTGCATCGTAAGTGCGTCCGACTCCGCAACCTTCGACCGGACCTTGACCGTCTCCGGACCAGTGGACCTCGACGTGAGAAGCGACGCGGGTGGCATTATTATCACGACCGGTTCCGGAAGTAGCATCCGCGTGCACGCTGTAATTAAACCCCTGCTGGGCAGATTCGATTTGGATTTAGCGGAGGCAAACATCCGGGCGCTGGTACAGAATCCGCCCATCGAGCAGACGGGAAATCACATTCGCATGGGATACGTGAAGGATCCCGGGTTGTTGCGCGGGGTCACTATGCGGTTGGAGATCGAGACGCCGCGAACAACTCAAGTGCGTGCGCATACGGAATCGGGTGGAATCCGCATTGATGGAGTGGAAGGCCCGGTGGATGCGCAAACGGCGTCCGGGCGAACCGAGATAAGCAGTGTCGCCACGGCAGTGAAAGTGAGCGGCGATTCGGGAGCCATTGTAATTCTCAGCGCGGGTCAGGTTTCCTTGCGCAATCAGAGCGGCTCCATTCGACTACAGGAAATCCGGGGAACAGTGAACAGCGAAACCAGTTCCGGCGCCACGGATATGAGCAGCGTCTCTGGTGACATTCACGCGACCACCCGGTCCTCCAGTATTCGCATCGACGACGTGAAGGGTTCGCTTGTGGTGAACACGGCCTCCGGCAGGATCGACGCGTTCCGGGTGGCGGGCTCCGTGCACGCGGAGACGAAGTCCGGAGCCATCAAGATAGCCCAGGTTGCCGCGGCTCCCTTGCGGGCGCTCTCTGATACAGGCGAGATTCAGGTCGAACTTTCCAGTGGCGGCGGCTATCTGATCGACGCCTTATCTAATTCCGGGAAAGTGTCCGGGCCGCTTCCGGAAGAGCCCGGCCACAAAGGCGAACGCCACAGGATGCAAGGACCAGTCGGCGGCGGCGGACCATTAGTAGACCTTGATACGCGGTCTTCGAAGATCACGATCCACTAGCTCACCCGCGCTGGGAAGCGCTGAGGGCGAGACCTTGGGCGACTGAGGTGAATTCACTTCCTGTCCGGATTCTGTCGGCGCCAAAGCGCCGTTCAAAGATCTGGCGGACGGCAGGAACAAACGACGAGCCTCCGGTTAAGAACACCTGATCCACGCTTGTGGCTTGTACTGCGGAGTCCTTCAGGAGAGTATCCACGCAACTCTCGATCGCTGATAGTTCGGGTGCAATCCAGGTTTCAAAGGCGGGGCGCCTGGCGCGGGCTTCGATGTCGATCCCAGCGGTGAGATGGAGTGGCGCGACGGCATTGGTCGACAATTCCGACTTTGTCTTTTGGACCGCTTGATGCAGATAGTAGCCGAGATCGTCCTTGACCAGATGAATGAGAGCCTCGATCTTTTCAGGCTCCAGCGCTTGTTTCTTCACGCTGGCCAGCATGTTCATCGTGTCCTTGGCTTTGAGAAACGACAGGTGGTGCCAACGTTCGAGCTTGGCGTAGACCCAGCTGGGAACGGGTAGAAGTTTGTCCACGGACCGCATTTGGGTTCCCGCGCCAAGACGGGGCGAAACCAGGTGCCGCACGATCTTCGCGTCAAACGCGTCCCCGGCGATACCGACGCCCGCGTTACCCAGTAGATCAGCCTTCGTGCGGCCGCGACGGACGATGGAAGGGCCCACGCGGATCAGTGAAAAGTCGCTGGTGCCGCCCCCGAAGTCCCCGATCAAAATGAGTTCGTCGTGCCGCAGCGTGGACTCGTAATAGTGAGCCGCCGCTACAGGCTCCAACTCGAATTCAATAGACTCGAAGCCGGCGAGTTTGTACGCCTCCCTGAGACGGCCTTCCGCGAAACTATTATCGTCCTCACACTCGGCGCCTACGAAACGTACTGGACGGCCAGCGACTACCGACGTGACCGGAGCGCCAAACTGATGCTCTGCAGCTTCCCGAAGATCGCGAAGGATGCGGGCGATGAGTTCCTCGATGGTGATGCGTAGACCGAAGATTTCTGTGCTCTGCAAGGTGCGACTGGTCAGGAAAGACTTCAACGATTGGATCAGACGGCCTGCGCTCTCACGTTTGAGGTAGTGTTCGATACCCGAAGGTCCGGTCCAGGAGACTAGCTTGTTCTTGCCTTCCTGGCGAACTTGCTCCAGATACAAAAGCGATCGATAGGATTGGGTCGTTTCAGCAAAGAACGGAAATCGCACTAACTCGACCGACGGTTCCGGAGAATAGATGCACCGGGCGATGGAACTGTTGGTAGTGCCGAAGTCAATTCCCACCACGGCGCCCCTGGTCATTATCCATTGTTGACCAATCGGGCGATAACGCAAAATCTGGCCGAATGGAACAGCGCTTCGATACACTGGAATTTACATGCTCAGCGCAGGAATCGTAGGTCTTCCCAACGTCGGTAAAAGTACACTCTTCAATGCCGTCACTCAGACTCGTAAAGCAATGGCGGCGAATTATCGCTTTTGCACCATAGAACCAAATCAGGGCATCGTCACCGTGCCGGACGAGCGTCTCGCGGTGCTTTCTGAAATCAGCGGATCGCAGAAGCTGATTCCGGCGATCTTTGAATTTGTCGACATCGCGGGACTGGTCAGCGGAGCCAGTACCGGCGCGGGTCTGGGCAACCAGTTCCTGGGCCATATCCGTGAAGTAGACGCCATCATTCAGGTGGTCCGCTGCTTTGAAAATAGCGACATCGAACATGTGATGGATTCAGTGGACCCCATTCGCGACATCGAGGTCATCAACACTGAACTGGTTCTATCGGATCTTGATGGCATCCAGAAACGGCGTACAAAGCAACAGAAGCTCGCCAAGGGCGGGGATAAGAAGGCGCAGGCTGAAGTCGATCTCATGGATCGTTTGGAGCCGCACCTGAACGAGGGCAAATTTGCCTTCGACCTGGACATGTCGCCCGAAGAGATGGCGGTCCTAAAAAGTTTGTTTCTCTTGACTGCGAAGCCCACGCTTTTCGCCTGCAACGTGGCAGAGGGCGAACTCGGCGACCCCGATTCGAATCCTTGGGTATCCAAAGTCAGGCAATACGCGGCCGATCACCACGGCACACGGACGGTGGTGGTCTCGGCGGAAATTGAGTCGGAACTCTGCACGCTGCCTCTCGATGAGCGGGCCGAGTATCTAGAGGGACTTGGCGTAGAGCAAGGCGGCTCCGGCACATTGATCAAAGAGGCTTACTATTTGCTGGGTCTGCGTACGTATCTGACGACTGGCGAAAAGGAGACTCGCGCCTGGACCATTCGCGCGGGGGATAAAGCTCCCGTGGCGGCCGGCGTCATCCACTCGGATTTCGAGAAAAGCTTTATCTCCGCGGAGACGGTCGCTTACGACGATCTAGTGGCATGCGGTAGCACGGCGCGCGCCCGTGAATTGGGCAAGCTGCGCACCGAGGGTAAAGAATACGTTGTCCAGGATGGCGACGTAATGGAATTCAAAACCTTCTTGTAAGCCCGTTCTCCGCGAACTTATTTTCACTATTTTTCGCCGCCCGGCTATTACCTAATTCCACACCCGTTACGACTTGTTCGACATACCTCCGGCGTCTCTGTCCTGGTAGAGACGCCGGAATCTTCTCTCGACGACCGCTAACAGTTGTTCATTGCGATCCAAGCAAGGATAAGTATGCCCGGTACGCCCAATAGCCAAGCGCCAATGTATTTCATGCCCAGTTCCTCCCGTGGCGTTATTGCACGCGGGCTGCCATTTAGTCGAACACTACGTCAGAAATTGAAGCCAGTGCGCACCACCAGCATGTTTGTAGTGGGCTGCATGCCCTGCGGGTGGTAGCGCGGATAGAATCCGCGAGCCGATAGTGCATTCCCAAAGCCGTCGATGAAGTGACCTTCGAGTTTGATGTTCCAGTAACGCGCCGGATCGAAACGGATCGTGACTGTAGTGTCGTCAACATAGTTTGCACCGTCGCCGGTCGGGAGCGAAACGGCATGAAATACCGGCGAATATCGATATTGGCTACGATACGCGCCGACCTCGATTCGCGGTGTGATGCGGAACGACAGAGCCGTAAACCAACTTGGCGAAACCTGACCGCTCTGTTGCAAGCGCGTGGGAACACCCCAAGCTCGCGTCAGACTCTTCCAAGCACGATATTCCCCGTCCACGCGCCATCGGCCCCGGACGAACTCCAGATACAGCGCTGTCTGGCGCGACATATAAGTCTTCGCAGTCGCTTTAGTGGCTGCTCCATCGATCTCACCCGAGTAGTCGCGTTGCCCAAAGCTCTGTGACAGTCCAGCCGTTAAGCCCTTTACAGGAGTGGACCAGCGAGCATCGTAGCCCGTCGTGCGGCCGGAGTAGGTCACGTTGCTGAAACCGGAGTCCTCAAGTCCATAGACTAGGCCGGATCGCGAATCCGCGGGCACTTTTCCGCCATAGGCTGTATAGGACACGGATCCAAAGCGGCGAAGGCCGATTACACCATACAGATCGAAACCTATGTGTGCGTAAGCGATCTCGCGCAGGTCCAATGGATAGACAGATTGCGGTAACAGGGCCCAGGGATACAGGAACTCTTCATCCTGGGAGTCGGTGAACAATCCCAACGCAGTTTTGACTTTGCCAGCGCGGAATCCCAGCCAATCGCGAAGGCGGTAATCCACTTGAGCCCAGTCAAGCGACACGCGGCCCTTGCCTAACTCTCCGATGTAGCGATCATAAGCCTGCACACCTACCCGGAGCTTGTTATTCACCCGCCAAGTGAGGTTTAGTCCGCCGTCGGTCATCTGGGCGGTACCGCGACTGGTGTCCATCGTTAGATAATTGTTATGGTCGGAGATGGCATATCCCTGGCTAAAGAACCCGTGGATTTGAACCGCTTCTTTTGAAATCTGCGCCGAAGCTTGGACAGCAAGCAACAAGAACAGCATCGGGATCTTTGATCCGGGCAAGTCTACACTAGGAATAATTTTCCCAACCCGGCGAGCGAGACCTTTGTTCACAAGAGGCTCATCGTCCTTATTCTTGAGTCCTTTAAGAAGACTTTCACTTTTGTCCTCCTACCGCTTGGGAAACATATCTCCCGCGAGCCCGATCTGACTACAGAAGGATCCGATGGCATTTGTTTCTTTACTACTACTCGCGTCCCTCGTGGCGAACTCCACAGGTGCTTATTTGCGTGCGGAACTGACGCCCCCTCCGGAAGTTCCTCCACGCGTTCAACCGCTGCATGAACGCATCGTTATCGCCAGTCTAGAGGCCGGATTGCCTCCACAGATTGCATTGGATACGGCATGGCGCGAATCCCGGTGGATTCATGTTCGGAATGGGCGGGTGCTAACAGATCCGAACCACGTGAGTTTTGGACTATTCGGCTTAAACCACTCGTATTATCCCGACGCCTCTCACATGAGTGAGGGCGAAGCGATTCACGCTGGCGTCGAACATTTAGCGCGCCTCTGGCGAACGTATCGCAGTGCGCGACTGGTCCATCTGGCGTACTTACACGGAGAGAACTGGGTGCGGGCGCACCAACGCGGAATGGCGGATCGCCGCGAAGTTCAGTCGTAAGGTTCCGCCCTAGCGCCGTCCGTGGAGATTGGATGGCCTGTAATTACTCGGCTGGCGGTTGCGGTGCATAAATCCGCTCAGTTGGTTCCACAAGCGAACGACCCAGTTCAGCATTGTTGTCACCTCCGAGGGAACGGTAACACAAGTGTGGGAGAGAGTCACCCCGGGACAGCGGAGATGTCGCTGCCACATGAGAATGTCCTATTAGTGCCATTTAGAAAAGTCCTATTG
>JBDTSJ010000051.1:0-33533 GCA_039931205.1 Acidobacteriota bacterium
GATTCTCCCAACGCGCGCGGGGCGTTCACATTTACGCCGCGCTATACTTCCTCGGCTGCGGGCTTAGCCAATGGCAACGCATTCGCCGATTTCCTGCTTGGTTACCCCTCGACTGGTCAATCCGGTATTGGGCGCGGCCAGGAAAATGGCCGGTCCAATTGGATCCATTCCTACATTCAGGATGACTGGCGCGTGCGTAAGGACCTGACCATCAACATGGGCCTGCGCTACGAATTTAACGGACATGTTACGGACACCGGCAACCGTCTTTCCAACATGCAGCTGGATCGTCTGGTCATCGCCAGCGACGATCAGGGCCGTATCAATCCCGATGCACAGGCCCTGCTGCCGCTCATTCCCGTACCTTGGATAACATCCAAGGACGCCGGTTATTCGCGTTCCCTGCTCCGCCCCGGTTACGTTCGATTGGCCCCGCGCTTCGGCATCGCCTGGTCACCAGGTGAGAAAACCGTGATACGCGCTGGTTTCGGATTATTCTTCAACCAGTGGGCGTACAGCGTCCAGACAGGCTTGTTCCAGAACCTGCCGTTCTACTTCAATAAGAACGTCACAACCTCCGCCGACGCCGTGCGGCCCGCGTTCAGCACGGCGGATATGCTGCAAGCGCCCAACAGCGGCACGATTGGCGGCGGCGGCATGGACCAGAACTATCGCTCGGAATACGCCGAGAGTTGGAACCTCAGCATCCAGCGCGTTGTGCACAAGGACTGGGTAGTGGAGACCGCCTACTTCGGCTCGAAGATCGTCGGCGCCGACGACACTACGTTTTACAATATCCCCGTGCCCGGCCCCGGAGCGATTGCCGCGCGCCGTCCCAACCCCAACCTGAGCGCGCTCCAAATCGTGCATTGGGGCGGCTATTCCAGATACCACGCACTCAACTTGAAACTTGAAAAACGTTTGTCGCAAGGTTTCAGTGTGAATGCGAACTATACCTGGTCGAAGGCGACCGACGTAGCCTCCAGCCCCGGGCCCACGTTTTCGGAGACCAATTATCCGCAGGATGTCCGTTACCGCAAAGCGGAAGAGGGACTCTCGAGTTTCGACCACCGCCACCGCCTGGCTCTCAGCTTTAATTGGGATCTGCCGGGAGGCTTCTCGATTCTCGGCTTTGGAACCTTCCAGAGCGGCGCGCCGTTTACCGTGAACCTCCCTAATGACAACGCGAACATCGGGGCAGGCCCCGCCCAGCGTCCGGACGTGCTCTACAATCCGATTATCGCAGTGCAAACACCCGAAAAATGGTTCGATACTGCATCGTTTGTGATGCCCAAGCAGTACACCTTCGGCAACGCCGGCCGGAATATCGTGACCGGAGACGGCCTGGCTAATGTGGATTTGTCCGCGGTGAAACAATTCAAGTTGCGGGATCGCTTCACGCTGCAGGCGCGGGCGGAGTTCTTTAACGCCTTCAACCACACCAATTTTGCCGATGCTCCAGGACGCATCGCGTTCACCCCCAGCTTTGGCCGCTACTTCGCCGCTGAGAACCCGCGCCAAGTTCAACTGGCGCTGAAACTATTGTTCTAAAGGAAGGCCAACATGCCGAACCGCCCTCGCGTTCTTTCAGTCCTTCTTGTGGCCGCGCTGCTGCCCGCGGGGTCGCCCGCAGCCGAGCCCGATCCAAAGATTCTCACCTATACACTGCCCGACAAAATTGATTGGAAGAAGACTGCAAGCTCCGACACCGCGATCCTGCAAGGCGATCCTGCCAAACCGGGAATCTACATTGAATTGGTGCGCTGGAAGGCAGGCAACACCAGCCGTCCTCACACGCATCCCACGGACCGCTACATTACGGTGATTAGCGGCACATGGTGGCTGGGGACCGGAACAGAGTATGATCCCGCTAGCATGTTCGCCGTGAAGGCAGGAACCTACGTGGTCCACCACGCCAATCAACCGCACTACGACGGGGCGAAGGACGAGGACTGCGTGATCATGATTGTGGGCATGGGTCCGGCGACATCCACGCTGGCCGAAAAGTAGAAGCTACTTCTTTACGAACTTCTGCACGCCCTTGGTAACGTCGGCGATAAAGAGTTCACCCTTCGGACTCACTGCGATATAATGCGCTTCTCCGAAGTCGCCGGGAGCATCCCCAGGCTTGCCCATTACGGCCACAACCTTGCCGTTCAGGTCCAATTTCAGGATCTGCCCGGTAAATCCGTTCACCATGAAGATGAATTCCTTGCCGAAATCGATCGAACACGGCAGCCCCGCGTACTTCAGTTCGCGTTGATAGATGCCCTCCTGATCAAAGATCTGGATGCGCTGATTTTCGCGGTCAGTAACCCACAGAAAACCTTTGGAATCGAAGGCCGCGCCATGCGCCACTTCAAATTTTCCAGGAGCCGTACCTTTGCCGCCCCACTGCTTGATGTACTTGCCATTCTTATCGAACTTAATCACGCGCGGATCGCCCATCGCCCCCGGCGTGTGACCCTCAACAAGAAACGCGTCGCCGTTGGGTGCGAAAGCCACTTCATTTGGCTGATTCAGCAGGTGTGTGCCCGCCGCCTCATCCCAAGCACCCGCCTGTCCCTTGGTACCCAGCGTGAACAGCACCTTGCCTTGCTGGTCCATCTTGACCAGGATGTGGGTGCTGCCGTCAGCCACCCAAATGTTGTTGTCCGCATCAATCTTCAACGCGTGCGGGCGGTTTCCGAACAGCCCATCGCCAAAGGCTCGAATGAATTTCCCGTTCTCGTCAAATTCGGAGACTGGCTGCGGTCCGCGATTCAGAACCCACAGGTGCCCTTTTTTGTCAAAGGTGACGTTTCCCGGCAACCCGAAATTCGCGGGCTGTCCCGACAGTGGATTCGCCACCCATGCGTAATCCAACGGCGGCGCTTCCTGCGGAATCAATAAGGCCGGATTGGAAGGACGTTGAGCCAACAGAGCAAGCGCCGTCCCCAGGATCGCGAATACGAGTTTCTTCATGGAATCCCTCACTGTTAGAGAACGCCTGCGGCGCTCATCACCTTCTCGCACTTCTGCTTAATCTCGGCGCCCACCACCTGCGCATCGCCTGTCGTCAGGCGCATTAGGAAGAGTTCAACCGACAGAGCTCCCGCATACTGCTTCTCTTTCAGCTTCTGCAGAATCTTCACCAGCGGCGCCACGCCATCGCCCGGAATCACGCGGCCATTGTTATCGATCAGCTCCCGCGGCGTATCCAGGATGTCCTGGAAATGCACATGAGCGAGTTCGCCGGGGCGGATCATATCCAGGTCTTCAAATTTGCTCAGGCCAGACCAGAAGTGGAAGAAATCCAGCATCGGCCGCACGTTGGGATGATTGGCTTCGCGAATCATTGTGAGCGACGAAGACAGCGTCGCCAGATGCGTCGACGTCCGTGCGAATTCGATCATCGCCGTCAGGTTGAACTGCTTGGCGATTTCTCCGGATTCGCGGATGGCATCGGGTGTGGCTTTGAAATCCTCGGCGGTCACGCGCCGGTTTGTAATCGACGGGCAATAAATCTTCTGCAGACCGATGGTCGCGAATTGCTCGCAACGTTTTTTCCACGTCTCGAGCGACGCGGCGCGCAGAGGACCTGGGATCCACACATCGCCCAACACCGCAGCCGAAGACACCGGCGTCAATCCCAAATCGGTAACCACACGCTTTGCGGCCGCCAGCGTATCGGTCATCAGGAACTGATCCAGAGACGTGTCAGTCAGCTCCACATTCTTGATGCCGGCTTTCGCCCAGCCTTCCAGCGAGCCGCGAAAGCCCGCGTTGCGGGACGTGTTTTGGTGAATTGAGAGAACCATTTTTCCGGAATTGCTGGTCTGGGCGGTTGCCAGCTGCGTCGTTGCTATTTGGGCCAAGGGTGCCATCAGAACCACTCGTCGAGAAAGCATAGGCTCCCAATATACCGGAATTCTGTCTGCACCAGAAGCCTCCAGGCTAAACTTGGTATCCAGGTAGGGCTAGGTGGTGGTTCGCTTGGCCTTCCACAAGTAACTCCATAGAGTCAACTTGTAGAAAACAAATCCTTGCCTTCAGTTAGGTGATAGACTAAGAGCTGCCTAGGTGGCAGTGGGGCCGTTTACGTCATCGTCGCCTCGCTTGAGCATCGACTCGATTTGGAGGCGTTATAGTTGCGCGTACATCTTATTAACCCAAGCGACATGTCCTTCGGGACGGCCGTCATCACCCCTCGTTGGCTATATGTCCTTGCAGCGGCAACGCCTAGCAGCTTTGGCGATCCCGTCATTTGGGATGAGACGCTGGAGCAACTGGATCCTTCTCAAATCCACGCGGGCGATGTCGTCGGCATTGGCATGCACACAGGAAATGCGCTGAAGGGTTATTCGGTGGGGCGAATGCTTCGCGAAAAAGGGGCCTTTGTCGTGTTCGGCGGTATCCATCCTACTCTGTGGCCCGAAGAAGCGTTCGAACGGGGCGGCGCCCACGCGGTTGTGAAAGGCGATGGCGACGTTGCCTGGGGCCAGTTGCTGAACGACTACGCCAGCCAGACATTGCAAAGAATCTATGAAGGCGGCCGCGTCGGAGCCGAACAATTCAAGCAGGCCCGTTGGGACCTGATGCCCGAAAACTCGTACATGTGGGCGTCGGTGCAAACCGTTCGCGGCTGTCCGAAGCATTGTTCATTCTGCTCCGTGTGGCGCACCGACGGGCAGAAGCCGCGGCAACGCTCCACCGACGCGGTCATCGAAGAAATCGTCGAGTTACGCCGCAAAGGGTTCCGCTTCATTGCCCTGGCGGACGATAACTTCTATCCCGTTTCGGAAACTGACATCCGTTTGGCCGAACGCCAAAAGAATCTTCCGCGCGTGGAGCAGCTGAAAAGCATCCGCCGGGAGCGCTTCGAATTGATGGAGCAAATGGCCAAGCTTCCAAAGGACATGATCTTCTTCACGCAGATCACCATGGAAGCAGCCGAAGATCCCACGTTCCTGGACGCCATGAAGAAAGCCCGCATTAAGGGCGCACTGGTCGGCGTCGAAGCCGTCACTCCGGAAGGCCTGAAAGAAGTCTACAAGGACTTCAACTATGCGGGCGAAGAATTAGTCACGCGCCTGCGCCTTTTCCAGGAGCACGGCGTGCATGTTCTCGGATCGTTCATTTTTGGCTTGTCCAGTGACCGAGCCACCACCTTCGATGCCACCGCCGAACTTGCCGAACGCGCCAACATTACCTTCGCCCAATTCGTGATGCTCACGCCGTTCTGCGGCACCGTCGACTTCGAGCATTGGGAAAAATCCTTCAACGGCAATCCGCCGATGGTCGAAGGAATCCCGATCACCCGCTATTGGCTGATTCCCCCGGAACGCCGGCCAAAGATGTTCATGCCGCATCCGACCATGCAGTCCGACGAAATGCGCCAGCGCACCCAAGCCGTTTGGGATCGTTTCTACAACTTGTCGAACGTTTGGAAGCGCTCCAGTTGTACGCCGAACCTGAAGGCGCGCGTCGCATTCGTACTGATTTCGAAGTTGTACCGGCAAATGTACGCCAGCACCGGGATCGCCACCGACAGCGCTCGCAGAGCCCGCGCGAATCAATGGGCCCGCTGGATTTCTAAAGCCTGCCGCAGGCTATTCACGGCAAAGCCGATGCCGGAACTCCAGATGCCGGCAACGCCGCCGCGTCTGGCAGAAAATCCGTTGAACGTTCTCGGATAAATAACACCGTGTAGTACTTCAAGATGGCCAGGCGCGAAGTGAGCAGCCTACTTCGCGTCGCGCCAATTGTCGCCCACGCCTACGTCCACTACTAGCGGCACCTCCAACCTACGAACCCCTTCCATTTCAGCCTTCACCATCACTCGCAGTTCATCCACCTCGCTCGGTGGAGCCTCGAATACCAGCTCATCATGCACTTGAAGCAGCATCCGCGCCTCCCGGCCCTTTAGCTTTTCTTCAATCCGGATCATCGCGACCTTGATCATGTCCGCCGCCGTGCCTTGCAGAGGCGTATTGACCGCTGTCCGCTCGGCGAACCCACGCGCGCTCGGATTCCGGCTATTCATATCCGGAATCGGCCGGCGGCGGCCATAGAGGTTCACCGACACTCCGCTTCGCCGCACCTCCGCGATGGTGTGGTCTATGAAGCGGCGCACCCCGTTGTAGCGTTCGAAGTAGGCCTTGATGTATTTGTCCGCCTCGCGCCGGTCGATGCCCAGGGACTTCGCCAAACCGTAGGGAGTCTGCCCATAGACAATGCCGAAGTTCACAGCCTTGGCGCCGCGCCGATGCTCCGGGGTCACCATCAAGGGCGGGACGCCGAACACCTCTGCGGCCGTCCGCGTGTGAATGTCCTCGCCATTGCGGAAAGCCTGCACCAGAACCTTGTCACCGGACATGTGGGCCAGCAGACGAAGTTCGATTTGCGAGTAATCCGCTACCAGAATCTTCCAGCCCGGCCGGGGCACAAACGTCGCCCGGATCTCGCGGCCCAGTTCCGTACGGATGGGGATGTTCTGCAGGTTCGGATTAGAACTCGACAGGCGCCCCGTGGCCGCTCCCGCCTGATTGAAGGTGGTGTGTACGCGGCCCGTGGCTGGATCGATCAGTAGCGGCAGCGCGTCCGCATAGGTTCCCTTCAGCTTCGCAATCTGGCGGAACTCCAAAACCTTGGCTGCGATCTCGTGCTGATCCGCCAGATCCTCCAGCACTTCCGCCGCCGTGGAATTCACCTTTCCCTTGCCGGTCTTGACGCCCGCCGGTAACCGAAGATCGGAAAATAACACTTGCCCTAATTGCTGCGGAGAATTGATATTGAACGGTTTACCAGCCAGTGCGTAGATCTGTTCCGACAATCGGGCGATCTCGTCTTCCATCCGCGCACTCATACGCCTCAACTGGTCCGGATCAATGCGCATACCCAGGGCTTCCATGCGCGCCAGAACGCCAGCCATGGGTAGGTCGATGGTCTCGTACAATTCGTTCAGCTTCAGCTCTTCCACTTCCGGCCGTAGCTTCTTGTAAAGAGACAAGATCGCGTCCGCTTGCGCCGACGGATCGGGGTCATAGCCGCGCTCCAGATAACGCTCGCTGAGCTTGGCTAATTCGACCGATGTAGGATCGGCGGACAATAGGAACCCGTATAACATCACGTCATGCTTTAACTCCGGCAGCTCCCCAAAGCGTCGCATAAGTGCTTTGGCGTCATGCGCGATCGATACATTCCGAGGGAGCCGTGTAGCAATCGTGGAACGTGCCACGCCCGCCGCGGCGCTGACCGCCACCACGGTGTTGCCCATCTGTTCGGCAAGCGCGACCGCAACCAGTGCTTGCCCCGCAATAAACGACTCCAGGTCCTCAATGGAATCTGCCGACTGGTAATCGCGCGAGGCGGGCACGACATCTTCCGCCCCTAAGTCCCGCAACAGACTGGAGAACTCCATGGCCCGGTATAATTCCCGCAAAGCCGTCTTGTCTGGCGTCTGAGTGGCGAAGTCTTCCAGATTGAAGGAAATAGGCACATCCTGATGAATCGTCGCGAGTTTCTTGCTCAGCAAAATCTGTTCGGCGTTGTTTTGGAGACTCTCGCGATACGATTTGCGCTCCACTTCCGCAGCCCGCGCCATCGCGTTTTCCACAGAGCCGAACCGCTTGATCAGTTCCTGGGCTCCTTTCTCGCCGATCCCCGGAGCCCCGGGAATGTTATCCACAGTGTCCCCTTTCAGAGCGAGCAAGTCCGCAACCTGCTCGGGACGTACGCCCATGAATTTCTCAGTTTCATCGGCATCGTACCACTGGTCGTTTTTCATCGGGTTAAGCATCTTAACCTGATGATTCACTAGCTGTAACATATCCTTATCGCTAGAAACGATAGCCACTTCCATGCCCTGATCGACGGCGCGACGCGCTAGCGTTCCGATCACGTCGTCCGCTTCAAATCCGGTGCTCTCGATGATGGGAATTCGCATGGCTTCTAACGTCTTGCGAATCATGGGGATCTGCTCTAACAGGTCGGGGGGTGTTTCGCTGCGGTTGGCCTTGTAGGCCTCGAAGGCTTCATCGCGAAAGGTGGGTCCTTCGCTTTCAAAAACAGCCACCAGATGGGACGGCCTGAACTGCGCCACCAACTTTTTCACCATGTTGTGGAAAATATACACCGCCTCTGTGGAAATCCCGGCGGCTGTTCGCATGGGGGCTCCGCCAGAACGTGCTCGGGCATGGTACGCCCGGAAAATGAACCCAAAGGAGTCAATTAGAAACAGGCGGTTGTCGGTACTGGGCACGTTCTATATCCTACACGACATGGCGGATTCACCACAGGGAAATCCCTTACTGTGTCTATTTTACAACACTCAGTATTTAACAAGTCTTTTTGATTCAAATCAGTAGCAGGATCTTTGCGAAGTTGCTACAATCGCAACGTGCGATTCGAGACCACCGTGCAGAGGCCTGTCGAAGCGTCCGGAGTAGGACTACACTCCGGGGTACCAGTCAAGATTCGGATTTTGCCTGCGCCACCGTCCACCGGCATCGTCTTCATCCGCACCGATCTCGATGGTTTCCGCATTCCCGCAAGTTGGCGATACGTACAAAAAGTAAGCTATGCCACTAGCCTTATGCGCCAAGGCGTTTTGATTTCCACCACCGAGCACCTGCTGAGTACTTTCTACAGCATGGGCATCGACAACGCTTTTATCGAGATCAACAACCTGGAAGTCCCCATCCTGGATGGCAGCGGCAAGCCGTTTGTGGAGTTGCTGCAGGCCGCCGGGCTTCGCCAGCATCGCCGCCGGCGCAAGTACCTGCGCATCCGGCGTACTGTGACGGTGGAGAGCAACGGCAAACGCATTACGATCATCCCCTGCGATCGGTTCCTGCTCACCTGCGATGTATTCTTCCCGCATCCGCTGGTAGGACGCCAGGTGCTCGAAATGGAAGTGACTCCCGAAAATTATGCGGCGCAATTGGCTCCGGCCCGCACCTTCGGATTCGAGTATGAGTTGGCCCAGATGCGCGACATGGGCTTGATCCGCGGCGCGTCGCTCGACAACGCGGTGTGCTTCGACCGCAACGGTATTCTGAACGCCGAAGGCATGCGCTTCCCCGACGAATGCTGCCGCCATAAGGCGCTGGACCTGATCGGCGATCTGGCGTTGATCGGCAAGCCGCTATTAGGGCACGTGATAGCGGAGAAAGCCGGGCACGCGATGCATTTCGCATTGGTGAACCGCATCATGAGCGATCCGACCCTGTACGAAATCCTGAGCTTCGACCAACTGGCGGGACAGGTCGCTGAGGCGCTGGTTTCGTAGCAATAAAACTCTACTCACGTTAAACGCTAGTCTGGTGGTTGAAGATGCCACTCGCTCCAGCCCTCCTCAAAAAGATGAACGCCTACTGGCGTGCCGCGAATTACCTCTCGGTTGGTCAGATCTACCTTCTCGATAATCCACTCCTAAAGCGACCGCTGGAGCTGAGTCACGTCAAACCGCGCCTGCTGGGGCACTGGGGAACCACGCCGGGGCTCAACTTCATTTACGTGCATCTCAACCGGCTGATTCAGGAACACGGCAGCAACGTGATTTACATCACGGGACCGGGTCATGGCGGCCCCGGTCTGGTCGCGAACACGTACCTCGAAGGCACCTACAGCGAGATCTACCCGAACATTCCAGAGGATGAAGAAGGCCTCCAGCGCCTATTCAAACAATTCTCCTTCCCCGGAGGCATTCCCAGCCACGTGGCGCCTGAGACTCCAGGCTCCATTCACGAGGGTGGCGAGCTGGGATATTCGCTCGCGCATGCGTTCGGAGCGGTGTTCGACAATCCTGACCTCATTGCCGCGTGTGTAATCGGCGATGGGGAAGCCGAGACTGGTCCGTTGGCCGCCAGCTGGCATTCCAACAAATTCCTCAACCCTGCCCGCGATGGAGCGGTGCTGCCCATCCTGCACCTGAACGGCTACAAGATTGCCAGCCCCACAGTTCTCGCGCGCATTCCTCATGACGAGTTGGAGCGGCTGTTGCGAGGTTACGGCTACAACCCGTATTTCGTCGAAGGCAGCGATCCGTCGGAAATGCATCTGAAGATGGCGGAGGTCATGGACAAGGTGCTGGAAGAAATTCGCGGCATCCAGGTCGACGCGCGCCAGAACGGATTCCGCAAGCGGCCTACATGGCCGATGATCGTATTGCGCACACCCAAGGGATGGACGGGACCCAAAGCAGTCGACGGCTTGCCGGTCGAAGGCACGTTCCGTTCCCATCAAGTGCCGCTGTCGGGCCTGGCGTCCAATCCACAGCATCTGGCGATGTTGGAAGAGTGGATGAAGAGCTACAAGCCGGAGGAGCTCTTCGATGCAGGCGGGAGACTGCTTCCAGAGTTGGCGGAGTTAGCACCCAAGGGCGACCGGCGCATGGGCGCGAATCCGCATGCCAACGGCGGGCAGCTGCTGCGCGATTTGGACCTCCCGGCTTTTCGAGACTACGCCGTCGACGTTCAAACACCAGGCGGCATCCAAGCCGAAAGCACGCGCATCCTGGGCGCTTTCTTACGGGATATTCTCGAAAGGAACGCAGAGCACAGTAACTTCCGCGTCTTCGGGCCGGATGAGACCGCGTCCAATCGGCTGACGTCGGTTTTCGAAACCACCAATCGGACCTGGGTTGCTGAGCTGCTGAGCACTGACGATCATCTGGCGGCCGATGGCCGCGTAATGGAAGTGCTCAGCGAGCACATGTGCCAAGGCTGGCTGGAGGGCTATCTGCTTACCGGTCGCCACGGCCTGTTCTCCTGCTACGAGGCGTTCATTCACATTGTGGATTCGATGTTCAATCAGCATGCCAAGTGGTTGAAGGTGACCAAGGACATTCCCTGGCGCCGCCCTATCGCCTCATTGAATTACCTGCTGACGTCGCACGTGTGGCAGCAGGACCACAACGGGTTCAGTCACCAGGACCCGGGCTTTCTGGACCACGTTGTGAACAAAAAGTCCGGGGTCATTCGCGTCTATCTGCCGCCGGATGCGAACACCCTGCTGTCCGTGGCGGATCATTGTCTGCGCAGCCGGAATTACGTAAATGTGATCGTCGCCGGTAAAGCCCCGGCCCAGCAATGGTTGAGCATTGAGGCCGCAGTGAAACATTGCAATGCCGGTGTTGGAATCTGGGAATGGGCCAGTAACGATGCGGGTGCGGAACCCGACGTCGTGATGGCTTGTTGCGGCGACGTCCCCACGCTGGAGACCTTAGCCGCAGTCGAACTGCTGCGCGAACATGTTCCCGATTTGAAAATTCGCGTGGTGAACGTGGTCGACCTGATGGCGTTGCAGCCTCCGCAGGAGCATCCCCACGGTTTGACCGGCGCTGACTTCGACGCACTCTTCACTCGCGACAAGCCGATCATTTTCGCGTTTCATGGGTACCCCTGGCTGATTCACAGGCTGACATATAAACGCACCAATCACGATAACCTGCACGTGCGCGGCTATAAGGAAGAAGGCACGACGACCACTCCGTTCGACATGGCCGTGCTGAACGATCTGGACCGCTTTCATCTGGCTGGCGACGTGGTTGACCGCGTAACGCATCTCGGCTCGACCGTGGGTTACTTCAAGCAGTTCCTGCGCGACCGTCTGATGGACCACAAAGCTTACGTAGAGGAACACGGCGAAGACATGCCGGAGATTCGGAATTGGAAGTGGCGCGGCTAGTTCGCTGGCAGCCGGCGCCGAAACCATAAATACAGCGCACCCAGCGAAAGCAGCGAGATGGCCGCGCCCGCGGGCAGCAATTGTTCGCGATAGTGAAACTCTATCGTATGTTTGCCGGCGGGTACGTGGATCGCTTGGAACGACGATTCCCATTTTTCGATGGTGGAAGGCGTTCCGTCTACCGTCGCGGACCAGCCGGGGTAGAACTGTTCGGTGAGCGTGAAACGCCCCGCTGACGCCGTCTCCACTGTGAACACGCGGTCCTCAGGTTCCCACTTCATCGTCTGGGCGGCCCCGTCTTCCATGCCGTAGGGCGGGTTGGCGTCCAGGTACTCGAATACCTTGTAGTATTCGTTGTCGGGACCAACGGAACGAAACTTGGGATCTGCCACCAGTGCGGAATACTTCGGCGCCCGTTCCGCTGTGATCACGTAGCGAATGCCGAACAAGCGCATGGCCTCGGAATTCATCGGGTCGATCAGGAACTCGCGATTCGATTGCCACGTGCCAAGACGAGTCACCACCTTGCGGTACTGCGTGCTTAGAAAGGGATCGAAGCCCTGCGGAGTAGAAAATCCCACGTGACGGACTTCCAGTGCGAGGGGACCAAATTCCTGCAGCAGAACACGAGCGTCGGGATGACTCTTCAGTTCTCGAAAAGCCTCGGCACTCATCGCGACATATGCGGTTGCGGAGTAGCCGGGGCGAGGTCCCTGCCCCGCGTTGAAGCGCTTGCTGGTGCCAAAGACCTTGTAATCGATACCCGCGGACAGCAACAGCGCCAAGCCGACCCACGCGCGCCATGGACCAAACTGCGAGCGGAAGACATATAAGCCGAATCCGAAAACAAGCAGCATGCTAGCCGCGTCGTAGAGCGATCCCAGTCCATGCGCAAATTCGGCGCCCGGCCAGCGCTTCAGCTCGAACAAAGCCCACGCCGTCATCAGGACGAGCGCCGCGGGAGCCATCCATGACGGAGTCTTACTAGCGGGCCGTTTCAGGAACCGATCCAGTCCGCGAGCCGCCAGTTCCGCAAATGCAATCGCCGAACCCGCCAGAAAATAAGCGGAGCGGCATAAATCGGCGAGCAATTGGGAATGCTGAATCACACTCCATACCAGGCCGAACGGATTTGTCGCCATCACCAGTGTCATGCCTAACACCGCCAGGGCTTGTGCCGAGCCACGCAGCCCGCCACGCCGGAACAGCAGGAAAATTCCCAGGATGCCGGGCGCTCCCAAATACAAATAATCCTTGGTGAAGTTCGTTTGCACTGGCACGTCCAAACCAAAATCGAAATAGTTAGGCACCAGATAGGAGACGAAATACATGATGTCTTTGATGCCGGTTCCGTACTGCAGCTCCGGCTCTCGAAAGTGGTTGGCTTGCCACGCGGGCAGGAGTTGAACTGCACAAAGCGCGAGGGAAAATAGCAGCGCCGCCACGACGCCCGCCGCTGTCTTCCAGCGCCATGGACCTGCCAGCGCGTATACGCCCGCTACCATCGCGAACACCAGCCAGCTGGGCGGATAGCCTCCCAGGAACACCAGCGCCGATGCTGCGGCCAGCTTCCATAGCGGCCGCCAGGATTTCTGTTCCGCCGCCTGATCGATACCGCGGAGTGCCGCAGGCATCCACGCGACTGCCACGACCAAGCCGAAGTGCTGGATTTGGGTGCACATGTATCCGCTGAACGCGTAGACCGCCGCGCCCAGAGTGTACGCCATGGGTTCCAGGCTTTTTCCGCGCAGCCAATAGAAACACAAAATGAAGGCCAACGAAACGTGCGCCAGCGTCTGGATCTCCAGGGCGGAATATCGCAGCGTCTGATTATTCCACCCGGCCAGGAACATCAGCCACGTCCCTGGGTAATACAAAGCCGCTTGGACATTGGACGCGAAGCTCATGCCGCTGTACATGCTGGAATCCCACTGCGGCCACCGCAAGTGCTTTACGCTCTGAAACCCGTAATCTGCCAGCGAGTAGTGGTAAACCGCCAGGTCGTAAGGAATGTAGACCCGGCGCATCCGCGGTAAGTACTCAAAATAAAAGGCCAAAGTCGCTAGCACGGCCAGCAGAGAAACCGCAAAGGGAGATTTAGGGGGCCGAAAGCGAATGTTGGGCAATTGGGACAAGACCCCATGCTAACCTATGAAATGATCCGGTTGCCGCTTTCCGTGCAACCCAACCGTCTGGGGGTTACGTCTCAAATCCATGCGCGTTTTGGTTGGACTTATTGTGATGGGAGGGTTCGCGTACGCAGCGGCCCCGCCTGACCCGTCTACGCAGAACTTATTAAACAAGATCCCGCTCCGATTCGAGAGCGTACGCGGCCAAAACGACCGGACTTGGCTCGCCCGCGGTTTGGGGTTCGGCGTCGCCATCAGCGGCGATTCCGCGGTCCTTGGCCTGGATCAGCACGCGCTGCAAGTTCAATTTACCGGCGCCGATCCGGATGCTCGCTTCGTCGGTGAACAGAAATCGGCTACCTCCACCAACCACTTTTCGCGCGGCGATTTCTATAGCTCGGATGCTTTTCTCAAATTACGCCGCCACAACCTCTATCCGGGTATCGACATTACCTATTACGGTGTGGGCCAACGGCTGGAATACGATTTTGAGCTAGCCCCTGGCGCGGACCCATCGGTAATACGCATGCGTTTTGCCGGGGCCAACCGAGTTCAGGTCACGCCCAAGGGCGCGCTGCTGCTCAGTCTTCCTGGAGGCGACATCACCCAGAACCCGCCCGTCACCTACCAGCGGACTCCTGCGGGCGACGTCGTCGCCGTCTCGTCCAGCTATTTCCCGGAGGATGACGGGAGTTATTCCATTCGCTTAGGCGAATACGACGCGGCACGGGAACTTGTGATCGATCCTGAAATTTTGTTCACCGCGTACCTGGCGGGCACGGGCGCGGATTCCCCGATCAGCATCAGTAAAGATAAGAACGGCTCCATCTATCTTGCGGGCTCCACGTATTCGAATAATTTTCCGCTGGTAGGCGAGGCCTATTCCGGATTCATACTCACGCCCAATGAGCACATCTTCACCACCAAGATGAACCCGTTGAAGACGGGCGACGAAGTGATTCCCTACTCGGGTATCTTCGGCGGCGATTTCGGCGACATGTTGAAGGCTGCAACAGTGGACAGTGAAGGCGTCCTATATATGACTGGCCTTACGGACGACTTCTTCTTTCCCACTACCAGCGGCGCCTATCGGACCGAAAACGGCAGCGCGCGCAAGATATTCCTCTCCGCTCTCGACACCAAGCTTCCGGGCAAGAGCGGCCTGGTGTACTCCACTTTCTTTGGCGGCACCGGCACCGAAGAACCCACGGCGATCGCGCTGGGCGGGGGCAAGGCTTACATCACCGGGTTTACGTATTCCACTGACTTCCCGGTGAAAGGCGCAATCCAGGCCACTCTGGCGAACGGAATTGACATCTTCGCCTCGGTCTTCGACATCAAACAGACCGGAGCGGCATCGCTGGTTGTCAGCACCTATTTGGGTGGATCGTTCATCGATGTCCCGCGCTCCATCGCGGTGGATGCAGCGGGCAAAGCGTACATCGCGGGCTACACGTACTCCTACGATCTTGGCGCTACAGCAAACGCCTTCCAAGGCACGTATTCCGGCGCGGGCGATAGCTTTCTCGCCAAGCTCGACTTGCTGGGTGGCAAGAAGGAATACCTCACGTTCCTGGGTCGCAAGGGCATCGATCAGGCATGGAAGGTCGCGCTGGATGCCCAGGGTCGTCCCGTCGTTGCGGGATTTAGCCTCTCGACCGATTTCCCAACCACTCCCAACGCTGTCCAAACCGTGGCGGGTGGGAATGGCGATGCGTTCCTGACAGTTCTGGATATCAACGCCGCGCCTGGGGCGCAACTGGTGTATTCCACTCTGTACGGCGGCAGTGACGGCGAAGTGATCAACGACCTACGCGTGGGCCCCTCCGGTTCTTACTATTTCTGCGGCTACACGCTGTCACGCGATTTGCGGACCGTGGATGCGATTAATTCCGTCTCCGCCCTGGGCGGAACCGACGGTTTCGTGGCGATCATCGATCCTGCCAAGTCGGGCTCTGCCGGCTTAACTTACTCCAGTTACGTCACTGGCCAAGGCTTTCAGATGGTGAATGCCATTGAAGTGGACGCCACGGGCAACGTCTACATCACTGGCGTCGCCTACGGCAATGTGTTTGCGGCAGGCCAGGATCATCCGCCCGACGATAGCAGCACCAACGTGTTCCTGCTGGTGTTCCGGCCCACTGCGCCCCCCGTGGTACGGCAGGAAAGCGGAAGAACGCCCCTTATCACCCGCACACGCCGCTAGGCTGTTGCTTGTGCTTTCGGTTTATTTTTGCTGCCCACAGGCCGCCCCTTACGTTTCAGTTCCGACATCCAGGCTGGTGGGCGACCCCTACGCTTTCCGCGGCCGTTCGCCAAACGCTCGAGCGTCAGGATCGTTTGCTCGATTTGATCTCGCTCGCGGCGCAAATCCGCGAGCATTTTCATAAAATCCATTCGGAACGTCCTCTTTTACTACCCAGTGGGGTTCAAAAACTGGGATGCTCGCATTCCCCCATGCGTAACACTAAATTAAGCTCGCCGCCCGCCTTCCGGCCAGCCGCGATACGATTACCCCCACAACAAACGTCACCGACGTTCCCAGGGATATATACCAGGTCCAAGCAATCGGAGTGGCGAAACGCACATAGAGGGTGACCGCTAAGCCCGCGCACATCCCTGCCATAGCGCCTACTTCGTTCGCCTTCCGAGTCAGCAATCCCAATAAAAACACACCTAAAAGCGATCCATATATAATCGACGCGATTCCCAGGCCTGCTTCGAGGACTCCTCCCCAATTCCGGGCCAGAAGGGCGACGCCCAACAGAATGCCACCCCAGGCAACTGTGGCAAAACGGGCTCGGCGCAGCCAGACATGCTCTTGGGCGGAGTCAGATCCCACGAAAGGCCGCCACAAATCCATCACGGTCGTGGATGCCAGGGCGTTCAGTGCCGCACTAAGGTTGGACATGGCCGCCGCCAGAATCGCCGCAATTACCAGTCCCGCAACGCCAAGGGGGAGTTGCTCCCAGATGAAGCGCGGATAAATACTATCCGTAACAGCTGGCTTTACCCAGCCGTTGTCTCTATATAGCGTAAAGAGACACACCCCAACCACTAGAAAGAGGGTGAATTGGATGAAGATTACCACCCAGCTTGAGAACAACGCCCGACGACTATCTCGCTCGCTGGGCGCCGCGAGGAGCCGCTGGACGATCAACTGCTCCGTACCGTGGCTGGCGGTGGTCAGAAAGCAGCCTCCAATGACGCCACCCCAGAAGCTGTAAGTACGGGAAAAGAACTCCGCCGGCGGACCCAGCCGGAAATCCAAGACCTGAAACTTGTTTAGCCCGCCCGCAACATCCGCCACATGGGCCCAGCCGCCGGGGATCTGATGCAGCAGTGCCCATAAACTGACCGCCGCTCCCGCCACATAAAGGACCATTTGGACCACGTCAGTCCAGATCACGGCCGTCATCCCACCTTCATAGGTGTAAACCAGCGTCAGCGCCATAATGACCACAATGGAAGTCATTTCCCCGGTCCCCAGCACGATAGAAATCACGATGGAAATAGCGAAGACGCGCACGCCCTCGGCGAGCGCCCTAAGAATGAGGAACGTCCCTGCCGTCAGCTTGCGGATGCGCGGTCCAAAACGGACGCTCATCAGTTCGTAGGCGGTGTAGAGTTCCCCGCGGAAATAAGCCGGAAGAAAGAGCGTCGAGATTACAATGCGGGCCAGCAGATATCCGAAAACGACCTGCAGGAACCCGAAGTTCCCGTTGAAGGAAAGCGCCGGGGTGCCGATGACGGTAAGGGTGCTGGTCTCGGCGGAAACAATGGAGAGCGCGATCGCCCACCACGGAGCCCGCCGGCCTCCCAGGAAATAATCCTTGAGGGTTTTCTGGGTGCTGCGGAAGCGCGAGCCAAACCATGTAATACCGGCTAGGTAGACGACAATGACGGCCAGATCAATCCAACGTGCGGGCATTCGTTACAAGGTAGCACCCAAGCCGGGCGGGAGGCCGCATGAAACTAATCCGTAACATCCGGCGTCCAAAGCTCTAGAAGGATTGGGATGCACCGGCACAAATTGGGTGTATGCTGGAAAGCGACTCCGGACGGGGATAGGCAAGGCCACGTTGCAGACCGCGTTTACAAGGGATGGGCACGGCGTACTGTGCCGCAAGACCCTTGCGAGCGTTACGTACGTTCCGCTATACTCCCCAGAGTGTCCCAATCCAGTGGGTTCACGGTAGTTACATGAATAGTGCGGTCACGTAAGCTGAAGTTTGGGAGGTCTGCGGTGAAGACACATAAAAGAATCCTGATAATGATCACGGCGCTAGGGATCGGCTTAAGCTTGGGCTGGGTTATGCCTGCGCAGCAGCCCGCCGCTGGCCCCAACTGGAAAGACGCGGCGGAAGCCGACCTTGGCTATACCCAATATGGGGCGTGCAAGGATGACAAGTGCCGGATCGACGTATTGGACAAGTGGACCAAAGCCTACCCGGATAATGTCACGGAGTTATGGCAAGCGCGCGCGGAAGCCTATCTTGGCGTCTACGGTTCGATGAAGGATAACCGCAAGGCTTTCGACAAGGCCAAGGAAATCCGCACGAAGCTGCCGAATCACTTTTTCGCTATCCAGACGATTCTGGCCGGCATCTACGCCCTGCCGGCCCCGCACTCCGCTGCCGATCTGACCACGGCGGAGCAAACCGCGAAGTATTTATTGGACAATAGCAGCGCGGTGTTTGCCGCAGCCAACAAGCCGGGAAATCTTTCCGAAGCTCAATGGGCGCAGAACAAACCTGTTTTTGAAAGCCTCTCACAGCGGACCTACGCGTGGGTATACGTACAACGCAAGGACGATCCGAAATCCGAAGTGGAACTAACCAAAGTGGTACAAGCGGAGCCGAATCAAGCACCGTTCGTGCTTTGGTTAGGCCAAGCGAAATTCAATCAGCGCGCCAAGAATCCGGCCAAGGTTCCGGAAGCTCTCTACCATGTGGCTCGCGCGGCTCAATTGGACGGGCCGAATGCCCTGAACGCGACGCAGAAGAAAACGTACCTCGACTTCGTCACGAACACGTACAACACGTATCACGGCTCGAAGGAGGGTCTGGAAGACTTCCTCGCCAAAGCCAAAGCTAATCCGATGCCTGCGTCGGATTTCACCATCAAAGATCGCAATGCCATCGAAATGGAAAAGTTCAAGGATCGGGAAGCATGGGAGAAGGCGCATCCGGATCTTGCATTTTGGGGTGATTCCATAAAAGCGCCCCTGACCGGACCCACTGGCGCGATGATCTGGAACGATAACTTCAAGGACGCATTGTTGCCTGGAGAGGCGATCCCAGGCGTGACCAATTTCAAGGGAACGCTCATTTCAATGAGCCCCGAGAATCAACCGAACACCCTGGTATTGGGCGTCTTAGACCCAGCGACCCCAGATGCCACCTTGGTCTTCGAAGATGCCCTCCCCGGAATGATGGCGCCAGGCGCCGTACTTGAATTCAGCGGCACAGCCAAAAGCTATGTCGCCGATCCCTTCAACATTACTTTCGAAGTGGAGAAGAAACAACTCAGCGGGTGGACTGGCGTAGATCCTCCCGGCGCTGCTAAAGGCAAAGGGAAAGCTAAGGCTCCGTCCGCCCCCAAAGGCAAAGCACCTCCCAAGGGCAAAGGCAAGTAACGAATCTCACCGCTGTGCGAAATGGGGCCGCCTTCGGGTGTCCCCGTTTTCTTTTCCAACCCACCACTTACCACACTACATCTTGTAGTGGCCGAGGTCGTCGTCTTTCAAGCCTTCCAGCCAACGCCGGACTTCTTCCGTACTTCCCGCCTCTGTGAGCGTGGCCGCTTTCGAGGTCTTGAGCACCGCATCCTCAACATAGATAGGGCAGTCGAGACGTAAAGCAATAGCAAGCGCATCGCTGGGCCGCGCATCCACGGCAATCAGTTTACCGTCACGCTCCACCCAGATCACCGCGTAGTAGGTGTCGTCCTTCAGGTCGCACACGACAACCTTCTTTACGCCCGCCTCTAGGCCGAACAGCAGGTTGCGGATCAGGTCGTGCGTCATCGGACGCGCGGTGGATTCCTTGGCGATTTCCAGCGCGATAGCGTTGGCTTCCGGCATGCCAACCCAAATCGGCAGAACGGCGTTTCCATCCACGTCTTTCAAGACCACGATGGGTATATTGTTGGTGGGGTCTATCATCAGGCCCCGAATCTTCATTTCGACTTCCATGTTGGTCCCCTTACTGAATCGCTTCGCCCGCCAAGGAATTTGGCCCTGCGCGCGTCACCCGGACTTCCGTATATTTTCCCGTCAGATCCACCTCGCCTTGGCGCAGGAAATTCAGCGTCTTGTGTTGCGAGGTCCGCCCCATCCACTGCCCGGTGGCTTTGTTGAAGCCTTCTACCAGGCATTCTTCCACCGCGCCCAGATAATCCTGGTTGCGCCGCATCTGAATCTGTCGTTGATGTTCCTGCAGAATCGTCAGACGCCGGGTCTTTTCCTCTTCCGGGATCTGGTCGTCCAACGCCAGCGCCGGCGTATTGGGCCGCCGCGAATACTTGAAAGTGAACAACGCGTCGTATTCGATCTCCGTCAGCAAATCCAAAGTCTCGTCGAAATGCGCGAGCGTTTCACCCGGGAAGCCCACGATGATATCGGATGTGATCGCGATACGCCGCGCCGCGGACTTCATCCACTGGATGCGCCGCATGTATTCCTCGCGTGTGTAGGACCGCTGCATCGCGGCCAGCACCTCAGAGGAACCCGACTGCACGGGCAGGTGCACATGATTACATAGCACCGGATTTCCGTCGATGGCATCGATGATGTCCTTGCCGAAATCCCTTGGATGCGACGTAGTAAATCGTACGCGGCGGATGCCCGGCACGCGTCCTACTTGGTCCAACAATGTTGCAAAATCCCATCCCGCGGGCGACGGATCGCGATAGCTGTTCACGTTCTGCCCCAGCAGTTGGATCTCGCTGTACCCCGCCCTGGCCAACGTATCCGCCTCGGCGATCACGGAAGCGCTGGTACGGCTGCGCTCCGGTCCGCGCGTGAACGGGACAACGCAATAGGCGCAGTTCTTGTCGCAGCCTTCGATCACTGTAATGTAGGCGCGATGCGGATTGTCGCGACGCGTGTAGGCGGTCTCGAACGCGAGTTCGGTATCCAGACTCAGTCCTGTAACCCGCTTGTTCCCGGTTTCCAGTTGCACCAGAAGTTGCGGCAGATGGTTATAGCTAGCCGAACCGCACACCAAGCTCACATGCGGAGCCTTCTCGAAAATCTTCTCGCCCTCTTGCTGTGCCACGCATCCCAGCACCGCGAAAGTCTTGCCCTTGCTCTCTCGCTTGAATTGATCCAAACGATGGAACACTTTCTGTTCCGCCTTGTCGCGAATGCTGCATGTGTTATAGAAGACGATCTCGGCCGCCTCGACTGTATCTACCTGCGCATAGCCTTCCCCGATCAGTGTCCCCACGACTTTCTCCGAGTCGTGCGCGTTCATCTGACACCCGAACGTCTCAATGTAGAAAGTCTTCACGCTTCTTCCATTGTAGAGTAGCTGCCCACGGAATCGCGGCGCTCAGGATCCTAAAACGTCTGGAACCGGAGCTTCGGTCAACATTTCCAGAAACGCCTGCATCACCGGATGGAATTGCTTCTTCTTGCGATGAATGATCCCCAGCGGCCGGTACAGTACCGCACCCGCCAAGCGGATCGCCGTCAGGCGTTTCTGCCGGAGCTCTTCGCGCATGGCGCGATAAGGAAGGATGCTGACCCCGGCGTCGTGCGCCACCGCCTGTTTCACCATCTCGATATTGTCGAAATGCAGCGACAGATTTACCTTCACGTTCTTCTCCCGGAAGAACCGGTCGACATGCTGCCGGATCGGTAGCTCTTCGTCGAGGCCCACAAAGTCGACACCTTCCAGCTCCGTGATCGGCAAGGGGCCCTGGTGGGCGGCAGCTTGGCGGGCGATGGGGTGATCGGGCGAAGCGGCCAGCACCATCTCTTCGCGCCTCCAGGGGATGACGTTCAGCTCGCGGCTCGGCTCAGGATAGCTCACAAGTCCAAGATCCGCTTGATCTTCCAATACCGCTGCATAGACTTTGCCAGGCTGCAGATACGCGATCGCGACTTCCGAATGGGGATGCAGCTCCGTAAACCGCTTTTCAAGTTGGATCAGTTCGCTGACACCCACCGAATAGATTGACGCTACCCGCACGATACCTTCCACGTCAGCGGCGCCGGTTTTATCGCGCAACCTGCCCAGTGCAGTATCGAAATCCTGCTTGCGGCGGATTACGTCGCGGCAAAATTCGGCATATAGTTCTCCTGCGGAGGTGACCACCAGGGGTCGGCGGGAACGGTCGATCAGGGTCACCTGAAGGACGCGTTCCAGCTCCTGAACTTGTTGACTGGCAGCACTTTGACTAATTCCACTCATCGCCGCCGCGCGACTGAAACTACGGGTTAGCGCAATGTCTCGAAAGAGCAGAAAATCAGAAATGCGCTGGCTTTCCCGCATGAGCTAATGTAGCATTAGCATGGCTAATAATCAAGAGTTCTTATTGTTGTTGTACTGATAGTGCGGTGTGGGATACTGTATACCATGCAGTCGCCTATGAAGATTCCTCCCACGAAGCAGGGCCTCTACGACCCCCAATTTGAGCACGACAACTGCGGCATGGGCTTTATCGTCAACCTGGACGGTGCCAAAACCCACGATGTGATCAAAAAAGGGATTGAAATCCTGATCAATCTAACCCACCGCGGAGCCTGCGGCTGCGATCCGGAGACCGGCGATGGAGCAGGGATTCTGATCGAGATTCCGCATTCTTTTTTCGCGCGCGAATGCTCGACGCTAGGTTTCTCCTTGCCCGAGCCTGGGCAGTACGGCGTAGGAATGGTGTTTTTGCCGGTCGAACCCAAACAGATGTTGATCTGCCAGGGCATTGTGGAAAGAGTCGCCGATGAAGAAGGGCTCACTGTGCTCGGCTGGCGGGACACGCCTGTGCGCGGAGACGCCATCGGGCGGCACGCGAGGGCCGCGCAGCCCTATATCGAGCAGGTTTTCGTTCGCGCTCCGGCTGGTATGACGCAGGATGAATTGGAGCGCAAGCTGTTCGTGATGCGGCGCCGGGCGGAATCGGAAATCGCCGCCACGGAGCTGCGCGAGAAGGACTTCTTCTATATACCCTCCCTTTCCTCGCGCACCATCGTCTACAAGGGCTTACTCCTGGCACCCCAGATTTCGGACTTCTATAAGGAATTGCGCGATCCCGAAACGCGCAGTTCGATCTGCATGGTGCATCAGCGGTTTTCCACCAACACGTTCCCGACGTGGCAGTTGGCGCATCCCTATCGTTACGTTTGCCACAACGGCGAAATCAACACGGTGCGTGGCAATGTGAACTGGATGAACGCGCGCCAGTCCGTGCTGCGGTCCGACAGATTCGGCGCGGATCTGCAGAAAACGTTCCCCGTGATTCGCCCCGGTTTGTCCGACACGGGCTCCTTGGATAACGCCGTCGAAATGCTGACCATGGCGGGACGCGAATTGCCGCACGTGATGGCCATGCTGATGCCCGAAGCGTGGGACGCCGACACAACCATGCTGCCGGAGAAACGCGCGTTTTACGAATACCACGCCACGTTGATGGAGCCATGGGATGGTCCCGCGGCAGTCGCGTTTACCGACGGAAAATGGCTGGGCGCGACACTGGACCGCAATGGCTTACGGCCGGCGCGATATCTGGTCACCAAAGACGGACAGATGATCATGGCGTCGGAAGCTGGCGTATTACCCGTCAAGCCGGAAAACGTCGCGTATAAGGGCCGCTTGCAGCCTGGCAAGATGCTGCTGGTGAATCTGGAAGAACATCGCATCGTACCGGACGAAGAAATCAAGGCCATGCTGGCCTCGCGGCAGCCCTACGCGGAATGGTTGAAAGATAACCAGATTACGCTCAATTCTCTGCCCACGCCGGCGCGTGTACACGGGTTCGATCCCGACTCACTGCTGCTGCGCCAGCGCGCCTTCGGCTATAGCGAAGAAGAATTGAAGATGATCTTCACGCCCATGGCTGAGGATGGCCAGGAGCCTATCGGGTCAATGGGTACCGATACGCCGCTCGCGTGTTTGTCGAACCGGCCGCAATCGCTGTTCAATTACTTCAAGCAGATGTTCGCGCAGGTCACCAATCCGGCCATCGATCCGATTCGCGAGGAGCTGGTCATGTCCCTGACCAGCTACATCGGAACCGAACGCAACATCTTCGATGAGACTCCCGAGCAGTGCAACCTGCTGAAGTTGCCGCATCCGATCCTAACCAATTACGACCTGGAAAAACTGCGCCGCGTGAGCCACGGCGACTTCCTGGCTACCACGCTGCGCGCCATGTTCCGCGCCTCGGAAGGAGCCGAGGGTCTGGAAAAATCGCTCGAAGGGTTGTGTAAACGCGCCGCCATGGCGGTCGACGACGGCTACAATCTGGTGATCCTCTCGGATCGCGGTATAGATCCGGATCTCGCTCCCATTCCCAGCCTTCTTGCACTGAGTGCGGTTCACAACTACCTGGTCCGCGAACAGAAGCGCACCCAGGTCGCGTTAATTATCGAATCCGGCGAACCACGCGAGGTGCACCACTTCGCGGTGCTGATCGGCTATGGAGCCAGTGCCATCAATCCGTACCTGGCCATCGAAACCTTGGAAGACATGGCGCAGAAGGGACGCCTGAAAGTCGACTTCCCGACTGCGCTCAAGAATTTCAAGAAATCCATCAATAAAGGACTCCTTAAAGTCTTCTCGAAAATGGGAATCTCCACGCTGCAGAGCTATCGCGGCGCGCAGATATTCGAAGCCATTGGCCTGGACAAGAGCGTCATCAATCAGTACTTCACGGGCACCGCGTCGCGCATCAGCGGCGTGGGTTTGGAAGTGCTCGCAAAAGAAGCCGCCATGAAGCACGAACATGCCTTCACACCGGCCACCGAGTCGAATACTGAACTGGTAGCTGGCGGCAGTTATCACTATCGCGTGGGTGGCGAGCATCATCTACTAAATCCACTGACCGTCTCGAAGCTGCAAACCGCGGTGCGGGACGAACGCTACGAGACGTTCAAGGAATACGCCGCATTGATCGACGAGCAAAGCAAAGAGCTGGCGACGCTGCGTGGATTAATGGAATTCCGCGAGAGCAAGAAGCCACTCAAGCTGGAAGAAGTGGAACCCGCCAGCGAAATCGTCAAGCGCTTCGCCACGGGCGCGATGTCGTTCGGGTCGATCAGCAAGGAAGCGCATGAGACCATCGCCATCGCAATGAACCGCATCGGCGGAAAGTCCAACACAGGCGAAGGCGGTGAGGATGCGGCCCGCTTTCTGCCCGACGAGAATGGCGACTTGCGCCGCAGCGCCATCAAACAGGTGGCCTCGGGACGCTTTGGTGTGACCGCGCATTACCTGGTAAACGCGGACGAACTTCAAATCAAGATCGCGCAAGGCGCCAAACCGGGTGAGGGTGGTCAACTTCCCGGTTACAAAGTGGACGAAGTGATCGCGCGGGTACGCTATTCGGTGCCCGGTGTCGGTCTGATTTCGCCGCCCCCCCATCACGACATCTATTCCATCGAAGATCTGGCGCAGCTGATTTACGATTTGAAGAACGCCAATCCACGGGCTCGCGTCTCCGTAAAGCTGGTCGCGGAAGCCGGTGTCGGTACGGTGGCGGCGGGTGTGGCGAAAGCCCATGCCGACGTCATCCTGATCGCCGGTTATGACGGTGGCACGGGAGCCTCCCCCCTCACATCGCTGAAACATGCTGGTGGACCCTGGGAACTCGGTCTCGCCGAAACACAGCAGACCCTGGTGCTGAACGACTTGCGCAGCCGCGTGCGATTACAAACGGACGGCAAGCTGCAGACCGGCCGCGACGTGGCAATCGCCGCCCTGCTGGGGGCGGAAGAGTTCGGATTCTCCACCGCGCCGCTGGTGTCGCTGGGCTGCATCATGATGCGCAAGTGCCACCTCAACACGTGTCCCGTCGGGATCGCTACGCAAGACCCAGTCTTGCGCAAGAAATTCGCCGGTAAGCCGGAGAACGTAATCAATTACTTCTTCTTCGTCGCCGAACAACTACGCGAGATTATGGCCAAACTTGGCTTCCGCAGTGTGGATGAAATGGTGGGTCGGTCCGACAAGCTGCAAATGCAGGCTGGCGTGCAGCACTGGAAAGCCAAAGGTCTCGACTTCTCTGAGCTTCTGTATCATCCTCAGGTACCCTCCAGCGTCGGACGCCGCTGCACCATGGCGCAGGACCACGGACTGGAAGCCGCTCTGGACGCCAAGATGATCGATCATGCCAGACCCGCTCTCGAAGATCGCACGCCGGTCGAGTTCGTACTGCCGATCCGCAACGTGGATCGTACCGTTGGCGCGATGCTCTCGGGCGAAATCGCCCGCAAATACGGAGCCGAGGGCTTGGATCCCGGCACCATTCATTTCCGCTTCAACGGTTCCGCCGGACAGAGCTTTGGCGCGTTCCTTGCCCGCGGCGTAACCCTGGAACTCGAAGGAGATTCGAACGATTACGTCGGCAAGGGGTTATCCGGCGGCAAACTGATCGTGTATCCTCCACGAGGTTCCACATTCAAACCCGATCAGAATATTCTCGTCGGCAACGTGGTCCTATATGGCGCCACCTCCGGCGAAGCGTTCTTCAACGGACGCGCGGGGGAACGGTTCGCCGTTCGCAATTCGGGCGCAACCGCCGTGGTAGAAGGTCTGGGCGACCACGGTTGTGAGTACATGACCAAGGGCCTGGTCATCTGCCTCAGCGATACCGGCAAGAATTTCGCGGCCGGCATGTCGGGCGGCATCGCCTACGTACTGGATGAAACCGGCGAGTTCGCGAAGACCCGCTGCAATCGCACCAGCGTCGACCTGGAGAAGGTCGACGACCCACAGGATATCGAGACGCTGCGTTACTGGATCGCGCGCCATGCCGAAGAAACCGGCAGCGTGCGCGGCAACTGGGTGCTGGATAATTTCGACGCCTTGCTGCCCAAATTCGTGAAGGTCTTCCCCCACGAATACAAACGAGTGCTGGGCGTGGCCCGCCAGGAGGTTGCGTCCCATGGGTAAAAATACCGGTTTTCTTGAGTACGAACGTCAGGTCCCCGAGCGGCGTCCGATTGCCGAGCGCGTGAACGACTGGTTTGAGATCTACAAACCCTTTCCAGCCGAAAGCGTGCGCACGCAAGGCGCGCGTTGCATGGATTGCGGAATTCCGTTCTGCCACACCGGCTGCCCTCTGAACAACATCATTCCGGATTGGAATGATCTGGTCTACCGCGACCGCTGGCGCGACGCCATTCGCGTGCTGCATTCCACTAATAATTTTCCGGAATTCACCGGACGCATCTGTCCCGCCCCGTGCGAATCAGCCTGCGTACTGGGGATCAACGAACCCCCCGTAACAATTAAGGTGATCGAGCGTTCCATCATCGACCACGCCTGGGAGCAAGGCTGGATCGTGCCGGAGCCGCCCGCGATACGCAGCGATCGCCGCGTCGCTGTGGTCGGATCGGGGCCGGCGGGAATGGCCGCGGCGCAGCAGTTGGCGCGCGCCGGGCACTCCGTCACACTGTTTGAGAAGAGCGACCGCATCGGGGGATTAATGCGTTACGGCATCCCCGATTTCAAGATGGAGAAGCTCGGAATCGACCGCCGCATGTCCCAGATGGCAGCTGAAGGCGTCGAGTTCGTGACCAATGCTCACATCACTTCGCTGGACGACTTACGCAAAGAGTACAACGCGGTGGTGCTGGCCATGGGCGCCGAGTATCCCCGCGATCTTCCCGTACCAGGCCGCCAGTTGAAGGGGATCCACTACGCGATGGATTACCTGACCCAGCAAAACAAACGTGTCGCGGGCGATTCCGAAGATGAATCGCAGGCGATTCTTGCCACCGGTAAGAACGTAATCATCATTGGCGGCGGAGACACCGGAGCCGACTGCCTGGGAACTTCGCATCGGCAGAAGTGCGCCAGCGTCCATCAGTTCGAAATCATGCCGCAGCCTCCGGGCGAGCGCCATTCCTCCACACCATGGCCGCAGTGGCCGTTGATGCTGCGTGTGGAGAGCGCGCACGAGGAAGGCGGCCAACGCGAGTGGGCCGTTTCCACTACTCACTTCGAGGGCGATGCCCAGGGCAACGTCAAAAAACTGCACGCCATTCGAGTGGGTCCGGCTCCCAAGTTCGAGCCCATGAAAGGCACCGAGTTCACGCTGGATGCCGACTTGGTTTTGTTGGCGATGGGCTTCACTGGTCCCGTGCAACCGGGCTTGGTGCAAAGCTCCGGCCTGGCGCTGACGTCGCGCGGCAACATCGAAACCGACAACTATGAAACGTCCCTCCCCGGCGTGTTCGCCGCCGGCGATGCTCGACGCGGTCAGTCATTAGTGGTATGGGCTATAGCGGAGGGTCGCCAAGCCGCCGCGGCCGCGGACGAGTACTTGCGACGCTAGCACCGCAGCGCGCTGGCATAGGCGCGCAGTATACGGTCCGATCCACGTAGAAACAAGTCAATATTTTGTAACATGTCATTTTGAATCAACCACTTGGACAAAACGCGCGGGTGTAAGTTATGATTTGGCTGTCCCGGCACGTTTCAGTTCACTGTATGAACCCGGAAGGCATAGCGTCGCGTGCGGCCCGTTTTCGATAGATTCTGGCATCCGACTGTCTGCGCCGGGACGGCGTGCTGGTCTCTAAACACACTGTCACCGTAACCATCGGTGAAGTAAAACGGATACTAGGGGAATGCGGCGAATGGATCAGTTGTCATCCCCGCTTGGGCTATTGCCTGGAAGTCCCTGAATCCGAGGATCTGCTTCGCCCCGGGTGGCATTTCCTAAATCGCCGCACGCGCGAAGGCCTGGAGAAAGCACTAGACTGTTTTGAACGGGCAGCGGAGGAGACGGGAGCCGAGACACGCGCTCTGGAGGGGATCGCGCACGCGTTTCTCCTGTTAGGCGTCTACGCTATGCGCGCGCCACGTGATACCTACCCCCATTTTTTGGCTGCGCACCGCAAGGTCGTCGAGCGATGTGGATATGCCCCGGCGCTGCGTGTGGACCGCGCGCCGAGGCGCAACTTCTATTGGCCCAGGACGCCCAGCCCCGGTTTGCGGGGGTCTACGTGCGGCTCGCGATGTTATACGTATCGTGGAACCGCATGGACCAAGCTTTGGACATGCTGGCCCAAGCGCGGGCAGCCGACGTGCTGGGGCCGCTCTCGCCATGGCCGAGATCCTGGTCCATTTCTGCCGCCACGAATTTGAGCTCGCTGCCGAGTGCGGCCGCCAGGTGCTGGACCAGCATCCGTATCTGGAAACGGTTCTGACGTTCCACGCCAACGCCTTGGAATTCTGCGGCCGCTTTGAACTGGCATTGACCAGTACCGCAAGGCAAGTGCATTGGCGCCGGAATCTGACCTGGCATCGCGCCATAGAAGGGGCTGCCTGGCTCGCATGAGGAGAATGGGCGAAGCTGAAATTCTGGGTAGTGGCTTAGTTTGAAACTGAGCCACTACCCAGAAAATTACCTCATGCTCAAACTGAGCCACTACCTACCGCTAAATTCCCTTGACTCTGTATACGAAACGACTACAATAAAAACTCCTTCCCCAAGGGTCCGATTCCCCCCACGTTGGGACCTTCGTAGCGATAGCTCTGTCCGTCTCCCCCGACGCAAGAACTTTCGATGCAATCTCCTATCCCGACGCCTTGGCACGCGATCACCGTTCATCCAAAGCACGAGCATTTGGCGGAGCGCGGGTTGCTAAATCAGGGTTTTGAAGTTTACCTGCCCGTCCATCGGATGCAGCGGCGCTGGTCGGACCGTGTCAAGACTTCTGACGTCGTGCTCTTCCCCGGCTACTTGTTCTGCCGTTTTTCCCACAATGACAAGTTGCGGGTACTCACGTCGCCGGCCGTGCGCGGCGTGGTGAGTACGGGGCGTGACCCAATCCCTGTCGACGATACAGAAGTGGCTTCCGTGCGCGCGCTGATTGCCACCGGACGCCCCGTCGACGCTTGCCCCTACATTCGCATCGGTCAACATGTTTGCATCAGCCACGGCCCTCTGGAATCTGTGCGCGGAGTCATTGTCCGCGCCAACGATAACTGGCGCGTGGTCGTCAGCGTCGAAGCGTTGGGCTGCTCCGTCGCCGTCGAAGTGGACGCACACCAGATTGCGCCGGAAAAGAAACCGCCCGCCAAAACCCCTACAGAAAGAATCACGTATGGCCATTACGAAGCCTAGAAATCGAGTTGTATTGTTCCGGTTGACGCAGGAAGAGTACGATCGCCTGCAGGACGCCTGCTCCACTGGAGGCGCGCGTAGCGTCTCCGACTATGCGCGAGCCCGCATTCTCGGAATCAGCGAAGGGGCGCCATCGATGGCGCAGGTGGAATCGAGACTCGACGAGCTGACGCGCGCAGTGGATCGGCTCTCACACGCCGTGGGGCGTGCCGTGGAGCGTAACGACGAGCCAGCACCGCGACGGGCAGAGGCGGCCTCCGGCGGCTATTCCTCGACGCCATTTCTTGCCAACTCGGGAGATTAAGTTATGCGCTCCGTCTTGATTTCGGTACTGATCGCCGGCCTCACGCTTACGGCGCAATCCCAAAACCGGCCGGCCGTGATGGAGGACGTCGGTAAGGCGAATTTGCCGGCGCAGAAGCTGGGCGTGGACGACCTGGTCGCCGTTTCCGTGTACGATGCTCCAGAACTGACGCGCACTGTTCGAGTGGAGCCGGATGGCACCGTCCATTTGCCTTTGCTGGACGCGGGCATCGCTGCCGTGGGTCTGATGCCGCGCCAATTAGAGTCACAGATTGCAGGCGCCCTTAAGTCGGGCGAAATCATGGTGAATCCGATCGTGAAGGTCACGGTCGTCGAATATCACAGCCGCCCCATCGCTGTGATGGGCGCGGTACGCAAGCCGCTGACGTTTCAAGCAGAGGGCACAGTGACGCTTCTCGACGCGCTGGCTCGCGCCGAGGGACTCAGCCTAGAGTCAGGCACGGAAATTATCGTCACCCGCAACGGCGAGGCCCAGCGCATTCCCGTAAAGCAATTGCTGCACGATGCGGACCCCGCCGTAAACGTGCTGTTGACCGGTGGCGAAGAAATTCGCGTACCCGATGCCGGAAAAATCACGGTGGTCGGAAACGTTACCCGCCCTGGAGCCTTCCCCGTTCGTGAGGCCGGCGACCACACCGTGTTGAAGCTGGTGGCCTTGAGCGAAGGCCTGATGCCCTACGCCGAAAAAATTGCCTACATCGTGCGCCGCGACGCCAACGGCCTGCCCCAGGAGATTCCAGTGGAGCTCGACAAGATCATGCACCGCCAATCCGCCGACGTGCAGTTGCTGGCCGGCGACATCCTCTACATTCCCGACAACAAGTCGCGCCGCACCACCATGAGTATCATCGACCGCGTGACCAGCTTCGGCGCATCCACGGCATCCGGCGTCCTTATCTGGCACCGTTAGGAAAGTTTCATGCAGCGTCCCGATTCCCAATTACCCGCCGTCCAGGAACCCGTCCGCGCGCCGTTTTCCCCGCCCGTGCTGGACGCGGAGTACGAAACGGCCGCGGCACACGTTCCTCTATCCCACTACCTGTGGATTCTTCGCCGCCAAGGCTGGAAGATGCTGGCGTTCGTGATCCTGGCAGTGGTCGCGACCCTCATCGTTTCGCTCCGCCTGACTCCGATTTACGAATCCACAGCCACCATCGACATCGATCGGCGCATGCCCACCGGCGTGCTGGGAGACGAATCCGCGCAAGTCGCGAATAACGACGCCGACCAATTCCTGGCCACGCAGGTAAAGCTGATCCAGTCCGACTCCGTCGTGCGCCCCGTCGTCGATCGCTACCAGATCCGCCAAGTGGAACCCGAAGCGCTGGAGGAAGCGATTGACGGCTCCAGCACCAGCCTGGAAGCCCCCGTTATCCTCAAGCCTCTGCGCGTCACACGGCCCGCCAATACCTACATCCTGCAGATAAGCTATCGATCCGAGCATCGCCAGCTGGCCGCCGACGTCGCCAACGCCATCGCCCAAAGTTACCTGGCGCATTCCTACGAGATCCGCTACAAAGCCACCGCCAGCCTCAGCCAGTTTATGGAGCGCCAACTGGAAGAGCTGCGCGCCAAGATGGAAAAGTCCAGCGAGGCCCTGGGCCGCTTTGAGCGTGAGCTCAACGTCATTAATCCGGAAGAGAAAACCAGCATCCTCACCGCCCGCCTGCTGGACTTGAACAAAAACTACACCGCGGCGCAAACCGACCGCGTGGGTAAGGAAGCGGCGTACAACTCCGTCGAGGATGGCTCGATGGCAGCGGCGCAGACTTCTTCGCAGGGCGAATCCCTGACCAAGCTGGCACAGGAGTTGGGCGAGGCGCAACGCCGTTTCGCCGACATCCAAGTGACCTTCGGCGCGAAACATCCCGAGTATCCGAAAGCCCAGACGCGCGTGACAGAACTGGAGCGCCAATTGGAGCAGGCCCGCGCCAACGTGACTCGCCGCGCTGAGGTGGAATTCCGGCAAGCCCAGAATCGCGAGGGCATGCTGCAAACGGCGGTCACCGAAACCAAGAAGGAGTTCGACGACCTGAACGCGCGTTCCTTCGAGTACCAGACGCTGAAACGCGAGGCCAACGGCGACAAGACGCTATACGAGGAGTTGGTGCGGCGCATCAAGGAGGCTGGCATCAATGCGAGTTTTCAGAACAGCTCCATCCGCGTGGCCGATCTCGCGCGCCCCGGCCTGAAACCGGTCTTCCCGCGCGTGTGGCTGAATCTGCTGCTGGCCTTCCTTTGTGCCGGCTTCATTGCTGTGGGAGCGGCCGTGCTCACCGATGTGCTGGACAACACGGTGCGCGATCCCGACCAGGTTTCGCGCTTGATGGGGACCGACGTCATAGGCTCCCTGCCCGCCGTCAAGGATTGGCGCCGCCGCTTGAGCCCCATTGCCGCTCACAAGTCCAACCCACCTGCGGACGGCGCGATCGCTGCGCAGAACGGGACCGGATCACTGGTGCCCCACGTGGACCAGGCTCTCTCCAATTACGAGGAGGCGATCCGGACGCTGCGCAATTCCATCCTGCTGACCGACTTCGACCGCCGCCTGCGGAGCGTGCTGCTGACGAGCGCGTCGCCTTCGGAAGGCAAGTCAACCGTCGCCGCCCATCTCGCGGCCACCCATGCCGGCCAGCACAAGCGGACTCTGTTGATCGACGGCGACCTCCGCCGCCCCAGCGTGCATCGCTTATATCAGGTGCCCAACAGCGTGGGCTTGTCGAACGTGCTGCTGCAGCAAATCTCCTGGCGCGATGCCGTGATTCGCATCGACGAAATCCCCGGCCTGGACGTACTGCCCGCCGGCCCCGCCACCCGCCGCGCCTCGGACCTGATCGGCATGGGCCTGGCCGAATTGATTGAGGAAGCCACGCGCGAGTACGACCTGGTAGTGCTCGATGCGCCCCCACTGCTAGGCTTCGCCGAGCCCCTGCAAATGGCGACGGCGGTAGATGGCGTGATCATCGTAGCCCGAGCCGGCGACACCAGCCGCAAGGCGCTGGGCACCGTAATCTCCACCCTGAAGCGCCTGCGCGCCAACCTGGTCGGCGTAGTGCTGAATGAGGTCCACCGCGAAGTGAGCGCCGGATATTACTACTACTACGGGCACTA
>JBDTSJ010000052.1:0-68271 GCA_039931205.1 Acidobacteriota bacterium
ATCGTTCGGCCAGACCACCAAGCCGCGCGAACTGGCGGTCGTGCGCACCGAGAAAATCGAAATTGGCTGAAAGCAACGCCTGATCAGCGCACCTGCCGAGTAGGCAGATCGCGCATTCAATAGAACCCATGGATCGCACGCACCTGCTTGCCAGGCAGGCGCTCACCGCCGATCAATCACGGGCGAACTTCCCACAAGCCGACTTGGGACCGCTATCGCACACAATTGTCGAAGAGGTGTCTTGCTTTATTCCAGGAGCAATGCGTCGTGCGCCACGCTACGGCGCTAGTGCTTCGATGATCCGGCATTCTGCGATTCGGCCCTTACCTTGGCAGCATTGACTCAATCGTTCCAGTTCCGAAGCGAGCAGTTGCAGGTCATGAAGTTTTTGCTGCACCTCTTTAAGGTGTCGCTTTGTCATCCGATCCACGGCATTGCACGCCTGGTTCTTTTCGGAAGAGAGAAGAAGGAGATCACGAATCTGGTCCAGCGTAAATCCCAAGGCCCTCAATCGCCGTACGAACTGCAGGCGGCGGACATCGTCCGCCGTATACGCACGATAATTGCCTTCGGTTCGTAACGGAGGAGGGATTAGACCCGCCTGCTCATAGTAGCGGATCGTGACGACTTTCACTCCGGTCGCTTTCGCAAGGTCGCCGATGCTCAGTGACTTCATTTCCTTGACCCTATAGCCACTATAGCGTGTACGGTTGATACAGGAGTGGATCATGAGCGCCGAATGCTGCCACGCGCCGCAACCTCACCAGAACGGGGACGATCCCCGATACATACGCGTGCTCTGGCTCGTCCTTGCCATCAACGCGGCGTTGTTCGTCTTTGAGATTGTTCTGGGGCTTGCAGCCAAGTCCGTCGCACTGCAAGCGGACAGCCTCGACTTTTTCGGCGATGCCGTCAACTACGGCCTCAGTCTAGCTGTCGCGGGTTTGGCGCTTCATCAACGTGCGCGAGCTGTTTTGTTCAAGGGCATCAGCATGGGTTTGTTTGGCCTTTGGGTGGTCGGATCCGCTATCTGGCATTTGGCCCAAGGAACAGTGCCCGAAGCCTTCACTATGGGCTGGGTGGGCATCGTCGCGCTTGTGGCTAACGCACTGTCATTTGGCCTTCTCTGGGCCTATCGTTCGGGGGATAGCAACATGCGGTCCGTTTGGTTGTGCTCGCGTAACGACGTGATCGGCAATGTAGCAGTTCTGCTCGCCGCGATAGGCGTGTTCGGGACCTCGCGGGGCTGGCCCGATGTTGTTGTCGCCGTGATCATGGGCGCGCTTGCCACTCAGGGCTCGTGGGTCGTAACGAAAACCGCATCGCGGGAAATGGCAGAAACCGGCGCATGAAACTCATCGCCCTGTTCACACTGGCTGTCAGTCTACTGGCCCAAGACCCCCAATCCACGATAAAGATCGAGGTAACCGCCGAGAACGGACCGGTTCCGGGCGCCACCGTGAAGTTGAACGCCCAAACGTTCCAAACTGGAGCGGACGGCATCGCCAGGGCGAGCGTACCGTTGGGCCTTCTGACAATCGAGGTCGCCAAAGAGGGTTTCTTCCCTACGACTACGTCTATGGAGCTAGATCAGATCAAAGAGTGGGCGGTGAGTATCGAACTTCATCCTGCGGAAAAGGCGGAAGAAGAAATCACCGTCTACGCGACGCGCAATGACGTTCGTATTCAAGATTCGACGCTTCGAGTCGAGGTTCTACAACGGGAAGAGATTGAAGAGAAGATGCTCATGACGCCCGGCGACATCGTCATGATGTTGAACGAAATGGGCGGAATGAGAGTGCAGACGACATCGCCTTCCCTCGGAGCCGCTAGCGTACGAATGCAAGGCATGCGCGGGCGTTACACTCGCTTCCTTTCAGATGGACTGCCACTGTTCGGGCAGCAAGGCGCAGGCCTTGGGCTTCTTCAGATCCCGCCCATGGATCTCGGGCAGGTCGAGGTCATCAAAGGCAACGCCTCCGCTCTGTATGGAGCCGGAGCCATGGCGGGAGTGGTCAACCTGATTGCGAGGCGCCCCTCGGCTGAACCCGTGCGGGAGTTCCTGATCAACCGCACGACACTCGGGGGCACGGACGCGGACGGATTCTTCGCGTCCAAACTTACCCAACAGTGGGGCATGAGTCTCTTGGGCGGAGGACACTGGCAGGAACGCAAGGATCGGATCGTGATGGTTGGGCCGATCTTGCGGGTTACTCGCGAGGAATCTTCCGTCCCCGTTTTTATTGGGACGGTAGGGACGGTCAAAGCGCGCTCCTAACCGGCGGGATTCTGATAGAAGATCGTGCTGGCGGCACAATGCCCGGGCAAGTTCTTTCGGCGACAGGCTCTCCGTATCGAGAAGCCTTGGACACGCAACGATATGACTTCGGCGGACATGTGCAGTCACCGATAGCAGAGCGTTTTGTCATAGCTACCCGTTTCTCCGGGTCTCTCCAGAAGCACGAGCACGGTTTTGGTGAAATCCGCGAGCGTGATCGCCACGAGCTTCTTTTTGGTGAAGTATCTCTTCGGGGTGCGTATCGCCAACATACATGGGTGGTCGGCGTAGCGGCGGAGCGCGACGCTTATCGTCCTCGCGATGTTCAACGATTCGCCTACACCTATGTCACTCCCGCAGTCTTTCTACAAGACGATATTGTCATCGCGCCGTGGCTGTCTGTCTCTGCAAGTGTGCGAGCCGACTTCCATAGCCAGTTCGGTACGTTTTTCAGTCCTCGAGTTTCGGCGTTGATCCGCCGGGGCAGTTGGACCTCTCGAATATCGGCGGGACAAGGTGTTTTTGCGCCATCGCCATTGACGGAGGAAACCGAGGCAGCGGGACTCAGCAGGTTGTCTGTACCAACACCGCTGAGAGCCGAACGCGGGCGAAGCGCATCCTTCGATCTAACCCGCGGCTTCGGACCCATTTCCCTCACCGGGACGTTGTTTGCCTCGAATATTCGAAACCCGGTGAATGCGATTCGAGGCACAGCCTACCAACTTACCAATCTGTCCGAACAGACCACCAATCGGGGCGTCGAGTTGCTCGGAACATGGCGCAAAGCACCATTTTCGGCTACCGCTTCCTACACCTATGTCCGCTCGCGCGAGCAACAACTCTCCGGAGGCCGGTCCGATATTCCGCTCACTCCGCGACACAGCTTAGGCTTGGTTGGGGTGTGGGAGCGGGAAGGAAAGTGGCGCTTAGGAGTTGAGTGCTATTACACCGGTCAGCAGCGGCTCGAATACGATCCGTATCGGACTTACTCCAAGCCTTACGTGATCTTCGGCATGATGGGCGAGCGAAGGCTCAACAAGTATGTACGGCTGTTTCTCAATCTTGAGAACCTGACGGACGTACGGCAGACTCGCTGGAATTCACTCTTGAGACCGGACCGGAGTGCCGATGGACGGTGGACCGTCGATGCCTGGGCACCTCTTGACGGTCGCGTCATCAATGGCGGCGTTCGGCTAAATTTTTAATCAGATCTTCGACCGGGGGCTCAGCGTTCACCAGAAACGGCGTTATAGGATGTTGCCTCGAGTCTGCGCTGCTAAAACATGCCGGGAGAAGTTGATATCGCTCAAACCAGAGTAGAGGTTTCGCAATGTCTCCTGCTCCGCTCGTGTAAACAGTAATGCTCGAACTGCTTCGAAGGAACTAAGTAGCTGTGGGAGCGCCCGGTTGATTAGGCCGAGGAAAGTTTGAACACGGCCAACCATAACAAAGCTATTCCACAGGCAACCACGCTCCATCAAAGAGCAAGCCAACTCGCTCGACGGCTTCTCCCAGAAGCCGGAGATGCGTCGAATGGAATCCGAAGCGGAGCCCTCAAGGGGCGCGCCGGGCTCAATCCACCCATACTCCGCCTCCGGGGAATCGGGCGTGATGCCCAGCAGGAACACCAAGTCCGGCCTGGACTCCGCCGCCACGAATGCGGAGTCGGCGTGTGCCCGGAAAGCGTCGTCGTCCGAGAAGTAATGATCTGAAGGAAAAAAAGCAACGGAACCGTTTGGATCCATTTCTCGCACGCGCATTAGACTATAAAGAATTGCGGGCGCAGTGCCCTGGTTTTGGGGTTGCACCACGAGGGATCCGGAAGGCATGTCGGCTACGTGGTCCGCATAGAACTGCTCATGAGTCTGGGTAAGGACCAGGAGCGTTTGCCATCGCTTAAGTAACCGCGAAACTCGGCATTGCGTCTGCTGCAACAGCGTTTCGCGGCCCATCAGAGAGGAGAACTGCTTGGGCCGATCATCCCCCATGATCCTTCTAGTCAACGGGAGCAACCTCTTACCGTCACCCCCCGCGAGGATCACGCCCCAGCGGTGAGAGCGCGAAGCGCTTCCATCAACGGATGGCACCTGTTTCTCTAGCTGCATTCGGCCTCCTCAAGTTGTTTGGTGATAGCACCGTCCGATGCCTATTGGAACTCTATCAAAGCCGATATCAAGTTGCCGTCAATAAAGAATTGGAAGGCCGTCGTAACTACTGCAGATTAAGCAATGGGGGAAGTGAGGTGCGGCTCCAAGCACGCGAGATGCCAGGACTGAGGAATCCCGAGATCCTGTCCGCATGACAAGAACCATTTCTTGACGCCATTTTGACGACACTTCTCTTAAAGTTGAGTTCAGCTTCATCCGTGACTCGGCGCGGGATTGTCATCTTGTGCCAGCGGCAGATTTGCGAGGCAGATGGCACAACTATTTCCACGAAGCTCCAACAGCTTAGCGAAAATCATCATTGCAGCCGTAGTGCTTACGGGAGGCGGCGTGCTTTGGGCAGCCTATACGTTAAACGCCGGATCCTTCACGACTGGCGTGGATGTGGCCGTAGATCAAAGCATCCCCTTCAGTCACAAGCATCACGTCGCCGACGATGGCATCGATTGCCGCTACTGTCACACTTCCGTCGAGACTTCCAGCTTTGCCGGCCTTCCTCCGACGGAAACGTGTATGAGCTGCCATTCGCAGATCTGGGCCAACGCGCCGATGCTGGAGCCAGTTCGAGAGAGTTTCCGTTCCGGAAAGTCTCTCGAATGGGTTCGCGTACACGATCTGCCGGACTTCGTCTACTTCAACCACAGCATCCACGTAAATAAGGGAATCGGCTGCTCTACGTGCCACGGACGTGTGTATACGATGCCGCTGACCTACAAGACGAATACCCTTTACATGCGGTGGTGCGTGGAGTGCCACCGCAACCCGGAGAAACACGTTCGGCCTCGAGACCAGGTGTTTAATCCCACGTACGAGACCCCGGCGCCGAACCAGAGTGAAATCGGACCTCGGCTGGTGGCGCAGTACAAGATCCAGAGCTTGACAGACTGCGTGACCTGTCATCGGTGAGATGAATCATGACGAAGGATAGTCCTCAATACTGGCGTAGCTTAGAAGAACTGGCGCAGACTGAAGAGTTTCGCGCCTTTGTCGAAGATGAATTTCCGAACCGTACGCCGGATTGGAACGACCCTACATCGCGCCGCCGGTTCCTGACCTTGATGGGGGCGTCGATCGCATTGGCCGGAGCTTCCGCCTGCACTGTACAGCCCAAGGAAATGATCGTGCCGTACGTACGTCAACCGGAGGAGTTCATACCCGGAAGACCTCTGTTTTACGCAACCTCGGTGAGCACGGCTGGGATCGCGACCGGGCTGTTGGTCGAGAGTCACGAAGGGCGTCCGACCAAGATAGAGGGGAACCCGCTGCATCCATCGAGCCTCGGCGCTACCGATGCAACGATGCAGGCAAGCGTGTTGACTCTTTACGATCCGGACCGTTCGCAGACGGTGACGCGTAACGGGAATATCAGCGGGTGGGGGAGCTTCATCACGGCGCTGACGGAAGCGCGGGACGCGGCGGGTCTGAAGCAGGGCGCTGGATTCCGGCTGTTGACGGGCACAGTCACTTCGCCCACGCTGGCGGCTCAGATTCAAGATTTCCTGGCTGGATTCCCCGCCGCGAAGTGGCATCGGTATGAGCCGTGCGGTCGTCATTCTGTGCGCGCCGGAGCGGTTGCGGCCTTTGGGCAGCCATTCAACACGATCTATCGTTTCGACCGTGCCGCTGTGATCGTCTCGCTGGACGCGGATTTCCTGGGACCGAGCATGCCCGGCAACCTCCGCTATGTTCGAGACTATAGCGATCGCCGGCGTGCCGCCGCAGAAAATGCCACTTCGCCACCGCCTCGGCTCTACGTCGCCGAGGGCACGCCTTCGATCACCGGAGGCATGGCCGAACATAAGTTCCGCATGCGCACGTCTGAAGTGGAGGCGTTTGCCGCGTCTCTAGCGCAGGAACTCCAGTCGCCCTCCAGCGAATCGAGTCCGGACGTTCGCGCCTTGGCCCAGGATCTCAGCGCTCATCGCGGCGCGGCCATTGTCGTCGCTGGCGACCATCAGCCTTCAAACGTCCACGTAATCGCGCACGCCATCAACCAGATGCTGGGCAACACGGGAAAGACGGTGGTGTATACCGACCCCGTGGAAGCAGGCCCGATTGACGAGGTCGCTTCGTTAACCGAATTGGTAAACGATATGCGCAGCGGTGAGGTGGAAACACTGCTGATGCTCGGAGGCAATCCGGTGTACGACGCGCCGGCCGATCTCAACTTCCTTCAGGAGCTGAAGAAGGTCAAGACGCGCGCTCATCTAGGACTCTATTCCAACGAAACCGCCGCGTGGTGCCACTGGCATATTCCCGAAGCGCACTATTTGGAAGCTTGGAGCGACGCCCGAGCCTATGATGGCAGCGCTTCGATTGTCCAGCCATTGATCGCGCCTCTCTACGGAGGGAAAACGCCGCACGAGTTGATGAACGCGCTGACCAATCAGGCGGATCGATCTTCCCATGACACCGTGCGAGACTTCTGGCGGACCCAGCATCCCGCCCAGGATTTCGACGAGTTCTGGCAGATATCGCTGCACGATGGTCTGATCGCGGGAACCACTTTCATTGAAAAAATACCTCCCGCCGTCAGGCCTGCCGCACTAAGCGTGGCCAGGGTGACCGGTCTTGAGATCGTCTTCCGGCCAGATCCATCCGTTGGTGACGGTTCGTTATCCAACAATGCTTGGCTGCAAGAAATGCCCAAGCCGCAGAACAAAATGACTTGGGATAATGCCGTCTGGATTTCACCCACAAGCGCGCAAAAATACGGCGTGACGACGGGCGACGTAATCGAGATTGCGTTCGAGGGCCGCAAGGTGGATGGGCCGGTTTGGATTCTGCCCGGCCATGCGGACGAATCGCTGACCGTGCATTTCGGTTACGGGCGCACCCGCGCGGGCAAAGTTGCTAATGCAATCGGGTTCAGCGCGTATGCGTTGCGAACGACCGCGGCGATTTGGCACGGTTCGGGAGCGGCCTTTACCCGCAAATCCAGCGGCTATCCATTCGCCACTACGCAACACACTCAAACAATGGAAGAGCGCGATCCTTTCCGTGCTGCTACGTTCGACGAGTATCACCAGAATCCGGAGTTTGCGAACCCCGAAGACAAGCACGTATCGCCGGAAACGACATTGTTCCCTATGTGGGGATACGAGGCGCACAAATGGGGCATGTCCATCGATCTCACCGCCTGCATCGGATGCCAGGCGTGTACCATCGCCTGCCAGTCTGAAAACAACATTCCCGTAGTCGGCAAGGCCGAGGTTGCAAAAGGCCGCCACATGAATTGGCTGCGTGTCGATAGGTATTACGAAGGCTCGCTGGACGATCCTCAGGTGTCCTACCAACCAGTCCCATGCATGCATTGCGAGAACGCATTGTGCGAGTTGGTTTGCCCGGTGGCGGCCACAGTGCATAGCGCCGAAGGTTTGAACGAAATGGTGTACAACCGCTGCGTAGGGACGCGATACTGCTCCAACAATTGTCCCTATAAGGTGCGCCGATTCAACTTCTTTCTGTATGCGGATTGGGATACGCAGAGCCTGTTCGGAGCGCGAAATCCCGACGTCAGCGTGCGCAGCCGCGGCGTGATGGAAAAGTGCAGCTACTGCGTACAGCGCATCAACACCGCCAAAATCGAGAGCGAGAAACAGGACCGGCCTCTCGCCGACGGAGAAATCGTAACCGCGTGCCAGCAGGTCTGTCCAGCACAGGCGATTGTCTTTGGCGATCTGAACGATCCCAACAGCCGCGTTTCTAAGCTGAAGCGGCAGCAACGCAACTACGGACTACTCGAAGAACTGAATAGCCGGCCTCGGACAACTTATCTGGCGCGGCTGCGCAACCCAAATCCGGAGCTTGAGAAGGGGTAATGTACAAGTGAAACCGGAAGATCAAGAATCGACGAACGTTGCGACGCTGGACCCGGGACCGGACAAGATCATTGGGCCCGGCCACGATTATGGTACGGTTACCGACGAAATTAGCGGTGTGGTTCTCCGGCCGTTTCTAAAGACGCCTCCGCAAATGTTCATCGGGTTTGCGATCGCCTTCATCCTGGTGAATCTTCTAATGGTCGCGGTGACGTGGCTATTCGTGCGCGGCGTCGGCGTCTGGGGTATTACGATGCCGGTGGCGTGGGGGTTTGCGATCGTCAACTTCGTATGGTGGATCGGTATCGGTCACGCCGGGACGCTGATCTCCGCCATCCTGTTGCTGCTGAAGCAGGACTGGCGAACGTCCATCAACCGTTTCGCCGAAGCGATGACGCTCTTTGCCGTGGCCTGCGCCGGAATGTTCCCGGTTCTGCACTTGGGACGGCCCTGGCTGGCTTACTGGTTGCTGCCATACCCGAACACCATGTGGCTCTGGCCGCAGCCGCGTAGTCCACTGATCTGGGACGTCTTCGCGGTCTCGACCTACGCTACCGTCTCGATCATCTTCTGGTTCACCGGCCTGATTCCGGATCTGGCAACCATGCGAGACAAGGCTGGCAACGCAACGACGCGGAAGATCTTCGGCGTTCTCGCCCTGGGATGGCGCGGTTCCGCCAAACACTGGGCGCGATATCAAAAGGCGTACCTTCTGCTGGCGGGCCTTTCGACGCCCCTAGTCATTTCTGTGCATTCCGTGGTTAGCTTCGACTTCGCAGTGGCGATCCTGCCTGGCTGGCACACCACCATCTTCCCTCCCTACTTCGTCGCAGGGGCAATCTATTCAGGGTTCGCAATGGTGCTGACGCTGGCGATTCCGGTCCGCCGCTGGTACCACCTGGAAGACCTCATTACGATGCGCCACATTGAGTGCATGTCCAAAGTGATGCTGGGCACCGGCCTGATTGTCGCTTACGGCTATGCAATGGAGGCCTTCATGGCCTGGTACAGCGGCGGCCAATTTGAACGCTATGCATTCGTCAATCGCATGTGGGAAGGCGGCTATTGGTGGACCTATTGGATTCTGATCCTCTGCAATATTGCGATCCCGCAGTTGCTCTGGTCCCGGCGCGTGCGCATGTCTATCCCGGCGGTTTTTGTGATCGCTCTCATTGTCAACGTGGGAATGTGGCTGGAGCGATTCGTGATCGTCGTGACCAGCTTGACCCGCGACTTCGTTCCGTCCTCCTGGGGTACGTACTACCCGACGATTTGGGACTGGAGCACTTACCTGGGAACCATCGGCGTGTTCTTATGCCTGATGTTCCTGTTCATTCGTGGCCTGCCCGCCATCTCGATTTTCGAAATGCGCGAGGTCGTACACCATAACGCGGAGTCTGAACATGCTCACCGCGACTAAGAATCCAGGACAACACCCTCGGGTGTACGGCCTGATGGCGGAGTTCGATGCGCCCGAGCCGCTTTTAGAGGCCGCGCGCCGCGCACGAGAGGAAGGCTACCGGAATATGGACGCCTATACGCCGATGCCGATCGAGGGTTTAGCTGAGGCTATCGGATTCCAGACCAACTGGGTGCAGCGCCTCGTATTTGTGGCCGGAGTGCTGGGTGGCACCGGGGGCTTCATGTTGTGCTGGTGGATGAGTGTGGTGGCCTATCCTCACATCGTCGCCGGACGCCCTCTCAATTCCTGGCCCGCCTATGTGCCCACTACGTTTGAGTCCATGGTGCTGGTCGCGTGCCTCACGGCTGTGATCGGAATGCTGGCGCTCAACGGCTTGCCACAGCACTATCACCCGGTGTTCAACGTCCCCCAATTCGCACGGGCTTCGCGAGATCGCTTTTTCCTGTGTATCGAATCCACAGACCCAAAGTTCTCTTTCGAAGAGACCCGGGCTTTTCTAGAGCAGCTACAACCTCGGGGGGTAATGGAAGTTGAACCGTAGCGCCCAACTGTTCGCGATTGCATTGCTTCTTCTGACGGGATGCCGTCAAGACATGCATGACCAGCCGCGCTACAAGCCGCTGGCGGGAACCGGGTTTTTTGGCGATGGCAGGTCCGCCCGGCCGCCGGTGGAAGGCACCGTCGCGCGCGGCTATCTCCGCATCGATGGAGCCCGCTATACGGGGAAAGTAGACGGCAAGGACGTCGAGGCCTTCCCCTTCCAGATCACGCGCGCGGACCTGGACCGGGGGAGGGAGAGATTCGATATCTACTGCTCGCCGTGCCACAGCCGCGTGGGAGACGGCAATGGGATGGTGGTGCGGCGCGGCTTCCGTCAGGCCGCCAACTACCATACCGCCAAACTCATCAATGCGCCGGTGGGACATTTCTTCGACGTCATGACGAACGGGTTTGGAGCCATGCCCCGCTACGCTTCGAGGATTGTGCCGGATGACCGCTGGCGCATCGCCGCTTACATCCGCGTTCTTCAGTTCAGCCAGAACGCGACCATGGCGGATGTCGCGGCCGATCAACGCGCGGAGGTCGACAGGGGCGTCCTGACGCCTCCTCCGCCTTCTGCTCCCGTCCCATCGGAGCCTGCAAAGTCGGGGGCCACAAAGCAGGCGACCCAAAAACAGGAGAACGCCAAATGAGCCCGTCCGATCCCGACACCCTCCAGCTCGGGCAATGGCAGCGGATGTCTCTGCTTGTGGGCATTGCGGCCACTTCGCTAGCGATCGGGGGATGGCTGCTCGACAGCGAGCAGTTCTTACGGTCCTATTTGTACGGCTATTTCTTCTGGCTTGGAATGGGTCTCGGCTGCCTGGGAATCCTTCTGATGCATCACACCGTCGGAGGAAAGTGGGGCATGCCGATCCGTCGCATGTGCGAGGCGGGCGCGCGCACGCTTCCTTACATGATTGTGCTGCTCATCCCGGTACTTCTGAATCTACATACGCTTTATCCGTGGGCTCGGCCGGAGGCGGCGAACGACCCCGTGATCCATGCCAAAGCGGCGTACCTGAACGTCCCGGGAGTCATCGGCCGATCCGTGTTCTGCTTCTTCATTTGGGGACTGTACGGGTATCTGCTGAGCAAATGGTCCGGTGAGCAGGATCGAACCGGAGACGAAAAATTGATCGGAAAGATGCGCTCGGTGAGCGCGCCCGGGTTGGTGGTGTTCACATTCGTGACCACGTTTGCGTTTATCGATTGGGTCATGTCGCTTGAGCCGCATTGGTTCTCCACCGTCTACGGTGCGATGTTCCTCATCGGGCAGATGCTGGAATCGTTCGCATTCGTCATTGCGCTGGTGATCGTTCTTTCCCGGCGTCCTCCGCTTAGCCGGTACATGACCAAGCAACATCTCCACGACCTGGGAAATATGATGTTTGCCTTTATGGTCTTGTGGGCGTACCTCGCGTTTTCACAATTCATCATCATCTGGTCAGGGAATCTTCCAGATGAGATTCCCTGGTACCTGAGGCGTCTGGAAGGAGGCTGGGGGTGGGTCGCCTTGTCGCTGGTGATCTTTCACTTCGCGATTCCATTCGTGCTGCTACTGATGCGCGGCGTCAAGCGCCAGGCCGATCGTCTGTTCGCAGTCTGCCTGCTGATGCTGGCGGGCCGGCTGGTGGACCTGTACTGGATAGTCGAGCCCGCATTTTACAACCAGCAGCTCAAGATCCACTGGTTGGATTTCGTAACTCCCGTGGCGGTCGGAGGTCTTTGGCTGGCTGTATTTTTCGCGCAGCTCAAAGTCCGGTCGTTGGTCCCGTTGCGCGACCCGCGTCTGGAAGGCGCGCCGCGAGAAACAGTAGCGTTCTGAAGCTCAAACAAATGGAGACGAAACACAAATCGATCGGCCATGAAACAGCGGACGCCAACGTTCGCGCGATTGTCTACACCGGCATTGGTCTAGCCACTTTCGCGGTTCTGGCGGGCTTGGTTGTCTATGGAATGTTTCACTATCTTGCAGATCGCGCGCTGACCGCGACGCCAGTCAATCCTATGGCCGAGCCGGACCGGCAAACGTTTCCGCCGGTACCGCGAATAGAAGAACACCCCTCGATTGAGGTGAACAACCTGCGCTCGCAAGAAGACCGACTCCTTTCGACCTACGGGTGGAGCGACAAAGATACCGGCGTGGTCCGAATTCCGATTGAGCGAGCAATGCAACTGCAATTGGAGCACGGGTTTCCCGTGCGGAAAGAGGCGGCGGCGAAATGAAAGAATTCTATTCATTCATCTTCATTCACATACGTTCTGGATTCCTCCTGTTCCTGTTGTGTACGACTGCATTCGCCCAGGTGCAAACCGGATGGCAACCGGCCATACTCCGAAACGTGGGAATCGATCAGAAAATGGGCTCCCAAGTCCCGCTGGATCTGCCCTTCAGCGATGAAACCGGTCATCCCGCCACGCTACGCCAGTATTCCGGTAAGCCGGTGATTCTGGCCCTGGTGTATTACCAATGTCCGTCGCTATGCAACATGGTCTTGAACGGCGTACTGCGCAGCGTAAAGAATCTCACACTTTCCGCTGGTCAAGATTATGAGATCGTCGCGGTGAGTTTCGATCCTCGTGAGACACCAGAAATAGCCGCGGCCAAACGGGAAACGTACTTGAAGGGGTATGCACGGGCAGGAGCGGAACGAGGTTGGCATTTTCTGACGGGAGAGCAGGCCTCGAGCAAGGGTTTGGCTGACGCTGTGGGCTTCCACTACGCTTATGACTCGGTGACGAATCAGTACGCGCATGGCAGCGCCATCATGTTACTGACACCGGAAGGCCGTGTCTCGAAATACTTCTACGGGATCAATTATCCGGAGCGTGACCTGCGCCTGGGGTTGGTGGAAGCGTCTAACCGTCAAATCGGATCGTCGATCGACCAAGTGATGCTCTATTGCTATCACTATGATCCATCGAACGGAAAGTATGGGCTGGCGATCATGAATGTGCTGCGATTGGGCGGCTTGCTCACGGTGGGTGCGCTGGCGACCTTCATGATTGCCATGTTCCGTCGTGATGTCCGAAATCGGGGAGCGGTCTAAATGGGGAGTTTCTCCATCTTCCCTGAACGCGCTTCCACCTCGGCCGGCGAGGTCGACGCGCTCTACGGCTTCCTGCTGTTGGTAGGTATAGGGATGACGTTACTCATCTTCGCGAGCGTCTTCTTCTTCGCCATCAAGTACCGGCGCAAGAGTGACAACGACCGTCCAAAACTGATTCACGGTTCCCTTCCGCTCGAAATCACCTGGAGCGTGATCCCATTCCTGGTGATGCTGGTCATGTTTGTCTGGGGGACCAAACTGTATTTCCAGAACTACACCCCGCCTCGCCAAGGCACTCTCGATATCTACGTCACGGGAAAGCAATGGATGTGGAAGATGCAGCACCCGACTGGACAGCGCGAAATCAATGAACTGCACGTCCCGCTAGGCCGTCCTGTAAAGCTGATCCTGGCGAGCGAGGACGTGGTTCATAGCTTCTACATCCCCGCGTTCCGGCTGAAACACGACGTCGTGCCCGGCAGCTATGAGACGTTCTGGTTTGAAGCCACTAAACTCGGACGCTACCGCATCTTCTGCGCCGAATATTGCGGCACCGACCACTCGCGTATGACGGGATGGGTGACCGTCATGGAGCCCGCCGCCTACGAAAGTTGGCTGTCCGGCGGCAGCGCCAGCGGGTCAATGGCCGAGCAAGGAGAGAAACTATTTCAACAGTACGGGTGCGCCAGTTGTCACATCACAGAGGCGCAAGGGCGCGGCCCGTCCCTTCGGAACGTCTTCGGGCATCCCGTGGTGCTCGAGGATGGACGAACGGTAATGGCCGACGAAGCCTACATCCGGGAATCGATTCAAAACCCCAACGCCAAGATCGTCAAGGGCTATCCTCGTGATCTTATGCCCGTCTTCCAAGGCCAGATTGACGAAGAAGGACTTCTACAGCTGGTCGTTTACGTCAAGAGCCTCTCCCCGCCGGCACCCGCCAAATCGGCGGTAACTGCGAAAGATGTTTCGAACCCGGGGCGAGCGAAATAGAGGAACCCACATGAGTACGACATTGCAGCCCCCTTCTCCTGGCATCGAAGCGAAGGCGAATTATCTCAACGCGGACTACGGCTGGAAATCGTGGCTCTTCACCACCGACCATAAACGCATCGCGTTACTGTATCTGTTCTCCATCACTACGTTTTTTTTCATCGGAGGAGCCTTCGCGGTCTTGATGCGCATCCATCTCCTATCGCCCGAGGGCATGTTCGATAACGACACGTACAACAAGTTGTTTACGATGCACGGGATCATCATGGTGTTTTTCTTCCTGGTTCCGTCAATTCCGGCGACCCTCGGTAATTTTTTGATACCGATGATGATCGGTTCCCGAGATCTTGCTTTTCCACGAATCAACCTCTTGAGTTGGTACATATATATCTTTGGCGGCATCTTCACACTGATGGCCGTGGTGCGGGGCGGCGTGGATACCGGTTGGACGTTCTACGCGCCGTTCAGCTCGACCTATTCGAACACGCATGTGATCCTGGCCGCGGTGGGCGTGTTCGTGTCGGGATTCTCATCCATCCTCACGGGACTGAATTTCATTGTTACAATCCACAAAATGCGCTGTCCCGGCATGACGTGGTCGCGGCTGCCCCTATTCGTCTGGGCGCATTATGCCACCGCGCTGATACAGGTTCTGGGAACTCCGGTAATTGCCATCACACTGGTCCTTCTCGGTTTGGAGCGTATCCTCCATGCGGGCATTTTCGATCCAACCCTGGGGGGCGATCCAATTCTGTTTCAGCACCTATTCTGGTTCTATTCTCACCCTGCGGTTTACATCATGATCCTCCCGGGCATGGCTGTGATGAGCGAGCTTGTCGCATGCTACTCACGTAAACGAATCTTCGGGTATGGATTCGTGGCATTTTCAAGCCTCGGTATCGCGGTACTTAGTTTCCTGGTCTGGGGGCACCATCTGTTTGTCTCCGGGCAATCGATGTATGCCAGCATGGTCTTCTCTTTCATGAGCATGGCTGTCGCAGTGCCCTCAGCCATCAAGGTGTTTAACTGGACGGCCACCATGTACCGCGGGTCCATCTCCTGGGACACACCCATGCTCTATGCGTTCGGCTTTATCGGACTGTTTACCATGGGCGGCCTAACCGGACTCTTTCTCGCCACCATGGCTATTGACGTTCACGTGACCGACACTTACTTCGTCATCGCCCACTTCCACTACGTGATGGTGGGAGGAATGGTGATGGCGTATATGGGTGGCCTGCACTTTTGGTTCCCCAAGATCACCGGCCGGCTGTATCCAGAAGGCTGGGCAAAGTTCGCAGCCCTCGTGATTTTCGTAGGTTTCAATTTGACGTTCTTCCCGCAATTTATCCTTGGCTATCTGGGGATGCCACGCCGCTACGCCACCTACCCCGAAGAATTTCACCTCCTGAATGTGATGTCGACCGCGGGTGCTTCTATTCTTGGCGTGGGCTACGTGATCCCAATGATCTATCTGGCCTGGGCTTGGCGAAACGGGCCGCTATCCCCGCAAAATCCGTGGAAGGCGAAGGGCCTGGAGTGGGAACAATCACCCACACCGCCGCCAACTTTCAACTTCGATACACCGCCGATCGTAACCGAGCCAGCCTACAATTATTCCGGCGAAGTGGAGGAGGAAGCGCATGGCTGAGAACGAAACAGTTCTCGCGACGCATTCGCCGGGGTTGCAACATCACTTTGACGACAGCGCGCAACAGCTCGAAGCCTCGACGCTGGGCATGTGGATGTTTCTGGTCACAGAACTCATGTTCTTTGGCGGCATGTTCGCCAGCTATACGATCTATCGCAACATGTACCCTGACGCCTTCGCGTCCACCAGCCAGTTCATGAACGTCACCATCGGCGCAATCAACACTGGTGTCCTTATCTGCAGCAGCTTCACCATGGTGCTGGCGGTCCGGTCCATACAACTTGGCAGGAAGAACGCCACCATCGCGTTTCTGACGCTGACGCTTGTTCTCGGGTGCGTATTCCTCGTTCTTAAGTACGTCGAGTATCACGAGAAGTGGGTGGACCATCATATTCCCGGCCCGGGCTTCGAATACGCGGATCTGCGGTATGGCCGTCAGGTGCAGATCCTGTTCTATTTGTACTTCGCCATGACCGGCATGCACGCGCTGCATATGATCGTAGGGGCCGGGCTAATCGTCACTCTGATTGTGATGACAGCTCGCAATCGTTTCAGCGCTGAATGGAACACGCCGGTCGAAATGGTCGGTCTGTACTGGCACTTCGTTGACGTTGTTTGGATTTTCCTGTTTCCGCTGCTCTACCTTATAGGACACACGTCATGACGCATCAGGTGATTCCCATAAAGACTTACGCTTGGGTGTTCTCGGCGTTGATGGTGCTGACGATTACTACGGTCGCGGTTTCCAAGCTGGAATTGGGCGAGTACAATTTCGTCAGCGCACTCACCATCGCTGTCATGAAGGCGACTCTGGTCGTCATGTTCTTTATGGATGTGCGCCGGTCGAGTTCAATGACCAAGCTATTTATCTTCGCGGGCTTCTTTTGGCTGGCGATCATGCTGGTCTTTACGCTCAGCGACTACTTGAGCCGGGGTTGGTTGCCCCTCCAGAAATGGTGGTGAGCTAGAACACCGGCGGGTTCCTCTGTAAAAATGCAAACACTTACTGTCGTCTCCTTGGCTTGGCATTGGAACTTCCCGGGACTCCTCTGTTGCGGAATTCTGATCATGTCCTACGCTATTCTCGGCGGCTTCCGTCCGTCGCGCGCCTTGGCGTGGATTCTCTCTGGCGTCCTCTTTCTCGCGATCGTCGTATGTTCTCCACTCGATCTGCTTGCCCGGCAATACTTGTTTACCGCCGAAGCCGTCGAACAGGTGCTCATTGGACTCGTAGTTGCCCATCTACTTGTCCGAGGCACGCCGGAGAAGGCCGTTCGGCGTTTGCGTGTGGATCGCCTGCCTCTTTCGCCTTACTTTACCTGGGTTGCTGGTGCGATTGCCTTGTCAGTGTGGTACATCCCGCGCCTGCTCAACGCCACCCTTGACAGCGATGCGGTCCGTTGCGTGCAATACCTGACATTGCTGGTCGGCGGCGCACTGTTTTGGTGGCCCCTTCATTCTCCGATACAAAAACAGCGTATTCCCTTGGTTCCTCACACGCTTCTGTATCTCGCTGCGGCTGCCGTTTGGTGCTCGCTCATAGGTCTCTTCATCGCTTTCGGGCAGACTTGGTCTAGCGCCCACTACCTGACGTCTCCGGATGTTCTGAATATCGCCGATTCACTAGTCTATGATTGGGGTCTTACGAGAGAGACCGACCAAGAGACCGCCGGCCTGGTGTTTTGGATTAGCGCAGGGACCATTTTGCTGACGAAAGTGATGTTCGTATACTATCGCTGGTATTGTTCAGCTGAGGTGGAAGGTCACTTCCGCGCATCTGTGGGGACGATCGCCGTCGCGGAGAAATGAGATGCGTAACGCACCGCACAAGCCGGTAGTGGGCAAGTCGACGAACTGCCCTGCGAAGGTCCTGACGATTGGACATTCGACCCGGCCGATCGAGGCGTTCATCAAGATGCTCCAGGCCTACGGCGTAAAACGGGTAATGGATGTGCGGACGATCCCACGCTCCATGCACAATCCACAATTCAATCGCGATGTTCTCCCGGAGACGCTACTGCGGGAGGGAATCGGCTACACGCACATGGCGGAACTAGGCGGATTACGCCACGCCCGGAAGGACTCACTCAACACGGGATGGCACAACGTTTCGTTCCGCGGTTTCGCCGACTATATGCAAACGCCGGACTTCACCACGGGACTCAAGGCGCTTATCCAAGCCGCAAAACTAGAGCAGGTCGTAATCATGTGCGCCGAAGCAGTACCGTGGCGATGTCACCGTTCTCTGATAGGAGACGCGCTGAAAGCGCACGGCATTGAGGTGGAGGACATCCTGAGCGAAAACCGGAAACAGGCGCATGAGTTTACTTCGTTCGCAAGAGTAAAAGGCCGGCGTGTCACGTATCCAGCGAACGCGGAACCGATGCCATCAGGCATCCTTGCGTAGCGTGCTCTTCACCCATGTGAGCTGTTCTTCAGCGCCCCAGCCTCGGAAAGACCTTCGAGGAGCATGTGGAAATACACCATACCGGCGTAGGGCTGCCAGCGCCGGGTCAGGCGCGCGACACCCTCATAGTCCAGTGGTTCTTTGCGATGCTGCCATTTTGCGAGCCGATTGCGGGCGCCAACGTCGTCACCCGGGAAGACATTCAGCGGTGCCAAGCCACGAAGCAAGACGTATTCAGCCGTCCACCGGCCAACGCCGCGCAATGTGAGTAAATAGTCCAGGACTGCCTGGTTGTCCATGCTCTCTAAACCCGTCAAATTGATCCGGCCATTGACGATGCCTTGTGCCAGTTCGTGAAAGGCGCGTACCTTGTTGCCGCTGAAACCTAACTTGCGGAATTCTTCCGGAGTGACTTTCAACAGATCCTGCGGCCGGGGGAAAGCGTAGTGGGTTCCGTCCTGCTGGGTCAAGCTCAAACTGCATCTGGCGGCCAAGCGACTGAGCAACCCCAGTCCAACTGTGAGCGACAACTGCTGACAAGCGAATGCGTTGGCCAGCGTTTCAAAAAGGGTAGGGAAGCGAGGTGGCTTTAGGCCCCGAAACTTTTCGACTAGCGACTCCAGTTTGGAATCCTGGCTTGCCATCTTGTAGAAGGGCGTAAGATCAACGCGCAGTCCGAACATCTTCTCCACTAAGGCCCTGGCTTCGCGTCTGTATTCGGGCCGCAAGCGTTCGCCAGTAAGGCGAACGATCACCCGTGGAGCCGAACTTGATCCGGTTTGCCGGACCGCCATTTCGACGGGTGCATTATCGAACGGGATTACACGACGATATGTAATACCGTCCCATCGATCCACCAGATTCTGCGGTCGCCGTCGCAGAGCCCAGGCCGTGAGATCCAGGCGGAACGGTGCAATCGGCGTAATAGAAAAACGAAGTGTGCGCTGTGTCGATTCAGGCCGCCGCGTCGAGGGCTTCACATTCCGGGATGCCATGCAAGTTTAAATATTGGCCATCGTGCCGAAGAACTCATGATCCTGAGCATATCCGCCCTCACCCTGGAATATGGGTTTGACGTCTTCGACGAATTCAATGGCCTGTATCCATTTCACCATTTTGAAGCCGAGTTGATTTTCCGAACGCAGCCGCAATGGCGCGCCATGCGGGATCGTGAGCGGCTTGAAATTCATTTCGTAGGCCAGTAGCGCCTGTGGATGCCGCAGATCCTCGATGCTATGGCTGTCGTAATACTGGCCTCCCATGCCGCCTTCGCCGAACGAGTAGAAGACCCCCACCTTTGCCTCCGGTTTGGGCTTTACCAGCTTCATGAGTTCCTCCATTGGCAACCCGCCCCATGCCGCGATGCCCGACCATCCCTGAATGCAGTTGTGGAGCGTGATCTGCGTTCCTTTGCGCATGGCATGAATGTCTTCGAGCGACAGTTCGACAGGATTCTCTACCAAGCCGTAAATTTTCAGTCGGTAGTTCTTGAAGTCGTGGTCTTCGATCAGGGTCTTCCACTCATCCGAAACGGGTCGTTTACCGTTGATCCAAAGATAGGGTGAGATTTCGGCCTCGGTATATTCAGTCCGGGTCTCGTGGCGATCCAGGAGGACAGAGAAGATGGGATTGAGAACCGCCGCGCTGACGTGTTGGACCTGCCGGGATCGCCGCCACGAGGCCCAGTTAGCGAAGACATTCACGGTGATGATGATCCCAAGTCCCACCGACCCGAGATAGACGCCCATCATGCCCATGTCGTCCTTACCCAGTACGATGTGATTCATATTCCGGGCGAAGCCTGTGGTCGCCACCATGGTCACGTGGGGGATGACGAAGGCGATGTATCCACACAACGCTAAGAAATGGATGGACCTGCCGATCTGACGATTGCCGGGCAATTTCGGATACCAGGTGAATCGGTTCACCAGAGCGGGCGACATGGACGGCCCGGTCAGAATGCTGATGGGAGCCAGAATAAAGACAACCGCGAAGTACGACAATTGCTGGAGCGCATTGTAGTGGTAAAGAGTGTCCGGTTCGGACGGCAAATGAAACGTGACGTAATGGACGAATACCGCCCAGGCATCCGGTAGGACCTGCCATGTTTCCGGAACCAACCGCCGCCACTGCCCGGTAGTAAACAGGAGGACGACGTAGGCGGCTCCGTTGCCGACCCAGAACAGCACGCTTAGAAAGTGCCAATGCCGTGACATGCCTAACGTGTGGCGGCCACCCGGCAAGCCGATCCATGGTGAAAGATAGCGAGCATCGTCCTTGGCCGTCCAGACGCGGTCGGCCGCCAATTCAGGTGGAGGCATTTTAACTGGAGTAAAGCGAATCCATTCCGTGCCTGGTGTGCAGCCGACGTTCCAATAAAGCCGGGGATGATCCAGGAGAATTTGCAAGCCGCTGCGAATGAGCAGGATGACGAAGAGCAGGTTGATGTAATGAGTAATTCCTATCCAAAGAGGGAAGCCCTGTTGGCCTGCTGGATCGGGCAATCCAACTGGGGGTACCGGCGGCAGTCCAATCATTAGCCACTGCGTGTAGGCTGCAATCGTAGCAACCAGGAACGGCAATACAATGATCAGAAGTGGCGTCCGTCGTATACGCGTATCAATCATTGCTTTACCAATTTCCCTGGTTCATGCGACGGATACCATGTAGTCGCTTCCTTCCCAACGATTGTTTGCCGTCCAGAAGAACGTGAAGCGTATGGGTGCCTGTTGCGCCGCGGGAATTGGGACGTCGACGAAATGAACGCCCAGGGTTGTCGCGGAAGAGGAAGTATCTTTGACGGTTTTCCATTCGTCGGCCGACCAGCGGAGACGAAAGACGTCGTGCATCTGGATGCGAAGAAGGTGACCCGGTTTCACAATGCGCACTTGCCGGTTGGGCTTCCAGACTTCGATGGATTGACGGCCTGTGCGTCCGCCCAGGTAGCGCTTCACAACCTCAGGAACGAGATCGAAGACCTTCCCATCGCGGGAAGATCGGAGCAGCTTGATGTATTCGGCATGAGTCCACATAAGGGGCATAGCGGACCCCGTGGGCTTGCCGAGATACATGTGGGCTCGGGAGAGATCGGGTTCGTCCCACACCTGTTCGGTCAGTAGTCCAGTGGTGGACGCGAAGCCTTCCATGGCCTTGATAAATGGCTTCACGTCGCGTCCAGCAGCCAATTCATAGTGTCCGCGTTCGCCCGTCAAGAGTGGCCATGCACGGCCTTTGCCCCAATTTGTAAAAGATCCTCCGTCAGGCCGCTGTCCATATCCGTCCTTGTTATAACGATGCCAGCATGGACCAGCAGGCGTATCTACTTTGAGGACGGCATCCACGACGCGCAGAGAATCCATGATGAGTGGATCGTCGGGCTTTCGGATTCCATAACGCACCAGCTCAAGGAAGCCGGCATCCACAATCTCCTTCGCGGGGAAAGTATTCTGTTCTCCGGGTGGGCGGCTCGGGATGGTGACGCTCCCATGGTTCGGGTCTTCTTCTGGGTGAGAATTCTCCAGCTCGGCGGGTAGAATTCGAATGTAGTGCCGGGGAATTCCCGGCACCAGAGTCCCTTGTGTTGTCACCGTCCAACTTTCGACGTGGCTTTCCAGAAAATCGGCGTATTCTTCCAGGTAGCTCGCGGTCGTCTCATCCTGTCTTGCACGGGCAAAACATGCGGCGCAGATCAGAGCGGCAATGTTGGAAGCTAGCGTAGACGGAGAGTAGCCGCCGGCTTCCTCCCACCGTTCCTGTCCAGTGACTGGTCCATGGCGAATCAGGTATGCCGCCGATCGCAGGACCATAGGATACGGATCGAAGCCTTGAAAGGTCCCATGCCGTTGAATTTGCGCCGCCAGCAAAACGGGAAAGGCCACTTCGTCAAGCTGGACTCCTCGCCAGTATGGTTCACCGTCGATCCAGAAATTCTGGGCGAATCCTCCGTCTTGGTGTTGAGCCGCTGCCAAATAGATGAGGGCTCGGAGAGGTGTGACGGTATCGCCAGCAGCGAGGAGGCTGGCGGCGCTATTGACCATGTCACGGGTCCAAACCAGATGGTAGCCCCCCTGGTCCCAGTCGCTTTTCGCGGCGCCCCACGGAATGGAAAGGGAAGCGATAAAGGCACCAGGGTAAGACTTGTCCTCGTGAGCGCAAAGCAGGCTGAAGCTGCCGCGGTACAGGTGTCCGTCATCGCCGGAGGCTTTATCGAGTGCAAGGATATTTGCACCGGCGCGGTTCCATTGCTCCGTGAAGCGCTTATGCTGTTCGTCGAAAGGAATCGCCAGTGCCTGAAATAGTGTTGTCTTGGCTTGGTGCTCCGTAGCACCGAATGCCAGTCCCACCGTGAATGCGCGAGAACCCTGCAGGTCGAGTTCTCCGGTGAGCGCAATGTTGCCGTCACGGGCCTCAAGAAACTCCCAGTCCATTTTGAAGTTGCTGGATAAGTCCGTCCAGCCATCGCTGCTGCCAACGTAGCCGCACGAAACACGAGAGAATGGCACAGATGCGGCAAGTGCCAGCCAAGTTCCCGCCTTTTGGGCCATGAGAACCTTCTGACCGCAAAAGTCCGCAACGTAGCCGTTGTTGTGCCACCCTCCTACTTCAAGATGGGGCGCGCACAGTGCATAAAGCCGCAGACTGGAGAGGAACGTTTCATCGCCAGTCAGTTCCGTGTGCTGAAGGACGCAGGCAGCGTGAGGGTCCGCGATGATTGTCTTGACGATCGTGTAGCGTCCGTCTGGATCCGAGTTCGAGCAGCGATATCCCAGCGCGTGTCTTGACAACCGTTCCACAGTGGAGCTAAGGTGACGCTTTTCCTCATGGAAGAAGCTCTTGCTATCGGAGATGAGGAATTGAAAATCGCGCAGCTGTGGCCGATCAACGGCCGGGTAGTAAACCTCAGTGATGACGCCCTTCCAGATACTGAACCAGACTCGACTGGAAGCGGAGTAGGCTGTCCCAACCCCATCCTTGCCTCCGTGAGTCCACCTCGGCTCGATACCCGGCCACCCGAAAGGTTCATTTTGGTTCATTGAGGAGGAGTCGTCGTCGCAAGCGGTGTATACATCAGCGTATACCCAAACTCGTCAAGATCGTGTCAAAAGCCGGGGCACTTCTGGAGGGGCGAGTGCTCGCGTCATTTTTGCGTCAATGTTTTGCGTTAGAGGACGCGAACGTAGGCGCGAAGCCTTACAATGAGGTCGCGAGGAGCGGTAGGCAGTATGAGCACAGATCCCCAACGGTCGGATGCGTTGGTCTTTTTCGGCGCAACAGGGGACCTAGCGGAAAAGCAGATATTCCCCGCACTCCAGGCACTTGTAAAGCGACACAACCTCGACATTCCGATTGTTGGAGTAGCAAAAGCGGGGTGGACTCTCGATCGGCTAAAACAGCGCGCACGGGAAAGTGTGACGAAGCATGGTGGTCTCGACGAAGGCGCCTTTTCACGTCTCTTGACGTTATTGCGATACGTGGATGGCGACTACCGCGAAGCACAGACATTCACCCAATTGCGCGATGTGCTCGGCGACGCACGGAGGCCGTTGCACTATCTGGCAATCCCCCCGGCGCTGTTCCCGGCGGTAGTTAATGGGTTAGAGACTTCAAACAACGCAATTGGTGCGCGGGTAGTGGTTGAGAAGCCCTTCGGACGCGATCTCGCTTCGGCGCAAAAGCTCAACCAAATCCTTCAACGATCATTTGCGCCATCCGCCATTTTCCGGATTGACCACTTTCTTGGGAAGGAGGCCGTCCAGAACGTGCTTTATACCCGCTTCGCCAATCTGTTCCTGGAGCCATTGTGGAATCGCACGTCTGTTCGCGCCGTGCAAATTACCATGGCGGAAGATTTTGGCGTCAACGGGCGTGGACGTTTTTACGAGGAGGCCGGCACCATTCGCGACGTGGTCCAGAACCATTTGCTACAGGTATTCGCTTGTCTCGCGATGGACCCGCCGGCAACCGGTCAAGAGGATGCCGTTCGGGAAGAGAAGGCGCGCATCTTGAAGGCGGTTCGCCCGCTTGGACCGGAAGACGTTATACGTGGGCAGTATCGCGGCTACCGGGAGGAAGAGGGAGTAGCGCCGGATTCTCAAGTTGAAACCTACGCTGCCGTGCGGTTGTTCGTCGATACGTGGCGATGGGCGGATGTGCCGTTTTACATCCGAAGTGGCAAGTGCCTACCATTGACGGCGACTGAAGTGATAGTTGAGTTCAAGAAGCCGCCGTGCGAAACCTTCCAGGGATCTGTCAATGGACGTTCAAACTATTTGCGCTTCAGGCTTAGCCCCGAGGTGATCATCGCGCTGGGCATGCGGGTGAAAGTCCCGGGCGAACACATGAATGGAGAGGACGCCGAATTGGTTGCCACTCATCGAGACGACAGTGAAATGATGCCGTATGAGCGCCTTTTGGGCGACGCGCTGCATGGGGAACAATGGTTGTTCGCCAGCGAGACCGCCGTAGAAGCACAATGGCGGATCGTGGAACCGGTGCTTGGGGATGCGACCCCCTGCCACGAATATCATCCAAATACATGGGGACCGCCTGAGGCGAATCGGTTGATCGCCGGCGATGGCGGCTGGATCGACCCTAGATAGACCGAGGTGCAAAGTGCAATCTCAAATCAAGCTTGGCCGAATTTCGGGAATTAAGATCGGACTCCACTACAGCTGGTTCCTCATCGCCTTTCTAATTATCGTCTCGCTGAATTCACAATTCCGAGCCGCCAACCCAGAATGGGCAGAGCCCTTGACGATTGCACTCGCGCTGATGACCGCCGTGCTGTTCTTCGTTTCTCTACTGGTGCACGAGTTGTCGCACTCCCTATTTGCCAAGGCACACGGACTTCCGGTCCGTGAAATCACTTTGTTTGCACTCGGTGGCGTCTCTCAGGTCGAGAAGAACCCCGTTAGCGCAAAGACAGAGTTCTGGATGGCACTTGCCGGGCCGCTGGCTAGCGCTGCGATTGGCGGCGCCTGCTTGGCCATGCGGGGAGTAATAGGATCTCCCACCAGCCCCGCGTTCGCTGTCGTTTCGTGGCTCGGCTACATAAACGTGGCACTGGCTGGATTCAATCTGATTCCAGGATATCCGCTCGACGGTGGCCGGATACTTCGCGCAGCGATCTGGTGGAAGACCGGCGACGCAGCACGCTCCACGCTTATCTCTGCCAGAGTTGGACAAGCGGTCGGGGGCTTCTTCATCGCGCTAGGCGTTGTGCAGTTCTTCGGCGGAGCTGGCTTCAGTGGACTGTGGATCGCTTTCATTGGATGGTTCCTATTACAGGCCGCGAGTGAAAGCTATTTCCAGGTTGGTCTCAAGGAAGCGTTGAAGGACGTGACTGTTGCCGACGTGATGACGCGCGACTGTGTAACGGTCGATGGCAACCTCAACATCCAGCAGTTTGTGGACGAGTGGCTCTTAAAAAGGGGAAATCGCTGTTTCATTGTGCTCGATAACGACGGGCTGGCTGGGCTAATCACGCCAGCCGAGGTGAGAGCGATTGAGCGGACGCGATGGCACTATACGACCGTTTTCGATGCCATGCGCCCGGTAGCGGAGGCGCGAACGGTTCGGCCGGAGACGCCTTTGCAGACGGCTCTGGAGATCATGGGCAAGCAGGACCTCAATCAATTGCCGGTTGTCGCGGATGGCCGCGTTGTAGGAATGTTCTCTCGTGGGGAGTTAGTCAACTTTCTCAAGACTCGCGCAGAACTTCAGGCCTGATCCGGCGCTTCGGCGGTTCTCAGTTTCGCTTCCAAATACGATTTGAGAGCAACGGCGTTATTGTGTTCCACATCGTGCGAGGAATAGAGCAGTGTCGCCGTACCCCTTCGCGCGGCCGCGAGTATCGGCTGCCACGCTTCCGGATTCGTGTCCAGCTCCCGGTAGTAACGGCGCTGGAACTCTGCAAATTTTTCAGGATCATGCGAAAACCACTTCCGTAGTAGCGTGCTCGGCGCGACATCCTTGAGCCATTCATCGTAGTCCAAATCGTCCTTCTTGACGCCGCGTGGCCAGAGTCTCTCGATGAGGAACTTCTTGCCTTGGGCCGGAGTCCCTTCGTAAACGCGTTTGATGACGATCATCGTTTTTCCTCAACGACCGATGAGCAACTCCGCTCCCTGTCGCTCGGCGACCGTTCCCAGTGCTCCAATGATCCGCCGTTGGAGGCGACACAGCGGGTCTTGTGTAAGCGCGGGGCCACCTGGTAGCAGCGATTCGGTGCTGCGCACCAGCACTTCCGTGTGACTGTGGCCAGCTGATACGAGCACGGGTTGAGGAATGCGAAGAGCCGCGCTTCGGTGATAGAGGATTGCTTCGAGCAACAGGGCCGGGTCATCCACGAACAAGACGTTGAAAGGGGCCACTCTTGCACCTAGCTCCTGGTTGATTCTTAATGCCATATCCAGCTCCGCGGGGGTATGCAGCCCGTGCTCGCTGAGCGCTCGCCGAACTAGGCGAAGCGCGATTTGATGGGGCTCCCGCAGTGTGAACGTCAACAACGATGCTCCGTCGTCCGCCGAAAATCGTTCCCTATCCATACACACCGGTGCCGTCCCTTGCACCACCCTGCCAGGCGGTCAAAGCTTCCGCCCAGTGTGGCTTGTCGCATTTGCCGCCGAGTACCGTGAGCACGCGGCTTGCTTCTCCCAGATCGCTCCAGCCGTGGCTTGTGCTGCAGAGAACCGCCAGATCGTCCGGGTACATCGAGAGCACGTCGTCGGAAAAACTACTCGACGGAATCGCGGAATACGCCTCCAAAATGGCCTGGTCGTCTGAACGTCCGCAAACTGGTTTCAGTGCGCGCATCATCTGAGGAAGCGCCCGCTCGATGAGGGCCAGGAATGTTTCGATCTTGCCAATCATCACGAAGCTGTTCCAAAGACATCCTTCCTGCATCAAGGACGACGCGAGCGAAAGGGATGGCTTTTCCCAAAAGCGGCTGACGTGACAGACCGCGTTTGGCAAAGCGCCTCCTAGAGGTGCACCAGGTTCTATCCAACCGTACCCGACCTCCGGGTGGTCAGGTGTCATGCCCAGCAGCATTACGCGATCAGGCCGAGTCTCAGCGGCCTCGAACGCCGTTTCGAGATCGGCAGTAAACGCCGCATCCTTGGCAAAATGGTGGTCTGACGGCAGAATCGCAAGGATGCCTTTCGGGTCCAGTTCGCGTACGCGCAGTAGGCTGTATGCGATTGCCGGCGCCGTTCCCCTGCTGAGAGGCTGGACGAGGAGTTGCGCACGATGCTCGTCACGGACCAGATCGCGGTAGAAGCGCTCATGCGCCTTCGTTACCAGCACCATTGTCTGTTTAGGTTGGATGATTCGATGAACCCGTGCTCTGGTTTGATCCAGCAGCGTTTCATCTCCAATGACCTGGCAGAACTGTTTGGGGCGTTCATCACCGGCGATCATTCTGGTCAACGGGCGCAGTCTGTTCCCTTCACCTCCGGCAAGGATCACTGCCCATCGGTGGCTATATCCGCCCCCATCCAGTGTCTCTCGGGATGGGAAAAGCTCTGTTCTCATGGTTTCGTCTCCAAGGTCTGTTGGTCTGTAAGTCTCAACTCCGCCAAGCCATGCAGGGTGAAGTTCAAATATTAGGAGTGTCATCCACCTTCGCGGGGACCCACTCGCGCATATCCTCAAGGAGGCGTCGCGCTTCCTCCAAGCGGAACTTCGGTACGCGGACTTCGAATGGCAGCGATGGAATCTGCTGGCTTCCAACTACGGTGCACGGTATGCCACTCGCTTCGAGCAACGATTGGATGGAGGTTGACTCCATCTCCGCTTCCACTCCCTGGCCGGAGTAAACCGAAACGAAATCCAGATCGTGCGATCGGCCCTCTTCTGTGAGGGGCTCATTCAAGTTCGAGCTCATCGTAGACCTTCACTCATAAAGGACTGAGTGCCGCTTTTGACGTTCTGCTGCTTTGTCGGACAGCGTTGCGCGTAGCATCCAGGCCATCTTTTCGTGGTCCTGCATCAGACCCGTTAGGTGGTCGACGGTACCCACGTCCAGATCGCTCAGGGGAGGCAGTGTCAGGGAATCCCTGATGGATCGCACGATGATCTCGTGGTCTCCCAACAAATCACTGAGCATTTCCTTTGCGGCGGGAAAGCTTCCCGGATGTTCATGAAGCGCGGTTCGTTGAAGGTACTCCGTCATCGTCCCGACGGCCGGGGCGTCCAGTGCCCGGATGCGCTCCGCGATTTCATCGATTCGCCTCGCAACGAGTTGGTACTGCTCCTCGAAAAGCGCGTGAAGCTCCCGAAAGTTCGGCCCGGTGACGTTCCAGTGGCAGTTCCGAAGTTTCATCAAAAGTACTTGCTCGTCTGAAATGGTCTGCTTCAGGACGCCGAGTGTGTTCACGAGCGTCGTATTCGTAATGCCAATTCCTTGATCCATCGCTGTTGCTTGCATCTTCTTAATTCCTCTCTATCGTTGTTTGTTTCATCACTAAAAACCCGATACACTGCTGAATTGACGCGCCTCGACTGCGGCAACTTCCTCAACGGGGCGAACCAGCGGCAATCTCCCAGAGACCGAAATTACTGGACACGATAGACGTCGTTGGAGCGATCGAATATCGAGTGGATAAGCCTGCGGCCACTTGGAAGTTGTTCGTAGCGCCACCACGATGTCAGCGTTGTACTCTCGTGCGGCCGTCGAAATACATCTGTACGGAGATCCTGTCATAACGGATGTTTCATACGGCACCGACACACGTTTGCCGAGCGCCCGAATACGCCCTGCCGCAAGGTGCGTCGACAAGGGGCGATCCAACCCATCCAGTACCTCCAGGAGCAACCCTTCATCGACACTGGGGACGATACCTAGCAGGATCAGTGCGCCGTCGAATCTCTCGGCCAGCGCCTGAGCATGGTGGATGACGGGGCCATCGGTCCCGTCCAGGTTCAGCACACAGAGAATTCGCCGGCAGCGGAAATTAGAACCTTTATCCACGGAAACTCGATTGGCGAGGTACACCGGCTTGGGCGTCGATTGCATGACCTTGTCGGTCACGGACGGTTTCCAATACCGGGCCCATCCCCTGGAGTTTGGGCTTGTCATGAGCAGCATATCCGCATTGGCAAACGTCGCATAACGGACGATTGTTTCAGATGGAACGCCCGGAATCGCCAGTCGATGAACGGCGCGGGACTCTCCGCACACTGCGTTTGAAGGCCACACGACTCGACCCCTGCGCTGCTCAGCATTGCGATCGACTACATGGAGCAGCGTCAATTCCGCGCCCATCGCGTCCGCGACGCGGATCGCATGAGCAACAGGTAACTCCGAATTGATCGACAGGTCAATAGGAGCTAGGATCTTCTGAGCGAACTGCATGTGTCATTCCCCTTGTGGCGGTGAAGCGAATCGCTCCACTCATCAGTGCTTGCACTGATAGTTATGCAATTCGCGCACCATTCGAAGCACCCGCCAATTTGCTGAAAACATGGCAGAGTTGACGCTCTAGCCGCCCCATAGCGCACCCCTCTGCGCGTTCTGGTCCATCAACGTGTTTGGTAGAACTGGAGATCTGATGAGTGGTTGGGCCGTTTATGAATGGTGAAGCGATTGCAGGTTCACTCGCGACGGAGATACCGTCTGAGGAGAGCCACTAATGAAGATTCTGATCCGTGTGCACGGGATCGAGTTGACGGATGAGTTGAACGAAGATGTGGAGCGCAGCATCGCATTTGCCGTTGACCGGTTCGCACCGATCATGCAGGATGTCCTGCTATACATCGTGGACTTGAATGGCCCCAAGGGAGGCGTGGACAAGCTTTGCCACATCACAGCCACGCCCATCAGTGGTGACCGAGTCCTCATTTTAGAGAGAGGGACAGAGGTGCTCGATACCGTCCAGCGGGCCGCGCGCAGCCTGAAACATCGTCTTGGAAAAGATGTTCAGCGCCGCAATCGACCGCCCGCACGCAAGTTCCGGGAATCGATTCGCACGATCTGAATACGATCATGGGCGTCTGCTAGTTGAGCCAGACGCCCCAAAATGCTCGAATTGCGAAGGTTCCTATACTGCTGATGAGCCGACCCCTGCCGCTTCCGGCTGGTACTGCACCTCGAGAACCTCCCACCGGCGAATGCCCTTTGGAACTCGCCATTCGATCACATCGCCAACCCGATAACCCAGCATCGCTGTGCCGATTGGGGCCAATACCGAAACGCTGGTCTCAGTTCGAACCTGACCGGGATAGACGAGCGTATATGTTTTTTCCTCACCGGAGTCCAGGTCTTTTAGCCGCACCTCGGAATTCATCGTCACAACATCGGACGATACGGCGTCCGATCCAACAACTTCAGCCCGGTCCAACTCCTGCTCAAGCGTGTTCAGATTTTCACGGTCCGGAGAGGGGGTAGGTCTTCGGGCTTCTACTAATCGGTAGAGAGCGGCTAGATCGGTCTTGGTTACAACTATGTGTTCTTTCATCTTGACCTCGTGGAGTTCGACCAGAAAATGGGGCCGGTAGGTTGAGTTGTTGCAATCTCCTTGCCACGATGAAGTGCCAGTTTCCCTTGGGGAAGGGCTGCGGTAGCCAAGGTTAGTGGCCGAAAGCGCACATCTCTGGGCTCTTACGCACCGCGAACGACCTCAAGTCATGCACAGCCCTCGCCTGTTTCAGGCTTTGTGTCCCGTGGCGCTCGAATTGCAGCACACCCAAACGACCTAACTGATGAAGAGACACGACGATAGCCAGATACGAGACTTAAAAGGTACGCTTATGGGGGGAGAGACTCGCGGTCGCCGCCGTGTAGGCCGCAGTTTCATGGTGACTCGCGTGACTCGAATACAAGCTGGCTCGTGGCTCAATCGTGCGGCAAGCGGGGTCGTGCTGATCGTGATTGCCGTGTTGGATTGGCGAACCCAAGGAGCTGTCACGCAATTTTACAGTTTACCGGTGGCCTTGTCCGCGGTAGGCGACGGTTGGCGTGGCGGACTGATCGCGGCGATGTTGTCCTCGATCGCCGTGTTCGTGACGCGAGGCAACGAAGGCTTCGACAGCCGAACGGTGGCCTTGATCTGCCTGGGCTTGATGGCGGGACTCCTCTTTGAACAGCGCCGTCAGAGGGACCACTTTCAGAAGGCCGCCGAACAGCTTAGCTCCGTATATGAAAGAGTGCAGGCGAATTTTGAAGGCATGAAGCGTATCGAAAGGCTCTCTGCGATCGGCCAACTATCAGCGGGGCTGGCTCATGAGATCCGCAATCCGCTCGCTAGTATTGCCGGAGCCGCGGCCATCCTAGGACGCAACGAATTCCTGGAACCTAAGCACGCGAAGTGCATCGACATCATCACGGCCGAATGCCAGCGGCTGGATGGACTCCTGACAAATTTCCTCAATTTTGCTCGTCCGCGCCCCCCACGCCTACAACCCACGGAACTCGACGGAGTTGTCGACCGGGTTCTGGCACTTGCAAATCACGGGCTTCGCGGCAGCACGGTGCACTGCGAGAAGCAAATTCAGGCGAGCTTGCCGCGCGTCGAATGCGATCCCGAGCAATTGGAGCAGGTGCTACTGAACTTGGTGATCAACGCTATCGAAGCAAGTATGGACGGAGAGACGGTAACGATATCGTCTTCGGCCGAAGAGGGGAACGTCGTGCTCCGGGTGATCGATTGCGGTGAGGGGGTTCCTCCGGCCAATATTGATCGACTGTTTGACCCTTTCTTTACAACGAAGGAACACGGAACGGGGCTCGGGCTCCCGGTGGCTCACCAGATCATGACGCAGATGGGCGGGACACTCTTAGCGGAACGCGGCGCCAACAAGGGCATGATGTTTTCTGTAGTCCTGCCGCGGAAGCACGGGGACACATGAATCCAGCGCGCATTTTAGTGGTCGATGACGATGAGAACCTCCGCTGGGTCCTGAAGACCCAACTCGAGGATCTCGGATACACGGTATCCTCGGCAGCCGATGGCGAAGAGGCCCTCGCCGCAATCGAGAAGGAGCCGCCGGCCTTGGTGTTGACTGACCTGAAGATGCCAGGCCTTTCAGGTATTGAGCTTCTGGGTCGAATTCGATCGGAGTATCCAGAAGTTCCGGCCGTTGTCATCACCGCGTACGGCACCATTCAAAGCGCGGTGCAGGCGATGAGGCTGGGGGCCTACGACTATCTCACCAAGCCCATCGACTTTGAGGAACTGGCTATCGTCGTCAATCGTGTACTGGAGCATTTCCGTCTGGTCGCGGAAGTCCAAAGTCTCCGGGTAAGTTTGGATCGTAAGTACGGTTTCGAGAACATCATCGGCCATTCCGAGGCTTTGCTGTCACTGCTCGATACCGCAGTGCGGGCTGCGAAGAGCGAATCTACAATCCTTATCAACGCCGAGACTGGCACCGGCAAAGAATTGCTGGCCCGCGCGATTCACTTCAACAGCCGTCGCCGCGACAAGCCATTCATTACCATCAACTGCGGTGCCATTCCCCGCGAACTGCTGGAATCCGAACTGTTCGGGCACACCAAGGGGTCCTTCACCGGGGCCGTGGCGCACAAGATGGGGAAAGTCGAAATGGCCAACCACGGCACGCTGTTCCTCGATGAAATAGGAGAGATGCCAGGGGAACTTCAGGTCAAGGTCTTGCGGCTCATCCAACAGGGCGAGTTGGAAAAGGTGGGCGCAACATCGCCTACGAAGGTGGATGTGCGTTTCGTCGCCGCTACCCATCGCAATCTGCAAGCGATGATTGAAGATGGCACGTTTAGGGAAGACCTTTACTATCGGCTGGCCGTAATTCCATTAGCGCTGCCGCCGTTGCGAGATCGCGACGAGGACATCCCGGAATTGGTGCAGCACTTCTTCCTCAAGACGCGAGAAAAGCAGGGTAGGCCCGAATTGGTGCTTCCGCCCTCATTGCTGGCCCGCTTTCAGGAGTATCGCTGGCCGGGAAACATTCGCGAACTGGAAAACGTGATTGAACGTGTCACGGTGCTTGCGCGCGGTGACGAAATCACGTTACGTGATTTGCCGGAGTTTCTGCAAAGAGGACGGCCCGTGGTCGACACTTTGCAACTCGACCTACCGGCCAAAGGCATCAGCTTGGAAGGTATTGAAAGAGAATTGCTTGTTCGAGCCTTGGAGAAGTTCAACGGCAATCAAACACACGCCGCCAGGTATTTGGATATTAGCCGCAAGGCACTCAGGTATCGAATGGAGAAACACGGTATTCCAAAGAGGGGCGGGGACGATGAAGAGGAACTAGAACGCCTCTAGAAGGTTCGCGAACTGGACGCAGTGTTCGATGTAGCGCGCCCGCCCGCCCATTCTTCATTTGGAGATCACTCCGTAGATCATAGGCTGAAAACGCACACCGATGGACGGTTGGGCGCAGCCGCTTGTTTGATCGAGCAATGAGCCAAACCACCGGCGTTTCGCATCAGCGGCCGAAGGCGTTGGCCGCGATGAGATTGCATCGATCCGATGACCGTCCGTTACTGGGATACTCCGCAAATCTCCAGATCCACGCGTGGTCCCTTCTTTGGTACTACGCGTGCAACTTCGTAGTCAGCGACTACCAATTCCAATGAGTGGTTGATCGTGGAATACATCACAAGGAGTATCGAATGACCAGTACAGCCAAAACCAGCTTGAGCGAGCACCGTGAGTCCGTGAGACCCTCCAACGGCCTTTTAACCAACGGACCCCAACCGGCGGATCGAAATGAAATCGCGACCAAGGCCTACTATCTATGGGAAGACAGAGGCCGTCCGCACGGGTCGCCGGAAGCGGATTGGTTCCGGGCGCAAACGGAACTTGCCCCGCTTTCAGAATCCATCGAACGACTCACGTAGCAAACGCACCTTTGACGCCGTGCGCTGAGCAAATGGCGCACGGCATCGCCCTGACCCGGAGGATAGTCACTTGCCACAAACCAATGCCTTGAATCGCCTTGACGAATTGCTTGCTAGCCTGGGCGGTGCGGATGACCCTGGAAGGCGGAGCGCGGGTCCATGCGGATTGCTGCTGGAGCGCCTTCATGCGGCGCGCCGCAACCTGCTTGGCGCCATGACCGCTGAGTACGTCTTCAGTCTAGAGCAAGCAGAAAAGTCTCTAGCCTGCATTGCCGACAAAAACGATCGAAAGCCGATAAGAACGATTCTCCGCAGCCTGCTAAGAAACCGGAGCAGCACTGTGGCACTTCGTCCATAAGCAAAACACCCAACGCGTACGATTCTGCTGCGAACACCTCTTTGAGCCAATAACCGGGGAGAGGCGTGAGCCGCTGATAAAGTAGCGATTTAAGCCGCAACAGCTTGTATCCGATCACGAATCGTAGTCAGTCACACCGGGCTCTTGCCAACGATTCAGGACACGCTAGCCGGCAATCTAAAGGAAACCTCTCGCGTCGCGTCGCCGCTTCGCCTTCCTGCCGATTATAGGAACGTCATGTCTGCTATGGTACGAGGGAAATGGAATGGGAAGCTGTATGAACATCCCGCCGAAACAAAAAGCCGTTGAGGTTCCCGACCTTGTCGAGTTAGCGTCGGATCAATCCTTTCCTGCCTCCGATGCCCCGCCCTGGACTCTGGGAACAGAGGCATTTCGTCTGGAGCGGGACTCCATGGGTGAGGTTCGCGTCCCACAAGACGCCCTGTACGGAGCACAGACACAACGGGCTGTCGAGAACTTCCGCGTGAGCCGAAAGCGGCTTCAGCCGCAGTTCATCCAATCTCTCGGTCTGATCAAGGCTTGTGCGGCCAAGGCCAACGGTGTCCTCGGCGCGCTTCCATCAGACCGGGCATTGGCGATCGCAGAGGCCGCTGACAAGATTGCAGATGGAGAGTATTACGATCAATTCGTTGTCGATGTGTTTCAGACAGGCAGCGGCACGTCCACAAACATGAACGCCAACGAGGTGATCGCGCGTCTGGCCTCTGCCCATCCCAACGACGATGTGAACTTGTGTCAATCTAGCAACGATGTTATTCCATCGGCCATTCATATCTCCACCGCGGTGGAGATTCAAGATCGGCTCCTGCCCGCAATGGAATCGTTGCGCAATGAGTTGGAACGTAAATCGAAGGACTTCTGGGGTGTCTGGAAAATTGGGCGCACGCACCTGCAAGACGCGACGCCGATGCGGCTCGGCCAGGAATTCAGCGGCTACGCTCATCAAGTAACCGCCTGCCGTGAGCGCCTGTCCTCCAGCCTGGAGGGCTTGTATGAGTTGCCTCTCGGCGGAACGGCGATAGGAACCGGGATCAACGCGAAGCCCGGTTTCGCGGCACAGACAATCGGCCTTATCGCCCAACGCACGAACCTGCCATTTCGCGAGGCGCGCAATCACTTCGAGGCGCAAGCCGCCAAGGATGCCATGGCGTTCTTAAGCGGGACGCTACGAACGTACGCGATAGCTCTCACAAAGATCGCGAACGACATCCGATGGCTGGCCTCCGGCCCGCGAGGCGGCCTGGGCGAGATCCGCCTGCCTGAATTGCAGCCTGGTTCCAGCATCATGCCGGGGAAGGTGAATCCGGTGATCCCGGAGAGCGTGTTGATGGTTTGCGCGCAGGTTGTGGGACACGACGCGGCCACAGCCTGGGCCTGCGCCGCGGGGAATTTCGAGCTGAATACCATGATGCCGCTCATCGCGTACAACGTCCTGGACTCGATAGAACTACTGACGAAGGCTACCCTCGCGTTTGTGACTCTCTGTGTGAGTGGCTTGCAAGCTGTACCGGAGAAGGCAACCGAGCTAGTAGAACAATCGCTTGCGATGGCCACCGCCCTTACCCCCGCGATCGGCTACGAAAAAGCCGCTGGCATTGCCCATGAGGCCGCCGCAACGGGACGGACGATCAGGCAAGTGGCGATTGAGAAGAGCGGGCTGGAACCTGATAGGATCGAGGAACTCTTGAGATTCCCTCCCCACGGGTGAAAGGCCCCGGAATATGCCCACAATTAAGAAGATTCTCTTGCCGGTTGACTTCTCGAAATCTTGCGATGCGACCGCGCGCTACGCGAAAGCGATCGCGGGACGATTTCAAGCTGAGATCACTCTCCTCCATGTGATCGACACCACCTACGCGGGAACTGCCCAGGTTCCTGGGACAATCGTGAACCTGTGGTGGTGAGCCGCTTGTCCGGGCCCTGAGTGTACCGTAACCGCCCCGCAACTTGGCACCTTTGAGGCAGATGTGACTCAGGTCACTGCATTCTTTCCATCAGAGCTGTAATTTAGAGCCAGAGGAGAGACGCATGACACTGAATCAGACCCAGACCACCCGCGAAATCGCTATCCAGTACCCGGGGACGGTTCCCGTATTTGAGTCGCTGGGAATCGACTACTGTTGCGGTGGGACAAGAACGTTAGTAGAAGCCTGCCAGCGGGCGAATGTCGACTGGGAGCACTTGGTGCAGCTTCTTGACGCAGTGGATGCACCCTCCGAGCTGGCGGGGACGGATTGGAGCGCTCAGCCGCTGGATGCCTTGACCCGGCATATTGTGGATACACACCATGCCCAAGTTCGGGAAAGCACCCCTCGGGTTCAGCACTGGCTTGAGAAAGTGGTCGCAAAACACGGAGCCGCGCATCCGGAGTTGCGCGATGTTCAGCGCTTGTTTGGAACACTCTCGGAAGAGCTTGCCGTCCACATGCAGAAGGAGGAGCGGCTTCTGTTTCCTGCGTTTGACCGGCTGGCGAAGGGAGTCCGGCCAGGGAATGTCGCCGGTATCATTGGGGTGCCGATTCGCCAAATGATGACGGAGCACGACGACGCGGGCGAAGCCTTTGCGAAGATCCGCGCTCTCACCGGGAACTACCAGCCGCCTGCGGATGCTTGCCCAACATACCGCGCGCTCTATCACGGGTTGGCCGAGTTTGAGCGGGATCTACACCAGCATGTTCACTTGGAAAACAACATTCTCTTTCCAAAGGCACTGGAGCACGACCGCCAACTACCGGACGTCTAGGAGGACTTTTATGTCCACATTTCCTGTGCTGACACCATCGGGCGTTCCGGCTGAGGTGTACGGACAGCGGGAGGCACAACTGCAACGCGTGCTGATCGCCTACATTGTGATCGGGCTCATCTTCATGTTGTTACCGGGCACGTTCCTGGGCGTCTGGAATCTGATCTCGATCAGTAGCCGCCACGATCTTGAGACACTCTCACCGGCGTGGATGCAAGCGCATGGTCACGCCCAGATCTTTGGTTGGATCGGCACATTTATCCTCGGAATCGGCTTCTATTCGCTTTCGAAGATGGGCGGGTTGCCGACCTACGCGGTGCCGCGTGCCTGGATCACTCTCGCCTTTTGGACCGTCGGTGTTTGCGCGCGTTGGCACGCAGGCGTCACACAGTGGCATTGGCGGATATTACTCCCGGTATCGGCTGTTTTTGAACTGGTGGCCTTCCTGATCTTCTTCCAAACCGTTTCCGGCCATAGGCCCAGCGCCGGTGCCCCGCGCAAGCGCGAACCGTGGATGCTGATGGTCATCGCGTCGACTGCGGGGTTCCTTTTCTCGCTCAGTCTGAACCTGGCTGCGGCGTTTCAGGCGGCATGGACCGGTATCGGACCGGCATTTGCTCACGGACCGGACCAGCGGCTGGTTGCGTTGCAAGCATGGGGATTCCTGGTTCCTGCGATCTGGGGATTTAATGCGCGATGGTTGCCTGTCTTCCTCGGATTGAGGCCCCCACGGGCCGGTCTCCTGTTCGCGGCGCTGGGGCTGGCGTGGTTGTCCATCTTGTGCGGATTCTTGCAAAGTCCGCAGCTCTCTGCGGCGATCCTGCCGGTCGCGGCCATCTGCGCGGTTCTGGCCTTGCAAGTCTGGGAGAAGCCAGCGCAGCCGCCGAAGATCCAAGGCGTGCACCCCGCGTTCCCAACCTTCATTCGCATCTCCTATGTGTGGCTGTTGGTCGCAACGGCACTGTGGGTTTGGGCGGCGTGGGCCGATCGTAGCGGCGGGATCTGGGGTGCCGCCCGTCATGCCTTGACCGTCGGCTTTATCTCCACTATGGTGTTCTGCATTGGGCAGCGCGTGTTGCCCGCTTTCGGCGGTGCCCGAGTGCTCTATAGTCCCAACCTTATGTTTGGTTCGTTACTGGCGCTAACCGTGGGCTGCACGCTGCGCGTAATCTCCGAAATCCCAGCCTATGAGGGCTATTGGCAAGGGGCTTGGAACATCCTGCCGGTGTCCGCAGTCGTGGAACTTGCGGCAGTGAGTGCTTTTGCTGCAAACTTACTCCTGACCTTTGCTCACCCCCCTGCGCATCTGCGCGCAGCTAAATAGACCGAAACAAGAAGAGGCAAAATAGCACATGCAATACCGCAAGCTCTGGATCGCTTTGGCTGTTGTCGTCATCAGCTCGTTTATTGTTCTTGGAGTGGTCGGCAAGCAGATGATCGACAATGCGCCGCCCATCCCACTTCGAGTTGTCACGACAGAGGGCCGCCTCCTCTTCGATGGCAACACGATCCAGGATGGGCAAGGAGTGTGGCAGTCGATCGGCGGTCAAGAGGTGGGCTCGATCTGGGGCCACGGGGCGTACGTAGCACCTGACTGGTCGGCTGACTGGCTTCATCGGGAGGCGGTATTTATCCTGGATAGCTGGGCGCCGCAGGCGGGCGCGTCTAACTATGCGTCGCTCGGAGTCGAACAGCAGGCAGCGCTGCGTGCCCGGTTGCAGGGCACCATGCGGACCAATACTTATGACGCCGCAACAGGAACCATCACGTTGGATCCGATCCGGGCCGAAGCGTTCGACACCTTGGCCGCGCACTATGCCGATGTGTTCGGGCAAGGTCGGCCTGAATACGCGATTCCCCGTGGTGCGCTCGCGGATCCGCAAAAGCAGCATCAGATGGCCACATTCTTCTGGTGGACAGCATGGGCGGCCGGCACCAACCGCCCGGGCACTCCTGTGACGTACACGCAGAACTGGCCGTCGGAGCCACTCATCGGGAATGCCCCAACGCCAGCGACGTTGGTGTGGAGCGTCATCAGCTTCGTCTTCCTACTGGCCGCGGTCGGCGGTATGGTGTGGTATTTCGGATCGCAGGAACGGTCATATTCCGAGGAGCGTCCGCCCATCTCCGACCCTCTGCTTGGCCTGAATCCCACGCCGTCGCAGCGCGCCACGATGAAATACTTCTACGTTGTCGCGGCGATGTGGGTGATCCAAGTTGCCCTGGGCGCGATCACCGCGCACTATGGCGTGGAAGGCTCTGGCTTCTATGGGATTCCGTTGGATCGTTGGCTTCCATACTCCATTACCCGAACATGGCATCTGCAATTGGGGATCTTCTGGATTGCGACTTCCTGGTTGGCGACTGGCTTGTATGTGGCACCCGCAGTCAGCTTGTTTGAACCCAAAGGCCAGCGACTGGGCGTCAACCTATTGTTCGGGGCTTTGATTGTGGTGGTGGGTGGATCGATGGCGGGGGAATGGCTCGGAATTCAACAGAAGCTGGGCGCGCAATGGTTTTGGTTGGGTGCTCAAGGATACGAGTATCTTGATCTGGGCCGTCTCTGGCAGATCCTTCTTTTCGTGGGGCTCGTCTTCTGGTTGTGGCTGATGTGGCGAGCCCTGCGGCCTGCGATTGCCGCGTCGAGCGAGAGCCGGTCCCTATTGGTGTTGTTTTTGATCGCGAGCATCGCCATCCCGCTGTTTTATGCCGCTGGGCTGATGTATGGTCAGCGCAGCAATCTGGTGACTGCGGAGTATTGGCGCTGGTGGGTTGTGCACCTGTGGGTAGAAGGGTTCTTCGAGGTATTCGCGACGGTGGTGATCGCATTTCTGTTCACGCGATTGAAGTTGCTATCCGTTCAAACCGCCACGCGGTCCGTTTTGTTCTCCACCGTAATCTTCCTCTCAGGCGGGATTATCGGTACGTTTCACCATTTGTATTTCAATGGGGCGGGACCAGCCGTGATCGCGTTGGGCTCGGTTTTCAGCGCGATGGAGGTAGTGCCTCTGATCCTGATCGGCTTCGAGGCATGGGAGAACATTCGTCTGTCGCGCACCCGACACCAGATTCAATGGCTCAGCGCCTATAAGTGGCCAATCTACTTCTTTGTCGCTGTGGCGTTCTGGAACTTCGTCGGTGCCGGCCTGTTCGGCTTCCTGATCAATCCGCCCATCTCGCTCTATTACTTGCAAGGCTTAAATACGACACCAGTTCACGGGCACACCGCTTTGTTCGGTGTATACGGGATGCTGGGCCTTGGACTGATGCTGTTCTGTCTCCGCGCACTGAAACCCGGAATGGCATGGAAGGAAGGACTGCTACGATTCTCCTTCTGGAGTATCAATGCAGGATTGATGATGATGGTGCTTCTGAGTCTATTGCCGGTGGGCTTGATGCAGGGCTGGGCATCGGTGGAGTATGGCACTTGGTATGCCCGCTCGTCTGAGTTCATGCAGACCGACCTCATGAATAAGCTGCGCTGGATGAGGATGTTGGGTGACACCGTATTCGCGATGGGCGCACTCACGCTGGGTTGGTTTGTTGTGGGACTGCTGACCGGACGGTCCTACGATCCAAGGTCGGAAGTGCGGGTTGGCGAGGGCCAGGTGTTCCCCGTGGGAGAGAAGCGTTAGGCCGCGGCGAGGCTCATTCGCCGTATTGCTCCAGACGGGCTTCGTCAGAGATGAGGATGCGACGCTGTTTGCCGGATTGATGTGCAGACTGAACGATCAACCCGTCGCTCTCCATTCGCGAGAGCGTCCGTGAAACGACTTCCCGCACGGAGCCGACGCGTTTGGCCAACTCTTCATTGGAAAATGGGATTTCGAGGTCTAGGCAGCTGGACGTTCCCGATCCCGGACCGCGTGCCTGGGTCAGAAGAAAGCGCGCGAGACGCTGCCCCACTTGTTGGAGTGCCAGGGAGTCCACCAATTCCGCATGTCCCCGGAGCCGACGAGCCATGAGTCTCAGCGCTGTAAGTGCAACCTGAGGATGGCGGAACATGAATCGGCGGAAATCTTCTTTGTGTAAAAAAAGCAGCGTGGCCGGAGTCTCCGCGACGGCAGTGGCGGGGTAGGGTCCGTCGTCGAATACGGGTACCTCGGCCAGCGTTGCACCGGCGCTTTCCACGTGGAGGGTCTGCTCCCGGCCCTGTGCATTCACTCGATAAGCACGAATTTCACCCGCGACCACCACGAAGAGTCCGGCTGCCTCCTCGCCCACCAGAAAGAGTAACTCTCCGCGCGCTAACTCCCGTGTATGCGCCGTCTGCGCAAGTTCCGCCAATGCCACGGCGTCAAGGCCACCAAAGAGGTGGGAACGTTGGAGCGCGGCTTCCTTGTCTATCACTACTCCATTATGGCTGGTGGCTACGATTCGGTGACCTAAGTCACAGCCTCGCGTTCCCTTGGCTCGTAGCATGGGGATGAGGCAGGACTCGAAAGAGGACAAAACAATGGTTCAAATTGGACAAAAGCCCCTTAGTGGTTTTGGCGATCCCATCGGTATGCTTGAGGATTGCCACCAGCGTATCCACCTGTTCCTGCGGAGCTTGACGACATTCGCTCATATGCCCGCTGGTACGCTACTCACGGAGAATCAACGCGAGGCGCTTGGGAAGACTTTGCGGTATTTCCGGGAGGCGGCCCCTAAACACTCTGCCGATGAGGAAGAATCGCTCTTCCCCCGGCTTCGTGCGATGGATGGCCTCCAGGCTCATGCGTTGGCCGATACCCTGTGCGCCTTGGAATGGGATCATGCCAGCACGAACATGGAACAAACGGAGATCGACATCATAGGCCGCCGCTGGCTGGCTCAAGGTAAGATCACGGAGACCGAAGGGGTACGGCTGACGCAACTGGTGGAAGCTCTGTCGATCCACTATACGAGGCACATTGCCGTGGAGGAGCGCGAAATCTTCACCGCAGCGCGAGAACTGCTCTCCCCGTCGGAGAAACAGCATATGGGCAACGAGATGGCCCGGCGGCGAGGACTCGCGAAGGGTGCCGTGACCTAAGTCATGGTGGATTCATCCGCCAGGCATCTAAGATCAAACTATCATGTGGCTCAAACGAATCATTCCAGCAACGGTCGCGATCACAGCATGCACGGCTGTGGCGTTGTGGGCGGCGCGTGACGACGGCACCGACTACCCCTACATCCCCTACGATCATCCGGTGATCGATTACGACAAAAGGGCGCCGCAAGACCCCATAGCCCGACTGCAAGAAAAGCTGCTTCGGGGAGATGTCGAACTGGAGTTCGACAGCAAGGAGGGCTACCTGCCGAGTCTGTTCAAACAACTGGACATCAACGCAGACTCGCAGATGTTGGTTTTCTCGAAGACCAGTTTTCAAGGACCCAAGATATCTCCCCGAAGCCCGCGTGCGCTGTACTTTAACGACAATGTCGCCATCGGATTTGTTCCGAATGGCGATGTGATGGAATTTACCGCGCTGGACCCGAATCAGGGCATCATCTTCTACACGATGGAGCGGAAGAAGGCGGAGAAACCGAGTTTCTTTCGGCGAGGCCTAGAGTGTCTCAACTGTCATATCCTCGCAAACACCCAGAACGTTCCTGGGCTGCTGGCAACTTCGGTGATCCCGCGCCCGGACGGGTCGCCCCGTTTTGCCGCCTCTGCATTGGTGGTGGATAGCCGGACTCCACTCGACCAACGTTGGGGTGGGTGGTACGTCACGGGATTGTCGGGTGGACTGCAGCACCGAGGCAACTCGGTTTCGCCGAACCCGGATCGACCCTCTGAGCTGGCGCTAAGGAACAACCAGAACGTGACCAGCCTGGAAAGCCGTTTCGACGTCAGTAACTATATGCTTCCCACCAGTGACTTGGTCGCGCTGATGACCCTGGAGCATCAGAATCGCATGACCAGCTACTTCACCAGGATCAACTGGGAGGCACGAATCGCAGAGCAAGAAGGGAAGATGACTGAGTTTGAGCCGCGCTTAGACTTCCTGACGGACGAGATGGTCGCCTACATGCTGTTTGAGAATGAAGCTCGGATGTACGATCCCATGTCGGGCGTGTCTACCTTCGCCAAGACGTTTCCAGCCAGAGGCCCGCGAGACAAGAAGGGTCGATCGTTACGCGATTTCGATTTGCAGACCCGAGTCTTCCGTTATCCCCTGAGCTACATGATCTACAATCCGGCCTTCGATGCGATGCCTGGGATAGCGAAGGACCAAGTGTACCGGAAGCTGTTCGACAAGTTGACGTCACCGGTCCCCGAAAAGGATGCTCGCTTGTCAAACGAGGACCGTCAAGCCATTCTGGAGATCCTGGCGGACACAAAGCCCGGGTTGCCTGACTACTGGAAGACGAAGTAAGGGTTCCGGTTCACGTGGAGATGGAGAATCTGCCCCTGGGATTGAACGAGTTTATCGGGTCCGCTCGGCGTCCAGTCCACGGTTTTATTGAATCCGCCGAAGACGAAGAAGTGCACGCCGGCAATCCCCAAAGGGCTAGCATGCTTCTTGCGGTCCCCGGCAACAATCAGGGCGCTGTCCACGCCCGCGTCGGCGAAGCAGGTTACAAGGCCTTTGAACTGCGCGGTGTTCTCAATATGACGTGCGCCAATATGGGGAGTCGGGCGGAAACCGATACGCCGCAATTGGGCCGCCGGACCTACGGGTTCCACGGGATTTGTACCGGGTATCTAATTAGGGGAAAGCTCCGGTGCCTGGATCAAGGCTGACGGTCGCTATCATACGACACCACCCCACCGAACTTTTGAGCATCCGTGCCTTTGATCGGCCGCCTTTATCCGAGATGGAGCATAAAGTGCTCAAGTAGACATGCAGGTCGCCGGACGCGATCATCAAGAGTCTCAGGAATCTGTGAGCGCCGTGAACACTGCTAGCAGGAGGAAGAAACCATGAGTGAAGCAATCCGCACTGTATCGCGGGAAGATCGAATTCTATCCGGGCCGGCGATCGCATTTTCAATCGAAGAGGAACTTCACGAATTGCGGCGGGAGCCGGAGTGGATTTCGGGCACCCGTAATTCGGTTACAGTCGTGAAAACGCCCAACCTGAGTATCGTTTTAACGGCCATCAAGAAGGGCGCCTTCCTATGCGGGCACGAAGTTGAGGGACCGGTTACGCTCCAAGTGATCTCTGGCGCTATCAAGTTCAGCGTAGCAGGCGAGCCCCGAACACTTGCCACTGGCACGGTGATCGCGTTGGATAAGGCGATCTCGCATGAGATCGAGGCTCTGCAAGACAGCGATCTTCTGCTAACGATCGTGAGGAACGTCAAATAGTCGCGCCAGGGAGCACGTGAAACTCCGTGGGAGGTCAGTCTGGAGAGAGTATGGATCTAGTCAAGCTCACCATCGACGAAAAGCCGATGGAAATGCCTGTCGGCACGCTGGTCATTGACGCTGCCAAACGAAGCGGAATCGAAGTTCCGTCGTTCTGCTACTACGAAGGGCTTACGCTGCAAGGCGCCTGCCGTATGTGTCTGGTTGAGGTAGAGAAGGCTCCGAAGCTGATCACCGCGTGCACACTGCCGGTTGCTGAAGGCATGGTGATCCGGACGAACACTCCGCAAGTCGCTCAGGCCCGCAAGGCGATGTTGGAATTTGTCCTGACCAATCATCCGCTGGATTGTCCGGTCTGCGATAAGGGTGGCGAATGTGAACTGCAGGACGCAACGGTGGCCTATGGGGCCGACACGTCGAGATTCGAGGGGTTCAAACAGCACGTCGACGAGGTACAGTGGTCGCCCGTAGTCTTCTATGATCGACCGCGCTGCATTTTATGTTACCGCTGTGTCCGGATCTGCGACGAGGGTATGGGCGTGGGAGCGCTCGGGGTGGCCGATAGGGCGTGCCCCACCACAATCATCCCTAATTTCGACGATCATCTTGATTGTGATGAGTGCGGGATGTGCATCGACGTCTGCCCGGTTGGTGCTCTGACGAGCGGCATGTACCGCTACAAGACCCGTCCCTGGGAGATGAAGCACGTTGGGACAATCTGCGCTCATTGCGCAGATGGCTGCAAGACAACACTCGGAGTCCGGAACAATACGATCATGCGCGGTAACAATCGCGACAGTTCCGGGATCAACGGGGAGTTCCTCTGCATCAAGGGACGGTATGGTTGCGACTTCAATCATCATCCGGAAAGGCTGCAATCTCCACTCATGCGAGTCGGTGATCGTCTGGAGCCAGCCGCCTGGTCAAAAGCCATCGCTGCCGTGGTCGAAGCGTTTCAGACAACCCTCGCCCGCGGTGGAAAGTTTGGTGTGATCGGCTCCAACCACACGACCAATGAGGAGAACTACGCACTCCAAAAGTTCGCACGGCTAGGATTGGCAACGAACAACATCGACCACCATCGGACGGGCGATGTAGTGACATTGCTCGACGCACTCAGTGGAAAGCCGGATTCACTTGCGACGACTTCGGACCTCTACACCAGCAAGGCGATCCTTGTGGTGGCGAATGACCTGGCACAGCAGCATTCCTTTCTTTCGTTTCAGGTTCGGGCCAACTGGCGTCATCACCAATGCCACATTTATGCAGTCACTCGAGGCCCGGTGCGGGAGGATCACTATGCGACAAGGAGTGTGCGCATCCGTGAAGGGGAGGAACTTGCGGGACTGGAGCTACTTCGGGAACAACTCCAAGCCGAACCTGAGCTGGTGGTTCTTTTCGGCGATGCGCTCAAGGGAGTGGCAGTTCGGGATATGGTGACCTTTGGGGACTCGCTCGGAATTCCCGTGAAGTACGTCTCCCTGCTCGACTATTCGAATTCACGTGGAGCTGCGGATATGGGTTTGCTGCCGGATTTGTTGCCGGGCTATCGTCCAGTGTCCGAGGCCAGTTTGACCCCAGGGCTAACCCTCCCCGAGATGTTATATGCCGACCTGGATGTACTCTGGGTGGTCGGAGCAAATCCTATTAGTAGAGCTTCGCTCATCTCTAAGAACGTGTTCCTGGTTGTCCAGGATCTGTTCCTGACGGAAACCGCACAGGAGGCGAATGTCGTGCTGCCGGTCGCTTCGCAATACGAAAAAAATGGCACCGTAACCAACGTGTGTGGTGAAATCCAGCGGGTGCGGCGAGCGTTACAGACTACCGGAGCAAAGTCCGACCTGGAAATATTCGATCTGATCTCCAAGCAGATGGGCTTGCACCTCGGGCTCTCAAGTTCGGACGCCGTCCTGAACGAAATCCGAAATATCGTGCCTGGGTATGCTGTGCCTCTTTCTGCCCTCGATCTTGGCGGTGCAGTAGCCACCCGACCTTTGGTGACACACAGTGGAATTACGTCGTCACCTGCTCTTATTCGGTCTGCCAGCGATACCTTGTTTACCTCCGGGACGCTGGGGCGGTACTCATCGACGTTGAATTCGGTTCTCGAAAGTCCCGGCGGGCTTTACGGAGCATCCTCCTCGAGTCCAAGGAACCAGGAGTGACCGGCGTGCCTGGGAGAGCTTGAATGAACCAAGATCAAACACTGCACGGGCTTCTAGACGACAATCTCGTGGATGAGTGCTCGGAGCAATCCTTCCCCGCGAGTGACCCTCCCAGTTGGACACTTGGTGTCAAAGCCGATGACGCATCGGTTGGCCTTGAGTTCGTGCAGGTAAAGCCACTAGGGGAGGATAGTCCAGCCGTTCCGGAGATCCTGGCGGTCACAAAACCCGTGTGATCCGGTTACCGCAAGTAGAAGTGGGTGTTCGGTTGGCCGGCATGTGAGGGTTGGTTTCGACGCTCTCATATTCCCGAAGGCGGGTGCCAGGGCCCAGCATAAAAATGTGTTTGTGAATGGTCCACGGTTTCGTAAACACCGCCGGGTCGTTCATCGTGACATCGTAGACGAATCGCGTGATGGGGACGATGCCGTAGCAACTGCATGGTGATCGATGAGCGCGCGGGGACAGCCGCGTCCGAAAATGGCTAGTGTAGTCAAGCTTAAGCTGTGATACTAGCTGCATGATGATGAACACCGAAGCGTGCTACCGCGCTTTGGGTGCGCGGGATAAGCGCTTCGAAGGACAATTTTTCATCGCGGTCAAGACGACAGGTATCTTCTGTAGGCCGATTTGCCCGGCGCGTACTCCGAAGGCAGCCAACGTGGAGTTTTATCCTTCCGCGGCAGCGGCGCATGGAGCTGGATTTCGGCCCTGTTTGCGATGCCGGCCAGAAGTCGCCCCTTTTTCGGCAGCCTGGCAGGGGACGGAGGCGACGGTAACACGCGCCCTCCGGATGATTGAACAGGGAGCCCTGGATGACGACGATTTGGAAGGGTTTGCCGGCCGATTGGGTGTCAGCGGGCGGCACTTGCGGCGGCTGTTTGACCAATATGTAGGAGCATCTCCGGTGGAGGTGGCATTGACGCAGCGGGTGTTATTCGCCAAGGAGTTGATCAGCGATACGCAGATGCCGCTCACCGATGTCGCCTTCGCGGCTGGATTCCGCTCTGTAAGGCGGTTCAACGACGCGTTTCAAAGCGTCTATCACCGTCCGCCTCGTGAGATTCGGCGCGGCAGCGCGGCAGTGGAAGCCCGACATTGGGAGATCCGCTTGCCCTTCGTCGGGCCCTACCGATGGGACTTGCTTGCACAGTTCGTTCAGCCGAGACTGATTGAGGGGCTGGAGAGTCTAGAGGGCAATATCTATCGTCGCCAGACGGAGGACGGCACGATTCAAGCGGAGTTTCGGGCAGATGCGGAACACATATTGTTGCGCCTGCCACGTGCGGCGGCTCGTCGCACGGGCGAGTGGGCCAAAATGGCCCGGAGCTTTTTCGACACGGGCGCGAATCCGCAGGGGATTGCGGCTGGGCTGTCCTCAGAGCTTCCAATTGTGGTGGGCATTCGCGTACCAGGGGCCTGGTCTGAGATGGAAGTGGCAGTACGGGCGGTGCTAGGCCAGCAAATCTCAGTGGCTGTCGCGACACGGTTGGCGGCGAAACTTTGGGAACGCAGTGGGGGCTTTACCGCAGAGCGGCTAACGCGAGTGGATCTATCGGGCATTGGACTAAGCGCGCGCCAACAGACGACCATTCGAGGGTTGTCCGAAGGGGTCATATCCGGCACGGTGCGTTGGAATAGGCCAGAGACTCTTCAGATGGTGAAGGGGATTGGACCTTGGACGGCGGGATATGTGGCGATGCGGTTGGGCGATCCAGACGCCTTTCCGGTGGGTGATCTCTACTTAAAACCGTTCGGCGATGGTGCGCAGTTCCGTCCCTGGCGGGCCTACGCGGCGATGAGTATTTGGATGCAAGGGAGAGCATGACCGTGGCGCAGAAGGATTCAGTCCAAATCGATTCGGGGCAGTGCGAGTCGCCGTTGGGGACTTTGTTGATCGCATGGCGTGGGGACCGGCTACTATCGCTCGACTTCGGGGATTTTCAGGAGCGCTTTCAACGGTTGCTTACAAGACGGTACGCATCGACGGGACGCGCGGTTGGGTCAGTACCGAAGTCAATCCAAACGGCACTTGACTCATACTTTGCGGGCGAACTAGCCGCGTTGGATACGCTCGCAGTTGAGTACGCAGGGACAGAGTTTGAGAATCGCGTGTGGCGCACCTTGCGAACAATCCCTTCAGGCGCAACGGTGACCTACGGACAGATCGCGACCGGGCTTGACAGACCCAAAGCCTCACGAGCAGTAGGGCGAGCGAATTCTCTGAACCCGGTGGCGATTGTAGTTCCGTGCCATCGAGTGATCGGCACAAACCGGAAGTTGACCGGTTATGCAGGCGGCTTACAACGCAAGCAGTGGCTCCTGGAACATGAACAGAAACATGCTTTGAAATAGTTTGCCCGCTGGCCATCAACCAGACGGGCGTGCCAATCAGACGCCGCGGCTCAGCCCACCAATGCCGCCGCACAGCGCAACAAGGATCACGATGGAAAACGCCACGCCCAGGGCGAAAATGCCCGCATTCACGCGGTTTGCATTCGGCGATCGCCTGCGCAGTAATCCCCGCCGCAGCGCCCCGCCAACATGAGTGAAGAACGCGATTGGAGCCAGGAAGTAGTACGGGATCAGCATTGCCGCTCCCGGTGAATACAGCAATCCAGCGCGTCCTCCGGCGGCAAAGGTGAAGTCCGTATCCACTAGTCCCAGCGCGCGGCCGCTCACCAGCGTAGCCATCACGTGTGAGCACATGAAGGCTGCGATGAACAGGCCCGAAGCGGCTTGCGCATGGTTGAGAAATCCCTGCCGATGCCGGCCGCGCCACGCCAACGCTACTCCTGATAGAGCCTGCACTGCCAGCGCTGCGATCAGCAGCGGCTCCACAATTGAATTCCTATAAATCACACGAAGAGCATCCTGAAGCGCTTTATGTGCAGCCAGGCTATCGAGCACGAACGGATGATTCGCGAGATGCGCGACGATGAAAATCAACAATGCAATTACGGTCGTGCGGTGCAACTTCAGAAGCACCTTGCCCGGACTCCAGCTAAGCGCAATGCCCCCGCCGAATACCAGCACGGGAACCAAATACAGGAGCGCCCAATATCCCCCATGCGATGCGTTGCGGACTAGGCCGCCGCTTCCGGCGAACAGAGGCGGAAGCATGATCGTGAGATAGCCAGCAAAAGCAGCGGTCGCGGACCTCGACACAATCGCCAAACCGGCCAGCGGAATCCCGATCGCGATGACAACCGCCAGGATCATGAGCAGTCCTCCGCCTTGAGCGGCGGTAAACGAGATCGCGTTGATGGTTGGCCTGTAAATCAGCAGGGCGCACAGCGGGAACAAAAACCACAGAGTGTCGCGGACGCCGGTTTCAACTTCGGTTCGCTTCAAGCTTTGAGCAGAGGCAAGAGTGGTAACCATCCGATTGACATCTCCTTATTCCGGACTGAAAGTTCAACGCCACATTCTATCGGCCTGGCGTGCAGCCATTGCCCAAATCGGCTACTTCCGACGGAACACGGATTCATCTTCTAGGAGCTTTTCATAACGCCCTATGTCCGTGTTATTTTCTACGCACTCATATTCCCGGAGGCGGGTGCCGGAGCGCAACATAAAAGTACTTTGAATGGTCCACGGTTTCGTGAAAACCGCTGGGTCGTCCATCGTGACCTCATAGGCGATCGTATTCTGGTCCTTGCGCGTGAACTTCTCAACCACGTGCACCTTGTCGCTGTGAAAGGTCCCCGTGCCTGCTAGCCAAGTCTTGTCGTTGAAGCCGATTGCATCGACCACCAACGTATCTCCATCCCAGTGACCGACAGAATCGCCCATAAACGAGCTTTCGATGTCTTCCGGGTGCTTGGCATCCAGAGGAATCACGCGGAACACGTGGAACACTTCGAACAACATCACGATTGTTTTGTCCGTCTGAACGATTTGCATCGGGAATAATCCCATGGTCGTGGTGCGGGGCACTCCGGGGGCAAGGCAACGGGCCATCGGATCGTCGATTCCTCGACGGTTGAACGACTCCAGAACTTTCTCCGCCGCCCAGGGTTGATAAGGGGCCTTTTCCTGGGGCGTGCGAACGGCAAACGGAGAAATCTGGCCGGTAGTCGCGTTGGTGCCGCCGCCTCCGTTTGCTTCCTCCCAAGTTCCGATCCGGTTGCTGCCACCCTGCCAAACTCCGGTCAGGTCCGGCTTGCCGCTGGACGTCCGAGGCACTTGAGATGCCGCGGCTGCGGCCGATGGTTGTTTTACTGGCGTGATACCTTGACCGAGTAACGTCAGGCTGAGAGCGCAGAACGCTGCGGCCAGCTGATGGATATGTCGTCGTTGAGGCATAGGCTTCACTTGGAAGGAACCGCCACAGCCGGAGCATTGCCGCCGTCGCCGGTACCTGCAGGAGGTCCGAAGAAGAGTTTCTTCCCGTCTTTGAAAATGACTTCGCGGGAATGCCCCCAATCGGTGCCGTCGCGCGCATGCCAGCCGGTGACCGTGATCTCATCTCCTGGCTTGATGGTTACCTCTTTTTTCCAGCCCGTTCGATAGAGCACGTTGGGAGGGAAGCCCTCCAGTTTCCAATTTGCAACCTTTCCGGAGGCATCCTTGACATCCAGATAGAAGAAGCTATGAGGATTCATCCATTCCACTTTAGTCACCGTGCCGGTCAGCTTAATCGGCTTGTCCGCGTCGTATTCTGCGCCAAAAGAGTGGTGCGCCCAAATTGGCACCACCGCCAGAAACAGCAAGGCCCCTGCTAAGGGGAAAGCTAAAAAATTACTTTTCATCGTCTATCCTCTAATGGCAAAGTGTAGGCCCAACCCGAGTGGCGATCAATCGAGAGTACAACCTATTGAACACTCCCTGAATTCTGTGCGAAACTTGCACCGAGTCCTTTATGGTTGGCACCAGCTCGCTTGAACGCGCTCTCGTTCTTTTGAAAGTGATCGAACAGTCTCCGGGGGGAATGACAAACGCGGAAATCGCCCGGAAACTGAGCATCCCTAAAACAACCTGCTCCTATATCGCTCGCCTTCTTGAACGTGACGGATATTTGACTAAAGATGTAGCTTTCGGACGATACAAGATTGGCTTGGCCGTGGTGCCCTTGGCGCACGGTGCTTTACGGGAAGTCGGAATTCGAACTGTCGCTGAACCTGCGCTCTATAGACTTACCAATCAGACCGGCCTCTCTGGTGGCATAGGCGTCCTGGCGCAGGGACACGTTCTACTGGTGGATCGCGTGGAGGAACCACGGTTTGCGAATCGGGCATTAGAGACTGCGGCCAACTCCGGCTCATCAGGGTCTCGTCGAACTCCCGCGTATCGTGGGCGGGCAGCTCGCGATATCGGTCGGGAGTTGCCGGTGCATTCAACGGCGCTGGGAAAGGTATTGCTCGCTTTCCAGCCTCGTCAACGCGTATTGGAGCTGATTGCCGGCAAAGAACTCGCTCGAAGCACGCCAAAGACTGTTACTTCAAAGACTCGTTTGCTCGTCGAGTTGGACCAGGTACGAAATCAAGGTTACGCGATCGTGGATGGAGAAGCCTATTCCGACCTTTGCTCTCTTGCGGTTCCGATTCTCGGAAGTGACGATACCGTACAGGCGGCACTGTCGGTAAACGGCAGTCCTAGTGAACCTGCGTGGCTTGATTTGCCCGAACTCCTAAGCATTGTTCAGCATGCCGCGCGAGACATCTCGCGGCGGGCGAGTATGTTTCGATGAACCTGAGCCGTGGTTCTGAAAATAGTTCACTTGCCGTTAAGATTGGTAGGACCCATATGACACAATCAGCACAAGCGGAACTCGCACGCCAATTCCACGATCTTCACGACGGCGGGACTATCTTGGTCCTGCCGAACGCATGGGACGTGACAAGCGCCCGCATTTTTGAAGATGCCGGCTTTCCCGCGATTGCCACTACAAGCGCCGGGATCGCAAACTCACTCGGTTATCCGGACGGGCAGAAGTTCCCACGTGCGGAGATGCTCGCCGTCGTGCGTCGCATCGTTGAAGCCGTGCGTGTGCCTGTGACCGCTGACATGCTGGCTGGATACGGCGTCACCCCGGAAGAAGTTGCCGATACGGTGGGCGAAGTACTGTCTGCTGGTGCCATCGGAATGAATATTGAAGATGGAGTCGATGGCAAGCCGGATACGCTCTTTGCCGTGGATCAGCAGCAGGAAAGGATCCGCGCGGCGGTGGAGGCAGCCGGGCGCGCGCAGGTGCCGCTGGTGCTCAACGCGCGCACGGATGTGTTTTTGCATGCTATCGGCCCCGTGGAAACGCGGCTGGCAAGGGCGATTGAGCGGCTGAATGCGTATAGGGACGCCGGGGCAAGCTGCTTGTTCGCGGCCGGAGTCACGAATAAGGAAACGATCGCGCGACTGGTGCAAGGGCTGCAAGGACCACTGAATGTGTTGGCCACACCCGGCATTCCCCCGGTGGCGGAGCTCGCGCAACTCGGCGTGAGACGCGTGAGCTTGGGTTCGGGACCGATGCGGGCGACGCTTGGACTTCTGGTCCGCATGGCGCAGCAGTTAAGGGATGATGGACTGTTTGAGCTGATGAACGAAGGCATCATGCCCTACCCGGAAGCCAATCGCCTAGCGCAGGCTGAGGGCGAGCAGGCAAATCGTTGACAAGCTGTTCCGGGAGAGCGTTCATGCATTCAAGACTGGATTATAAGAAGATTGCGCCGGAGGCTTACGGTTCGATGTTGGGGCTGGAGTCCTACGTGAAGCAGAGCGGACTGGAAGCGTCCCTTCTGGAATTGGTTAGAATCCGCGCTTCCCAGATCAACAGTTGTGCTTACTGTTTGGACATGCACACCAAAGACGCCCGGGCGGCGGGTGAAACTGAGCAAAGGCTCTACTTGCTTGAGGCCTGGCGCGAGAGTCCGTTCTATACAGAACGGGAGCGTGCGGCTCTTTCCTGGACAGAAGCGGTTACGCGGATCTCTGAGGGCTCGGTGCCGGATGAACTCTACGAGGACGTGCGGCAGAAATTCACGGAGAAAGAACTGGTGGATCTGACCATGGCGATTGTTGCCATCAACGGATGGAATCGCTTGGCGATCGCTTTCCGATCGATGCCTGGTGCCCACCAGCCCCTGTCGTACAAAAAGTGAAATCCATGTCATCACCCTTAAAAGATTCACGGCTTGAAGCACTCCTTGATCGACTACGCATTCAGAATGATGCACAAGGGGCCGAAACACAGGCGTACATTAGTCGACGACTTCAAGAAGGCACTCTCGACCTAAACAGATTCAAATTTGACGATGATATGCATCGCTTCTACTCAGACAAGATGGTGATACTCGATCGCGACAAGGCCGAGTTCTGCTACCTGCTCTGCCGGGCGCTTAAGGTCGCGCGCGTTGTCGAAGCAGGTACCTCATTTGGGGTTTCAACGCTCTATCTGGCCGCGGCTGTCCGCGACAATCAGATCGAGAACGGAGTCGTGATCGCAACCGAATACGAGCCCAAGAAAGCGGCGATCGCACGTGAGAATTTCGAGGAGGCTGGTCTCGGAACTTTCATAGAACTGAGAGAAGGGGACCTCCGTGAAACCTTGAAAGAGATCCAGGGTCCAGTGGATTTTATGTTGATTGACGTCTGGGAGGTTGCCTTGCCCGCACTCAAGCTCATATCTCCAAGGCTGCGGTCCGGCGCGATTGTGGTGTGCGACAATACCGCTATTCGTCCGGAGTATTACCGGGACTATTTTGAGTTCGTGCGCGATCCCGGCAATCGGTTTTCTACAATGACAATGCCGTTCGGGGGCGGTTTGGAGATCACCGTCCGTGTCTGAACGACTGTGTTAAGCAACGGATCACAGCGGCGCCTTGATTGTCCGTCACGGAGCGGGGCTTTCCGTGGCGCCGAGGCAGGCGCGAAGGCCAGCGCGAGCCCGGTCAATCATGTCTGCTTCACTCCGTGTTGAGTAGACGGCATGGACCGAATACGAGAAGTGAGGCGCATCCTCGACCAGCCAAAGGCGATGCTCTTGAAGATAGTCGCGCACGACACTCCTGCGAAAGTATCCACAGCCTCCAACGGACAACAGATAGGACAAGGCCAGAGGTCCATGTGAGATGGACATCACTGGGTTGGCAAGCTGGGGAAACGCGCTTTGCAGGCTGCTGGCAAAGGCATGCCCCCAGTCGACGTGAATGTAGGTTTCCACATCGCGCGCCATAGTTGCCGACGTGGTCACCATCACCAGTTGCTCTTCGGTCAACAGTTCGACCGTTAAGCCAGATTGGGGCGGCGGATTATAGACTACGGCTAGATCCAGCGCGCCCGTGAGAACCTTCTCAATGAGGCGACCGGGTGCGTCGACTTCGGCGCGCAGCGCTAGGTCCGAGTGCTGCTTCTGCATCCAAACCAACCAGTTGGTCAACATGGGGCTCCATAGGCTGAACTCCGCCCCCATGCTCACCACGTTGGCGCGTCCCGGTGGCAGGGCGACTCGCTGGCGGGCTCGCTCCCAGGCTTGCACCAGACTGACGGCGTCCTCTCGGAATCGTTCTCCCGCCGGGGTGAGTCGGGCTCCTGCTTTGTTCCGGATGAAGAGTCGCCTGCCCAACTGCTGTTCCAAGGTACGAATCCGGGCGCTGACTGCGGTTTGAGTCATGTGGAGCCGCGTCGAAGCCGCTATAAAGCTCCCGCAATCAATCACTTCAAGGAATGTCCTGGCCAGTTCAGTGTCCACTATTTAATATAAACAAACTTGCTTATATTTAGCAATAACATTCATTTGTGTGCCGTTAAAGGACATGAGAAACTGCAAGCAAAGGCATGGGGACGACCCATTGAAGGTTGGAGACGGGTACACCAACACGTGCTCCGAGGATCATCGCATGAATGTCTTGGAAGCGCCGAGTTCGGACCTAACTCATGAGCAATGGGAGTTGGTTGTGGCGCTTGTCCGTTCCTTGAATCAGGCACAACTGCTCTGGGTGAGCGAGTATCTGGCGGGTCGTGTGCAAACTCCAGTGAGCGGAACCGCGCCCTCTCGCCGTCTGACAATTCTATTCGGTAGCGAGACTGGCAATGGCGCTGAGATTGCCGCTTCCGCTGCGGATTCGGCGCGGGGCATTGGCCTCCATCCTACAGTAAGGGATCTGGCGGATTACAAACTTCGCTTGCTGATGGAGGAAGAAGATCTACTCTTCATTACAAGCACACATGGTGAAGGCGACCCGCCGCATACAGCGGAACCGTTCTTCGAATTCCTCGAAGGCCGCAAGGCTCCGCAACTCTCGGGCAAACGCTTCGCGGTGGTCGCTCTTGGCGATTCAACCTACGAAAAGTTCTGCGAAGCAGGAAGACGTCTCGACCGCCGGCTGGAAGAGTTGGGGGCGTCGCGTCTGGCTGCGCGCGTGGACTGCGACGTAGATTACGAGAAAAACGCAGCGGCGGCGATCAGCCAGATCTTGGCCAAGCTGGGGCCATGCTCGCCAGGAGCTGGCGAACCGCCACTCTTGCCGCGCCTTGAAGCCGTAGTACCTTCCCGGACCATCTTCGACAAACGCCATCCTTTCCCGGCACCGGTGGTCGACAATGTGGCCTTGACGGGGCGCGGTTCAAGCAAAGAAACCCGGCACATCGAATTGTCCATCGCGGGTTCAGGTATGACGTTCGAGCCGGGAGACGCGCTGGGCGTGGCGCCGGCCAACAATCCTCATCTGGTGGAATCACTACTCGCCAGCGCGGGCTTCTCTCCCGATGCCGGAGTGCTCATCGACGGTCAGCCGGTCCGGTTGCACGAGGCGCTTACATCGAAACTGGAAATCGTGCGGGTCACGCGGCGGTTGCTACGATTCTGGGCGGATCAAAGCGGCATCAGTGAACTCGGTGCATTGTGTGAAGAGGGTCAAGCTGAGTTGCGGGCAGCACTGTTGAAAGAGAACCACGTGATAGATCTTCTGCGCCGCTTTCCACTTCGGGACCTTAGTGCGCAGTCCTTGGTGGACAACCTTCGTCCCCTACAGCCGCGTCTCTACTCCATTGCCTCCAGCGCGGCATTCGCGCCGGGAGAGGTCCATCTGACCGTAGCGGTGGTGCGCTATCCGCTACACGGGGAACCTCGGCATGGAGTTGCGTCGGCATTTCTCGCCGACGCCGCACCAGAGACATCCGTTCCCGTGTTCGTTCAAAGCAACCCACACTTCCGGCTTCCGGCAAATGATGTCCCGATCGTGATGATCGGCGCGGGCACCGGGATCGCTCCTTTCCGGGCGTTCCTCCAGGAGCGCGAAATGCGCGGAGCCTCCGGCAAGAATTGGTTGTTCTTCGGGGAGCGGCACTTCCGTACCGATTTCCTCTATCAAACGGAATGGCAGGCCCATCTTCACAGTGGTCTCCTGACGCGCATGAATGTTGCATTTTCACGCGAAGGAACAACGAAGACGTATGCGCAACATCGTCTCCTGGAGCAGGCCCGGGATCTATATGCTTGGCTGCAGGATGGCTGCCATATCTATGTCTGCGGAGACGCCGTCGGTCTAACTCCCGGCGTGCACGCCGCGTTGCGTTGTGTCCTACAGCAGGAAGGAGGGCTCGACCTGCATGCCGCAGAGGAACATCTCACCTCGCTGCGGAGCAGCCGTCGCTACCAAATAGATGCGTACTGACTCCATGAATTTGAATCGTTCCATTCCGGATCGTAGCCGCGACGTATCTCAGCCGCTTGAAGCATTGGGGCCCGACGAAACGTTGAAGGCCGACAGCAACTACCTGCGAGGTGCGATCTCCTCCGGCTTGTTGGCTGAGATTACCGCCGCCGTGCCGGGTGGCGGTCCGAAGCTCATGAAGTTCCACGGTCTGTATCAGCAGGACAATCGGGACATTCGCGACGAACGGCGACGCCAGAAGTTGGAGCCCGCCTACGCCTTCATGGTTCGGGTCCGGCTTCCCGGTGGTGTTTGCACGCCCGGACAATGGCTGAAGTTGGACGAACTCGCACGGACATATGGGGGCGTGACGCTCCGACTGACCACCCGGCAGACCTTTCAATTGCATGGCGTGCTTAAGCAGCACTTACGGCCACTGATCCGAGGATTGCGGGAGGTTTTGCTCGATACCAAGTCGGCCTGCGGGGATGATGCACGCGGGGTGATGTGCGGGGTTAATTCTCAACTCTCCGCGCTGCACGGCTCGGTAAGCGCCATTGCGCGCAGGGCCAGTGATCATGCGATCCCCAAAACCGGCGCATATCGGGAGATTTGGTATGAGGAAGAACGCCAAGAGGTGCCCCGTACGGAAGAACCTTTCTACGGAGGCACCTATCTGCCGCGAAAGTTCAAGATCGGATTCGCGATCCCGCCTTCTAACGACATTGACGTGTACACGCAGGATCTTGGGCTGATCGCGATTGCGTCCCAAGGCCGCCTTGAAGGTTTCAATGTTGTCATTGGTGGATCCATGGGCCGCACGGACCGCGCGCCTGAAACGTACCCCCGCTTGGCGGATCTCATCGGCTTCATCTCCGCGGATCGGGTCTTGCCCCTGATTGATGCCGTCATGAGCGTTCAACGCGACTACGGGGATCGCGTGGACCGCGCCCATGCACGCTTCAAGTACACCATCGATGAAAAAGGATTGGATTGGATCAAGGCGGAGATCGAGCGCCGGCTCGGTTCCTTCCTCGACCCTCCACGAGAGTTCCAGTTCACATCGAATAGCGATGCCGTTGGCTGGGCCACGGGAGAGGATGGCCGCTTCCACTACACGCTATTTGTCGAAAATGGACGGATCATTGACAGTGGCAAACGGTCGCTAATGGAAGGTCTACGGATGATCGCGCGCCTCCACGATGGCGCCTTTCTGCTGACGCCGAATCAGAACCTGATCATCGCGGGCATCGCCCCACACAATCGAGATGTGATCGAAGCCCTGCTCCGGGAGCACGGCTTGATCAATTCGGAGACCGCAAGCGCGCTCCGTCTAAACTCCATGGCCTGCGTGTCTTTGCCGACCTGCGGCCTGGCGATGGCCGAGAGCGAACGTTACCTGCCGACGCTGCTCAGCAAGATCGAGGAGATTCTCGCCCGGCACGGGCTGCAAACCGAACCGATCACTCTCCGCATGACAGGTTGTCCCAACGGATGCTCGCGACCGTACAATGCGGAAATCGGGCTCACGGGACGTGCACCCGGGAAGTACAACCTCTACTTCGGCGGAGGGTTTCACGGCCAACGCCTCAACAAGATGTATTTGGAGAATGTCGGCGAAGCCTCGATACTCACCACTCTAGAAGACATTCTTGGACACTTCGCTCGGACACGTTTGCCGGGCGAACATTTCGGCGATTTTGCGATCCGAGCCGGCTACGTGCCTGAAGTCACGGAAGGCCGACAATTCAACGATTGAAACAAAAGGAGAAACGAACAATGTCTTTACAACTCGGTCAACTTGCTCCCGATTTTGAACAGCAGAGCACCTGCGGCCCTATTTCCTTCCATCAATGGCTGGGCCCGAACTGGGGAATTTTATTCAGTCACCCGAAGGACTACACTCCGGTCTGCACGACAGAACTGGGCGAGGTGGCGCGACTGAAGCCGGAATGGGACAAGCGCGGCGTGAAGCCTCTCGGCCTTTCCGTCGATCCGGTCGAGTCGCATGTTGGCTGGGAGGCGGACATCGCTGAGACCCAAGGTCACGCGGTGAACTTCCCCATGCTGGCGGATGCTGACAAGAAGGTGGCGAGGCTCTACGAAATGATTCACCCGGAGGCTGACCCCACGCTCACGGTGCGGTGCGTTTATGTGATCGATCCTCAGAAAAAAATCCGGCTGATCCTTACGTACCCGCCCAGCACGGGCCGGAACTTCGCGGAGATCCTAAGGGCTATCGATAGTCTCCAACTGACCGACAAAGCAAAAGTCGCGACGCCCGTGAATTGGGAACGCGGCCAGCCCGTCATCATTTCCCCCAAGCTGACGAACGAGGATGCGAAGGCGCAATTCCCTCAGGGTTTTAAAGAACTCAAGCCCTACCTTCGGTACGTGCAGCTTCCTGACTAGCGGAAGGGCACCATGACAACGGAAATTGGATCTCGAGCAGAAATCATGGCTTGGCGCAAGGCCGAGCGGCAGCGGTTGATCAGTTTGCGATTGACGCTTAGTTCGATGGAGCGCCGTACGGCGGCGGCCTGTATCGCAGCTTCTCTCGATCGTTTGATCGGTCCGTTAGCAGGCCGGATACTCAGCTTTTACTGGCCTCTGCGAGGTGAGCCGGACTTGCGTCCCTGGTTCAGCGATTTCACGGGAGAGAACGGGTGGGCGTCGCTGCCCGTCGTCGTTAGCCGGAACGCGCCGCTTGTCTTCCGCACATGGTGCCGAGGGGAGAAACTCATGCCGGGAGTTTGGAATATTCCGTGTCCGCAGCAGGGGCGGGTGGTGGTACCTGACATTGTAATTGTGCCCGTGGTTGGCTTTGATGATGCCTGCTTTAGACTTGGGTATGGCGGCGGTTACTTCGATCGGACGTTGGCGGCGATCAACCCTCGGCCAGTGGTGATTGGAGTCGGATACGAGCTGGCCTATCTGCCAACCATTCATCCCCTGTCTCACGATGTGCCGATGGGTGCGATCGTCACCGAGCAGAGAGTACTGCGTCCCCATAACGACGTGGCCCAGCTTAGAGACGGGGAGCATCTGCCGGAGGTCGAGATGGGAGCTTGATCGAAAACGTACAACCCAGCGAAGCATTCGTTTCCACGCTAATTTCGCCGCTGTGAGCACGAACTGTCCACTGAGCGATCGACAATCCGAGGCCAGTCCCTCCCTGGGTTTGAGATCTGCCGTTTTCCACGCGATAGAAACGGTCAAAAACGCGCGCCCGATCTTCCGCTGAAAGGCCTGGGCCGCTGTCCTCGACGTCCAGAATGACTGATGAATGCGTATGCCGAACGATCAGTGCAATCGATCCGCCCTGCGGGGTGTGTTTGATCGCATTGTGCAAGACGTTCAACAGGGCCTGTTCCAGCAATAGCCAGTCGCCACTCACTATAGCTTCCTCGTCGCCGCGGACCACAAGTTTCTGGAGCTTCTCTTCGATCAACACATCCAGGAGTCCGGCGCATTCCCGTGCCAAATCGATCGCGCGGAATACCTTGTATTCCGGGCTGATCTGCCCGGCATCCGCCTTGGAAATTATGAGCAGGTTTTCGACCAACCGGGTCAGCCGGTTCGACTCTTCCAGCATGCTCCCGATAGTGTCGCGATATTGGGCTGGTGTTGTGTTGGTCTGAAGACCGACTTCGCCCACGCTCTGAATCAGTGTCAAAGGCGTACGCAGTTCGTGCGAAGCGTCCGCCGTGAAGCGCCGCAATTGCGAAAAAGATTGTTCCAGGCGTTCGAACATGCCATTAAAAATGCGCGAAAGATGCCCCAGCTCATCGGCTTGGGTCACAGGGAGGCGCGCGTGCAGGCGATCTCCCGTAATGCTTTCGGCTTGGCGCGACATCTCTCGAATCGGGCGAAGCGCACGGCGCGCCAGATAGTAGGCACCACCGCCCGTGGCCGCAAGGATGAAGGGCAGCGGAAGCAGCATTGCCAGTAACTCCGCACGGAATTGATCGTTGAGCGGTTCCAGGCTATAGGCGACACGCAGCAACAGCGGTTGTTCATCCATCGTGTGCCTACGACTAACCAGTTGAACCCGAATACCACTGGAAAGCAGTACTTCGCGGGCCGAATACGTCCCCTCGCCCTCACCCGGCTGGGTGGGCCCGTCGAGCGCCTGATTCCCCAGGCGATCATTCCGATACAGGATGTCACCAGACAGGGAGCGTACTTCAAGCATTCGCTCCTGAATCAGCTTCGACTCGGGATGGTTGTGGTAGTTGTCATGAAACTGTATGACACCCGCGGCGTCGAAATAGAGCAGCCCCTCCACCGTTTCGAGATCTTGTACCGCGAAACGCACCAGCTGTGCGTGGAGGTTGCGTCTCAGCAGAATTGACGCGCTGACGGCGTAGACGAACAGAATCGCCGCCATCACGGCGACGTACCAAAGCGTCAATCGGCCCCGGATGCTCATCCGCTAAGCCAGTTCCTCGCGCAACACGAACCCGACGCCACGAACTGTCTGTAGCAGTTTCGGGTTGAAGTTGTCGTCGATCTTGCGCCGTAGACGAGCAACGTGCACGTCGATAACATTGTCGATGTGGCTTTCGCGCGCTGCCACGCCCCAGATCTCTCGAGCCAGGGTGTCCCGTGATACGACAGATCCTTGATTGCGGAACAAATACTCCAATAGCGAGTATTCCCTTGCAGTAAGATCGATGATGGTTTCTGAACGACGCACCGTGTGACTGGAGGTATCGAGTTCCAGTCCCGCCAAATGAAACTTGACTGATCGCTCGGCTTGCCCGCGACGCAGCAGTGAGCGAACTCGAGCTACTAATTCGGGGAACGCGAAGGGCTTTACCATGTAGTCGTCGGCCCCGTGATCGAGCCCGCGCACGCGATCCTCTACCGTATCCCGGGCGGTCAGGAGTAGCACGGGCGTCCGGACGCCGTCCTGACGCAGTTGCGCCAGAATCTCGAAGCCGTCGCGATTTGGCAGCATCACGTCGAGCAGTACAAGATCGAACGCCTGCGCATGGAGACGGAAATAGCCATCTTCGCCGTTGGGTGAAACAGTTACCTCGTACCCTTCGCCCTCCAGACCGCTCTGTAGCGTGGAGGCCAGCTTGGGTTCGTCTTCGACAATCAAGATTTGCACTAGACTTTGTATACCTCAAATCCTTCGACCAGCGGAACTACAGCGAACCTGACTTCGGCCTAAGTCTTCAGCCGAGTGTTCGCCAAGCCAATCTTACGCACTTCGTATCCATCCTTCCTTTTAGCGACTCCTCACCCCGAGATACTCGATTCCGAATAGCCCAGCCACGCCGAGGGCAATGATCGACGCCGAAACCCATGCCAGATCTCGCAGCAGCGCCTTGTCACGGGTCTCGCGGTACAAGATAAGTAGATTCGCAGCAGTGCTGGCCGCTGAGGTCGCGACCGTGGCAATGGCCGCCAAGTTTGGTGTGATTTTTCCATGCACCGCCAAAGTGGCAACTGCGGCGGTGGTACTGGCACTGCTAGCGAAGCCGCCGATCATGCTCACAGCGATTGCGCCATATGTCCCCAAGAGCCGCTCGCCCAGAGAGGCCGCGATCTGAATCACTAGAAATAAAGCTCCGAATCGCGCGATGGTTCGGATTTGGAACGGTGAGCCCAACGTAACAGGGGGAGAGACTTGCCGCCGCCATTGCCGCCAGACCAACACGCCTGCGCCCATCGCCATCAAGAGGATTGGACCCGCCGCAATCCAGCCTGCAGATGGATTCAGGATGGACAGGATCGCGAGATTACGGGCAAACATGGCGATCATGAGGATCAGGCTCACGACGATCCCGAGTGCGCGTCCTTCGGATCCGGCCGCGCGGATAGGTCTGCTCAGGTCCGCGATGGCTGCTGTGCTGTTCACCAGTCCGCCAAAGATGGCAGCGTAGTAGAAGCCCCGCGTGCTGTACAGACGAAGTAGGACGTAATTACCGAAGCCAATCGCTGCGATGAGAATGATTGTGAGCCAAGCCTCGCGCGGGTTCAGCAGAGCCCACGGATCCACGAACCGATCGGGCAGAAAATAGGATACACCACGAAACCGACCAGGCCCAAGAGAATCGTTCCGCGCACCTCGGGTGCGGAAAGGCCCCCTGCAAACCGCAGGAAATCGGGCTTCATGGCCAGCAGCAATGTCATCACAATGGCGGCTGCAGTCGGCGTAAAGACATGTCCCTCACCGACTAGGACGCCAAGTGCGTATACGACGAGGACGGCCCCGGCGGTCGTTACCTCAATCGGCCGGTTGTTGTATAGGTTCCCAGCGTTCACGATGATGATCAGGACGATAACGCCTGCCAGCGCCGCCAGGACGAAGTTGGCCGAAAGTAAGGCTGCCAGCATCCCCAGTAGTGTCACGATGGCGAACGATCGTACGCCCATGTCTTTGTGCGCCCATTCGCGTTCTAACCCCACCAATAGACCGATTCCAAGCGCCACCAGGAGATTCGTCGCGACCTCCAGCGGCGGGAATTCTACTAGGGGCTTCATTTTCTTCGAGGCTCGGCAATCGATGTCACTAACTTTGGTATACCGTGATCCTGAAGGCAGCGGGTACTGAAATGATTCTGACCTCTTTCTGACAGTAGGATTCATGCAATCTTAAGGTTCTCTTAAGTGGTGGTAGGCCCTATTTCGGGGTAGCTTGAAGATGTATGCAGATCCGTCGTACCCACATGAGAAATACCCTGTTTGCCGTCACCATTGCGGCAGCTGCGATGAAGTTCGGGACTCCTACGCAAGCCCAACAGGCAGGTGCTGCGAAGGGGAAAAGCGCCCTATCCAGCCCTGCGGGGTTCATCACTGGTGTGGTCCAAGGAGATCGCGGTCCCGAGGCGGGCGTCTGGGTGATCGCGGAAACCAAGGATCTTCCCACCAACTTGATCAAGATTGTTGTCACGGACGATCGGGGCCGCTACGCGCTTCCGGAACTTCCTGACGCGAATTACAAGGTTTGGGTGCGCGGCTTTGGGCTTGCGGATTCGGTTCCGGTGGACGCCAAAATCGGTGCCACTGTGAATCTGAAGGCCTCCACCGCGAAGACTCCGCAAGAGGCCGCGAAGGTTTTCCCGGGGGATTACTGGCTGTCGATGATGGAGCCTCCGGCGAAGAATACATTCCCGGGAACCGGAACCGGCAAGGACGGAAACGGCATTCCGGTCGCGATGGTGGATCAAGATCACTGGATCAATACACTGAAGTCGGGATGCAATTTCTGTCACCAATTGGGTGTGGGTGTGACACGCGACCTGAAACACGTCTTCGACGCGAAGCCCGAACTGAAGACGCACGAGGAAGCGTGGGAGTGGCGGTTGGGCACGGGCGTCCGCGGGACGAACATGTATGGCCTGCTGGGGCAAATGGGCCAAGCCCCGACGCTCAAAGCATTGGCGGATTGGACGAGACACATTAACGCAGGCGAGGTGCCGCCCACACCGGTGCGACCGGCAGGAACGGAACGCAATATTGTGGTAACCCTTTGGGATGTCGGCGACGATCACTCCTTCATGCACGATCAGATTTCGACGGATAAGAACCACCCGACGGTGAACGCAGGTGGTCCTAACTATGCGGTGAATGCAGGTCACGGACAGTTGGTCGTCTTGGACACGGCTTCAAACTCCACTTATTCGCTGGATATTCCCACGCGCGAGGCGCGAGACAAGATTCCTTCGCGTTTCCCCTCACCGAATCGCCCGTCGCTGTTCTGGGGTGATGACCATCTGTGGTCGAATCCTCCCTACGATCCCGCCGACCCGCACAATCCGATGATGGATAGCAAGGGCCGCGTGTGGCTTACCTCCAAGTTACGCGCAGACGCGGATCCCAGCTGGTGCTCAGACCCCAACAATAAATACGCGAGCTGGTATCCGTTGCGCCGGAGCGGACGGCAGGCGTCCTTTTACGATCCGAAGACCAAGCAGTTCACTCTGATCGACACCTGTTACGCCACCCATCACGTCCAGATGGACAACGATGCCAACGAAACCGTGTATTTCAACGAACTGGTGGGCCCGGTGTTCGGATGGATCGATTCCAAGGTCTACGATCAGACGAAGGATGAGCAGCAGGCGGTCGGCTGGTGTGGCCAAGTTCTAGATACGAACGGCGACGGCAAGATCACCAAACCCTGGGCGACGCAGCAACGAGGACGCGCGGGAGATGCATCGATTCTGTACAGCACGGATACAACCGGCGGCGGTGGTGGCGGAGCGGTCGCGGCCGCGAACGCGAAGGGCACCAGCACCCCTCCTGCGAATATGGACACGCAGGTGAGTTACAGCCTCTATGCTGTGATTCCCAGCCCGGTGGACGATTCCGTGTGGGGAGTGTCGGAGAGTCCGTTCCCAGGTATGCTGGTCCGATTGATTCGCGGGAACAATCCGCCCTCCACGTGTAAGACGCAAATCTTCAAGGTGCCGGAGGGTGGCTACGATCCGCGTGGCGTCGACGTCGACACCAACGGCGTGGTCTGGACTGGACTAGCTGCGACCAGCCACCTTGCCAGCTTTGATGTGCGGAAGTGCAAGGACTTGAAGGGTCCTGCGAAGCTGGATGGCAGCCAGTGCAAGGAAGGCTGGACGCTCTACCAGACGCCTGGGCCAAAGCTCAAAGGCACAGATATTCCGGCCGATTTCCACTACTATAACTGGGTGGATCAACAAAACATCAGTGGTTTAGGCAAGAACACGCCGTTTGTCACCGGCTCGAATTCCGATTCGCTGATCGCACTAGATCCTGCAACGAAGAAGTGGACCTACTTCCGTGTGCCGTACCCGCTTGGTTTCTATTCACGTGGGATGGATGGTCGCATTGACGATCCCAATGCGGGCTGGAAAGGCCGGGCCCTGTATTCCAACTACGGCACGCACTTCGTGTGGCACATCGAAGGTGGAAAAGGGACAAAGGGCAAGATTGTGAAGTTCCAAATACGTCCGGATCCGTTGGCGAAATAGTGATGAAGCAATTCCTTGCTGCTATTGTTTTGGTGCCGATCCTGGCGCTCTCAGCGCGCGCACAACCCGTGCCTGCCACGCCGAGCCGTACAGGCTATCTGAGCACCGAAACGACGCCGGATGTCGCGAAGGTGGTGCCTCCGGCACCAGAAACCGGCGATGTCCGATTCAACGCCGACATGGCGATCTATCGCGCGACGCGGGCTATTGAGGGTTCGCCGCGTTGGACGATGGCTCAGTCCGATGACAACGTGTCGACCGCAGGCATCTTCAATGCATTCAGTTGCTCGCTAGGCATGAATCTCGCGCGTGAGAACGCGCCGAAGACAGTGGCTCTGGTTACCCGTTCCAATGTGGACGCAGGTCGAGCCGCGGGACTACTGAAGAATCTCTATGGTCATAAGCGTCCCTTCCAGGTCGAGGACGGGAACGTTTGTCTCTCGCCGCAGGGCAAGACAGCCCTGGAACGGAGCCCAGATTATCCGTCCGGGCATACGGCGGCGAGTTGGGAGGCTGGGCTCATCCTCGCCCAGATCCTTCCGCGAAGGTCGACTGGGATTCTCGCGAGAGCCCGGGCATTTGGGGAGAGCCGAGTGGTTTGCGGGGTACACAACGCGAGTGCAGTTGAGGCAGGTTGGATGACAGCGACCGCAGTCTTTGCCGCACAGAACAGTTCCCAGGAGTTCCAGGCAGATCTGAAGGGCGCGCGTGTGGAGCTTGAAGAACTCTTGAAATCACCGCCTGCGACGAATCAGGCGTGCAGTCTTGAAGTAGAGACTCTCTCCTACCGCCCATATTGACGTTTGGCAATGGTGCTCCGAATCTTTGTGCTCGTTGTGGCCGTCTTGCTGACCGCCCCTCTGGCGGTCCCGCAGGAGAACGGCCAAATACCTCTTCCCGGTGAGGTCAAGGTGAACGGCAAGGACCAGCAACGCTACGTATGGATTCCACCGGGAAGCTTCACGGCGGGTTGTTCGGCGGGCGACAACGATTGCCTGGAGGACGAGTTTCCGACACGCAAAATCACCCTGACGCGAGGTTTCTGGCTGGGTGAGACGGAAGTGACCCAAGCCGCCTGGGTGGGCTTAATCGATTTCAATCCTAGCGTCTTCCAGGGTGCGGATCTACCGGTCGAATACGTCACCTGGGATGACGCGGACTGGTTTTGCACCCAGATCGGTGGGCGGCTGCCGACGGAGGCTGAGTGGGAATATGCGGCACGCGCGGGGACTATGGGAGCCCGCTACGGCAAGCTGGACGAGATCGCGTGGTACGAGAACAACAGCGGGCTGTCCACTCACCCAGTGCGGCGAAAGGAACCGAATGCCTTCGGTTTGTATGACATGCTGGGCAATGTCGTCGAATGGACACACACTTGGTACACCGTTCAGCATAACCAGGAGAATATTAACCCTACGGGACCATCATCCGCCGAGTACAAGTCGCTGCGTGGGGGCGGGTGGTGGGACGATTCCAAATTGATTCGCGTGTCCTACCGGAGAAGATTTGAGCCCGGCGACTACGACTACAACATTGGCTTCCGCTGCGTCAGTGAATTCGTTGGGAACCCAATCCCATGACCGTATCAAAACTGTATCAAAACCCTAAGTAAAGCAACCATTGGAGATACTGAACGAGCGAAGAGCAGATGCCCCAAGTTGTTGAAAAGCAAGAGAACAGCATAGAAATCATGGAACTGAAAGAAACGCACCTCACGAGGTTGCTGCTACACTTTCATCTTCCGGGACTCGTCTCGGTAAATGCATGATTCGGCAAAGAAACGGTTCTAAAGCTATCTACGATGGCCAGCCAATCCTGCCTGCTATTGCAAACACACGAGTTTTTGCCTTTGCTGATAGCTATTGGGTTTGCGGCGATGCACCTGTGCCCAAGGGACCGGAATCAGTTCCAAGGGCTCCCTCGCTTTTCGCCGAATCCTAGGAATTACAACAATCTGGGGAATCTGCTCTTCGCTCGACAGTCAACCCAAGAGGCTT
>JBDTSJ010000053.1:0-33090 GCA_039931205.1 Acidobacteriota bacterium
GGCAAACCGGAACGGAATTCCGCGACCTGCTCTAGATAGTCGGCCCACAGGTCGTCGATAGTGCGCAGAGCTACCAGGCGGTCCAGTTCTGAATCGTATTCCGTCTTGCCCTCCAGAACCTGCTGCCGGTACGCGTGGATGCGGTGGCGTTGGCCTTCCACGGGCAACTCAAAGCGCTGCAGATACTGGCGGGCGTCCAGGTGGTGGCCCTCCACCAAACGCTGGACGTTATCCAAGTCCGTGCCCAGGCGTGGATTGAGGTCGCGATATTTAACCAGAAGGTCGTCTTCTTGCGAAACGAAGAATCGTGAGCAGCCGGGATCTCCCTGACGCCCCGCGCGACCGCGTAATTGATTATCGATGCGGCGGCTTTCATGCTTTTGCATGCCGATCACATACAGCCCGCCGGCCTCGGCCGCGCCCGGACCCAGACGGATATCCGTCCCGCGCCCAGCCATATTGGTGGAAATGGTGACTGCTCCGCGCTCGCCTGCGTCTGCAATAATCGCAGCCTCGAGTTCATCCTGGCGAGCATTGAGGACTCGATGTGAAATGTCGGGCAGCAAGCGGCTGAGGCGCTCCGATTCGGCAACGCTCCCGGTGCCCACCAGGACGGGCTGCCCGGTGGCATGCGCGCGGCGGATCTCCGCCAGCACCGTCAATTCCTTTTCGACTTTGGTTCGGAATACGGCATCCGGGTAGTCCACGCGAAGCACTGGGCGATTGGTGGGAATTGGCTCGATCTCCAGTCCGTATACCTTGTCGAATTCGATGGCTTGCGTCGACGCCGTGCCTGTCATGCCGCACACCTGTGGATACAGGGCGATCAGATGTTGTAGCGTGATGGAGCCGAGAATGCGGCCTTGCCGTTTGGTTGCCACGCCCTCTTTGATTTCCACCGCGGTATGGAGCCCGGCTGGCCAACGGCGATCGAGCGCGATGCGACCCTTGAACTCATCCACCATTTCGACGGCGCCGTTCTTCACCACATAATCCACATCCCGCCGCAGCAGCGCGTGCGCGTGCAGCGAATCCTGCACGGCTTCCAGCAGGCGAAGATTGCGCGATTCGTAGAGATTGCCGCAATTCAGGGCGCTCTCCACTGCGGAAATGCCGGCGTCGGTCAGGGCGACGTTGTGCGCGCCGGCGTCCACGGTGAAGTGCCAGCCAGGCCGGAAGTTCCGGACGACTTGGTCGGCAGCGTGGACCACAACGCTTTCCTCGTCATCTCCGCCGGCAATCACCAGCGGAATGCGGGCTTCGTCGATCAGGATCGAATCCGCTTCGTCGATCACGGCAGTGGCGAACGGCCGCTGGACTTGTTCGTTGAGATCCAGCGCAAGGCGGTCTCGCAAATAGTCGAAGCCGATTTCGTTGGCCGTAGCGTAGGTGATGTCGCTGGCATACGCGGCGCGGCGCTCGGGGATGCCCATGCCTTGCTGCACATGCGCGACGGAGAGCCCCAGCCAGCGGTAGATTTCGCCCATCCAGGCGGCGTCGCGACGGGCCAGATAGTCGTTCACCGTCAGGACGTGCACGCCTAACCCCTGCCGGGCATACCACGCCACCGCCGGGACCGCCGCCAACGTCTTGCCTTCCCCTGTCTGCATTTCCGCAATGCAGCCTCGAGTCAATGCCAGCGTCCCCCGAAGTTGAACATCGAACATATCCTGGCCTAGTACACGGGACGCGACGACGGCCGTCGCGGCAATTAAGGGAAGCAACTCCTTGGCGCGCCCAGCCGCGGCGCGCAATTCAGCCTCGGTCAAGCGTGAAAACTCCCCGCGCAATTCGTTAATTTTACGGATGTCGGCCGAATAACGGCGCGAGGGTTCGAATAGAGATTCTAGAAATCGGCGCATGGCGCCCTCCTCTGTATTAGGACCTAAATGGATGCTTAGAGCCGAATCGAGAGAGGTGCAGGAGGAGGACGCTGAAACAAAGACCAATGCTGCGCTGCTTCAGCGCGAGGCGTGTCGCTACTGACAAACCGCGGCGCCGGCGTGGTCCGAAACGGAATCCGCGGCGGGCGCGCTTCCACGGCGTTTTCTTGAATCCTTCCGGATTCGTCGCAGAAGACAATCGCGGAAGAAGTTCTGGGCGGGGCAACACGCGAGACCTGCACGCCGAAATTGGCGGTCAGCGCCAGCAGCGCGATGAGGAGCCAGGCCCTGAAACGAAGCTTCATCTGCCCAAAGTATGTCACAGCTTGGGGCTGCGAACACCTAGGCTAGCTTCATATTCACTAGGACAACCCATTCCAGCCAGCGGCGCTCCCACATGTTGCAGTGCGTCCAACGCCAGCAAGCGGCGGTGCGCGTTGAACGTGATCACGTGCGCGAACGTTCCGCCGAAGGTGAAGGTTTCCGGCGGCTCGCAGAGGGCATCCACAAAGGTTTCATCCCAGGTTCCGCGATCGCGCACTTCGCGCAACAGGCGATTGAATTCAGCGTCCGACTGCTCCGCACGCGCCAGAAGGGCGGTAGGCGTGCGTGTCTCGGCCGGCGGATTTTCCATTTCCGGCATCTTGCCGCCACTGATCGCGGCCACCCAAACTTCTTTGGTAAGCACCATGCGCTCTAGAATCTCGCGCAGGCTCTGATCCGGTTTATCCCAGGGAAAAATCTTTGAAGTGGACTGGAGCTGGCGATCCAACTGCTCATCGGTCAGACTCACTGCGTGATCCAACAACTTCCGGGTATACCAGGAATCGGTTCCCGCGAATAAATCGAAAAGGTCCATGGTCAATTCTCCTTTGACGCGGACCCTTGGCCCGCAGTAATGAAATTTGTTCGGCGCGGGCAGATGAATTCGCCAACACCCCATCCGCCGGTAGAGGCTCGGCGTAACTTGATACGCCTTGCCGAAGGCTCGCGTAAATGCTTCCAGCGACGCGTAGTTTGCGTCCAGAGCGATCTGGGTTACGGATTGTTGCGTGCGGCCCAACTGCCACGCCGCGCGCTCCAGTAGAAACCGCCGCCGCATCGCCGCGGGGCTTTCCTCGATCAGAGCCTGGAACAAACGGAAAAATTGTGTGCGGCTGCGATAGGCGCGGCGAGCCAAATCTCCAGTGGCGGTTTGCTCGTCCAGCGAGCCCAGCACTAATTGCGAGAGTCGTTCTGTTTCCGGATGTTCGCTGCGCCCCATCGTACGGTAGAACGAATGTATCAGCTTGGGCCCCGATTTACCTGATCGGAAGTCCCGTTTTTCGCGCCCGTCATGTTACGGTGGATTGAATGAAGACGCTTGCATCATTATTGCTTGCTGTGGGACTCGCCACAGTTGCCTCAGGTCAGGGCTTGATCAATCGCCGCGCCCCCAGCTTTTCGTTGCCGGATTCGACCTTCACCCAGTTCGACATTTTGGATTATCGAGGCAAGTGGCTGCTAATTGAGTTCATGCAGACCAATGCCGGTAGCTGTCCGACTTGCCGGGAGTTAACCAAGAAGCTGGAGGCACTGAAGGTAAAGCATGGTGCAAAGCTGGCCGTGTTGGCCATCTTGACCACGCCTCCGGAAACCCAGCAGACCGCCGGCGCCTACGTCAACGAGACGAAAACCACGATTCCGATGCTGTTCGATTCCAGCATGGTCGCTATGGCGTATTTCAAAGCTACCCCGCAGCGTCCGGCCATCGACATCCCGCATATTTTCGCCGTAAATCCCCAGGGAACGATCATCCGTGATTGGAGCCAGGTATTGGCGGCAAACCCGGCCTTCTCCGGCGAGGTGGATCAGATGATCAGTTCCGCCCCGGGAACCCCAGCGGAAGTGCCTGCAAAATCAACGCCGGCCAAGTCTGAGCCCAAAACGAAGGCGTCAAAATCGAAATAGAGCCACCCCGGCCAGAACTTTTTCAGCAGGCCAGAACTTTTTTTTCGGAAATGTGTTCTGGTTAGTGAGTAAGTCAGATGGAAACCCTAAGTCGGCGTGAAGCGCTCCTGCTTCTGGGCGGTGCCCTATCCGCTCGCGCCTACGCCCAACAGCCCACCTTTTCCACGGCCGTCAAAGTGGTGGACGTCCTGGTCAGCGCCCGCGACAAACAGAACCGCTTGGTCTCCGACCTGACCCAAGCCGATTTCGAGATTCTGGAAGACCAACGCCTGCAGCAAGTTCGTTACTTCGCGCGACAGACCGATATTCCCCTCACCCTCGGCATGCTGGTCGACACCAGTCAGAGCCAGCGCTCGGTGATGGACGAGGAGCGCAACGCCGCCAAGGAATTCTTTTGGGAAGTGCTGCGGCCCGCCAAAGACAACGCCTTCGTGATCCGCTTCGACGTGGAAGTAGAGCTGGCGCAGGACTCCACGAATTCCCTCACGAAGCTGAGTGACGTTCTGGAAACCCTCGACGTTCCGACGCTGGGCGGGCGGGCCCGCCGCGGTGCCGGAGGTGGTGGTGCCGGAGGTGCCAGGGGTGGTGGTCCCGGAGGCGGAGGTCCACGGCGCGAAGGCGTAGGTACGCTGCTCTACGACGCCATCTTCCTGGCCGCCGACGAAGTACTCAAAGAGAAGGAAGGCCGCAAGGCGGCGATCCTGCTTTCCGACGGTGCCGACGTTGGCAGTAAGACCTCGTTAAATACGGCCATCGAATTCGCACAAAAGGCTGACACCGCTATCTATGCCATTCGCATGGGCGAAGGTGGGGCCGGTGCTTCTCCACTGGGCGGAATCATCCTCGGTGGCGGGGGCGGCGGTCGAGGAGGACGTGGTGGTCGCCGCCCCGCCGCAATCGCACGGCCCAACGGCGAGAAAATCATGCGCCGCCTGGCGGAGGAAACCGGCGGACGATACTTCGAAGTCTCCCGCAAGACGTCTCTGGAAGTTATCTTCAAGGACATCGAGCAGGAGCTGCGCAATCAATACAGTCTGGGCTATGTTTCGGACCGCACTGAAGCATCCGGCGAATTCCGGGCCATCGAAGTCCGAACCAAGCGGAAGAACGTAACAGTGCAAGCCCGCAAGGGTTACTACGCCGTCCCTTAGAGACGCTCACGCCTGTCCGCCGCCCCCGCGCTATACTGGAAGCGCAGGTCCCCAGTCGCCTAGACCTGCAAAACCCCAGGAAATACCTTGCTATCCGTAAATAACCTCACCATGCGCTTCGGCGCCCGCATCCTCTTCGAAGACGTCACCGTCACCTTCCAGACGGGACGCCGCTACGCCGTTACCGGACCCAATGGCGCGGGTAAGTCCACGTTCATGAAGATCCTGACGGGGGAAATCGAACCCTCCAAAGGCTCCGTGACCCGTCCGAAGAAGTTCGGCGTCCTGCGCCAGGACCAATTTGCCTTCGATGCGTTCCGCGTACTCGACACCGTGATCATGGGGAACGCTCCGCTGTGGGAAGCCCTGCAGGAGCGTGAGGATCTCTACGGGCGCGCCGATTCCTGGACCGATGAAGACGGCATGCGCCTGGGGGAACTCGAAGGCATCGTTGGCGATCAAGGCGGCTACACGGCCGAGCCTGACGCCGCCCAGTTGCTGCAAGGCCTCGACATTCCCGAATCCCTGCATGAACGCAAGATGTCGGAGCTGCAAGGCGGCCAGAAAGTGCGCGTGCTTCTCGCGCAGGCGCTATTTAGCAATGCCACCGTCCTGCTTCTCGACGAGCCCACCAACAACCTCGATTTGGAATCCGTCCACTGGCTGCAAAAGTATCTACTTGCCTACACCGGCTGCCTGATCGTGATCTCTCACGATCGCCACTTCCTCAACGAGGTCTGCACTCACACCGCGGACATCGATTATCAGAGCATCATCACCTACACCGGCGCGTATGACGAAATGGTGCTGGCGAAGACGCAAATCCGCGCCCGCGTCGAAGCCGGAAACGCTCAGCGCGAAAAGAAGATCGAGCAGTTACAGGAATTCATCGCCCGCTTCTCCGCCGGCACCCGCTCTTCTCAAGTGATGTCGCGCAAGAAGGAAGTGGAACGCATACAAACCTCCGAACTGGCACGCTCCAACATCGCACGCCCGTTCATCCGCTTCCAGAACGAAAAGGCCTCTGGCCGGCACCCTCTCGAAATCAAAGGACTCTCGAAGTCCTACGAAGACGTGAAGGTGATTCAGAATTTCAGCGCCTCCATCGCACGCGGCGAAAAAATCGCCATGCTAGGCCGCAACGGCGCTGGAAAAACCACGATGCTGCGCTCCATCTTGCGCAACGCCACCGGCTACGTGGACGCTCCCGATCGCGATTTTCCGATCGATGGCGGCGTGGTCACCTGGGGACACGAAGTGGCCGTGGGCTACTTCTCACAGGATCACAAGGAATCCATCCAGCCCGGTATTACCATCATTCAATGGCTGCACAACTTCCAACCCCAAGCCGCGCAACAGGAACTGCGCGGACTGCTCGGCCAAATGCTCTTCAGCGGTGAGGACGCCGCCAAACGCACGGAAAACCTCTCCGGCGGTGAAGCCGCGCGCCTGATCTTCTGCCGCCTGATGCTCCAGAAGCCAAACGTTCTGCTGCTCGACGAGCCCACCAACCATTTGGACCTGGAATCCATCAACGCACTGAACTTCGCACTGCAGAAGTATGACGGGACGGTTTTCTTAGTCACCCACGATCACGACGTAATCGACGAAGTGGCCACCAGGATCTGGTCCTTCAACGCCGGTCAAATCGAAGACTTCAAGGGCCCGTACGCTGAGTATCTCGCCCAACAGGAATCCCTCACCGCCTGATCGGGAGTAGCCTAGGCCCACTTCTTCCCGAGCGCGCCCAAGTCTGCTTTACCCAGATCTTCCGGCGTCATCGCAATGCGGAGTTCCACTTCCGCGTTGAACGTCAGGAACCACGGCTCCGCCAGCACCGGAATATCGGAAGCGTCCTTCACGTTCACTACGAACGTGCCACCACGATGACCGTCCCGTTCCGAGAACAAAGCCAGTTCCGGCTTCATATCCGCGAGAATCTTCTGTACCTTCGGCCCGGCGCTGCCATCTTTGACAGCGCTGTTAAACGGCTCCAGCGGAAACTTAACATTCATCAACATGCGCATAGCAAACCTCTCCTTGAACTGCGGAAATGAACTGCGATTCAGCTTTCGGTCTCGCGTGAGCCATTTTGCCATACTACCCTCCACGCTTGCACTCGATCCCCATCCAACCTATCCTCTGTCGAGTGCCCTTCGGGCAGGTATCGAGTTCAGCCGTAGGCAGGAGAATTGATTATGAGGCCCTTGTTAGCGAAATCCGCGTTGGCACTTTCCTCATCCGTCGCGTTCGCGTTGTTTCTTGGGTTTACCGCTTACAGTGGCGGCCTTACCCTGCGAGCCCAGGACGCTAAAGGGGACGCGAAGGGTGGCGCCGCCAAAGCGAAAGGCAAAGGCCCTGTCGACACCCTGGGGGAAGGCCCTTGGGACCTGAAATCCGAAGTCCAAAACATCCACGTTTCCGTAGTCACCAAGGGTCTGGATCATCCCTGGGGCATGGTCTTCCTGCCCAACGGTGACATGCTGGTCACCGAACGCCCCGGGCGCCTGCGCGTGGTCCGGAAAGGCGTTCTGGATCCCACTCCGATCGCCGGACTCCCCGATATCCGCGCGCTCAGCCTCGGCGGCCTGATGGACGTCGCGTTGCATCCGAACTACGCGCGGAACAACCTGATCTACTTCACATACTCCAAGCCCGGATATGAGGACAAAGGGAAAGCTATGCTGGCGGTAGGACGCGCCAAGTGGGACGGCGGCCCTGCCATCTCAGAATTCAAAGACATTTACCTCGCCGATGCATGGGGTGGCCAAGGCTCGGCTAAAGGTTGCTGCGGACAAGGTCCGTCGGACGCCAGTTACGGCTCCCGCATCGTCTTCGACCGCGCCGGCTTGCTCTACGTGACCAGCGGCGATCGCAACTTTGGCGAGAAAGCCCAGGACCCATCCACCGACATTGGTAAGATCCTCCGGCTGAAAGAAGATGGGACCGTTCCAACGGACAACCCGTTTGTTGGCAAGGCCGGGTACAAGCCGTCCATCTACACGTTGGGCAATCGCAACCCACTGGGGCTGACGGTCCATCCCGTCACAGGGGAAATTTGGGAGTCTGAATTCGGACCCCGCGGCGGCGACGAGGTGAACCGCATCCAGGCCGGCAAGAATTACGGCTGGCTGAAAGTGACCAGAGGCGAGCACTACAACGCCGAGCCCAGCCTGAAAACCAATACTGCGGAAGGCATGGTGGACGCGGTACTCTTCTGGGTTCCCTCCATCAACCCCGGCAACATCGCGTTCTATAACGGCGACAAGTTCCCGGACTGGAGGGGAAGCCTGCTGATGGGCACCATGACGAAGTCTGTCATGCGCGCCACTTTCGATGCGCAAGGCAACCCCACCGGCCAGGAGCGCTTCCTAACCGAGCTAAACCAGCGCTTCCGCGACACGCGCGTGGGCCCCGACGGACTGGTCTACATCCTGACCGATGAAACCTTCGGCGCCATTTTGAAACTGGAGCCTGGCAAGTAAGCGAACACCTCGTGATCGGTGTGGCGTCAACTCACGCGACGCCGGTCCCACACCCATCCGTAGGCCCACAACGAGATCATCCAAGCCGCTACGCACCCCGCCACAATCGGCCAACCCACACTCCGAACCGAATTACCGACCGCGAATAACGCAATCGTCTGGATCACGCCCACGGGAAACAGCGCCCCCGCCGTAAACCTCCACGGCACCTGCGCCACCTGCTTCATCACAGATTGATGATGCCCCAACGCCAGCGCGGCCATCGCCCCAATCACGCCTGCTGCAAAATCCAGAGGGACCACCACCAATGCCACCATTGCCAGAAACGCCAGGTCTTTCGCCAGTAAGATCCGCCAGCCTCGAATCGGCATCTGCAAATACCGTTCCGCCCCGCGTCCGTCAATACCCAATAGAACCTGCGTGTGAGTACTCAGCGCCAACGCCACCACTAACGCCATGATGTGCGGAGCTTCTGCATCCAGCGGCCCTCCCCACAACATGTATGCGGTCGTCGCCCCTGACAAAACCAGCGCCACATACGGGTCCAGCGTCCGCAGCATGCCGCGCCATTGCAGCCGCATGATCGCGCCAATGGCGCCCGGAGGGGCCGGCACAAACCGTAGCCAGGCGCCAGAGAATCCCGGCATCCGCTTTGCGAGAATCGCCAACCCTTGCGCCGCCGCGCCCCCGGCCAGTGCGATCGCGCCCGCTTGCCACCCCACGCGCAACACTAGCAGTATCCCGATCCACGCCACGGGACTTAGCAGCAATGACCCAATCCGCACAGCCGCCCATTCCCAATCGCGGATCGGCCACGTACTTCGTCGATCCTCCGGAATCGCCTGCATCGGATCGGTCGATAGAGGAAATAGCAAAACCGCCGTCAGAATCATGCCGAAGAAAGCTGCGCTGGAGGGCTGCAGGGCGACAAACGCCACAAACAGAAAAAAGTTCTGCCCCCCAATCGATCCGAACGATTGTACGTGCCTCGCAGAAACGCGCCCCAGGGCGCGCAATAAACTTACGAGGCCCGTACGCCCAACCATTCCAGATCTTCGGCAGCCGTGCGTTCCACGCGCTCGAAATACATTTCTTCCAGCCCCTTGGGCAAATCCGCAATCGCCGAATCCAGCACCACGCCGCCGCGATGAATCATCACTACCTGATCCGCCACCCGATCCACCATGGAAAGAATGTGGGACGTCAACAGCACGGTCACCCCGCGCGCGGCAATCGCACGTAGTTGTACCCGAATGGTCTCCGCCGTAATCGGGTCTAGCCCCTCAAATGGCTCATCCAGGAACAAAGCCTGGGGATTCGGCAGCAACGCCATCGCCAGCGAAGTCTTCTTCTTCATGCCGTAGGAACATTGGTGAATAAAGGTATCTCGCCCATGTTCCAATCGCAGTACGCGCAACAATTGCGCGGTACGTGTGCGCGTGTCCACTTTACTCAAACCGTAAACCGCCCCCGTAAGCTCCAAATGTTCGCCGACAGTCAGCGCATCGAACAGAGCCAAACTCTCGGGCAGTATCCCAACGATGCGCTTCAAAGCCGGATCCCCCACCGTTAGTCCGCACACGGTTGCCGAACCGCCCGTAGCTTGCAGCAACCCAGTCAGCATCTTGACCAACGTTGATTTTCCAGCCCCGTTCGGCCCAAGCAAGGCGCACACCGCGCCCCCCTTTACATCAAAGGAGACTCCAGCAACCGCTCGAAACTCTCCGTAAGTCTTGGCCAGCCCACGGCAGAAAATCATTTCGCCTCCGTCACCGTCTGATTCCACTTCAGCAACGCCCGCGCATCGTTGGAGTAGCCCAACACGCTCACCGACGCAGTATCCAGCTTCAGCCTTCGCCCATCAATGGCCTGCAATTGCATCCAGCGGGCGGCCAGCAACTGCAGAAAATGCCCATGCGAAAACAGCGCCACATCTCCGTCAAGCGAGGCGATCCGTGCGATCACCGCATCCGCCCGCGCCGCCACTTGTTCGATGGTCTCGCCATTGCGCGCGCCGTGGGTCCAAATATCCCACCCCGGAATCTCGCGCTGGATCTCCATGCGCGTTTTGCCGTCGAGATCCCCGTAATTCCACTCCCGCAAATCCGGATCAATTACCGTCTTCTCGCCCAGCCCGGCGAGTTGGGCAGTCTCCGCGGCCCGCTGCAATGGACTCGACAACACCTTCTCGAACGGGTGCCCCGACAGCACGTCGCGCAACAACGCCCCGCGCCGCCGCCCCTCATCCGTTAATGGAAGATCCGTCCATCCTGTGTGCTGACGCGTGCCCGTCCATAAAGTGTCCGCATGCCGAACCAACCAAACTTGCATCTATCCATAGAACCACAAACCATAAAACCACAAACCATAAAACCACAAGCTGTAGAATCTCTATAGATGCGAACTTTCACCGCCATCCTGGCCGCCACCATCCTCGCTTCCTGCTCAGCGCCTCCACAAACCACTCCGTCCGCCGCACCCCCGGCCGCCATCAACTCCGCGAAGCTGATCGACCTGTCTTATTCCTTCGACGAAAACACCGTGTACTGGCCCAACGCCGAAGGCTTCCGCCATCGCAAAGACAGTTGGACCGTGACTCCCAACGGCTATTGGTACGCGGCCGGAGAATTCACCTCCGCCGAGCACGGAGGCACCCACATCGATAGCCCCATCCATTTTGCGAAGGGCAAACAAACCTTGGACCAGATCCCAGTGGCGAAACTGATCGCCCCCGCCGTAGTCATCGACATTGTCGCCAAGGCCGCCGCGTTTCGCGACTACCGCGCGTCTACAAACGACATCGCCGCCTTTGAACAGGTACATGGACCGATCCCCGCCGGTTCCATCGTGGTATTTCGCACAGGCTGGGGAAAATTCTGGCCGGATCGCAAACAGTATTTAGGTAGTGACGTGAAAGGCGACACCGCGCATCTCCATTTCCCCGGCATCCTCCGCGACACGGCGCAGTTGTTAGTGGATCGCAAGGTCAACGGAGTAGCCATCGACACCGCCAGCATGGACTACGGCCCCTCCACCGACTTCATCACCCACCAAATCCTGACCGCGGCCAACATCTACGGCATCGAAAACCTGGCCAACGCCGGCGAACTCCCGGCCACAGGAGCAACGCTGATCGCCCTGCCCATGAAAATCAGCGAAGGCTCCGGAGGCCCCGCCCGCGTAGTAGCTGTACTTCCGTAAGTAGGGCACGCTCTCAAGCCCCCTTTACTTCTTTAACCGAAACACCACCGAATAAGGCCGAATCCGATTATTCCGCAGCCTCTTTTCGTTTTCCGCCAAATGGTACCGTTCCTCTGAAATCCGCGGCTCTTCGAAATCCTCCACCGCAAACCCCGCCCCTCGAAAAGCCTTAAAGTACTCCGACAACGGCCGATGAAACCAGATAAAGTGCGACTTGAAGTGCCCCCACGGAGCATCCACCATCTTGCGCCGCTCAAAATACGAATGCCTCCATCCGTATTTCACCGCATCGCCTTTTCCCGAGGCCGCCATACCCTGCGGAAAACATGGATGCGAAAACACCAGCACCGCCTCCCCGCCCGCCCGCAGCACGCGGTAAAACGCGCGAGCCGTACCCTCCAGGTCGGGCGTGTCCATCAATACGTAATTCGAAACAATGAGGTCTACTTCCCCATCCGCCACGGTTCCCAGCTCCGAACAGGAGTCCACCCGAAAATCAATCTCCGGATAATGCGCCTGCGCAATCGCGATCATGCGCGCGGAAAAATCCACTCCCCGCACCATCGCCCCGCGCTGCAACATCTGGCGCGACAAATAGCCCGTCCCGCTGCCCGCGTCCAAAACCTTGCGCCCCCGCACATCCCCGGCGAACGCCCACAACACCGGATCCGAATTCAGCCGCCGATTGCTGTCGCCGTCATCGCCTACTTGGATCCGCCAGTCTTCCGCCACCGAATCCCAAAACTCGCGCGTCTCCCGGATTTCGTCCCTGTTCATACAGCGCTATAGTAACCTCCATGGCCCGACTCATCCTAGCTCTTTGTCTCGCTATCACCCTGTGCGCGCAATCCGCGGAGCGCCTTTACGTGGTCACTCACGTCGACCTCATGGGACCCTCCATCGCCGACGGCAGCAAGTTGCTTAACGAACACGCCACGGAATCCCGCAAAGACCCCGGCGCCGTCCGCTTCGAAGTCTTCGTGGAACCAGCCCGCCGAAATCACCTCACAATAGTCTCCGTGTGGGAATCCCGCGCCGCCTTCGACAAACATTCTGACCTGGAACACACGCGCCGCTTCCGCGAAAAACTCCAGCCCATGTTAGGCGGCCCGCTCGACGAGCGACTGCACATCCTTTTGCCGTAGCCAGCGCGCTTCTGAGCCGGCGTTCATCCCCACAGCCCCCGTAAAGCTGGATACAACTCGCGATAAGTTTTATACGCGCTGGCATACACTCGAGCCTCGGCCTCACGCGGCTCCAGTGTCTCCACCTCTCGCACAGCAACTCCGCAGGCCTCCGCCACAGTTGCAAACTGGCGCGTCCCCACCATCGCGAGTAACGCCGCCCCTTGCGCCGAGCCTTCCTGCGACTCCAGCGTTGCCACCGTTCTCCCGAATGCGTCCGCCAGCATCTGACGCCAGAACAGACTGCGCGCACCGCCTCCCGAAGCCCGCACGCGCCCCACGCGCACGCCCAATCCCTCCACAATTTCCAATCCATCCCGCTGGCTGAACGTAACGCCCTCGATCACTGCCCGAATCATATCCGCGCGCGTGTGTTTTGCGGTCAACCCAATCCAGCCGCCGCGAGCGCGAGCATCCAAATGCGGCGTCCGCTCCCCCATCAGGTACGGCAGCCACACCAGTCCCTCACAACCAGCCGGAGCCGTAGCCGCCTCCCGTGTCATCTCGTCATAACTCACATCCGGCATCAGTTGCTTGCGCAGCCATTGCAAACTTAAACCCGCGCCCTGGGTCACGCCCATCACGTGCCATTTACCCGGCACTGCGTGGCAGAACGTATGGACGCGCCCGCCTGGATCGTAGGCGACTTGGTCCATATGCGCGAACACCACGCCGGACGAACCTAGCGTGCACGACACAATTCCGGTTTCGACAATTCCGTTGCCCACGGCGCTCGCCGCCTGATCGCCCGCCCCCGCCACCACCGGAGTCCCTTCCTTCAGTCCCGTCAGTTCCGCCCCGCGCCGCGAGATCGAGCTGCTCACTTCGCTCGATTCATCCACGCGCGGAAGAATACTCCGGTCCAGCCCCAACGCGTCCATCATTGGAACGGACCAACCTCGGTTGACGACGTCGAACACCGCTGTCCCGCTGGCGTCCGCCACGTCGGTCGCATACTCGCCCGTCAAACAAAACCGCACGTAGTCCTTAGGCAGCAGCATCTTCCGCAAGCGCTCGAAATGCTGGGGCTCATTGTCGCGAACCCACAACAACTTCGGCAGCGTGAATCCCGTCAGCACCGGATTCGCGATCCATTTCAAGACGTTCTCGCGGCCCACTTTTGAGTGGATGAAATCCACTTGCTGCTGGCTGCGCTGATCGCACCAGATCAGCGACGGCCGGATCACGGCATCGTTGGCATCCAACATAACCAACCCGTGCATCTGTCCGGAAAGTCCGACGCCGCGCACCGCGTCACCGGAAATGCCCGCTTTCTTCAGCACTCCTCGTACCGCGAAGGCAGCGGCTTGCGCCCAATCTTCGGGACGTTGCTCCGCCCACTGCGGATGCTCCATACGCATCTCTTCGTGCGCTATCGTGACCGCCGCCATCTGGTGCCCACGCCCATCTACCAACAACGCGCGCGACCCGCCCGTCCCTATGTCAATCCCAAGCCACATAAAGTCACAATACCTCAAAGGCGAGAAACCGCTTCGGTGGCGGGGGCCAATATGAGAAAATGGTCGCCGAATCGCAGCCAGCTTGAAGAATGGGTGAATTCTTGAAACCAGTTCCCGTAAGTGACCAGCAGGCGCTTGTTACCCGCCTCATGACGTCGTGTGGCGGATCATATGCGCCCGAAACACGCCGCAAATATTTTATCTCCGGTCCCCAGTGGGCGGCCGCCTACGAGGGCCACGCGTTGTTCCACGCGCCCACCCGTCCCGCGCTTGGCTTCGAGGAAGTAATTCGGCGCTACGGCGAAATCGGAATCGGGCATTGGGCCACGCATGATACCGACGTGATTCCCACCGAAGCCTTGGGCCGGCCGCAACAGGACCTCATCGTCGCCAAGATAAAGGCTGCCCTGGAAGCCAATGACGTCCAGTGTTCCATGGTCACGGCGGAAACTTTCCATCACGCGGTGTGGGCCGCCGGTCCGGCCGCTGAATCTCCGGAGGTGCGCGAATACGCCAAGTTCCGCGTGGAAAATACAGTGGAGTTGGGCCACCAACTGGGAGCTTCGTATGCCGTGTATTGGCCCGGGTCATTGGGATATCTGGTGCAAGGCGCAGTCGAGGAAACCGAGACTCTGCGTTGGTATGCCGAAGCTTTAAACGCGGCCTGCGATCGCGACATCCTGGTCGCTCGCACCTATGAACGGCCCACGCTGAAGCATTGCCTGGAAGCGAAACCCTTCGAGCCGCAGGCAGAAATCCTGTTGCCCACCTCTGACGCGATGCTCGCGTTTATCGGGTCGGGCTTGCTGACGCATCCGGAAATGGTGGGCCTCAATCCCGAGTACCTGCACGAGTTGATGTGGGGTGGCGCCCCGCGCGCTGCTCTGGCGCGTGCACTCGTGGCCGGCAAGCTTTTCCATTTCGATATCAACGACGGCTACCGCTTGAAACACGACGTCGATATCGGCATTGGCCTGGTGAACCCCTTGGATTGGCTGAACATCTTGGTTCTCTTGCGCAGCCACAATTACGAGGGCCCGTTCAATTTGGACTTCAAGCCTCCGCGTACCACCAGCCAGTTCGGCGTCTTCGAAGTGAGTTTCCCGACGGCAGTCGACCGTTTCATCACCCTGTGGGAGATGGCCGGCGATGTGATCGCCGATCCCGTGATCAAGGAGGCCACCGAAGCGTTGAAGGCCGGTGGAGAATATGCCGGAGATCGGCACGATGCCGCAGCCATCGCTGCTGCCAACCAGGAACTGCTGACTCTGCACGAACTGATTGCGCATCGCATAGTCCAGATCCTGCTGGGTCTGCATCGTGGCCGCATGATTTCGTTGCCGCGCTAGCGGGCCGAACACCTACTTCAGGTAGAAAATCGCATATCCTTCGATAACGCCGCGGATCTCTAAGCCCCACTCGTCGGCGCGGTTGAGCAGATCCATGGCGACGGGATCTTTCAAGTTCGCAAGCATCCACCGCAGGCCGGTCTGTTTGACGCCTGCGATGGCGGCCATCCGGATCGACTCCGGCAAGGGCTGGTCGGCGGCGCGCAGACTGCGAATGACATGAGTCGGGTCTAGCGTCAATTGCATGGACCGGCCTTGATCCGCCGCGGTTTCGACGACGATCTGATCCAGCGTCTGCTCCGCAGAGAATGTAATTTCTATCCGCATCTGATCCGCGAACGTACGCCCACTCGACCAACGGGTTGTGGGATTGCCATCAAGCACGGCTCCGGCCACGTCGGGGTTGGGCGATGCCGTGATCTTCCACTCGGGCGAGCGCGCGATTTCCACTCCAGCCCGCAGAAAGTGAATCTCGTTCACACCCCAGCGAGCTTGGCGCGCGAAATCTTCCGGAATCAATGTCACGCCACGCAGGGCCTGTTCGGGAAGGCGGAATTCGTAACGCTGCACCGGCAGGCGGTCCGGTACATAGGCCGCCCAAATGATCTCTCTCGCACGGCGGCCCAGGTCGGATTGCTGTCCATCCACGATCTGGCGCGTGTGATAGACCTGCTGGAACGGGGAAAGCGCCAGGACCCGCTGCCCCTCTGGAACAAGTGTTTCCAACACGCGCCCGGTATAGTAGCCGGGCAGCGCGCGCATCAGATACTTGTCCTCCGGCTCCACTCGCAAGGCCGCGCGCCATTCCGGGATCTTGGGAAGCCATGTTTCGTCGTCCGCGTAGAGTGCCACCACCCCTGGCCAGGAGAAAATCACGTGCGCCGCCAGCACGGCGGGGGCTGCCAATTGCCACTCCGTCAGGACCAACGCCAGCGCGAGGGAAAGGAACGGCAACGCGGCAATGAGAGCGCGCGTTTCCATCGCACCCAGGCAGGGTGCCGCGAAGATCAATGTCGCCAGCATCAGGCGGCGGCCAGCCGGGTGACGTAGGGACAGCAATGCCATAGGAGCCAACAGGAACACCGGTCCCAGCAAGCCATCCACACGCTCTCCCAACACCGTAAGGTCCAGCGGTAAGCGCGGGTACCAGGCATTGAGGTGCAGAATGGGCTTGTCGAACTCGCGCAGCAGCCACGGCGTCAGTATCCAGCTGAGCCATCCGAACAGCAGCCCTGCGGGCGCGCGGAGCTTGAAATTCAGCGCGTAGAAAAATGCGAATGCGGCGCACGCCACAGCAGCGTCGGACGCGGCGATCGTGCCGGTGAGGCCTGCGATGGGGCAGAGGAAGAAAAGCAAGGCGCCCACTACTCCCGCACGGGCGCGATCGATGCGACGCGCGTACGCCAGCATGCCCAAAGGCAGCGCCAGCAGGAACAAGAGTTCGGTCATGGCAGCCGCGGACTGGCGTCCAATCGCAAAGGCGAACAGGAACAAGGGCTCTATTCCATCCGGCGCGGGCACGCCGGCGGCGAATCCGAACTCCCGGGCGTAGAGTACGGCTCGGCTGAGGTAGTGCGTGCTGCCGTCAACACTTGCCTCCGGCAGTAGGGCGGTCTCCAGGTAGAGCAATCCAAATACCGCGTATATCGTCAAGAACGTGAAGCCCCAGCGTTTAGGAAGCGGCGCAAAATCGTCCTGCGGAAAATGCTGGCCGCCGCGCCATACGCAAACGGCGATCAGAGCGGCGCACACGCCGAAGAACACGCTGCGGCGCGCCAGACCAAAATACGCCAGCGCAAAAATAACCGAAGTCAGCAGCGCGGAGCCGATGACGAACGCGAGAAATTTCGCCTCGGAGCGGCGCAGATCGGCGTGGACCGCACGCAGAAACAAGTTGCCCAGCAACATACTCGCCGCCAGGATGAGAGCCGTGGCTAACAGGATATTGAAAACCTGGCTCACGGGGTCGCTACCCGTATTCGGCTGACTGGATTGGAGTAGATCTCATGCAGGCCAAGCGTCTGAATACTCTTGTCGTCATCGTAGAACACATAGAAGTCGAAACCGGGTTCCCATTGGTTCGCGCGTTCAATATTCCAAGCGGCGCCCCGCATCTGTGCGTAGATTCTCAACGCGCTTTCAAGCGGCGGCGCGGCTGCTACGCGCACGGCGCCGGATGACTGCCGGCGATCCGCGATCAGTTGCGCGATTTCTCGACTGGACGCATCGAAGCGCCACTCCATGTAATAGCTGGAGTGATTCGTGGATGCCATCACTACCGTCAGCGCCGCGAGTGCCGCCACGCCAGCCTTCCACCGAGCCAGCGGGATCATGCAAAGCGGCGCCAGGAACAAAAAATACAACCCGGTACGTGCATAAGGCAGCAGCATGCCGAAAACAGTGTGACTCGCCATGACCGCGGCCGCGGTGAGAACGAAGGTAGCCGTCGCCAGGAACGCGAAGCGCTCGGACTTGCGAAACGCCCACAGGGCGGCGGCCATGCAAGCAACCAGAAAGATCGCCCCGGCAATGACGCCACCCTCGAGGGAGATGTGTTGAGCGCCGTAGGAGTGCTCCAGCAGCGTCTGCAGCGACAGCGCCACCGTGGGGGCGCCGAAGTACAGTGCATCCGGCGACAAGCGGCTCAACGGGATTCCCATGAAAAGGACCGCGATCACCAGCCACGGCCCGGTCAGTTCACGGATCAGCGCGCTTCGGTGTTGGATCATGAGTGCGGCGATCAGTCCGGCGGCGGGGAACAAAAATGTGAGGTTGCAGGCCACGCTCAGGGCCAGAAACAGGCCGATGCGCGGCAGACGCGGGACCTCTTCAATGGCTCCGGCGAAGGCCCAGGCGAAGAACGCCAACGCCAGTCCGTAGCCCCGGCCGACGGACATGTTGTCCTCGATCAGCGGGTTCACGGTCAGCAGAAAGAGGGCGATCGGTTGGGTTCGTTCCGTTATTTTGAGGGTCGCCCAGAAGTACAGCGCGCACCCCGCCAGCGACGGCAACCGAAACGTTAACTCCGTTAGCCCCAGCATTTTCACTGAGATCCACGTTGCAAACGAGTGCAGCACGTGCAGATTGGCGTCAAACTGGTGCAGCAGGTTGAACGGCTCGACCCCGATGTACAACTTGTAGGAGTAAGCTTCGTCGGTAGTAAATGCCTGGGTCGCCGCGCGATACACGTTCCAGGCGAACAAAGCCGCCAAATAAAAAATCGCAAAGGTGGGGAACCGGGCCAACGGACAATTATATGATCTAAAGATGGTTCTTTCCGATGTCGACATCCGGCGCTACATAGAACAAGGCAAAATCCTGGTGACGCCGCCCCTGCCGCCGGAGCAGTTCGGAAGCTGTTCGGTGGATTTCCGGCTGGGCAACGAGTTCAGCGTTTTTGAGCATTCCAAACACGCGTTCATCGACCTGCGCGAGAAGACCGCGATTCAGGATTTGATGCGGACCATTATCGTGCCGGAAGGGGAATCGTTCATTTTGCAGCCAGGCGAATTCGCGTTGGCAATCACCGAAGAGCGCTTGGAATTGGACGACGACGTCCTGGGCCGCCTGGAAGGCCGGTCGAGCCTGGGCCGCATCGGCATCATCGTGCACGGCACCGCGGGCCTGTTCGATCCGGGTTGGCGGGGAAAAGCCACTCTGGAGCTGAGCAATTTGGGCCGCATGCCGGTGGCGCTCTATCCGGGAATGCGGATTTGCTCTTTCACGTTTGAGCAGCTCTCGACGCCGTCGTCGGTCCCGTATCACAAGAAGGCATCGAACAAGTACGCCGGGCAAGAGCGTCCACTCGCCAGTAAGCTCGCCAGCGAAACGTCTAAGTAGACGTGAACCCCATCGAGCCGGAAAGAAGGAAAGTAGCCAGCGCATGAGGTACGGCACACAATCCGCACCTCACGTCCTCCGGCGCTGACTAGCCTCTGTGCAGAATCAGAGGTCCAACACTGGGAAAGATGCGAAAGTCAGCGCAGCGTTTCAACGTGGTATTCTAAAAAAGCTATGGCAATTCCCAACGTAAAGCGCTACCGCATCACCAGCCCGGACGGATCGATGACCGCCACCTTGATGGCCGTTCTCCCCAAGGAAGTGGACGTCAACACGTATCTCTCCGACGCGGCGAAGCGTTTTGACTGGAAAGCGCACAACGAAGCCATTCAGAAGCAGTTCAAAGTGCGCGTCGGCCAACAGAAACAGAAGAAGGCCAAATAGCTGTAAACGCTGCGTTTATCGCGGCGATTCGGCTACTGCAGACGGGCTTGCAGGGTTCGTAAACTACTCAGGCAGACCTGGCTTACGGCCACGTCCGTATCGTCCTTCAGAGCTGTCAGGTACCGCACCGAGTCGCGGTCGCCGGATTCGCCCAGCACCACGCATAAGCCTGTTTTCTCGTCTGAAGTGGCCCGCGCCAGGGTGGGATACAAGGTTTGGCGCACGGCCGGATCGCGCGCCAATTCCGTGAAATAGGCCAGGGCGATTGCGCGGAAAGTGTTGCGGTCGAACGCGTTCACCAAATAGCGGAACGGGCTGGTTTCATTCACTTCCAGGCGTCCCAGCGAAACCAGGGCGAAGGCAAAGGCCAGACGGGGTCCGAACTCCCGCTCGTCATTGAAGGCTTTTTCCAGACGCGCGAGATCCGTTGGATTCCTGATCCGAGCCAGACCCTCCGCGGCTGAAGCGCGGAGTTCCATATCGCTGTTTGTAAGGAAACCAAGGAAAATGCCACGATCGGGCGGGTCTGCGATCATCGCCAGGGTGCTTGCCGCTTCGCGCAGGACACGTTTGTTAGGACCGTCGTCGATTACGCTGCGAATGTTGGCCGCAGCCGGCTTGGCACGCAGGATACCGGCGGTGCGCAGGGCGGCGATCTGAATCTTTTCATTGAGGTCGCGAACCAGGAACGCAACGCTGGGTCCGGCGGAGGCATCGCGGATTTTCTGCAGCGCGATCAGCGACTCAAACATTAGCTGGTCGTCTTTGGAATATAGCGCTTGGCCCAGCGGCGCAACAGCGGCCTGGGCGCGGAAGATGCCTAACGCGCGGGCGGCATTGGCTCGGCTTTCCAGGCTCTTACTGGTAGTGAGGACGTTGGTAACCGCGCCTACGACTTCCGGCGGGACGATGATATAGCCATCCACGACCTGCGTGTTGTCCACGAACTTCACGCGCAGCTGATCGTTGGAACGGGTGATGCTACGCGCCACCCCATTCTTGAGATACCCCGGCAGAAAGACGTTGATCAGGCCGTCGACAGCATGGATCTGAATTTCGGGATCCGTATCGGCGGAGAGCGGGATCAGGCTGGGGATGGTGCGGGGACCGCCTATCTGGTTTAACTGTTTGACCACTTCTAGACGGACTTCCGTGGCCGGATCGCGGACGTAGGTGGCCAAGTCGGCGATGCCATCCTCGGATTTCTTAGAGAGATCCCGGACGAGGCGGACGCGTTCTTTGGGGTCGGCCGCGGACTGGGCGAAAACGCAAGCCCCGGTTAGGAAAGTCGCGGCGAGGAAAAGCGAAATAGTTTTGAGTTTCACTGTTCGCTTTCATAATAGCTGACACGGCCGGGTTAATAAATGGAAAACGGCGGCCTAGCTCGGAGGTGCTAGGCCGCCGCGGGTTGAAACCCGGTTCCCCGCGAGCATAGGGGAAGGTGACTGCGTCCGGGCAACCCAAACCGTTAGTCGACTGCTACTTCACTGTCCAAACGCAGGTGATTGGTTACGGAGAACGTGTTTGGCAGCGCGCGGATTCTCATCTCGACCAACCTGCGATCGAGTTCGGAGTTCACCACACCCGCGAGAGTAATGTTGCCATTCTTCACGATGATGCGGATTGGCGACCGCGAATTCAGGCTATAGCGGCTTAAAGCAGGAAAACCGAAAATTGCGTTATAAGCCCGAATGCGGATGTTGTCATCGAAGTACGAGAGCGGCAACACTTCGATCTGGTTGTCCACTTTCGTAACGCCGGCGATATGCTTGACCGCGCTTCCGGCGTTGTTGCGCACGTTATACCGGGTGACCTCGCCCAGTAGGGTGACCGTTCCATCGTCCGCGATGCGGAAGGACAGGTCATCGAACACGTCATAGTAAGCAAGCGTGTTGATGGCGTGGCGAATGTCGCTCTCGAGATTCGCATTCTTAACCGGCTCTGGAGTCTTAGCGCTGCCGGCAAATCCGGGAACGGCCAACAGCGCCGCCGCGGTGAACATGGAAGCAAACGTGGTTCCCAATTTCATTTTCTTTTACCCCTCTCCTTACACCCCATTGGACGCTAGGCGGGGGGTGGAGGTTGCAAACTAGTTTCAACCGCCCGGAAGCCGGCCATTCATAAGGCGATAGATGTAGGCAAGGATCTCGGCGACCGCGCGATACAAGTCGGCCGGGATTTCCTGGCCGACATCGACACTCTTGTAAAGAGCGCGCGCGAGGGGCGGATTCTCCACGATGGGGACCTGGTTTTCCATGGCGAGTTTGCGGATACGTCCCGCCAGGTAGTTCTTGCCCTTCGCGACCACGCGCGGGGCCGAGGGAACTTCTCCCGGGGCGCTGGGTATGACGTAGCGAATCGCGACGGCGTAGTGCGTTGGATTAACGATGATGGCCGTGGCGGTGGGCACTTCCTTCATCATGTGGCGGCGGGCCATATCGCGCTGGATGCGGCGCACGCGCGCCTTCATGTGCGGATTGCCTTCCTGATCCTTGTGCTCCTCGCGGACTTCCTGCTTGCTCATCTTGAGCTGCTTGGTATAGCGGTGACGCTGCCAGAAAAGGTCACATATGCCCACCAGCAGAAAGAGCCCGGCGGCTCGCCAGAGCAGCGTTTCCACGGTGCCGCCCACGCGAGCGATGGCCGACCTGGGATCCAGCCACGGCAGCTGCATGAAGGAATTGATGTTTTCGGTCAGCTCGAAATACAGCACCGCGCCTACCAGTGGCAAAAGCAGGAGAGCTTGCAGGAAGATCGGAATATTTTGGCCCGGAAGACCGGTGATTTTGCTAAGCGGATTCAGCCGCTTCAAATCCGGCGCGAGCTTGCTGAACGAAATGCCGCCTCCGGTGGTTCCCATTTGTATCGCGACGATCAGAACCGTCAAGCCAAAGCCCGCGAAGATAAGGGGCAGCAGGTCGGGAGCAATGGTGGAGCGGGCCAGGGCAACCACTTGCTGCATGGAGAGCGTGGTGGTGAAGGCCAGCGACAATAGATACCGCATGAGGCGCATCAGGCGGAAGAGAAAAGCTCCGCTGAAGCTGGTGACAATGGCGACCACGCCCATGAAGTGAACGGCGGTGATGAATTCCTTGCTGGCGGGATAGTTGCCTTCCTTGCGCGCGTTTTCGAGACGCCGCTGGGTAGGTTTTTCGGTACGTTGTCCGCTGTCAGCCATATTGTTTTAGGAGAGCAGCCGCCACAGAGCAGTCATGGTGCGCTCCGCCGTGGTCGAGAACAAGCGCGGAAACATCGGCGCCAGGGCGGCTAAGATGGCCAGCGTCGCCAGCATTTTTGCCGGGAATGCCAAGGAGAGTAATTGCAATTGTTGTTGCATGCGGCCCATGAGCGCCAGCGCGAGGTCAATCAGCAATAGCAGCGCTATGACAGGCAGAGCCAGGCGTACGCCCGTAACCAACATCCCGGAGCCAAGGCGAACGATGCCGTCCAAACTCGCCGCCGACGGTCCTCCCCCTTTGAGCAGGGAGCCTGCCGGAAAGCGTTCGAAGCTGGCGGCTAGCACGCGGAATATTTCGCGGTCGAAGCCGAAGATGAAGAACAGCCATCCGGTGGCGAGCATGAAGATGACTTGCAGCACGCCGGAGTCGGCTTGACTGGTGGGGTCGACTGTAAGCGAATAACCATAACCGGCCTGCAGTCCGACAATCTGCATGGCGACTTGAAAGCCTTCCAGCAGGAAAGCAACTGCGAGTCCGATCGCAAGCCCCAAGGCGGCTTCGGAAAAAGCCCAGCCGATAATCTGGGCGATAGTCGGCAGCGTGTTCGGAAGCTGTGGCCAAACGGGAAACAGCGCCAGGGTGATCGCGACGGCCAGGACCGTGCGGACCATTCCCGGCGCGGCGCGGAACGCAGGCAGAGGGAAGAAGGCAACCAGCCCGGAGACACGCGCCAGCACCAGGAGGAACGCCCACAGGGTGCTGAGGGGAAGGCCGAGGGTCATAAACGATTCCTTAATGAGCGAAGCGGCCCAGATCGCCGAACAGAGCTCCGGTGTAGCTGATCAGACGGCTCAGCATCCACGGCATGGCAAAGAGCAACACCCCCAGGAAGACGGTGAGGCGCGGGACGGTGCTGAAGCTGGAGTCCTGAATAGAAGTGAGGATTTGCGCCAGGCTGACCAGGATGCCGATGATGAAGCCGGCGGCCAGGACGGGCAATGCGATCCAGAACGTGGTTAGAAAACAATTGCGCAGCAGATCGGTCACGGTAGCTGTAGTCATGGCGTCAGTTGAAACTCCTCACCAGCGATCCGACGACGAGGTTCCAGCCGTCGACCAGCACGAATAACAGGATCTTGAACGGCGCCGAGATCATGACAGGTGGCAGCTGCACCATGCCGATCGACAGCGTCACCGAGGCCACAACCAGGTCGATTACTAAAAAGGGCAGGAAGAGCACCGCTCCAATCTGGAAGGCGGTCTTCAGCTCGCTAAGAACATACGCGGGGGCCAGCGCGGTGAGGGGGACGTCGGCCGGTGTCTTCGGCGGAGGGGCCTTCGAGAGTTCCAGGAAGAGTTGGATATCTTTCTCGCGGGCATATTTCAATAGGAAGCCGTGGATGGGTACTTCCGCTCGCGTCCATGCTTCCGAGGAAGTGATTTTGCCTTGTTCCAGAGGCTCCCAGCTCTTGGTGATCAACTCGCCCGCGATCGGTTGAACGATCAGCAAAGAAAGGAACAGCGAGAGTCCGACGAGGACCTGATTGGACGGAGTGGTCTGCGTGCCGATTGCCTGGCGCAGGAAATGCAGCACCACGACGATGCGCAGAAACGGCGTGCAGGACATCAGAATAGCCGGCAGCATTGTCAGCAGCGTCAGCAGCAGGACAATCTGCATGGGCACGCCGAGGGATTGGCCGGATTTATCAGCCACAACTGTTACGCCCAGCAGTCCGTCATTGGGCGCCGCGAACAGGGCGGGCGCAAACGCGGCAAGTAGCAGTAGACGCTTCATACTCTGGCAACCTCGTTTTCCAGCAGGACAGAGCAACCCTGCGGGTGCGTGGCGACCACCAGTTCCCGCCCGTGGATCCGTAACAGATGAACGGCGTGATGTTGCGTGAGAGCAATACGCTCGACGGACTCGATCGCTTTCGCTGTGCTGCGTCCGGCATTCCATGCAGGCAGCCGGAATTTACCGGAGCGCAGCTTCCACACGGCCAGGCCCAAAAGGCTGAAGACCGCGAATAGTGCCAGAATCTGGCGGGAGACTTCACTGTCAACGACATCCATATCGTTACTCTTCCTCCTTGAAATCGGTGATGCGAACTCCGAAACGCTCCTCGGTGATCACGATTTCACCCGAGCCCAACAGAGCGCCTCCGGCGAGAACGTCGATGTTCTCGCCCGCCGAACGAGGCAATTTGATGACACTGCCTTTTTGCAGGGCCAGCACGGCTTGCAAGGTCATGGTCTTGCGTCCTAGCACCACCTCAATATCGATGGGGACATTGGCGAAATGCGCGATTTGTTCCAGGACGCTCATAGTTACGATTTAACCGGGTCGGTCTAACGCTTCAGGTTGATGGTTTCCTGGCTCAGTTCGTCGGCGGTGGTGATCATGCGTGCGTTGGCCTGATAGCCGCGCTGGTAGATGATCAGATTCGTGAATTCGCGGGCGATGTCGACCGTGGAGGCTTCGACGGTCCCGCCCATAACGGAGCCGCGGCCGCCCGTATCGGGAAGGCCGATGGCGGGAGCCGCTGAACGCGCACTGAGCTGGAAATTGCTGTTGCCGATCGCGAGGAGCGATTCCGGATTACGAACGGTCGCCATGGCGAGTTGGCCCACGATGACTTGCTGGCCGTTGGAATACTGGGCAAGGATCTTGCCGCCGTTACCCAGGCCGACACGAACGAGGTTGGCGGCCGCGGAGCCGTCCTGCGCGAGAGCCGAAGAGGCCGAAGGCTGCGAGAACTGGGTGAAGCGCGGAGTCAATCCGTCGAAGAGCTTCCAGGCGATAGTCATGTCAGAGGCGCCGTCGGCCAGGCCGCTGGCGGTGAGAACCGGCGCCGGATCGGTAACGGCGGGAGTGATCATCTGCCCGTTGGAATCGAAGGTGATGGTTCCAGTTGTTGGAGTCCCGGGGGCAGTCAGATCGCTATCGGGGAACGAAAGCGAGTAGTCCCACTCATTCGGGTTCGCGGTTTTGGTGAACGTGCTGGTGATGACGTGCGAGTTGCCCAGCGAATCGAAGGTTTCGATCGACGTGGAGTAAACGGAAGGCGGCGGGCCGGCGGTGGCCGCGGCATTCAGATTCAGATCGACGGAGAATTCCGTGGTGGCAATGGGAGCTTTGAGGGAGCCGACGGGAACCGTAATGTCGGTGGTGGGCGCATTGACGTCGAGCTTGCCGCCGACCAGCGCCCAGCCCTGCAGGCGTTCCTCGGTGGCCGTGGTGAGATTTCCGAAGGTATCCACCTTGAAGTTGCCGCCGCGCGTATATTCGGTTTGACCGGCCGCGCTTTTGACGACAAAGAATCCGTCCCCTTGAATCGACGCGTCGAGCGGTCCGCCGGAAGACTGGATCGCGCCTTGCGAGAACTGTCGCAGAGTGATGGGCGTTCCGACGCCAAACCCGACTTGAGTTTCGCCGAAGCCCGCGCCTAACGACTGAGTTACCAGGTCATGGAATGAAACCACGCTGGCTTTGAAGCCGGGGGTGTTCAGATTCGCCAGGTTGTTGCCGACGACATCGATGGCGGTGGAATGCGCGGCCAAGGCCGAGAGTGCGGTTGAGAAAGTGACCATTTACATTGCTCCTTTGAATTTGTTGTCTAGACTTCTTTGGCGGTGGCTTGCGCCGCGGTGGTGAGCGCCGCGCGGATGGCGGCGAGATCGTCGCGCATCTGAGCGGATTGCTCCAACTGGCTGAATTGGGCGAGTTGGGTTACGAACTGTGTTCCGTCGGCTGGTTCCAGGGGATTCTGAAACCTGAGTTGGGCAACCAGGAGTTTCAGGAAGGTGCCTTTGTCGGCGCCTAGTTTGTCAGTAACTGCCGGCTGCGGCGTGGGTGTTGCACTGGTGGGGAGAAGGCTGCTGGTGGCGGTTGTCGTCATATTGTTTCCTCGGTTTCATCGGATAGAGTTTCGGTCCACGGAGTGGGCGTGCCGGGACGGCGCTGGTGTTGCTGGCGTCCGGATTCATTGCGGGAGTCTTGTTGCTGCTGTTGCTGCTGTTGCGAGCCGGAGGGATTTCCGGGGTTGGCGTCGCCGGATGACTGACTGGCGGACGATTCCGCTCGATAGCCGATGTGGTGAAGGTTTTCGACTAGAGCGCCGAGATCCTGGCGCAGAGCCGCGCCCAGATTGGCGTCTGACGTCCGGACTTCCACGTGAACTTCACCGGCGCGGGTGGCGACGCGAACGTCCACCGGAGCGGAACCGGGGGCGGCGACGCGTACTGCGATTTCGCCGGCAGGGGACGATATGTTGGAAGTAGTTTTCCCTTCCGTCGCCAGTGCAGATTGTGCCTCCGCGGCGCGGAGCGAGGATGGCATGTCGAGCGGCGCGGGCTGAGCGGCGGTCTTTGCCGGGGGCGCTCCGGACTGCGGTGCAGCAACATTAGTGGCCAGCGAAAACGTCACGCGGTGTGCTTCGGGCTGCGCGACGCCTGCGACCTTCTCGTGTGGCTCGCGTGGCTCGCGAAGATGGCTGGGTTCCGCAGGCGAGGCATCGGACTCGCTGGACGGCTGGCGCTGTTGATTACCGGAAGGATGTTCTTGAACAGGTATCTCCGGGGATGCATCCGGCGAAGCGTGCGCGGCAGGTTGAGCGACTGTCTCAGACGTCGCCGGTTGCGGCGCCAACGTACTTGCGTCGAGATGGGCTTCGCTTGTGGAGGCAGCACCGCGAGTTGTGCCAAGCGTGCTGAAAGCGGCTGTCGGCTGGGTGGATTCCACGTCGGCCGGGGTCAAGTCGAGGGCGAAGGCCAGGGGAGCATCGATGCCCTTGGTGTTAGGTGGGGCGAGTGCGAGGCGCCTGGTTTCCACTGGCATTTCGAGCGGCGTTGCAACATTCGTTGCGACGGCTGGACTGGGCACTTCCGCGGGCGGATTGGGCGAGGCCAGGGGCGCCACGGGAAGCGCAGCCAATTCCGGGATCGGAGTGAACATCGCGGCCAGGGAAGGCGGAAGGGCGGCGGCGATCGGCGAGGCAGCGGACGGCTCGGGCTCGGCGGACGGCTTGAGTTCGGCCGACGGCTCGGGCTCGGCGGAGGGCTGGACGAGAACGTACTGGGCGGCGCCCTTAGCAGAGAGCATGGATCGTATCAATGCGCCGGCGATTTGTTCGGGTGCCGCGGCGTCGGCCATCGGTGCGGTGATTGCGGGGATTGCTGGGATGAGCTCTTGGGCCGTGTCTGTTCCGAAACGGCTACCAGTTTGGGACTCCGCGGAGTCGGTCTGAATGGACTCGTCGCCGGTCGGCTCAGTTATTTCCGAGAAGCCGCCGAGCGCGCGGATGAGATTCAAGAAGAGCGAACTGGGCAATGCCGGAGCAGTCGTTGTGGGTACAGCGACGTCCCCTAATAAGGTTGTGAAGATTCCGAGTTGCGCTGCGCTCTGCTTGGCGGACGGTTGAGTCACCGCAGCGGTGGCGCCGGCGTCTCGCGATTTGCGAGTCCCTGAAAAAAGTGCGCCGACGGAAGAAGGCGTCGGCGCGGAGATTTCGAGAGCATTCACGCTGCTGGTATTGCAGGTGAGTGCCCAACGCTGAAATCAAGGCTTTCGGGCCAAATTTGGCCTTTTTAAGATCAAGACGTGCGAATCCACGGTTCAGAACGGGATGCGGGTCCCGCTTTGGTACGTCCTGGAATTCATATCGACTGATTCGCTTCACTTTTTCGAACGGCGCGTGAATTGCATAGTTGGCTGCGAGGACTCACGTACATGGACCCACTTATGATTTCGGCCGCCAGTGGAATGAAGGCGCGCATGGAATCGCTGGATATGCTGGCGAACAACGTTGCGAACACAGGAACAGCGGGGTTCAAGGCGGATCGGGAATTTTACAGCGTGTTCCATTCGGAGCTCCCCATGGTGGAGAAGCAGTGGACGGATTTTTCACAAGGCACGCTGCAGCCCACTGGCAATTCGCTGGACCTGGCGCTGGATGGCAAGGGGTTCTTCGCATTGACGTCGCCGGGCGGCGTTGTTTATACGCGCAACGGGAATTTTCAGATTTCACGTGCGAATCAGCTGGCGACGGCGGAAGGCTTCACGCTGCGCAACACGCGCAACAACGGGCAGCCGATCGCGGTGGATCCGGAACGCGCGGTGGATATCGACAAAGCCGGCATTGTGCGGCAGAACGGCCAGGAAGTCGGCCAGATTGAGATTGCCGGATTCGGAAACGCGGCGACGGAGTTGGGCAAGATGGGCTCCAGTTATTTTGCCCGCATCGAAGGATCGGCGGCTCCCGGAGCTGCTCCGGAGGCTCAGGTGAAGCAGGGCGCGATTGAGCAGTCGAATGTTCCGGTGACGGATTCGGCGGTGCGATTGGTGGGCGTGATGCGGCAATTCGAAATGATGCAGCGCGCGATGTCGGTGGGCTCAGAGATGAACAAGCGGGCGATGGATGAAGTGGCTCGCGTGAATTAGGAGAATACACAAAAATGATACGAGCTTTATATAGCGCCGGCAGCGGCTTGAACGCACAGCAGATGAGTATCGACAACATCGCGCACAATCTGGCGAACGCCAATACGGCGGGGTTCAAGGCGCGGCGGACGCAGTTTCAAGATTTGCTGTACCAGAGCTTCCTGCAGCCGGGTGCGGCGGCGGGCTCACAGACGACGGTTCCCAGCGGCTTGCAGCTGGGGTTGGGCGCCCGTCCTTCGGCGAACAGCATCATTTTTACGCAAGGAAATTTTCAACAGACGGGCAATCAGCTGGATCTGGTGATTGAAGGCAAAGGATTCTTCCAGATTCGGCGGGCTTCCGGAGAAGTGGGTTACACGCGCGCGGGCAACTTCCAAATGGACCGCGACGGCAACATGGTGACGTCGGCGGGCGATGCGTTGGAACCTCAGATCACGATTCCGTCGCAAGCGCAGACCGTCACGATCGCAGCGGATGGCACGGTAAGTTACACGCAGCCGGGGCAGACCGCGGCACAGGTGGCCGGACAGATTCAGTTGGCGAACTTTACGAATCCGGGCGGATTGAACAGTATCGGCGGCGGTTTGTTCCTGCCGACGGATGCCAGCGGCGATCCGACGGTGGGTAATCCTGGCGGGCAGGAAGGCCTGGGGACCTTGCAACAAGGCTACGTGGAAGCCTCGAATGTCAGCGTGGTGGAAGAGTTCATCAATATGATCACCAGCCAGCGCGCGTATGAGGCGAATACGAAAGTGGTCAAAGCGGCGGACGAGATGTACGCGCAGATCAACAACCTGACGCGATGAAACTCTTGCTTGCAGCGGCGATGGTGGCGGTGTATGCCTCGGCATGTACTCCGGTGGAAGGCGATCGCATTCGAGGCAGCGAAATGGCGGCCGAGAATGCTGCATTCGCCGCGGCCGATCCCGCATTGGATCTGGGACCGGCGCCGCTGGCAGGCACGCGGCGGACCTTTCGATATTTTGAGTTGGAGAGGGTGGCTCGTGAAAATGGGATCGAACTCGCATCGGGAGCAGCGAGAGAGGCCTGTTTCGAACGTGCCACGCAGGTGCTGACGGCGGCGGTGTTGGAAGACGTGCTTCGGGCGGCGTTGGTATCGCAGGCAGGAAGCGAACATGCGCGCATTGAGGTCGTTGATTATAGCCACAATCCGCTGCCGGTGGGCACCCTGGAATTCCCTGTGGCCGGGTTGGCCGCCACGGGTCTGTGGCGGGGCCGCGTTCTGTATGGCGAGAACCGCAGTACTCCGGTGTGGGTTCGAGTGAAGGTCACGGATGAAGTGACGGGCAAGCCGATAGTGGCTACGCGAGTTCCGTCGGCCACGCCGGAGGTGAATCGAGGTTCAACGGTGCGCGTCGAAGTATCCAGCGGCGGTGTCTTGCTGGGTTTCGATGCAACCGCGGAAGGCTCGGGGCGTCGAGGCGAGGCCATTGTGGTGCGCAATATCGAAAACGGACAGAAGTTTCGCGCGGTAGTGGAAGGACCTGGAAAGGTAGCGGTTCGTAAATGAGATTTCTAATACTGCTGGCAATGCCGGCGTTGATGTGGGCGCAGGCCTCTCCGGGGTCCTTGTATTCGGCCTCGGGACCCTTGGCGAATCCGGCGCGCGATACGCGGGCGGCGGTGGCCGGGGATGTAGTGACGATTGTGGTTTCGGACCAGGCGTCGGCAAGCGCAACGGGCGGGACGAATACGTCACGGCAATCGTCCGGGAACGCAAAGATTTCGGCCTTGGCAGGAACTATATCCGCAGGCAACCCGCTCGGCAGCCTGTTGGATTTTTCCAATCAGCGCAAGCTGAACGGTCAGGGAGAGACCACCCGAGAGATGACGCTGACAACTACGATTTCGGCGCGCGTGATTTCCACGACGCCGAGCGGGCTGTTAGTGGTCGAGGGCACCAAACAAACAGTCGTAAATTCAGAGCGCCAGATGATCGTTGTACGCGGATTGGTTCGCGCAGTGGACGTGACGCCATCGAATACGATTCGCTCCGATCAGATCGCGGATTTGATGTTGGAGGTGAATGGCAAGGGCGTTGTGAATGACGCCATCAAGCGGCCGTTCATTTTGTACCGGATACTGCTGGGCTTCTTGCCCTTCTAAACTATGAAAACCTTACTGGCTTTGTTCATGGCGACAGCGATGCTGACGCCGGCGGCGGCGCGGCTGAAAGAGATCGCCTCCATCGAAGGCGTTCGCGACAACCAATTGATGGGCTACGGCGTCGTGGTTGGCCTGAACGGAACGGGCGACAAACGCCAGACCGTATTTTCGGCGCAGGCCCTGACGAATATATTGAAGCGTATGGGTGTGACGGTGAACCCCTCGGCCATCCTGGTCCGTAACATGGCGGCGGTGATGGTGACGGCGACGCTGCCTCCCTTCGCTCAGCCGGGGACGCGCATTGATGTAACCGCCGCAGCGATCGGCGACTCGACGAATTTGCAGGGAGGCCTGTTGCTGTTGACCCCTCTGCAGGGGCCGGACGGCCAGGTGTATGCGGCGGCCCAGGGACCCATGTTGACGGGAGGGTTTGTAGCCGGTGGCGGCGGAAATTCGCAAACCTTGAACCATCCGACGGTGGCGCGCATCCCCAGCGGCGCGATTATCGAACGGAGTCCGCCCACGGTCTCACCCACCGATAAGGTGCGGCTGCAGCTGCGGCAAGCCGACTTCACGACCGCGGCCCGTATCGTGGAAACGTTGAATAAACGGTTCCCCAACGACGCTTCGCCCACCGCGCACGCGGAGAGCTCAGGCGCGGTGCTGGTTAATTTACCGGTAGCCTACGCCTCACGCTCAGTGGAGTTCGTATCGGAAATGGAAAATCTGACCGTAGAAGTGGACCGGCCTCAGAAAGTGGTTATCAATGAGCGCACCGGGACCATTGTGCTGGGCAAAGACGTCCGCATTTCGCCGGTCGCGATCTTGCAAGGCGCGTTGAGTGTGGAGGTGCGGACACAATTCGAAGTCTCGCAACCCAACCCGCTGGCGCAGGGTGAAACCAAGGTTGTGGCGCAGGTAAACGTGGACGCCAAAGAGGCCAAGGCTCAGAACATTGTTTTGGCGCAGGGAGCAACCGTCGAGGATCTGGTACGAGCTCTGCAGGCGATCGGATCGACGTCACGGGACATTATTGCCATCCTGCAGAACATGCGCGCCGCTGGAGCACTCTCAGCCGAGATCGAGGTGATCTAGTGGCAAGCATCGACGGCGTTATTCCGCGATCTTCCGCGGTGGGCCTGGCGCCAGCGGGCGATGGTACTCCAAAACCGAAGGATGCGGGCGATGCGGCACGCCAATTTGAAGCTCTTCTATTAGGGCAGATGCTGCGCACCGCGCATACTTCGGAAGAGTCAGAGGATTCCACGGGCGACACGATGTGGGACATGGCGGCCCAACAGTTCGCGCAGGTAATGGCCGACAACGGCGGCATGGGGTTGGCGAAACTTATCGTGAAAGGCTTGGGAACGACGCCGTCGACGCCCGGGCATCCGCGTGTTCCGTGTTGGAGCCAAATAGAAAGTTCCTAATCCCAGCCAAGTAGAAAGTTCCTAAATT
>JBDTSJ010000054.1:0-8296 GCA_039931205.1 Acidobacteriota bacterium
ACCGACGTCGCGGTGATTTCTCTCTCCGGCATCGTCTATTCGCGCTCCGTGCGCGTGGCGGGGAATGTGATGGACGACGCGATCGTCCAATACATGAAGCGCAAGTACAACCTGTTGATCGGGGAAACCACGGCGGAAAGAGTGAAGATGAGCGTGGGCTCGGCCTTCCCTCTCGACAAGCCGCTCAGCATCGAGATCAAGGGCCGTAATCTGGTCGAGGGTATTCCCAAAACCATCACCGTGGACGACACCGAAATTCGCGAAGCGCTGGCCGAATGCGTGGCCACCATCATGAACGCGATCCGAGTGGCGCTGGAACGGACGCCTCCGGAATTGTCCGCCGACATCAGCGACCGCGGCATCGTTCTCACCGGCGGCGGCGCGCTGCTCAAGAATCTGGACAAGCGCATCCGTCAGGAGACTGGCTTGCCCGTCTCTATTGCCGAAGACCCTCTGGCCTCGGTGGTCCTGGGAACCGGTAAAATGCTCACAGAGTTCAAATTATTACGGCGCATCGCGATCGAATAACGACAAACGAGTAACTCTCAGGAATTGATGTATGGAAGTCCTTCTCCATCGCTACCGACACTTAACCGTGCTGCTGGTGGCGATTGTTGCCCAATTGGTCCTGCTGGCCTTCCAGGTTCGCAACAACTCCGATGTGCGTCTGATCCGCGTATGGGCCGTAGAGGCCGTTACTCCCCTGGCGCGTGTACTGGAAACCGGGCGCAGCGGCGCATCCACCTTCTTCAACGATTACTTTGTACTGTTGGACGTTCGCGAGCAGAACAAGCGTCTGAAAACCGACCTGGACACCGCCCAACTGGAAAATCAGTACCTGCGGACAGAATTGGGCACTGCGGATCGCGCCCAAGTGCTGGCCCTGTTCCAGAAGAAGACACAGAATAAGACCGTGCCGGCGCGCACCATCATGAACAGTACGGCGTCCAGTTCCAGTGTCTTCGTCGACGTGGGCTCGAGTCAGGGAGTGCAGAAGGGCATGGCCGTGATCACTCCCGCCGGTATCGTCGGAAAGGTTACCAATGTGTACCCCAGCGCTTCGCTGGTATTGCTGATGACCGACCCGTTATTTGGAGCCGGCGTCGTTTCGCAAAACCACCGCGTCCAGGGAACGCTGAAGGGCCAAGGCAATGGCCGCGTGATGATCGACCTGATCGAAAACGAGCAAACGGTGGATCAGGGCGAATGGTTTTACACGTCCGGCAACGATCTAATTTTTCCCAAGGGATTGCGCGTAGGCCAGGCCACGGTCGTGCGTCCGGGCCGCGTGCGCAAGGAAGTCCTGGTCACGCCCAGCGGCTTTGAGAACGGCGTGGAAGAAGTTCTGATCGTCATCGAAGGTGTCCACTCGCCCATTCCGGACGAGCCTTCCTCGAACCAACCCATTACTCTGCAGAGTGCTCCCCCACCGGAAACCGGCGGTGGCGTGACCGCGTCCGGAGTGGCCGTTCAGACCGGCCCGGTGGCCACCGACGCGGATCGCCTAATGGATAAGTTGCGTGCCGGCAAGACCCCGCCGAAGCCAGCTATTCCGGCAGCCGTAGGCAGCACAGCGGTTGCTCCGGCAAACCCTCTCGCGCGGCAGCCATGAGCGATTATTCGGCTGGGTACTCCGATACCCTGCGCAAAAAAAATCGCATCGTCCGCTTCAAAGGGGCGGTAATTGTCGCTATCACGCTGGGCGCCATCTTGTTCCAGGTCTACGTCCCGCTGTTCTTCCGCTACTTCGCGTATCTGGAATTGCCGCTCCTGGTCACCGTCTACTTCGCGTTGATGCGGCGGTCGCCGACGCTGGGCGTCGCGCTGGGGGCATCCATCGGCTTGGCGCAGGATGCCTTGTCGTCCAATCCTCTCGGCATGTTTGGGATCGTGAAGACTCTGGTGGGCTATTTCGCGGCCACCGTCAGTCAACGGTTCGACGTGCAGACTTCGGGTGTCCGCTTGATCCTGGCGTTCTTCTTCTTCATGTTTCATCAGTTCTTTTATTGGGTGCTGGGCCGAGCTTTGTTGGGCCAGCCGCTTTCCTTGGATCCGCAGCAAACGTTGGTCATGGCGGTGTTGAATGCCGTGGTGGCGGTTCCCCTGTATCACATCTTGGATAAACTGAAAGTATCGGAGTAACGCCGTGACGTCTGATCCGCAGCATCCGAAAGAAGACGCATCTTCGTTTACGGGATCCAGCTTTACGGGATCCGGCGCGGGCCGGCTATTGCGCGATGACGCACGCTTTGCGTTGGGCCGCATTACCGCCTTCCAATATGTGGTCGTTGCGATCTTCGCATTGCTGCTGATTGGGTTCTGGATTCTGCAAGTGCGCGATCACGATGCCAACAGCGAATTGGCCGAGCGTAATCGCGTCAAAACGGTACCCCTGCAGGCGCCGCGCGGCAAGATTCTGGATCGCGATGGGCGCGTCATTGTGGACAACCATTCCTCCTTCACTGTGATGCTGACGCAGGAAAACCTGAAGTTGGAACACCTGCGGCCCATCGCGCAAGGCCTTGGTCTGGATCTGGACGAACTGAGAGCCACGGTCGCAAAGTTCGCGAAAGGTCCTAAGTACATTCCCATTCCGATAAAGACCGAGCTCACCGGCGCCGAACTTTCCTTTGTCGAATCGCATCGCGATCCCGACTCCTTCCCGGAAATGGAGATCGTGGAAGCGCAAAGGCGTCTGTATCCGCGCGACGGAATGGGCGCGCATATGCTCGGTTACGTTGGGCAAGTCACCGAGGCCCAATTAAACCAAGCGGAATTCGCCAAGTATTCGCAAGGCGATACGGTAGGCCAGTTCGGATTGGAACGCCAGTATAACGACGTGTTGATCGGCATCGACGGCCAGCGCCGCGCTGTGGTGGACGTGACCGGACGCGAACGTGAGGTCCTGGAGAGCAAGCAAGCCATCCCTGGGAAAAGTCTGCAACTGACGATCGATCTGGATTTGCAAGCCGTCGCCGAACTGGCACTGGAGGGCAAACGCGGATCTGTGGTCGCGTTAGATCCCCGCACGGGAGAGGTGCTGGCCATGGTGAGCCGGCCGGCCTTTGATCCCAACGTCTTTGGGCGTCTACGCAAGGCGGATTGGGACGCGGTGATCCTGAATCCTGACAAACCCATGCTGAATCGCGCGATCCAAGGGACCTACGCTCCGGGTTCGACGTTTAAGCCCATCGTGGCGATCGCGGGCCTAGAATCCGGAGCCTTCGATGCCACCAGTACAACCAACTGCAATGGCGCTGCGAATTGGTATGGCCAAACGTTTCATTGCCACAGCCGTCACGGCGCAACCGACCTGCACAAAGGGATCGTGCAGTCCTGCGACGTGTACTTTTACAACGCGGGCAACAAAATAGGGATCGACCGTTTAGCGGAATACGCCCTGGTGGGCGGCGTCGGCGAGAAGACCGGTATCGATCTTCCTGGGGAAGAAAAAGGCCTGATGCCGTCCACCAAGTGGAAGCTGCAAACGCAGCGCGACCGTTGGTATCCCAGCGAGACAATGTCGGTCGCCATCGGCCAAGGCGCGGTAGAAATGACGCCCCTGCAACTGGCGTTTTCGATTGGGGGCTTGGCGATGGGCGGCCTGTGGTATCAACCGCATTTAGTAAAGCCAGCCGCGCAGCCTGAACCCAAGAGCCGCGCCGCCTGGAATCCGGTGAACGTGGAAACCGTGGTGGCCGGCATGTACGGCGTGGTGAACGAAGGTGGCACAGGCACCGCGGCGGCGATTCCAGGCATCACTGTATCCGGCAAAACCGGCAGCGCGCAGCGCGTGTCGAACAAACTCGTGAAAGAAAATCGCGCCCTGGCTGACACCATGTTGGATAACGGCTGGTTCGTAGGCTTCGCTCCCCGCGACAATCCTGAAATTGTCGTGGTGGTGCTGGTCGAAGCCGGGCTGCACGGCGGCTCCGCGTCGGCTCCTATCGCGCGCGAGGTCCTCAAGACTTACTTCGACAAGAAGACCCAAAGCGCCCGCAAAAACCCCGCCGATCTGGCGGTTTTATTGCGCCCGCTTCTGAACCCGGCGTTACACTGAGGATCAGCATGCCGCGCTACCGCTCTCTTCGGGACATGGATTGGTCCCTGCTGGTGATCACGCTGCTGATCTGCGCGTTAGGCGTGCTGCAGATCTACTCCTCCACGCGTGACACCAAGTGGCAGGATGCCTGGTGGAAGCAGATTATCTGGATCGCCCTGGCTTTGGGACTAATGTGGCTGGTGGCATCGGTCGATTACCATACGCTGTTGGGGCAAGTCCCGTTCTTTTACGTTGGTTCCGTGGGCGCCCTGTTGGTTACGGTAGCTGTTGGAAAGAAGGTCTTTGGCTCAAAACGTTGGATTTCCATCGCCGGGATCAATTTCCAGATCTCCGAGTTTGTCAAATTGGTGATAATATTGATGGTGGCGCGGTACCTTTCGGAGCTCAAACGAGATCAGATCGGAATCCGTGACCTGTTGAAAATAGGAGTGTTAGTCGGGATCCCGACGTATCTTGTAATGCGTCAGCCCGACCTGGGGACGTCGCTGACGTATGTGGCGATCCTGGGCGTGGGTATCCTGTTAGCCGGACTTCGATGGCATCACCTGGCCGCAGTCGCAGTGATCGGCGTAGTGGGGAGCGTGGCCGCGTGGCCCTTCCTCAACCAATATCAGCAGACCCGTCTCATCACCTTTGTGGATCCTTACCAGGACCCGCGCGGAGCCGGATATCAGGTGATCCAATCCCGTATCGCAGTGGGACACGGCGGCATGTGGGGCACCGGCGCCACGCACGGCACGCAGACACAGTTACGTTTTCTGCCCGTAGCGCATACGGATTTCATTTTCTCGGCCTTTGCCGAGGAGCACGGTTTTGTGGGAGTGGCCGTCGTGTTGGGATTGTACTGTCTGCTGATCCTGCAGATTGTGCAGAACGCACAGGCGGCGCCGGACCGGTCCGGCATGTATATTTGCATGGGAGTGGCGACTCTGTTGCTGTTCCACTTGATGGTCAATGTGGGAATGGTGGTGGGCAGCATGCCCGTCACCGGTATTCCTTTGCCGCTGATGAGTTCGGGCGGCTCGCACGTGTTTTCGGTATTCATGATGCTGGGGCTGGTGAACAATGTCCGGCTTCGGCGTTTCGCTAGTTGAAACGGGCCGGTGGCGTCCTGCCGGCTCGAAACGTAGTTTTGGTAGGCGGCCTGCGCGTTTTGAGGTGCGGGTGCGATAGGCGAATTTCGGTACAACAAGATTTCGGAGCTGCCCGAAAGAAGTTGGCGGACCCACCAGGGTGTGTGGACTCCAGCTTCTGATGGATGGTTTCCGCTAAAGCTGGCGCAAGGCGAATAGTTACTGGAGCGTAAGAGAAGCAACTCCGCTCCGGAGCCCCAAGCCGGTTTTTCACCCGAATCGCCTTGCCCGTATCCCGCCTTTAGCCCGGGTCCTGACAGCGCCTCGCGTTTGCACCGCGAGGGAGACGCGCCTCATTCGGCGCGGCGGGAGGCAGTATGAGCAAGGAACTAGTGATTTCGGCCAATCGGCACGAAACCCGAGTAGCCCTTCTGGAAGACGATCAGCTGGTGGAGGTTTACTTCCAGCGGTCCAATGAATATTCGCTGGCCGGCAGCATCCATAAGGGCCGCGTCACGCGCGTCCTGCCTGGGATGCAGTCCGCTTTCGTCGATGTCGGCCTGGAACGCGATACGTTCCTCTATGTGTCTGACTTCCTGGACGAACATACAGAAGATATCGATCGCGTGACCGGCGACGATAGCGGTCCCTCTCCTAGGGAGGCGCGCGCGCCCAGGGAAGACCGTGGTCCCCGCGAAGGGGGCAGGGAAGGCGGCGGTCGTGAAGGTGGTGGTCGCGAAGGCGGCGGCAGAGAAGGTGGCCGCGACCGGGACCGGGATCGTGGACGCCGGCGCGATAATAGGCCTCCACAATTGGCTGCAGCTCCAGTTGCGGCTATTCGCCCCGCCGAGGCTGTAACGGACGCTCCTGCGGCGACAGGCGATACGGCAGTCGTCGCTGGCGGTGAACAGCGTACCCGGGAGGATCGTAATGCCCGCGGCCGGCGTCGTCGGGGGCGCGGGACGCGCGGAATTCCAGATTCGAAGTACGCCACGCCCGGCACTGAAACTGAAACAAGCGAGCCCGAGCCGTCGGAATCAGGCGTAGTGAATGCCGCCGAAGCGGAGACGGAAGCGGCGGAGCCAGTTTCCACTCGCGTCGTGCTGCCAGGGGAATCGCTGGCGAAGTATCGGCATGCTCCGGTGGCGGAACTCGAAACCGAATTCGACAAGCCCGCATTGTTCCCGCGCGAGAATTTGATCCCGGATGCTCCCGTGCATCCCCTGCCGGCGGAAGGCAGCGCCAAGCTGGAGGTCGAGGACGAATTGCAGTTGTTGCATCCCGCTGCGGCGCCGTTTTCGGAACCTACCGAGCAGGAATTAGAAGAAGCCGAAGAGGCTGCCGCCTCCGGGCCGGTAGCTCTCGACTATCTGGATGAAGACGAGGATCGCGAGATCCAGGACATGATTCTGGAGTCGCTGGAATCCTCCGGTCCGTCGGATGCCGAGCAGGAAGCCATCCAGGAAATGGCGGAAGAGGCCGTCGCGGACGGTGACGAGTCAGCGGTCGAAGACTCCGCCGAGGATGTTGTAATCGCCTTTGGCGGCGCACCGGAGGAGACCTCCGAAGAACCTGCCGGCGAGGCCGCCGAAGGCGGAGAGGCAACCGAGCAGACGTCTGGAAGCGCGGAAGTGCGCGATCAGGCGGGCCGTTTGCCGCATCGCGTATCCCGCCGGGGACGCCGCCGCCGCGGTGGCGAGAGAAGTGGTGAAAGAAGTGGCGAGAGAAGTGGAGAAAGAGGCGGTGACCGTACACCGGTAGAGAATCGCCCAGTCGAAGGCAAGGTCCGCACGGAAGGCCAAGCCGGCGTCGCACCCGCTCCAGCGCCTCCGCAGGAACGCGAGCGGCCCCGTCAGATCACAGCGCAAACCCGCGCCATTCCGTCTATCGCCGACCTGCTGAAGCAAGGCCAGGAAATCATCGTTCAGATCGCCAAGGAGCCTCTGGGTCAGAAGGGCGCGCGCATCACTTCTCATATCGCGCTACCCGGACGCTTCGTAGTCTACATGCCGACACTGGAACACATGGGCGTCTCGCGCCGCATCGGCAGCGATGAAGAACGCCTGCGCTTGAAACGTATCCTGCAAAGCCGCCGCCCCGGCACTGTCGGAGGCTTCATCACCCGGACGGCCGCCGAAGGCCGCAGCGAAGATGAAATCGCCGGCGACATGGAGTTCCTCTACAACCTGTGGCAGGACATCAAAGCCAAGGCCGACAAGAAGCCTGCGCCCGCTCTGCTGCACCACGATCTCGACATCGTCCAGCGCATCCTGCGCGACCAGTTGGCCGACGATTTCAAGGCCATCTGGATCGACAACGAGGAAACCTACGAAAGCGTGCTGCGCTTCGTCGAGCGTTTCCAACCCGCCTTGGTGGGAAAAGTGAAGATGTACACGCGCGATGCGCCTATCTTCGACAGCTTCGGTGTCACTCAGGAAATGGAGAAGGCCCTGCGGCCGAAAGTTTGGCTGAAGTCGGGTGGCTATATCGTGATCAACCAGACGGAGGCGCTAGTCGCCGTCGACGTCAACACCGGCAAGTATGTCGGCAAGTCGAATCGCCTGGAAGATACCATCGTCAAGACCAACACGGAAGCCATCAAGGAAATTGTCCGCCAGATTCGCCTGCGGGATCTGGGCGGCATCATCGTGATCGACTTCATCGACATGGATGAACGTAAGAACCGCCAGAAGGTGATGACGGTGCTGGAAGACACCATGCGAGCCGACCGCGCGCCGTACAAGATCCTCCAGTTCAACGATTTCGGCCTGGTAGCCATCACCCGCAAACGCGTCAAGCAGTCCCTGGAGCGCACCCTGTGTTCCCCCTGCCCGCATTGCGAAGGCGCGGGATACATCAAGAGCGTGGTCACCGTGGTCAGCGAGATCCTGACGGAAGCCCGCAAGCTATCCGGTTCCATTGAAGGCAAGGACGTGATACTGCGCGTGCACCCCGATGTTGCCAAGGTGATCAAGTCGCATCAGAACAAGTACCTGGAAGAGCTAGAGGAACTCCTCCGCCGTCCGGTGCTGGTGAAGAGCGACCCGCTGCTGCACCACGAGAAATTCGACTTGGCTTAGTCTATGGGGCCACTTCAGGAAATCTTGTTGGAGCCAAATAGAAAGTTCCTAATCCCAGCCAAGTAGAAAGTTCCTAAATT
>JBDTSJ010000055.1:0-48149 GCA_039931205.1 Acidobacteriota bacterium
GCCTCCCGCCGCGCCCGCACAATGTCCAGCGCCGCGTTCACCGCCGAGCGTCTCAAATAACCTTCCGGATTCGAAATCGCCCCCGCCGCCGAATCTTCCCGCTTCAACAGCCGTAGGAAAACCGTATGCAGCACGTCCTCCGCGTCCGCCGCATTCCCGGTAAGCCGGTAAGCCGTCGCGAAGACCATGTTGTGGTGGTCGGTGTAGAGATGATCCAGCCCGGTCGGCATCACAGTTTGCTCAAGAATACCGTGCATCTTACCCGTAATGACTGGGCTTTTGCGGAAATATTACAATGAGGATTAAAATCCGTAGCCAGAGGACCTTCCGGACCTTGAAAATGCACGCGTTCAAATACCTTTGAGGATGTTGTCTGGAAAGTGTTCGTGAAAGCCCGACTGCTGCGGGTGATCGGTCAAAAATACCGTAGATACTACAAGGTCGTCTTATCTGTGTGCATCCGTGTTCATCCGTGGCCCCAAGCCTGCCCGGTGCATGGCCGGATTTCGAATAGCGTGCATCTCCCCCCTAGGACAGGGGAGCGGCCAAATTATTACGGATCGTATAATAAAGGTGTCTATGCGGAACGGCTACGTCGAAGAGCGCAATGGCGGCTACTATGTCGTGGGGACCCGAGTATCTTTGGATTCCGTGGTCTACGCATATCTGCGGGGTGAGTCCCCCGAAGGCATAGCCGAGTCTTTTCCGGCATTGTCTCTGGAGCAGATCTTTGGTGCCTTGGCTTTCTATGCCGCCCATCGCTCAGACATCGACAGGTACCTCAGCGCCGGCCGGTCCGACTTCGAAGCCCTCCGCGCACAATGGCGGCAGAGTCACCCGGAGCTATATCAGAGGCTGGCCGAGGCTAAACGCACGCCAGTCCCCGGTGCATGAGGCCTCGCTTCCAGGCGGACGCGGACTTCAATCAAAAAATTGTGGCAGGCCTTCGCCGCCGCGAACCATCTCTCGATTTTCTGGATGCGAGGAGCGGTGATATTACGGGCCTGTCCGATCCCGAAGTTCTCGCTGCAGCGTCCGCCACCTCACGCGTCCTCGTTTCTCATGATCGAAGAACGATGCCTGTTCACTTTGCCCGTTTCACAAAGGACCGGGTCAGTCCTGGTCTGCTGATCGTGTCGCAGAGTCTCGAAATCGGCACGGCGATCGACGATCTACTGCTCTTGTGGGCGATTACCGAAGCCAACGAGTGGATCAATCGGATCGGGTACTTGCCGTTCTAGCCGCCAGCTAGCCCGTAGCGGCCGCCGCGTCGCCAGACAGCTCCTCCGAGTAGGCACGCATCTCGTGCCAATGAAAGTTCCTAATCAAGTTGGCTAAGCATTGAAGAAGCCGCTCCATGCTAGAACGCCCGCAAGGGCTGGCGGCCAACGAGCAATCTGCAGCTCGTACGTTCCATCGATGTCAAGCCGCACAAATTCATAGGACCGTCCCTGAAAATGCACTTCGAGATCTCCGCATCGGAACCTTGTTAACAGGTCCCTTACTCGCGATCCAAGGAGTTTGCCCTTAATTACAGCTGCCACAAAGTCGTGACCCAAGCGGAGATTTGTTTCCGCGTGGATCGAGAAACCTGCAGCGTACGAAAGCCGTGGCGCAGGTATGAAAAATTCGTGGTTCATAAAATCCTCTCATCGCTCTCCGAGCGCCGCCAATACTCCCAGATGCGCACCTAAAAGTAAAGCTATAATTCATTTTCGGCCCGCGAATCCTCGCCGCAATCGACCGTGCGTAGCGTCGCTCGTTTCAAGCGGTGGGTTGGGTTCAGTAGAAAGAAACTCGCGCCTTAATCGTTCGTTGGTCAGCCGCGCGAGCGGGAGAGAAAATCAACATGTTCCATGGCCCAAAAAGATTCTGGGTACCCTCAATCGCCACGCTCGCGGGCCTAATCGCGTTAGGTCCTATGCCCTATGGTTTCTACATGTTGTTTCGCACTTATGTGTGTGTAGTCTGCGTTTCTTATGCCGTTAACACGCGACCGCACTTATCTTCGGGGCACCGAACTGCGCTACTCGCACTCGCGTTGCTTTTCAATCCGGTCTTACCGGTTGGACTCGGAAGCAAATTCCTTTGGTCGCTCGTCAATTTCGGAACGATCGCCTACCTGTGGATACTGGCGAAGCAGTATTCGGGGAGCGCTACTGTCGAAAAAGATTCCAAAAATATTGCTTAGCTGAGACTCCACAAAACGAGTCCATATCCGACAATCAGGACAAACAAACCCGGTGGCAGCATGCTGCGTCCGTTGCGGCCAATCATGGATGTAGCACGCCACATGGTTACAGCGGATGCGACTGGAAGGGCCGAAGGTCCAAGCCACAATAAGTGACGTTTATCAATGTCGGATAGGAAAGTCCAGCCGAGAAAAACCCACCATACAATCGTAGTGTTGATGGTCGCGAATGTTACCCCGCCTTCGCGCTTAGCGTGGGCGTAGCATCCCACACTCCACCCGGCAGTGATGACAAGCAGAAAAGCCCAAGCTCCCCAGCCCACGATCTGGTGCGCGCTCATCGAACCATTAATATACCCGATTGCTGAATCAACCTGCAAAATAGAGAAATCACAGACCTTCTGTTTCCATTCGAGCCGTTTCTACCTGCAGTCGTATACTGGTCGTATCCTTCATTGGTTGTATCGGACCCGCTTTACTTTCCCCCAAAACCGTCTACGATGGTCCTACTTCCCCTCCCAAAGGGGGGCCTACCTTGCTGAAATTAAAGCGCGTTGGCATCCACGCGTTCAAATCCTTCTACGACCGTACCGACATATCACTGGTTGCTCAAGAATACCGTGCATCTTACCCGTAATGACTGGGCAAGTGAGGAATTATTAAGAGTCAAACTCAGCCCCGGCGCGGTTTCCCGGACATTGGATTGAAATACCGAACGCCCTTGAATCGCGCAAAATCCGCGTCCGTCGTCGCAACTTCCGCCCGGTATTCCAGCGCCAGCGCCGCCAAATGAGCGTCTGTCGTAAGATTCGCGCCGGCGCCCGCGTTCTCCAGCAACTGAAAGAGCACCTCCGCGTGCTGATTGCCAGGATGTGCGATCCGGATGCTCGGCTGATCCAGCCAGCTGCGTACGACGCCTGTGGCTTCCGCTACTCTTAGCGGATGGGTCAGAATCTGCCGGCTGGTCGTGATACGCACAAAGCCCAGGATTACGGCCCAGCAGAGGCCAATCGGCGCGTCTTCGGAAACGCTCTGCTCCCACCAGCTTTTGGCCAGCAGATGGTCGGGAAAGTCGGTGTTGTAGGCATGCACCAGGACGTTCACATCGGGCAAAATCACCGTCGGCCTTTTCGACTCGGTTTGGCAAAGTCCTGCACCTCTAGTTCGTCCACCAGTTGGTTCAGCTTGTGCGGATCATACCCGGGGCGCAGACCAAGGGACCGAGCCTCAACCCGAAACTTCTCAGCCGCTTGCTGAGGCTGCGCGTTCAAGCCGCGCCGCAGTGTGTCGTTGACCACAGCTTTAAACGTCGAGTTTCCCTTGGCGACGGCAGCCTGCAGTTTTTGCGCCACGTCCGGATCTAGGGTAAGAGTAGTGCGCATAAAGACATCATAGATGAGACCATCTTTGATGTCTAGACATCAATCTATACCATAGGTCTCGCCGAGCTGACCTGCTCGCCGCGGACCTGAAGAAGTCCGGGAAGCCAATTGACCGTAGACTGGTCTTAGTCGCGTATCGATACGGATCAAGCCCGCCGCGAGCGCAACTCAAAGTTCACGCCTTCTTGCGTCTGCAGGTGCGCCAGCACCCCAAATAGGTTCTTTGCCGAAGGATTCCCCTTTGGCCCGAACATCCGCATCAGGCTGGTAGCCGGAATGGATGTAACCTGTTGCAACTCCCGAAACCCGACGGTCGCGTTGATATAGTTCCGCAAAATCGCCCGTCCCGTCTTCTCGTCCCCGGACAGCATCAGCTCGATCGCTTCGCGCAGCAGAGCCTTCCGGAATCGCGGCTCCTTCTGCGCCCGCTCACGAATTGTTTCCCTGAAGTCCTTAGTGAGTGCCATGTCCTTGTCCCTAACCTTTCCTTCGCCGGTAATCCTTCCAGTTTGCCTGGGCGTCCTGAATCTCCTGTTGCTGGCGTTTCTTGCTGCCACCCGCAAGCAGGATCACGAGCCGATCGCCATCCCGCCCGAAATAGATGCGGTAGCCGGGGCAAAATTGATTCTGTATTCTTGAACGCCCAAGCCCACAGATTTCACGTTGGAGATATTTCCGTCCCTGAGACGCTCGAGCGCGGTTGCAGCCTTGGCTGCGGCCCGGACGTTAAAGCGACCATAGCCACTTCGCGAAGGGACTCTTCCCGGCAGGATCGATGTATTCCCGAACCTCGATCACTATCGGATGATAACATATGCGTTATCACATGTGTCTCTGCTTAGCCGGGCGAGCAACCGACAGAATCGCGCCTCCAATTGTTGATCTCCGGCACTACATCTAGCGTAACTTGCGCGTAACCCCCAATAGGATGTACCCGACCCGCTTTACTTTCGCTCCATTTCGGTTTAGGATGGTTCTCTACTCCCCCTTTGTGATGCTGGCGTCTCTATTAAGTATCTGCTTTAAGAAAGGGGTCACACCTTGCTGAAACTGAAGCGCGTTGACATCCACGGATTTAAATCCTTCTACGACCGCACCGACATGAAATTCCACGGCTCCGGCATCGCTGCCGTCGTCGGACCCAACGGCTGCGGCAAATCCAACATCAGTGACGCCATCAGTTGGGTGCTGGGTGAGCAGAGCGCCAAGAGCCTCCGTGGTACCCGTATGGAAGACGTGATCTTTGCCGGCACTCGCGAACGTAAACCCCTGGGCATGGCCCAAGTCACGCTCACCATGCTGGACCCCGGAAATCATCAATTATTACGGAACGAACCCACCGAAGGTGAGCCCTCTGAGAAGGTAACTCCAAAGGGGCCTTCAGATATCACTATCACTCGCCGTTTATACCGTTCCGGCGAAAGCGAGTACCTGGTCAACGGCAAGTCCGCCCGCCTGCGCGACATTCAGGACATTTTCAGCGGCACCGGCCTGGGCCCTGAGAGCTACGCCATCATCGAGCAGGGCCGCATCGGCCAGATTCTCTCCAACAAGCCCGCCGACCGCCGCGCCATCATTGAGGAAGCCGCTGGAATCGGCAAGTACAAGACCCGTAAGCGCCTTGCCGAGGCGAAACTGGAAAGCAGCCGCCAGAACCTCGCCCGTGTCTTCGACATCCTCGAAGAGGTCAGCCGCCAGGTCAATTCCCTCAAGCGCCAGGCCTCCAAAGCCAAGCGGTATGAGGAGCTCCGCGCTGAGATGATCGCGCACCTGCGCCGCGCCGTCTCCGGCCGTTTCCGCATGCTGGAACGCGAGGCCGCCACCCTCGCCACCGACCTGGCCCAGGCCCAAGCCAATTTTCAGGAACTCTCCGCCCAGCTCGTCGAGCAGGAGCGCGAACATACTCACGTACAGGAAACGTGTTACCGCACGGAAGCCGAGCTCACCACGGCTCGGGCGCGTGTCGCCGAATTGAACCTCGAATCGGAGCGCACGCGCGGCCGTCTGGCATTGCAGGCCAAGCAAATAGGAGGAATCGACGAACGTCTGGCCGCCGGAGAGACCGAAGTAGCGGATCTCGAAACGCGCCGCCAGCACGAACAAGCCGAATTCGATGCGCACGCCCAGAGGGTGGCCAGCCTCGAAGCGGACATCTCGTCGATGCGCGAACGCCTGCAAACCAAGACAGCCGAGCGCGACGCCTTGCAGAACGATCTTCGCAACCGCGAACGGTCGATTGACGAGGCTCGCGCACTGGTATTGCGTTTGGTAGGCGAAGCCTCCACCCTGCGCAACCAGGTCGTACAGATTGACGAATACTTGGCCGCCATTGAGCGGGATTCCACGCGCACCCGCCGCGACGAAGATGCCGCCGTGGCCGACCTCGCTCGTCTGGATCAAGTAAAAGAAGAGCTCTCCGGTAAGTTGTCCGCGCGTCAGATGGAACTGGAATCTCTGGCCGACCGCCGCAAGCGCGTCGATCAGGAACTGCAATCCCGCCGCGCCGATATTCAAACCTCGCGCAAACAGTTGGACGAAACCCGTACGGCTCTCTCCCGCCAGAAAGCCCGCCGCGATTCTCTGGACGAGATTCTCTCGCACCGCGCCTACACCACCGAATCCGTGAAGCGTCTCTTCACCGCCATCGAACGCGGGCAAGCCGAGGGTTTCAAGCCCATGGGAGTGCTGGCCGACTTCGTCGAGCTCACCGATCCCACCTGGGAAAAAGCCTGCGAAACATTCCTCAATGAGGAGTTGGAGTACGTGGTCGTTCGAGATTGGGCCGAGGCATCTACTGGCATCCGGGTCATGCGCGCCGATTCCGATGGACGCGCTACCTTCCTGGTTCATGCCGGAGTCGGCAACGTCGCTCGCCCCTCGGAAACACCTCAGGATTCCGCGATCGCCGCCCGCCTCAGTGACGCCCTGCGCCTGACCAACGGCTTCTCGCAAGCCCCCCAAGGTTTGCTCCCGCGCTTGGCCAACTGCTATCTCGTGAATGAAGTCAGTGACGCCGAGCGCCTTGCTGGCCAGTATCCCGAGTGTCACTTTCTCTTGCCCGACGGCACCAGCTATCACGGAGCCGCGGTCACCGGCGGACGCAAGACAGCCGGTGGTCCTCTGGCTCTGAAACGCGAACTACGCGAGCTCTCGGGTTTGGTGGAAACGCACCAGCGTGAAATGGATGCCCTCTCCGCCGTTCTGGAAGAACTCGAGCAAGGCGCCGCGCGTCTCGCCGAAGAACTGGAACACGTCCGCGTCCAACAGCAGAATCAGGAAAAAGACGCGCTGGCCATGGATCATGAGCAGCGCAAACTAGCCGAGGAAAGTGCTCGCGCAGGTTCTCGCCTATCCACGGCTCGCCTGGAACTGGAGCGTCTCAAGCGCGCCGACGAACAGTCCCGCGCCCAGCGTGAACAAAGCCAGGGCGCCGTCGCCCGCCGCGAAGAAGAACGCTTTGAGCAGGAAAAAGTCCTGGAAAGCGCGCGTGCCGCTGTCGAAGGTCTCCAAGCCCGCGTCCACCTGGCCGGCGAGGAACACTCTGCTCTGCGCGCCGAGTTAGTCGGCATCGAAGAGCGCCAGCGCTCTGAGAAAACCGCTGCCAGCCGTATCGAAGCCCAATTGCGCCAAATGATCGCCCGCCGCGATGAACTTTCGCGCGAGCTGGAACGCATGGGCGTCGATCGGGCCCGCCTGTTGTCTGATAACATCGAGCTCGACAAACGCGCCGGCCAACTTACCGAGGAGACCGGAACCGCCGTAGCCGTAGTGGAGCGACTGCACATCGCCGAGACCGAAGGCCGCTCCGCCTTATTGGCACTCGACGAATCATTGCGCGGATTGCGCCTGCAGTCCCAGGCAGCCCAGGAGCGTCGCGGTTCCATTGAGCTGGAACTGGTCAAGAAACAAGCCGACCTCAAGCACATCGATGAGACCAGCCGCAAAGACCTGAACGTCGCCGCGACTGAAATCGTACTTGAAGAAGAGCCCTCTGAGGCAGCAGTGATCGAAGCCGAAGAACAATCCGCGGCGGTCCGCGTCCGTATTGAGGCGCTGGGTCCTGTGAATCCCCAGGCGCTGGAAGAATTCCAGGAAGCCTCGCAGCGCTACGAGTTCCTCAACACACAAAGACAAGACTTGCTCGACTCCATTCGCGACACGGAAAAGGCGATCCAGGAACTCGACCATGAATCCCGCCGGCGCTTCAAAGAAGCCTTCGATCTGATCAATACCAACTTCCGTGGCATGTTCACCACGCTGTTCGGCGGTGGCCAGGGCGAGATGCGCCTCACCGATGAAAGCAACCTCAGCGATAGCGGCATCGACATCATGGCCTCGCCTCCGGGCAAGAAACTGCAGAATGTCGCGCTGCTCTCCGGCGGTGAGAAATCCCTCACCGCGATGGCGCTCTTGATGGCCATCTTCCGCTACACGCCCAGTCCGTTCTGTATCCTCGACGAGGTAGACGCTCCGCTCGACGAACCCAACATCCAGCGCCTCACGCGCCTGATCAAGGAGATGTCGGAGGAGACCCAGTTCATCGTCATCACTCACGCCAAGCGCACCATGGAAGTAGCCCAGTCGCTCTACGGCGTCACCATGCAGGAGCCCGGCCTGTCGACGCTGGTAAGCGTCCGCTTCGAGCCGCCCCCGAACGCCATCCCCGAGCCCAAGGCCGAACTCGTCGGGGTATAGCAAAAGCTATGCTGAATGCCGGTATACATTCCGGCGTTGCCTGAGCATCATAGCTCATGCACTTCGAAAAGGTGTTCGCAACCCTTGTACTGTTTGCGGCGGTGTCTTTTGCCCAGTCTGCGGCCTTAACCACCTACTGCGCTCCCTGCCATTCGGGATCACGAGCGGAAGTGGGCGTCACTCTGGATGCTCTTAGTTCGAATGCCGACCTCGGAGAACGAGTCCTGCGCCAGATTCGCGCACAGACGATGCCTCCCGTGGGGGCTCCACGCCCGGATGCCGCGGTGTATAAGTCCATGGTGGATTCCCTCTCCGCGACTCTCGACAAGGCATCGAAGACGCCCTCCACGCCCGTATCCAATGTCGAAATAGCCAAGCGTTTGGCGGCACTGGTGTGGGACAGCGCACCGGACCTGCCGCTGCTCGGCGCGGACCTGCAGAAGCCCGCAGTAGTAGAAGCCCAAGTGAAGCGGATGCTGGCCGACCCGAAATCGCAAGCTCTGGTTACCGGCTTCTTCAGACCGTGGCTGCAACTCGACCTGTTGGACACCGCCAAACCCGATCCCAAGGTTTTCCCGGACTTCGACGAGGTTCTCCGCGATTCCATGCGACAGGAGACGGAACTCTTCCTCGCCAGCCAACTTCGCGATGACCGCGCACCGGTCGAACTCCTGACAGCGAACTACACTTACCTCAATGAGCGTCTAGCCAAGCATTACGGAATCGCGGGTATTTCAGGAACCCAATTCCAAAGAGTGAACTACAAGGGAGTGGAGCGCGCCGGTCTGCTGGGGCACGCCAGCATTCTTACCTTCACGTCACAGGTCGAAAAACACTTCGCGGTGGGTACGCCTTCCACGTCCCCGGCGACCCGTGGCAAATGGATCCGGCAGCATTTTCTGGATGTGAATCCACCCACGCCTTTGCCCAACATTCCGGCGCCGGACTTCAGCGCCGCCGCTCCGTTGAGCGCGACCCTCCGCGCGCTACCTGCGTCGCCCTGCACGAATTGCCACCAAAACTTTTTCCCTCTGGGGTATGCGCTCGAAAACTTCGACGAGCTCGGTCGCTGGAGGACTCAGGAACTAGGTCAACCCGTCAATGCCGCCGCCGTTCTGCATGATGGCGTGCAGTTCACCGGCCCGTCGGGATTGGGTGCGATGCTGCTGCAACACCAGGACACGTTCCTCACCGCGGTAACAGAGAAGATGCTCTCCTTCTCGATCGAAGGCCGGCCCGGCCTCTCACATTCCACCCGGCCGGAGCTTATGCCCTTAGTTCGCCGCGTGCTGCGCGAGACGGACTCCGCGGATCGCCGCTGGTCAGCGCTGATCGCGGCAGTGGTTAGAAGTCCGCGCTCTCAATAAGGTTGTTCACTTCGCCCTGCAAGGTTGCGCCGCTGCGTTGCAGTTGCGTCTCCTGATCGCGCAGTCCCGTCAGGCGAACTTCGGAATCCGACAACTGCTTGGCGTACTGCTGAACCAGGTTTTCCTGTCCGGCCACGTTGCGCAGCGTGTCGATGTTCTGGCGGACCCGTTGCTGATCCGCGCTCAAGTTGTTCAAGTTGCCTTGCACCGTTTGTAATTGCGCCTGATTCGCGGCCAGCTCGCGCTTCTTCGCGGCGATGCGTTCCAGCTGGGTGCGGCCCGCGGCCGTCAGAGTGCGGTTCTGGACCCATGTCGCCAGCACGTCCGGCGTCATATTCACGACGCTGATTGACTGGTCATAGACGCGTTCCTCTTTGACCGCGAAGGATTCCGTGGCGTTGCCGCCCAGGTTCACTTCGAAGCGATACGCGCTGCTGGTTGTTTCCTTGGGCTTCACATCGCTCTGCAGTACGTAGTTCGGACGCAGAGGGTGCTCGATGATCAGGGTCTTGCGTCCGGCGTCCACGTTGTTCATCGTGTAGGTCTTGGTTTCTTGGATGGAGTTGCGAGTGGTCATCACCCCGCGGCGCACGTGGATCTCGCGCACGTTGGAGACGCCGGAGTCGATCTTGGTCGTCACGCGCGTGCCCAGGTCGACGCCGTAGCTGATCAGTCGTTTGTCGCCGGCCTTCAGCGTTTCGACCAGCGCTTCGCCCGCATAGGCGTTAGCGTCGTAGACCGTGATGGGTCCGCCGTCCAGCGTCTTGCCGGTGGAATTGGTGATCTCCGCTGAGTTCATGGGATGCAGTCCGAAACTCTCCGAGTAGATGATTAGCTTGCGCGCGCCCAGCTTCTGCTGCAGGAACGGCAACATCGCCGATTCGCCTTGTTTCACCGTGACCGGCGTGGAGAAGCGATATTCGAATAGCTCGCCCAGATCGATCCCGGTGGCCGTGGGAGCCACGGTGGATGCGCGGAAATCCGCGCGGTCCATCAACATTTCCCCCACAGACGATGCCTGTCCACCGGCCTTCGCCCGGGCGTTCCCACCCAGGGCTGCGGGAGCCCCGTTCACCACCATGGCGCCTTCAAACACCTGCGGACCCACCGGACGGTTCTCCGCCAGTTCTCCGTTTGGCCGTACGACATACTTCGGCTCATACAGCTGCGTGATGAAGGATATCGGCCGCCCCGAAACCACCGACAAAGTCACGTTCGTCCAATCGTCGCCGGAGGTGTTGTCGACGATCGCCCAGCCTTCCAGCATGGGCTCGCCGGTCAGGGGAAAGATCAGACGATAGCTGGATTTCCAAACAGCAGCAGGCGTCATATAACTGGCGGTCACGCGGCGGCCGCCTTGCTTGGACGCGTCGATGTAGACGCTGCGGCGGTCCCGCGAACGTGCGCCGCTCACCACGGTGAGGTAGTCGCGCAGCATGGTTTGCAATTTGGGGTCAGTCAGCCGGACGTAAGGGACGCCGCTCAGATCCACGGTGCGAATCTCGGCGTTGTCGGTTAGGATTACGACAACTTCCCGGTCCGGCCTGGCCGCATCCGTCGACTTCGCCAGCCGTGCGCTCACGACCGTCCCCGCCAGGCTTGGCCCTAACTCCACGCGCGCGCCTTTCATCTGATCCAGAAACGCCGCCAGCGATGCCTCCTCGCCCACCTTGAAGGGAAAGTCCGCCAGCCGGGCGCCCACGGATTCACTGGCGTCATAGCGCACGCCGGAAATAGGCGCGCCGCTGGAATCGACGATGGTCAGCGACTTCAACACGTCATTCATGTCGCCGGCTTTGAAAGCCAGTTGCGCTGTTTCCCCGGCGGCTAATTCGCCCGCCCGTGAGAAGTATCCAACTCCGTGTTTATAAAGAATGACATCCCGTATGGGGAGATCGGCCGCCCATGCCCCCACCGCTGCGAACCCTAACAGGAATAAGCGCTTACGCATTGTCCACAATCCTTTCACTAAGGAGATGCCGCCGGGCAGCCGATCCTTACAACTAAAGGGACGCGTGCTGAAACATATCAGTGTCTTTTTGTATCGCTATAACTTGACACCCTTCGTTGCCGCGCGTCAGACTCGATAATGTTGCTATCAGTAAGTCTACCGAACCGGAGTTTCTTCGTGAAAACAACCCTTCTTGTGCTGACCTTAGCCGCGTGCCCCCTCGCATTCGGCCAAATTACGGATTACCTTGGACCAGGCGTGACAACCGGAGGAGCGGGCAACATCGGCCGCCGGTCCGGCCAGGACGTGGACCTGCGGTATTTCGTGAACGCGACGGGGGTGTACGATACGGGGCTGGTTCCGTTCAATGTGGATTCGAAGGGGGCGTTGCTGAAGCCCAAATCTGTATTCGGGGTGGAACTTGGAATTGGCGCCTATGGCCGGCACACATGGCGGCGCTCGGTGCTGGGTTTGGATTACGGCGGCAACTATCGGCACTATCCGGCCGCTCAGAGCTATAACGGCGCGAATCAGCAATTGGCTTTGGGGTACACCTTCCAAAAATCGCAGCGCCTGGTTTTTGATTTTCAAGAAAGCGCCGGAACTTATAACTACGGCGCGGTCACCGCCAATGGCGGAGGCGTGGCCGACGGAAGCATTATCGACCCCACCTCGCTGCTGTTCGACAACCGCACCATGTACGTACAGTCGAACCTGGACGTCCGGATCGCGAAGTCTTCGCGAACGGTGATTACTATCGGAGGCAGCGGGTACATAGTTCGGAGACAGGCCAAGGCACTGGTGGGAGTTAACGGGTATAACCTGCACGGGAATGTGCAGCACCGGGTGTCAGCCAGCACTGTATTGGGAGTCGCCTTCCAACATATTCACTACGATTACCCCAAGGCTTTCGGCGAATCCGATATCAATATGTACACCGGAAACGTCAGCAGAGTCTTCAGCCGCGTGTGGACACTCAACCTTTCCGCGGGTTTTTACCGTTCCGAAGTGCAGGGCATTCAGGACGTCGCCGTGGATCCCGCGCTGACGGCGCTGCTGGGAATCTCACGCGTACGCTCCACGTATTTCCGCGTGAATTTCATACCCACCGGCTCGGCCACTGTTTCGCGCTCGTTTCGTAAGTCATCCCTGAACTTCAGTTATACACGCAGCGTGTCCCCCGGAAACGGCGTCTACCTGACCTCGCGTCAGGAAGCTCAGTACGCGAGCTGGGCTTACACGGGACTTAGGAAGGTCAGTTTCTCTCTCACTGGCAGCCGATCCGTTCTGGATGCCCTGGGGCAAGATCTGTCGCGGTACACACAAATTGCCGCCAGCGCGACGCTCAGTTATGCGTTGACGAATTCACTGCACCTGTCGGGCACGCTTGCGCACCGAAAACAGGATATTGAAAACAATACGTTCCGGCCCGACAGCAATCGCGTCAGCTTCAGCATCGTATTCAGCCCGGGCGACGTGCCCATCTCTTTCCACTAACAGGAACAGGTGAAATGGCTCGGCTACTCATCGTGGATGACGAGGCCCCTTTGCTGGCGTTGCTGGGCCGCTATCTGGAGCGCCACGGCTACGACGTAACTCTGTGTGCAACCCCGGCGGCGGCGGTGGAGCTGTTCTCGCTTGCGCCGGCGAAATTCGACATGCTGATCACGGATTTGTCGCTGCCTGGAATGAACGGGGAAGAACTGATCGCTGAGTTGCGCCGCAAGAATCCTAAATTGCCCGCTCTGATTGCCAGCGGATATCCGTACGAACCGCAAACGCAGGGCGTTCTGTTTCTGCAAAAGCCGTTCCTGCCGCAGATGCTGGTGGAGCTGGTGGAGAAAGCTTTGAAGCGCTAGTTATTCCGGCCGCACATGCCCGGATTGCCACACATGCCGCTGGGGCAGCCTTGCATTTCAGCAGGCGCACTCTGTGGGCCAGGTCCGTTGGCGCGGGCCGAGAAAGTCGAAAACTCGCGCTTCACGTGATGCTCACCGCACGAAGGGCAGGCTACGCCGTTGGACGCAGCTCCATTGGCGGCGCTGCGCACTAACTTTTCGAAGGCGGTTCCGCAATCTTCGCAGGTGTATTCAAAGATAGGCATGCGTCTCTATTATTCCACACGCCTGAGACAGCCATTACTCGATGAGGGCTGTGGCAATCCGATCCACCCAGGCTTGCACTTCGGCCGGGGGCGCGGAGAAATTGTTGACCAGAATGGAAAATGCCAGCCGCCCGTTGCGCGGACTCTCCGCATATCCGGACAGGGTCACGGCGCGGGCCAGTGTACCTGTCTTGGCGCGGATGCGGATGGTTTCCGAGGAACAACACAAGCGGTTACTCAGTGTCCCGTCCTGCCCGCCGACCGGAAGAAACGAAAGCCATGTCTCGCGCCATTCCGGATTGGCCCACATGGAGGTCAGTAGCTGCGTAATGGCGCGGGGCGTGATTTCATCGTTGCGCGCCAAACCCGATGCATCTTCGGTGCGCCAGTCCGCTGCTGAGATTTTTATGCCGGCCAGCAACGTTTGCATTTCCTTTAGACCACCGGCCAAGGTGCCCTCCGCCTGGCGAACGTAGCCAACCTCGCGCAAGATTAGCTCGGCGTGGAGGTTTACGCTGGCTTTCATCATGGTTTGGAGGATTTCGCTGAGCGGTGGTGAAGTGCGCCGGGCGAGCAGTTGCCCTTCCGGCAGGCTGGCGCTGCCCGCTGCGGAGGTGTGCCGAGCCACGGGGCGGCCTCGCACGACAACGCCGCGGCGGAGCAGGGCATCGTAAAGTGCGTGCGCCGCGAACAGCGCGGGGTCGTCGACCGCGATGCTCTCACGCGTGGCCGTGTTGCCCGCACGAATCACGCCAGTGAGAAGCAGTTGGCGCGTCCCCGGCACTCGTTGAATCCGGATTTTGGTGGGGCTGGTGGACGTCGAGATCCGGTTGTCGATGGTGAAGTATTCTACCGGCGGGCTCACTTCCACGCGGGCCAGGTCGTTGGGGCGGGCTCCAGGCCGCAGGATGAGAGTGATGCTGCTGTCGTTCAGGGTGAGTGCGCTGACTGCGCCGCCAAAATCGTGTTCGACATCGTCGGCGGTCCAACTTTCCGGATACGGGGACCAGGGATAACGTCCATCGTCCCCGATGACGTCGCCATCCACGCGGCGCAGACCGGCGGCGACGGCCTGGTCCGCAAGGTCGTCGATCGCTTCCAGTGGACTTCGCGTGGGCGCGTCATCGCTGGCGTCTGCGCGGACGTCTGCAAGGAGTGGATAGATGCGGCCCGACAACGACGGGTCACCCGAACCGAGCAACACAATCGCGCCGGAAGGCTCGCGCAGCAGACGGGTTTCGAAGCGGTAATCGGGACCCAGGCGGGTTAGCGCCAGGGCGGCGGTGAACAGCTTCATGTTGGAGGCGGGGAGCAGGAGCTGATTCTCCTTGTGGGTGTAGACGGGGGTGGCGGTAGAGAGGTCCACTACGTGAATGCCGAACGTGCCGCGCACAGCGGCGGGAGCGGATTCTACCGCGGTGGTGATGCGGTCCTTCAGATCGGCGGCGAGGGTGAGCGGAAGGATGGGGAGAAGGAGGGCCAGGATTCTGAGGGTGGGCGGTTTCATTTAGCTAGGGGTGCGCGTGGGCGCTCAGTCTTGCTTCCAGCCAAATCAGGACCAGTAAAAGGAAGACGATGATGGAGCCGGCCAGCGGTAACGTCATGACCATGCTGACGCCCCATTCCAGGGCTACGACGCCTAGCAGGCACGGCGCCAGCATACCTCCCGCTAAAGCGAACGAGAACAAGCCATTGTAGAAGCCGGGATGGTAATAGGGGAAGCTGTACCCGATCTTCTCTACGACAAGGGGGTAAATGGGCGCGAACGATCCACCCAACAAAAGCACTCCGGCGATGGCGCCGAACTGATTGTTGGTGGCCGATAGGATCACACTACCGAAGATAGACGCGACGACGCATGCCAGCAGCATGTAGGAATGGCGAGCTCGGGGCAAGATCCATTGCGAGGCAACGCGCCCGACGAGAAGCGCCATCCAATAGAGCGCCAGCATACCCAGCGACGTCGCTGGATTCATTCCCAGGCGTTGGCTAAGGAACAAAGCCAACCATCCGGCAACGGCCCACTCATTTCCGAACTGGAAGAACAGCAGCAGGCTCAGCAATACGGCTCCCGGTTTCTTGAGCGTGGAAAAGAACATGCCGGAAGGCGGCTGGTGCGGAACCGGCTGGGGGAAAGACGTCTTCCAATACATCCAGCCGAAGGCGGCGGGAATGACTGCGAGCCACACCTGGATCACCGGAGCCGTGTAGAGATAGTAGGCTCCTGAAATCAGCACGGCGTCGGTTAAGCATCCCAATCCGAACAGCATCCCGGCCAGGTTTACGGTGGCCACGGGATTGTGGCGGTACATCGGCGAGATGGCATGGAAGATGGCCGTGTGCAGAATGCCGGCCGCGCAACCGACGACGGCCAGTCCGAAGACGCGCCACCACGGAGAAAACGGCGGGGAGACGAATGCCAGATAGAGGAAGGCCGTTCCAGCCAACAGGCATGCGCCGGAAAGAGTCCATGCAATGCCCCGGCTTTCGAGCAGACGCGGCGAGATCCACACGGAGGCCACCAAACCAGCGATCAGGCCCAGGAAATACCAGGCAATGACGCCGTATTCGGAGGTGAGATGGTGTTCCCAGGACAGCAGGATTGCTCCCGTGAATCCCATGAGGATTCCGGAGATGTAGAACCCGGTGAGAGCGCGGCGCGAACCGGACGAACTGAGGGAACCCGGGGTGATGCCCGACGTTCCTACAATTTCCGGTACGGCGGCCTCGGGCGGGTGGACCTGCATAGTCCCCTTTCTAAATATTGCCGTCGAGCGGCGCTAGAGTGACGCTGACTTTGATACTGCGTCCGGCACGGAAGATGGTGATCTCCAATTTTTCCCCGGCGTGTTTGCGGGATGCGGCGGTAACGACGTCATCTTCGCGCTGCACAGGTTTGCCATCCACGTGGGTGATCAGGTCCCCGCCCACGTCGACCAGGTAATTCCCGATCTGTACGCGTCTGTCCGCGCCCCGCAATCCGGCTTGTGCCGCAGGGGTCCCCGCGCCCACGCGCTGGACGAGAAGACCCATACTTTCGGGAAACTCCAACGCGCGCGCCCAATCTCCCTCAATCGCCAGGGTGCGAATCCCGATGGAGGGCTGCGCGGGGCGGCGGCCGGAAGTGAAATCCTCCAGCATCCGTTTGGCACGGTTGATCGGCATAGCGAAACCGATACCAATGCTGCCGGCTTGTCCATAGATGGCGGTATTGATGCCGATGACGTTGCCTTGCGAATCCAGAAGGGGTCCGCCGCTGTTGCCGGAATTGATGGCGGCATCGGTTTGAATCAGGCCTTCCAGCGGCTGATTGTCGCCGCGGATGGTGCGGCCCAGAGCGCTTACGACTCCTGTGGTCAGTGTCCCGGACAGTCCAAATGGATTTCCGATGGCCAGGACTTTTTGGCCTTCCTGCAGATGTTCCGAATCGCCCAGTTTGAGCACAGGAAGCTTTTTGCCTTTGGGATCGATTTTGATCAGCGCCAGATCGTCGGAGGGAATCCGCATGATGATCTGCGCCTTGTAACGGCTTTTGTCGGGGAGCGTTACTTCCAGCGCGGAACTGCCGCTGACCACATGGTTGTTGGTCAGGATTTGGCCGTCCGCCGTGATGATGAAGCCGGAGCCGATGCCTTGCGATTCGCGCACGCCGAAGAAGGAATCCTCGTACACGGTACTGGTGATATAGGCCACGCTGTCTTTGGCGGCTTTGTAGATATCGATGTTATTGATCTCATCCGGGCTGAGGCCGGCCGAGAGCGCCACGCCGGGGGTGAAGATGGGTCCGTCGGATCTAATACCATCGGGCCGCCAGCCGGACCGGTTCGAATACCATACAAATCCGCCCACTAAGAGGGCGGCGATTAGCAGAGTTCTTGATTTCATTGAAGTACCTATAAGCCTCAATGGGTCAATTTGCAGAGCACCTCATAAACGGTGCGGGTTTGTTGCTGCGTGCTTTCCTTTGTACCAGACGTATCGATGATGTAGTTGGCGTACTTACGCTTATCCTCAAGCGGCATTTGCCGGCCAATCCGGCTCAAGGCTTCTTCCTGCGTGAGTCCATCGCGTTGCATGGCCCGCTCAATCTGCTGTTCGGGGCGGCAGGTTACCAGGATCAGCCTGTCATATTCCTTGTGGCTGCCTGTCTCTATCATTATCGCAGCTTCTGTCACCACGATCGCATTGGGATGGGCGGCCACGTGAGCCTCGCGCAACACTTTGGCGCGCTCCCGAACGGGAGGATGGACCAGGGCATTCAACTTTTTGAGCAGCCCCGGATCGGTGAACACGCGGGTACCCAGCAGACGGCGGTTGATGGCGCCGTCCGGGTTGAGGATCTCAGCACCGAACTCGGCTACGACGGGCAGGTAGGCCTCGGCGCCCGGTTCCAACACTTTATGGCCCAGGTCGTCCATGCGAATTACGAAGCAGCCCAGGCTTTCGAGCTCCCGGCCGACGCCACTTTTTCCTGTGGCGAGGCCGCCGGTGAGTCCGATGTTTAGCATTAAGAGTGCCCTTGGCGGAGTTCGGATAATGTGACGGTATTGGCCATCAGCATGGCGATCGTCAAGGGGCCTACGCCTCCAGGGACGGGGGTGAACGCTCCTGCCACACGCAAGGCGTCGACGGGGTGTACATCCCCGATCAGCACGCTTCCGCTTTTCTTGAAAGCCTCGGCTTTGCCAAAGCGGGCGGCCTCGGCGGCGTCCGTTACGCGGTTGATACCGACGTCGATCACGATTGCGCCGGGAGCGATGAAGTCGGCGGTCACGAAACCGGCGCGACCAATGGCAGCTACCAAAATCTCGGCGCGCTTGCACTCTTCGGCAAGGTTCACGGTGCGCGAATGGCAGATGGTCACGGTGGCGCTTTCATGTAGCAGCATCAAGGCCTGCGGTTTGCCGACAATATCACTGCGGCCCAGGATCACGGCACGCTTGCCGGACACCGGGATGTTGTAGTGCTTCAGCAATTCCATGACGCCCGCTGGAGTGCAGGCACGCGGACCCGGGCGGCCCGCGACGAGATTGCCGACATTCATGGGATGGAATCCGTCCGCGTCTTTCTCCGGTGCGATGGCTTCCAGAACCCGCCGGGAATCCACTTGCTTAGGCAAGGGCATCTGGACCAGGATTCCGTCGATGTCGTCGCGTTGGTTCAGGCCATCGATGATCGCCAGCAACTCTTCCGTGGTGACCGTGGAGGGGGGCGTCAACTTGTCGCTGTAGAAGCCGAGTTCGGCACAGGCGCGAACTTTGTTGCGAACGTAGACTTCCGAGGCCGGATCGTGTCCCACAAGCACTACGGCCAAGCCGGGAGGCCTCTGTAGTTTTGCGATGCGCGGTTTGAGGCGCGCCATAATGCCGTCGCGGACGGCAATGCCGTCTAATATCTTTGCCGATATCTTTGCCGATGTTGCCGTGGCTGGTACTTCCGTGGTGCCCTGTGTCATTCTCGCCCGAGTGTAGCAAACCAGCCTTCGGGCACGATACGCGGCATCTACTGATTCAGGCGAAGAATCTGCGAACTTAGCTTCAGGAAGGCCTGCTTCAAGGTGGACTGGTTAGTGGAAAAGATGAACGTCCCATGCGGCTGATCGTCATAGGTGTAGCACGAGGGTGTTGACGCGCAGGCGTTGTAACGCGAAGGCGTGTTAAAGCTGTCGGCTTGCGAATCGTTAGCCAGACGCTGCATCAGCGTATAGTCGGGGGGATCGGCGCCCTGGCCTCCCAGGCCGATCACGAACAAGCTGGCCTTTAGGTTAGCGTTCGTGCGCGCGCGATAGGCGGCATGATCGGTGGCATTCAGCGCTCCGGCATGGTAGTTGGTCCACTTCTGGGCGGTGCTTTGGGAAGAATCAAACTTCAGATGCGTGCCATTCATGGTGACCGCCTTGTAAGGATGGCTGGGCGGGTTCACCGAATTGCCGAAGACATCGGTGGAGGGAATCCAAGCGAAATCCGAAAGGTCGGTATGGCCGGCTTCGCTTTTGCATGCGGTTGCCGTGCGGTAGGGAGAGGCTCCGGATTGGTTACCGCTGGTGTGGAAGGGATTCATGAACAACAAGAACGACTGACCTCCCGAGGGATCGGTGGAATACAATCCGGCAATAGGGCCCGTGGGGATGTCCGGCATGAAACCGGCAGTGGGCGAATTCATGGGAATCGTGCTGGATTGCCACAGGCGGCGGCTGGCGAAGGTGGTCCACCCGCCGGCGGTTTTCGATTTTCCAGTGGCGTCGGTGCAGCCGTTGATGTTGGCCAACGCGAAAGAGTTGGAAGGAGCGTCCCACATGTTGATGGCGAGCGTATTCGGCAGTCCGTCACTCTCGAACAAGAGAACGTTCATGGCGCCGGGCAAGTTCGTTTTATAGAGCTCGTTGTAGCCCATGGAAATTGCCTGCGCGCTACCGGTTCCGCCCTGACACTGGATGGTGTCGATGGCTCCGCTCCCGCTTGCCGAGGAGTTTGTGTATCCCAGAACGGTCCGAAAGTTACGAGTCGGGGCAGAGTGCACATAGGTTCCGTCGCTGAAGGAAACCAAGCCGATGTAGTCGCGGCCCGCAGCGAACTGCCCGGTGAAGAGCTTGGCGGCGGTCTTCATGGGGCCGCACGCACCGGTGTTATTGCAGGGGCTACTGGCGGGGGCACACATGGAACCGGAGCGGTCCAGCACCAGCATAATGACGGAATCACGCCGACTGGCGCGGCCGATTCCGGTGATGGTGGTGCTCTCAAAGTGCAACCACTTCATGAAATAGGTAGGAACGCTGGTGTTTGCGGTGATGTCTACATGGCGCAAATTGGGGTTGGTGGCGTCGTCGTACACCTGGACCCGCGTGGTGTTCATGATGGTGCCGGTGGTGCCCCAATTCTGGCTAGGGAAATTTGCGTAAAACCAATTTACTGCGTTCTGCTGAGCGCTGGCGGCTTGCGCGGCTGTCGAAGAACCCAGATTGAGAGACCTGGCGGCTGCCAGCGCGGCTCCGTCGACCGACGCCTGCAGGCGCGCCTTAACGGCATAGAGGTAGCCGACGTCTACGGCCAAACCGACCATTGGGATGATGATCAGCAGGGATGCGGTGCCCACCAGGAGGGCGACACCGCGTTCGCGCAGGCGTTTGGGGGTGGCTAATTTCATAATCTACGTCCTTTAATAAAACCAGCCGGCAAACACGCCCCGGCCCTGAAAGCTGCCCAATTGTAAGTCGGGGGATTGAAAGTAGACTTCCGCGACGTACACGACTTGTCCATCGGAAAGAGGCTGCTGGCCGGTGGTGGTGCTGGTGCTTTGCCACAAGTTGCGCACGCTGGTTTGGAAAGGCTCTGGAACCGCGGCATTCGAACTGGTCACGGTATTGTCGGTCACGATTCCGTAGACGCTTCGAGTGGCGGCGGCGGGGTGGCCAAGGCTGCTAGGCCGCTCAGACTCCAGGGAGCCGTTGCCGAAGCGGATGCGCTCAAGAAAAACAAACTTGTTGGCGTTGGTACAAAAGGAGGGCAGGGCCGCTTGGCAGTTTGGCTCCAACGTGGTGCCCACCCACATGATTTTGCTGATCCATACGATGCCGCGTCCGCCGTTGTTAATATTGTCAGCCTGACTGCCCGAGCCGTTAGCGATCTGGAGATCCATGCCTGTAGCCAGGCGCTGGGCGACAACCTGCATGCCGTGGTCACTGAAGTCTCCGCCGTGAATGTACATATCCGCCAAATCGCGCGCGATATGGTTGGCTTGAATGCTGCGGATCACATTCATACCGGTTACGAAGGTACCCAGCAGCAGTGGAATGAACAGAAACGCCACTAACGCGAATTCGAGGATCTCATGGCCTCTCTGCCGCGCCGCGCCCCGTCGTTTCAGGAATTTCATTCGGCCACCGATGGAACACCGACGGGCAGGCCGCCCAGAATGTCGGAGGAGTAGACGGATAAGGTCAAGGGCGTTGAATTCCGGAAGAAGGGCGCTACCGCGCTGGAATAGCTACCGCTTAAGGGGGCCAGCCAGGCTAGCGATACGTTTTGCACGGACACCTCTACTATGTTGCCCGGCACGTTTCCGCCGCTAGGGATGGGGGTAGTGGGCGCGGTGGTGGCGTAGTACTTCACAAAAATATGTTGTGGATTGTCGTTCACATGAACAGTGCCGAAGGAATACTGCTCGACTATATTCTTGATGGAGTCGGATTGGCCTAGGGTGGAGGGGCCGACAGTCTGCTGCTGGAAGGTAATGGCGTAGCGGGCACCTTCCCGCACGGCGTTTTGCAGGGTGCTCCAACGGAACAACATCAGACCGAAATCGAGGAAAGCAAAAATGAGGGCAAAGGTGGGCAGCAGGGTGAAGGCGCCCTCGACGAAAGTGTTGCCCGCCGACCGTCGCCGGCGTCTTAAGGTCGAGTGTGTGTGGGGAACCATTAAAGTTGTCGCTGGGATACGCTCTCCGCTGAGAAGCAATCCTACAACAACACTACGGCGATGGAGGGGAAAATTCGATCAGGAAACACCCCCGAGAGTCTGCTGGGATTGCCGTAGGACCCTAGGGCTAGACTCTTAGTTCTGGAGTCATTTGGGTAGCAATAGCGATTTGCTAGGCGACAGATCCCAGGATCAAGCAGGCCAGGTTCCAGGCTACGAGTGCGGCGAACATGATGTTCATGCGTCCCAGCAGACGCAGCTTACCAACTTTCCAGCAATACACTCCCAGAGCTACCGCCACCAACTTTACGAGCAGCAAGCCGCCGAGGGGATTCGGGGAGTATTCTAGAGCGAAGCGGACGATGGGATTGCCTTCGTGAACGCCCTGCACTAAAAAGGCGATAGTCGTCAAAAAATCGAGTATTTGTAAGTACGAGTATTGCAGCATAGCTTGATTCACCCGCGTGGCCCTTTCAGCTTCGTTTCATTCACTTTAGGCTACCGTTCGCGGCACCGTAAATGGAGCGTGGTTGCCAGTACCGGCCCAAAGAGAAGCTACCGTCAGTACTGGTTCTTGTGAGGTACTAACAAGTTAGCGCTCTGGTGTGCCGATATGGGGATGTGAGTAAAGCATACGGGTTTCGGTTGGAGGCGCTTCGAAAGGCGCAAAATGCGGACGGGGGGTGGGCGTTTTACTCCGGGAAGCGATCCAGTTGGCTGGAACCCACGGTTTACGCCGCGCTGGCGTTGCACGGCGAGCCAGCGGCTGAACGGGCGTGGAATCTGGTCCGCAGTTGGCAGCAGCCGGAAGGCGGGTGGCGTTCGGCAGCGGACTTACAAGAATCCTGCTGGACGACGGCTCTGTATCTGACGTTGGCTGCGGCACGAGGGGAATCCGGTGCGGCCGTCGAGTCGGGGGCGCGATGGGTGCTGGAGCAATTCTCAGGAAAAGGGTGGTCCTGGCAGGGCCGGAATTCGCCAGCGGTGGAGCCGACCGCTCACACACTGGTGGCTCTGCGCAGATTCGCGAAGGCCGGTATTGCGGGGCCGTTTAGGGAGCGAATCAAGCAGGGTGAAGAGTTCTTGCTGGACTCGGGTTTGGATCGCGAGACTACCGGTTTGACGCTGTTGGGTCTTCAGAGCTCACGGAATTTGGGAAAACTGCCGGAACTAGCCGCCCAATGGGCGCTGGAGACGCCGTCTCCGCTGGCCAAAGCTTGGATCGGGATTGGCCTTCGCCTGCTGGGAACGGAGCCTCCCGTTCAAGCGGAAACAGCGCCTCCGCGCAACTTGGCGATCCTTGCGCTGGAGACACTAGCGGCGAGCGATGGCAACTACCGCTTCTTCCGCACGGAGGGCTTGGCATGAATCGACGGGAGGTACTTCCTTTGGCGGCTGCGGGCTTGCTCTCGGGTTTCGCGGGTTGGCGTGGCGGGCGTAGCGATTCGCAAAGAGCGGCGCTGCGGACTGGCGGGAACGCAGTGGTCGCTATCCAACGTGCGTCGTCGTATTCGGATGACCTGGCAGGATGCCTTATGGAAGGTCTGACCGCTTGCGGGCTCGAGGTTGCCGGCAAGAAGGTATTGCTGATGCCGCAGTTGGCTGCTTTCGATGCCACCAATGCGGTGAATACGCATGCATCGGTATTAGCGGCCGCGTTTGCGGTTCTCGGGGAATTGGGCGCGACTGAGGTGCGGGTGGGGGCAGGCTCGGAATTTTACCGCGACACCATGGCGCTGGCGGAAGCAGCGGGCTATCGGGACAGCATTCCTAACTTCGACGACGTGTTCGTCGATTTGAACGCGGACGATGTGGAAACCATGGCGGGCTTCTCCAACAAAGGCCAGATTCTTCTGCCGGTCAGCGCGATGCGCGCGGACTTGGTGGTGTCGCTTGCGAAGATGAAGACGGATGTGTGTTCGGGCGCATCCTTGTCGATGATGAACCTTTTTGGGCTGGTTCCGGCCAACGTATACGGCTGGCCACCGGACGCCATCCACGGCCTTGATTTTCCCACTTCCGTTTTTGAACTGACACGGATTTTCCGCCGCAGCTTCGCGATCGTGGACGGCATTGTGGGAATGGAGAACGGCGGACCTCTGAAGGGGGACTCGAAAGCGGCGGGGGTGCTGATTATGGGACGGGACCTGCCAGCCGTCGACGCCACGTGTTGCCGGGTTATGGGGCTGGACCCACACAAGATCGATTACCTCAAGCTGTCTGCCGGCAGACAGGGAATCATCGAGGAAGGCCGCATCGAACAACGCGGTGAAGCAATCGAGCACGTGCGCTCCCGCTTCGTCTTGCCGATGGAGCAAGCCGAATTGCGTTTGGCGTAAAATATTTCGCTCGGCGTAAAAGGGGACTGTCTCACTGCTACCCTTAGAAGGCATGCGAACTCCGGTCATTGCCGGCAATTGGAAGATGTACAAGAGCGCCCACGAGGCGTCCGCGTATCTGAAAGATTTGGGGAACCGGCTTGCCGAGTCCAGAAACGTGGAAATTGTGATCTGCGCGCCGTTTGTGGCGCTGCCGGCGTGCGTTACGGCGACTTTGGGCAGCAACATTTCCGTGGGCGCGCAGGATGTCTTCTGGTTGAAAGAAGGCGCCTACACCGGTGAAGTTTCCGCACCCATGTTGCTGGCGATTGGCTGCCACTGGGTGATCGTGGGGCACAGTGAGCGCAGACAATATTTCGGCGAGACCGACGAATCGGTACTCAAGAAAACGCAGGCAGCGCTGGATACCGGACTGAAGCCCATCGTGTGCTTGGGGGAGAGGCTGGACGAGCGCGAGGCGGGGCAGACGGAGGCCGTACTGGATGCGCAGTTTGAGGGGGGCGTGGCGGGACTGAACGCGGCCCAATTCGAGCGCGTCGTGATTGCGTACGAGCCGGTGTGGGCCATCGGGACCGGACGGAATGCAACCCCTGAAATGGCGGCTCAAGCGCACGCGTTCCTGCGCCGCAAAGTTGCCTCGCGCTTTGGCGAAGAGTGCGCGGCGGACTGCCGTATCCTGTATGGCGGGAGCGTTAAGACGGACAACATTAAAGCACTCATGGCTCAGGATGATATTGATGGGGCTCTGGTGGGCGGGGCTAGTTTGGATCCTGCGGCGTTCGCGGCGATTGTGAATTACTGATCCCGGGGATCGGCTGAACACCATGGATTCACCGGCAACAGCGGTGTAGACTGTGATATCGCTATTCCGTTGGGGGGACTATGAAACGTAAGCCATTCCCGATCCTGACCACGCTCTCACTAGGCACTGCATTGCTGGTAAGTGCGGGTCTGACTTTCTCGCAGAACAACGCTGGGCCAGCCGGGGCAAAGGGGCCCGCTGGCAAAGGTCCCGGCGCTGTCAAAGGCTCTGACGCCCCGATCAAAGGCAAGGTGGAAAAAATCACCGTACACGGCAAGTCCCTGGAAGGCAATCTCGAAGGCGACTCCGCCGACCGCGACGTTTACGTCTACCTGCCCCCGAGCTATGGCGCGCAGCCGAACCGCCGCTATCCCGTGGTCTATTTCCTGCACGGGTACGGCATTGGCGCGGAGGCCTATTGGAACATCATGACCGTCCCGCAATCGGCGGAAGCTGCCATCGCCGCGGGCGCGAAGGAGATGATCCTGGTGCATCCGGATTCCTTTACTGTCCACAACGGCAGCATGTACTCGAACTCTCCCACCACTGGCAATTGGGAAGCCTATGTAGTCGAGGACCTGGTCGGCTACGTCGATAGCCACTACCGCACCGTCGCTAACCGAGCCAGCCGCGGACTTGCCGGCCACTCCATGGGCGGCTACGGAGCTTTCCGCATCGGTATGAAGTATCCGGAGATGTTTTCGAGTCTCTATCCGATGAGTTCGTGCTGCCTGATGAGCAACCCGAATTCAGGGCTGGGTGGCGCACAGGGCAAGCAACCGCCGCCCGACGCAGCAAAAGGAGACGCGGCAAAAGGTAAAGGCAAGGCTAAGGGCAGCACCACACCGGCGCTGGCGGCAGCATGGTCCTCCAACCCGAATAATCCACCCACCTATTACGATCTGCCCGTGGTGGATGGCGAATATCATGCTGAGATCGGCGCCAAGTGGTATGCGAACTCGCCGCTGGCCATGGTGGATCAATACTGGACGAACCTCAAGAAGTACAAAGCCATCATGCTGGATGTCGGGCTCCAGGACACGTTACTGGGCGGAAACCGCGACATGGACGCATCGCTCACGCGGCTGGGCATCAAGCACGTCTATGAGACTTACGAAGGCGATCATACCAATCGCGTTCGGGAGCGATTTGAAACCAAGGTGCTGCCGTTCTTCTCCCAGAACCTGGATTTCCCGGCGCGCTGAGCTCGGCCGCGATGGTCCTGAAAGCGAACGTCGAGCTGTTCGGATTGTTTCTGACGCAGCGCGAAGCTATCGTCGAGGGCATAGAAGCCGTGCTGAACGCCCAGCGAAAGCCGATCGGGTATCTGCAGAACCAGTCTCTTTTGTCCCGCCATATCGAGGACTGTTTCTTTGCGCGCATTGCGGCCACGGCCGGCCAAGCCCGCCTTAGGGGCCAACTGGAAGAAGCGCATTGGACCGAGGGATTCAGACCTCGGCAGGTTCGGGATCTTTATAACGACCTGATCGATCCGGCGGAGATGATGGTCCGCGGTTTTTATTGCTGGCAGCAGACGCGGTGGCCAGGTCGCAACGGTCGCATGCATTACGCGCACACGCTGTTCAACTTGTATGTGCTCCGGGGTCTTCAGTTTCTGAGCATGCGGATTTGGGATGAAGGCTCCAGCAGCGCGGGCGGGCGGTTGGCGGAAATTCAAGGCGTGCTCGATGAGCTGTGGAGAAGCTCCCCAGGCGATCAGCCCGCGATCGTGCGCGATGCGCGCTGGCTGATTCCATTGGCGCAGAGCCTCATTACCGATGAGTTGGCGCCCTATCTCGAGGTCGCCCAGCGGGTGACGGAGACGCTAACTGAAGCGGATGTGCTGGAAATCCAGAAGGCGCATGTACGCATGCTTGGCGGGCATCTGACCTCGCAGATTCGTTACCACTGCACGAAGGAAGGCGTGTCTATCAACGAGCCTGGCGTCAGGCTTCGCACGCGCACTTCCAATGCGCTGGATTTCGCACTGCTGGTGCAAGGTCTGGTGGATCTGCTCAAGGCCTATGACCGCGCGTTGCAGAGCGGCGATGAGCGAATGCGGCTCGACATGGCAGGAGCCATCTGGCAGGGCATATCCGCCGATCCAGAGCTGTTTCTGAATCGCATCGACCTGTTGAGTGCTTACAGCATGATCGAGCATGTTTTTATCGCGCCGGACGACCACGCCGTCTATTCGGCTCTGGGACAGCGACATGTGCGGCTGCTAAAAGAGTACGGTGCACTGATTGAGCGATTGATCGGGCAGTTGCGTGACGATCTGCCGCGTTTCAGGCCGGTGGACGGCGGCTGTTCTCCCTACGGAGTTATCTTCGGGTTGCCATCCCATCTCATCGAGCACATGGCGCTCAAAGCCTTGCAGCACGATGCCGAAGCGCGATTCAGTTTGGAAGATGTTTTTCGGGATGTTGACGACAGGAACACCGGCGCGGCAAAGCTCGCATGGGTGAACGGCTGGAGGAAGTTGCCTCACATCGACCCCGAAGTACAACGGATGTACGACTACCCGCAGCAGTTCGCCGAGGACGTTTACGACCGCATGGAGAGCGAGATGAGGCGGCGTGGCGACGGTTCAAGAACCGGGCGCCTTTATATCGTGTCCGGGGACGACGTTGAGACAGATATTCCGGAACTGCCGGCCCGGTACTTCACGGCGGAGCCATATGACCGGGAGCATCTGCTGGCAAGCCGGCGGGAAGGGCATTTCCTGGTCAGTTACGAAACGCCAAACGGATGGATCGGCCTCAAGAAGGACCTGCTTACGGAGGTCCTGGGTGCGGGCTGCGACGCCAGGATTGCGGGGCTGCCGCTGGACGCGGCTCAGGTGTTGCGGCTCATGTGCATCGGCCTGGCCCACGGTTAGTTTTTGGCACTACTAGGGTAGGGCTGGGAAGTCCACTTGCGCGGTTGCGCCGCTTTCTACGACGACCTGCTGATCCGCGGCGACGGTCCGGGTTGCTGAACGCCGAGTGACGCTTAAGCGATAGCGGCCGGGCCGCAGGTTCGGGATCGAGAAACTGGAATCCTTGGCGAGTGCCAGCGTGCGCTTGGTGAAACCGTCCGGAGCGATCAGCGCGATGGTGAACTCCTCAGTGAGGGACGCTGTGGTGTCGACTTTGCCTTGGACGTGTCCCATGTTGGCGGCAATGATGGGAACCGCTGTTCCGGGGGAGACTTGCCGGAAATCTATGAGCGGGGTAGCCGCGTAGCAGCCCGATGACTCCGGCAGAGTGAGGGCGATGCTATATGCGGCTGAAGGAATGCCGGTCAGCAACAATTCCTTACCGGCCTCCAGCTTTTTGTTAGTGCCTCCCACGCCCATGTACTCAGTGGGGTTGAGAGTGAGCTGGACGGAAGCGGGGCAGCCTTTCGCAGGCTGGTAGATCAGCTTGGTGTCGACGCCGGGACGGGCTGAAAGTGTGACGCCAGTGAGGTCCTGGGAAACAGTAATGGTGGTTTCGCCGAAGACCGGCTCCGCCTGCGCCGCTAATGGGTTCGCGGCACGCTCGGCGGCCAATTGCTGCAGAATCGCCGCTTCGTTTGCGGCACTGAGAACAATCTGTCCGCTATTAATCGCCTCCAGCAGGCTGGTCGCTGCAGAGACCTGGCGGGTTGCAACGAGCTTATACGTGCCGGGAGCCACGCGATCAAACTGGAACTCTTTGCCCGGCTGAGCGGTGACAGCCGATACCGGGATGCCGACGACTTCCGCAACCAGGGACACGCGATAGGGTGTCTCGGGACCAGGGCCGCTGACAGTGCCCCGGACAGTGAACAGCGGTCCGGTGTAGCCCTTCAAATCGATGTTGGTATGTTGCTCGCCACTGCGGATGGAGAGGACCCGGGGGGCCCTATTGGAGGGATAGTAATCAGCCGTGCTGCCGCGCGATGTGTCGGGGGTGACTCCATTGGTCAGACTGGCGATGGAGCGGGCATTGCCGGCGAGCTGCAGGACGACGTAGTCCCCGGCCGGAAGGCCGAAGATGCGGTAGCGGCCCGAGGCGTCCGTGACCGCGCCGGCTGGCCGCAATCCGTATGTCCGCAGAGCCCCGCCGTCAGGGGCGGCGGGGACCGCGGCCACCACGATGTTACGGATGCCATTCCCCTGGCCGTCCGTCACGCGGCCGGAAATGACACCCAGCTTAGTAACTTGCAACAAGACATTCGCGCCTGCTTGGCTGAGAGCGATGCGCCGCTCGGCAGTGGTGAAGCTCGCTTTGGTGGCCACGACAACGTACTCCGCGGTGGGCAGGCCGGCAGCGCGGAAGCGGCCGGAATCGTCGGTTTCGAACTCAGCGACGACTTTGTCGGCACTCCGAAGGGTGACGGCGGCGCCAATTACAGGGGACCCGTCGTGCTCGGCTACAACCAGACCGGTGAGATCCGCTGCGGCGAGCGTGGCGGCGATGCTGAAGGCGATGCTGAAAAGGGCGAGGGCGCGAACCATGGCAACCTAGCGTAAGACCTCTAGTTTGATCGAGGCCTCTCCTGTGGAACTGGCCGGCAGTTTAATCCTGGTTCCTTTCGTCTGGATGGTGCGCCAGAACTGATCCATCACGTCAGAGCTTTGATTGTAGGGAATGTCGGCCGCAAGCACGACGTAATCGCCGGGCGCAAACACAGACCGCGGAGTTTCATTGGGCAGCGAAAACACCATACAATCGCCCTTGTTATCGCTGTAACAAGACCAAAGCCGTGCGGTGAGTTGCTGGGCCGAGGTGAGGTTGCCGGGAATCAAATTGACGCGTTTCCCGGCGGCGGGCTGGCCATCCCCGTCCGTCACCGTCACGCGGAACCGGCCGCCATCCTGGGCGACTACGACTCTCAGCGGGGTGTCCGCCCGGTCCAACATGAACCTTCCACCGTTCTGGGTGAGGTCTTGTGTACCCCACATGGCTCGTTTGACGTACCAGCCATCCGGCAGGTTGGCGAACCTGAGGAGTTCGCGGTCGAAATGAAGATTCGGCAGCGTAAATGTCCCCGGGATTTGAGACGGGATTCCGAGTCCGAGCGACGTGGGAGTGATGTTCGTAAAACCAACCATCATCGGCTGCGTGAGCGGCTGCCCCGGGGCAGGGCCTTCCAGCGTGACCTCGCCATCCCAGTTAAAGTTTGGGCCGATCTTCGCGGTAAGGTTATCGAGATCCTTGTCGGTGATAATGAACTCGCCGCGGCCATAATATTCTCCCTGCCCTTGCCTACGGCTCTGCGGTTGAACCGAGAAGCGGTAGGAGCCCGGCCAAAGTCCGCACACGCGCGCTTGTCCGTCCTTGTCCAGCGAAACAATGCGACCGCTGCGGAATGATCCGTATCCGTTGAAGACGCCGCTGACGACGACGTTAAGGTCCACGTCGATCGTGTGCGGGATGTTGGTCTGGGCCGGTATCAGGGCACCTTGCGCACAGTAGGACTTGGTTTGCACCATTCGAATATCCATCCCCTCGCGCCGCTCACCTTCGTTCAGTGTGAGAGACTGGGCTCCGCTCGGATCTACTGCTTGAGGATAGAAAGTGCCCGCGAGTATCGGTCGCCGCTGGTCGGGGTTGGCCGCATTTACCGCGAGTTCCTCGGCTTTACCTGGAGTCACGATCTCCGCAAACGCGTGGAAGGCGATATCGGTGGGAACGCCCTCAAAGGAGTATTCGCCGAGGTCATTGGTCTGCGCCCGGAAGGGTGTGTCCATGTAGATGAGGTTGGTACTCCACAATTCATAGGAGCGCATCAGCAAGGTGACGCGGGCGCCTTGCACTGGCTCGCCACGCGCGTCCAGGACGCGGCCGGACAATTCGGCGGCTTTCGGTAGTTCGATTTCAGTTTTCGTTTCCTCGTCCACGCGTACCGTGACCACCTTGACGGTGGGAACACCGATAAACCCGGTTTGGCCCACCAGCCGCACAGTGATCTGGTAGCCTCCCGGCGAGACCTTGACGACAAACTTCCCTTCGGGGTCACTGCGCGACCCAGCCTGGGAACCGTTCGGACCGACCATCAACACTTGGGCCCCTTCGATAGGAGTCTTGGACCCCTTCTGAACGACCAGTCCTGAGATGGTGCCCTGGGGTCCGACGGGTTTGGGCGGGGTTGGGTTGGGGGCTGTTCGGACAACCGTCGCTGGGGGCGCGGGCGGCTTGGGGGGCTGGGGAGTCGGCTGCGCCGCCAGCGGCAGCAGCCGACACCAGATCAGGCCGGTGGAAAGGGCCAGCTTTGGAAACATGGTTCCTCCAGGAACTCAAAGTATTATACAGAGACGAACGTCGTCCGGAAAAGGTTCTATAAAAGAAGCTTTCTTCCTCAGCATCAATGCCTTACCCTCCAAGTCCGCCGCCGGGCGGTTTGATGTCGTGTCCGCAACGGTTGGCGGGGTGGCCCGGCCACAGGTTGGGTCTTCCCACGCGCGTATAATGACTCAGAAGCACTGCTATGTCCGGTTGAAGGAGTAGAGATGATTCAGAAAAGTTTGGCAATGGCCCTCGCTTTGGGATTACTGCTTTGCGGGCGGCCGGCTTTGGCGCAGAGCGCGTTCGAGCGCGAGGCGAAAGACCGCGCCGAAATCGAGAAGTTGATGTGGCAGTATGCGCGGGCTTTAGACACGTTGAACGCGGACGCCTACATCAAGACCTTTACTCCGGATGGTCAATTCGGGGGCGGAGCCAATGCGACGAAGGGCCATGCGGCACTCCATAAATTGATCGCCGATCTGGCTCAGCGCAACGCGGAGACCGAATCGAAGACAGGCAAGAAACCCGCGGCGATGTATCACACGAGCATGAATCCGTATCTGGAGTTCGTCGATAAGGATCACGCGATCTTCCGGGCTTACTGGACCACTACCTTCGCCGGCGACGCCCCCAACGCCGCGGCCCGCATCGCGGCGGTTGGCTGGGAACGCAATGAACTGGTGCGCGTCAATGGCAAGTGGCTGATTCAGGTCCGCGACACCGCGCCGAAGGACAAAGAATAACTTAGAGCCGGGTCAGCGGGCGGCGATGCCTTTGTAATTCCAGCGGTAGGTGCGCCGGCCTGTGTCCACCTCACCCAGGTACACGTTGCCCTTGGAATCCGTTGCAATGCTGTGGATGTGTGAGAATTCGCCAAACCCGTGGCCGCCATAGCCTCCGAAGAAACCGACGACTTCCATTTTCTGGCGATCCACTATCTGAACCTTCTTGTTGGTTCCGTCGGGCACGTAGAAAAAGCGTTGCTGCTTATCGCCCGAAAAAGCCACGCCGAAACCGGTGCCGAAGCGGGCCGTTGTTTGGCGCTCGATGAAGACTTCTTTCAGAAAGGTCCCATCCAGCCGGAAGGACTGAATGCGATTGTTTACCCGATCGCCGACGTACACGATGCCATCATTTGAAATCGCCAAGCCGTGTACTGTATTGAATTGCGCGGGCCCCCTGGCGCCCTCGTAGATGCGCGTGAGTGGAGCGGCATCGTCCGGCTTGTTGCCGTACGCGCCCCAGTGCCGCTTATACGCACCAGTGTCGGCGTCGAAGACTATTACGCGGCGGTTTCCGTAACCGTCGGCGACGAAGACCTCGTTGCTGGGAGCATACACGGCAATGCCCGCCGCCTTATTGACGTTGGAGGTGTCATTGCTGCCGCCAGTCTTGCCATGGGTCCCAATCTGCAGCAGGAATTTTCCCGCCTTGGTGAATTTCAAGATGTTGGTATCTTTGTCGCCGTTACCTGCCAACCACACGTTGTCCTTGTGGTCGACGTAAATACCGTGCTCGATATCGGGCCAGTCATAGCCTTGTCCCGGGCCGCCCCAAGATTGAAGCAAGTTGCCCGCCTGGTCAAATTCCAAGACGGCGGCGCGGGAGCACAGCAGTCAGCCGTCCCGTCTTTGAGGTAGTTGTCGTGTTCGTCGGTAGTGCGCGGGCGGTGAATCACCCAGATGTGATCGTGGGAATCGAAATGGACTCCCGAGACCTGTCCAAAGAGCCAGTGGTTCGGCAGGTGCTTGGGCCAAGTGGAATCGGGTTCGAACTTAGGAAGTGAGTTCGCCGCCCCAGCAGCCAAACTCAAACGGACTGTTGCAACGGCGCTGAGCGCTAAGAATCGCAGCTTCACTAGGCAGCTCCTTCTAGAACATGTTACACGGAGCCGCAGATGGACGCGGATGAACGCTGATCAGAGCGACTACTTTGCGTCCAGGGGGACTTCGAAGTAGAAGTAGGCTTTGCCGGTGGCGGCGTCGTTGATGCCTGTCAGGTAGAGCTTGGCGCCTTTGATGGCGTCGGCCTGGAAGTACACGAATCCGGAGGCCGCTTCCCCTGGCGGGACCAGCTTCACGGAGAACGCCCGGCCTTCGATCTCGGGGGTATTTAGAGGACCCTTCTTGTTGCCGCGCGGCAGAGGGATGGGGGCGACGGGAGGCTTCATGCCCGGGCGTTTCTGGATGGCTTCAAAACGGATGACGTCGTCGGGCGTCATGGCTTCGACGTGTTCGCCGTCGGCTGTCAGGTATTCGGCTTTCAGATTCAAGCGAAGAGCTTTACCGGTGTCGTTCTGCAGAACGACCAATACGGGCAGAATGCCGCGTTCGAAGGGTTTCACTTTGCCGAACGCCAGGGCCGACTGTTCGGCGGTTATGTAGGGCATGGTACCTATGGTGATCTTCTCCTGCGTCACATGTCCGGGATAGGACGATGCTGGTCCGGGAGCGAAGCGGGCCTTGTTGTCCACTGCGAAGGCCGCAGTGATACTCAAGACGGTTATACTCAATAAAACGAATAAGGCTCGTCTCATATACTTCCTTTACCAGATCATTCAGATCGCGCTTAGTCCAGCGCTGATTCTCTATCTACTCTACCGGGGATTTCGCAACCCTGCCTATTTCGTCCACCTTGGTGAGCGTTTCGGCGAACTGCCGCCCTCCTTTGAAACGACGAGCGCGGGATCGGTTTGGTTTCACGCAGTATCCGTGGGCGAGGTGTTGTCGGCCGTGGAACTGATCCGGCGTCTGCACGTGGAGCGTCCGGATACCGAGGTGTTTCTCTCCACCACGACGCTGGCAGGACGAGCCACCGCTGAGCAACGTTTGTCGGGGATTGTTCGCGGCATCTTTTACGCTCCGCTGGACTATCGCAGTGCCGTGCGGCGTGTTCTGCGCCGGATTCGTCCCGGCCTGGTGATCGTGATGGAGACTGAGATCTGGCCAAATTTGTATCGCGAGGCCAAGCACGCTGGGGCGAGCCTGCTGGTTGTGAACGGGCGGATCTCCGATCGTGCGTTGCCGCGCTATCAACGGTGGCGCTTCTTTTTCCGCCATGCGCTGGCGTGGCCGGATGCAATTCTGGTGCAGAGCCAGCAGGATGCGGAACGCTACGTCATGGCCGGTGCTCCGGCTGCGAACATCTCCCATGCTGGAAATTTGAAGTATGATTTTCAACCCAAAGAACATATTGCCGAGGACATTCGCGAATTTCTGGACGAACTGAAACCGGCAGTGGTGTGGATTGCGGCTAGCACCATGCCGCCGGCCGCCGCCGCGGATGTGGATGAAGACGACGCTGTAATCGAAGCGTTTGGGAAAGTGAAACGCACGGGTCTGTTATTGATCCTGGCTCCGCGGCGGCCGGAGCGGTTCGATATGGTGGCAGAGAAGCTGCAGCGCGCCGGGATCCGCTTTGTGCGGCGCTCGCAATCGTTGGGGCCGCTGCAACTGCCGGGTGTACTGCTGCTGGATTCGATGGGCGAACTGGCGGCTCTCTTTCAGCGGGCGGATGTCGTGTTCATGGGCGGGACTCTGGCGAGCCGTGGGGGGCACAACATTCTGGAGCCAGCCTATTTCGCTAAGCCCGTGATCATTGGTCCGCACATGGAGAATTTCGCGGAGATTGCGGACGAGTTCATTGCAGCCGGGGCGGTGGTGCAAATCGAACGAGCGGCCGCGTTGGCGCCGACGGTAAACTCGGTGCTGGCGGATCCCCGCGATATTGGACTGCGCGCCCAAAAGGTCGCCAACGCCAAGCGAGGCGTGGTGGATCGGGTCGTCAGGATCGCACTCGACCTTCTCGACGAAGGCGTGCCGGCGCCGAAGCGGACATTGCTTGCCCGAGCGGTGTTGAGACCTCTGGCATGCCTTTGGGCTGCCGGAAATCATTTGAACCTGCGCCGCCAGCAGGCCATGGCTCGGGGGTTGTCAACGCCGGTGGTCAGCATCGGCAGCTTGACGATGGGCGGGGCGGGGAAGTCGCCATTGGTGGCGCATCTGGCCGCCAGTCTGGTCCGGAAAGGCAAAGAGCCAGCCATCCTGACGCGGGGCTACGGACGTGGTGCGGGGGTCCCTATCATTGTGCAGCGCGGCTCGCGCGCGGGCGTCTTTCACACGGGCGATGAAGCGCAGATGTTCATTCGCCGCGGAGACGCGCACGTGGGCATCGGGGCGGACCGGTACGAGATCGGCTACACCATCGAAACGGAATTCGAGCCGGACGTATTTCTTCTCGACGATGGCTTTCAACATACGCGCTTGAAACGCGATGTCGATATTGTGTTGGTGGACGCTTTGGATGCCACGGGCGGGGGACTGTTTCCGGTCGGACGACGCCGTGAACCCTTGCAGGCTCTGAGCCGCGCCACGATTATCGTTATCACGCGAGTTGCGAGAGGATCGCACGCGGCTGGCATTGAGAAGATGATCCGGAAGTACAATGCATCAGCGCCCATTTTCCGGGCTCACACAGTGCCGGAACCTGTCGCGGAACTACGGCGAGATTCGGGCGCCACTAAAGTAGGCGCCTTCTGTGGCATTGGCTCGCCGAGGGGATTTTGGGGGACACTCGAAGAGTTAGGGTTGCCGGTGGTTTACAAGCGGGCGTTCCCGGATCATCATCCCTATACAGCGGACGAACTTCGCGACGTCGCCCGAGAGGCGCGGGCGGCGGGCGCGGAGGCGCTGCTGACTACAGAAAAAGACATGATGAAGTTGGACAGTCTGCTGAGTGAGTTGGCCATGCCGGTCTACAGCGTGCGAATTCGCGTGGAAATCGAGAACGAAGAAGAGTTGCTGCGGCATGTCTTGTTAGACGAGACCCGATGAGACGGGCAATTTTCGGCGGTACGTTCGATCCCATTCACAAGGCGCATTTGGTGGTGGCGCGCGAGGCGGCGGACGCTTTCGCGCTGGACGAGGTTTTGTTTATTCCGGCGGCGAATCCTCCGCACAAACATTCCGGCACGGCGTATGAGGATCGCTTCCGTATGGTGGAGCTGGCTTGCGCGCAAGATGCGCGGTTTGTGGCTTCGCGGTTGGAAGAAGGGCTTGCCAAGAGTTACTCGATTCACACGATTGAGAAGGTGAAGGCTTTGGGCGGGAAATTATTTTTCGTGATCGGGGCGGATGCGTTTGCGGAGATCGCTTCCTGGTATCGGGCACCGGACGTGATTGCCAGTGTCGAATTTATAGTAGTGACACGACCGGGACATCAGTACGACAGCCCTAAGGGGGCTCGGGTATACCGGCTGGATACGGTGGCGCTGCCGGTCTCGTCCTCGGAGATTCGGGCGGAGTTGACTCGGGGGGATATGCCGGTGGAGTTGCCGGATCGGGTGGCTGGGTATATTCGGGAGCGGGGGTTGTATCGCTAGGGAGGCGCTCACGGGAACATTTCCAGCTGGTCGTCCTGTTCGCCGGGGGCGGGTTTGGGGCGGCGCCTTAGGGGGCTGCCGATTACCCCTAAGACTTCCAGGCTGGTTACGGCTTCACGGGGGACGAAGATGCGCTGGTTCTGGAACGTGGGATCGGGCGGGACGAAGGAGAAGCCGTTGGGTTCGTTTCGTAATAGATTGTTGGGCATGACGCCTTCCAGAACTTCGCCGTCGCGGAAACGGATCCGCACCCACAGTCCCGCGGACTTGGGTCGGCTCTGATAAGTCTTGTGTTTCTGCCAACTTTCGCCGTTTTCGAAATCGCGCACAAAACAAACAGCGCGAACTTCGGCTAATGGGACCCGGGATAGATTGCCATCGGGACTTAAGAGATCCAGGCCTTCAGGGGTAAGTCCTTCTGGCAATTGGACAAAGCCTTCCAAAGCCGCTTTGTCGAAACGGGCTACTAGAACTTTCTTATTGGTGGAAGCGGCCACTTAGTTGTTGAAATTGAAAGGTCTCCCTTTCAAACAATTTCGCAAGTATTGTATCATTAGCTGAATGTTGCCGTCGGCGCCCGTCGCGAGGCCGCTCTCCGGGCTCGCACTGTCCTATTTGGACTTTTGTCGCGTAGAGAAGGGATTGGCGCCGAATAGTCTCTACTCATATCGTATTGATTTGGCGAGACTTGGCGAGAAGCTGGCGGGTGCGGAACGGGACGCTTCGGCGGCCGATTTATCGGCTTATGTCGAAGGAATGTACGGGGACGGCCTGTCACCGCGTTCGATTGCCAGGCACGTTGCAACTATAAGAAATTATTACCAGTTCCTGACGACCGAGGGAGTGATTCCCAGAGATCCGGCAGAGTTCCTGGCGGCTCCTAAGCAGTGGACCACGATTCCCAAGTATTTGAATCGAGAAGAAGTGGAACGGTTGTTGTTGGCTCCGGTAGCGAATACGGAAGCGCGGAAACCGATCGCGCTGCGGGACAGGGCCATGCTGGAGTTGTTGTACGCCACCGGGCTGCGAGTGACTGAGTTGTGCAAGCTGGAGCTAGCTGCAGTGGAGCGCGCTCTCGGAGTGCTGCGAGTGACCGGAAAAGGCAATAAGCAGCGGCTGGTGCCGTTCGGGGAATCGGCGGGTGAAGCGATGGATGTTTACCTGGCAGAAGGCCGGGGCAAGTTGTTGAAGGGCAGGGCCAGCCGGCATTTGTTCGTGACGGCGCGAGGCCGGGCAATGGTCCGGCAGACGTTCTGGGTTTTGATACGGAAGCATGGGCGCAGCGTTGGGATTTTCCGGCGGCTGACGCCGCACGTGATACGGCATAGCTTTGCCACGCATCTGGTGGAAGGCGGCGCCGATCTACGTAGCGTGCAGGTGATGTTAGGGCACGCCGATATTTCGACGACTCAGGTGTATACGCACGTAGCGCAGCGCCGGCTGCGGGATACTTTGGACCGGCATCATCCTCGTGGGTAAACTGCGAGGCGTTAGTAGTTGAGTGGCGAATTGAGGGCAAAATGAGCGACTACATGTTTATGCTGGAGAGCCACCTCACCGGCGAGCAGTATCGTGTGGTGGGCCAAGTGCAAGCGGCGGCGAACGAGGCGGGTTTGGCTTTGTTCCTGACCGGCGGGGCCATGCGCGACATATCGGGCGGTTTTCCGGTGCGGGACCTGGATTTCACCACCGAGGGGAATCCGTCAAAAGTGGTGAAGGCGCTGGTGAAGAAGACCGGCGCAGAGGTTGTCTCCGAAGACGACAAGAAGAAGTCCGTGGACCTGATTTTCCCCGGTGGCGTCACGGTTGAGCTGGCTATGGCGCGAACGGAGAAGTTTGCGAAGTCAGCGGGCAAGCCGACGATTACACCGTCCACGATTCACGAAGATCTGCTGTGCCGGGATTTCACGGTGAATGCGGTAGCGCTGTCGCTGAATCGAGCTTCACTGGGCTTGCTGATCGATCCATCGAATGGGATGGGGGATATCGAACGCAAGGAACTGCGGACGATCTACAACTATTCGTTTTATGACGATCCCGGGCGGTTGCTACGGCTCGTTCGATTCAAAGTTCGTTTGGGTTATGCGGTGGACGAGCGCACGCGGTCGCAAGTGGAGAACTCCATTGAAGCGGGCATGCTGGAAAAGATCGATGCCGAGGCGCTGGGCGCGGAGCTGCGCAACATGGCTCACGAGGCTACGCCGCACGACCTGATCAAGGCCCTGGAAGAAGAGAAGCTGCTAGGTCTCTATTCGCCCGCTCTGGCGGCAGGCAAGGCGGATTACGGCACGCTGATGAAGTTACAGAAGGCATGGCAGATGGTGCCGTTTGGTTTCGAATTCCACGTAAATCATTTACCACTGTTTCTAGAAGCGTTACTCGAGAAATTAAACGCAAAAGAAGCTGCGGCGCTGGTTAAGGCGGCGGGGATCACGCGCGCGGAAGTGTCGGCAAAAGAGAAGCTGGCTCCGGCGGCGAAGAAGCTGGAGAAGGCTTTGCAGAGCGCGAAGCTCCAGAAGGCATCGGCGCTGTATCAGCTGTTGGTGAAATCGCCAGGCGAGCAGATTTTGTATCTGGCGATGCATTCCGGGCAGAGGCTGGTGCAGGATCGGATCAAGCACTACTTCCAGAAGTATTTGCCAATGTCCCTTGAGGTCACCGACGAGCTGGTGGCGGCGACGGGAGCTGTCCCTGGCACACCAAAATTCGCGAAGGCGAAAGAGGACATGATCCTCAAGACGCTGGATGCGCGGCCGAAGAAGGTGGCTCCGCCGCCGGAGCCGGTGCCTCCACCGCCGATGTCGGGGTTTGCGCGCGGCGCGGGGTTGCGGCGGGCGCAGGGGTAGTTGGACGATCCCTTCCATCTGCAACGGTTCGTGAGCGCGCAGGAATCCGTCTTTGCGCAGGTTCTCGCAGAGCTGAAGACCGGGCGTAAGCAAAGCCACTGGATGTGGTTCGTCTTTCCGCAGATTGCGGGTTTGGGCCGCAGCGGGATGGCTCAGAAGTTTGCTATTTCCTCACGGGCTGAAGCCACGGCCTATCTGGCGCATCCGATTCTGGGCGCTCGGCTCAAAGAATGTACCCGTCTGGTTAACGCGGTGGACGGGCGGACCGCGGAGGAGATTTTCGGGTCGCCCGACAACCTAAAGTTTCGCTCCTCAATGACATTGTTTGCGAACGCGACGTCCGACAATCAGGTCTTCTCGGACGCCTTGCAGAAGTATTGCCAAGGCGAAGCAGATTCGCGAACGCTCTTGTTACTTTCCGGCGAACAGCGCTAAGACGCGACGTTGGTATTCCGCTGGCGCGACCGTGAATGCGGCTACGTGACGGGCTCCGGGCACCAGCCAAAGTTCCGTGTGGCTGGGATTGGCGCGGGCGAGTTCCAGGGAGTGGGACGGCGAAGTGCGGGTGTCCGCCTGGCCGTGGATCAACAGGACGGGAACTCGGACGGCCGCGATGCTGCGCACAGGCAGGACCTCAGTGAAATCCAGACCCTCGGAGAAGCGAACGTAGGCGCTTCCGGTGGCGACGGCGAGTTTCGCGAAGGGGGCGCCGAGGGATTCCGGTACTGGGAATTGACTCAGCCCGTATTGCTCGGCGGATTCGAGAAGATCAGCGAAGGGGCACTCGGCTGCGATGGCTTCGAAGATCGACGTCTCGGGATGAAGGCCGGCCGCCATGATCAAAACGGAGGCTCCCAGAGATTCCCCGATGCCGAAGACTTTGACGCAGCCGCGGGCGCGCAGCCAAGAAGCCCAGGCGATGGCGTCGTATTGTTCCAACAGACCGTAGGTAATGGTTTCGCCTTCGGATTCGCCGTGGGCGCGCATGTCGGGGGCCAGGACGGAGTAACCGGCTGACAGCAGCCAGGGAGTGAGGCGCTGGCTGCGGCCGCGCCATCCGCCGGAACCGTGCAGGAAGAGTACGCAGCGACCGGAAGGCTGGGGGGCAGATAGCCACGCGGCTTTCAGCTTCAGGTGATCCTGACTTTGGATCTGTACGACCTCGCTTCCGGGGAGATCGGCGATCACCGTTCTGGGCCTATGCAGCATGTCGAGCAGCGCTGACGCGGAGGCTGCGGTAAAGCCGAAGAGCAGCAGCGTTATCGCGGTAAACGCAATCAGAAGGTTTCGATAGCGGCGGGTCATTACTTTTATTACGCGCCTAGCGCGCCAGCGGATTTCTTTCCGCGCCATAAATCGAGGATTAATAGACAGGCTCCGATGAAAACGGCGGAGTCGGCGACGTTGAAGGATGGGTATTCGTAGGAACCCAAGAAAACTTGCAGGAAGTCTGTGACGGTACCAACAGCGATGCGGTCCCATAGGTTGCCGAGAGCGCCTCCGAGGACCAGAGCTAGCGCGATGGGGGTGACTTTAGTTTCATCAGGGTTGGGCTTGGAGCGGAAGAGCAGGAACGCGACGGCGATCATGACTACGCTGGACGCGGCAATGAGTATGGCGCGGCGGATAGTTTGTGGGGCATCGGCCAGGATACTGAAGGCTGCGCCCGGATTTTCGGCGTGAACAATGTTGAAGACGCCGGGGATCACCGGAATGGTATCCAGCGGCGACACGTTTTCGCGGATGTAGACCTTGGTGAGGCGGTCGAGAACAAAGACGGGCGCGATGACGGCGAGCGCGCGCAGGTGCCGGTTCACTTCCCCATTTCCTGTAGAGCGGCGGAGCAGGAGTCGCATACCGTGGGGTACGCGGCGTCCTCACCTACGGCGGTGGAATACTTCCAGCAGCGCTCGCATTTTTCACCGGCTGCTTTTTCGACGGTCACTTTGAACTCGCCCTGTTCGAGTGCGACTTGGGAGACGATGAAGAGCGCAGGGAGCTCGGCTGCGTACTTCTGGAGCACCGCATGGTCACCGACCGAGATGCGGAGGCGGGCTTCGAGTGGAGCTCCGATGAGTTTCGCGGCACGGGCTTCTTCCAGGGCTTTCAGCACGGGCTCGCGGACCTGCATGAGTTCGTCCCAAGCTGCAAACTGGTCAGTGGACAGCGCGCAGTCGAGTTCCTCGATGGTTGGGAACAACGCCATGTGAACGCTCTCAGGCGAGTTGGGCGGCTTCGGCGTGTGAGTCCAGACTTCTTCGGCGGTGAAGGAGAGTAGCGGCGCGATCAAACGCGTAAGCGCGAAGTGGACGCGGTAGAGAGCGGTTTGGCCACTGCGGCGCGCGGGACTGTTGGTGGCTGCCGTATAAAGGCGATCCTTGAGGACGTCGAAGTACACCGAGCTTAGATCGGTGGTGGCGAAATCGTAGATGGCCCGGTAAACTTTGTGGAACTCGAACGTATCGTAGAACCCCAGGCAACGGCGGACGAGATCCTGCGTGCGACCTAGAATCCAGCGATCGATTTCCAGCAGGTCACTTGTGTGGATGGAGTTGGTGGCTGGATCGAAGTCGGAAAGATTGCCCAGGGCGTAACGGAACGTGTTGCGGAGTTTGCGATAGGCTTCGACTAAGCGGTCCAGGATGGTGTCGGAGAAGCGAACGTCCTCAGTGAAATCGATGGAGGCGGCCCATAAGCGGATGAGCTCGGCTCCATACTTGTTGATCATTTTTTCCACGGCTTCAGAGCCGCGGGATTTGGATAAGGCGTGGCCTTCGCCGTCGAGCGTCCAGCCATTGGTGGCGCTGGCTCTATAGGGAGCGGCGCCTTTGAGGCCGACGGCGACCAGCAGGGAACTATGGAACCAGCCGCGATACTGGTCGCCACCTTCGAGGTACATATCTGAGGGCCAGGGGAGCTCGTTCTCCGGGGTTAGGACCGCAAGATGGGAGGCTCCGGAATCGAACCAGACGTCCAGAATGTCATTCTCTTTGCGGAGTGCGGTGCCGCCGCACTTGGGGCACTTCGCGTCGGGACCGGCGAGCTCGGCTGCGGTTTGGGTATACCAGATGTCAGCGGTGTGCTGGCGGAATTTCTCGACGACGCCGTTGAGAATCTTTCGATCTGTGATCGGTTCGTGGCAACCTTCGCAGAAGAAGACGGTGATGGGGACTCCCCAGGCGCGTTGTCGCGAGATGCACCAATCGGGGCGCGTGGCCACCATGTTGGAGATGCGTTCTTCGCCCCAGGTGGGTTTCCACTTCACGGTCTTGATGGCTTCGAGGGCTCGGGCGCGAAGGTTGTTTTTGTCCATCCCGATGAACCATTGTTCAGTGGCTCGGAAGATGGTGGGTTTGTGGCAGCGCCAGCAGTGTGGATAGCTGTGACTGATTTTACGCTCGGCAAGCAATGCTCCGTGAGCCTTCATGATGTCGATGGCGATGGGGTTGCCTTCCCACACAGTTTTTCCGATCAGCTCTTCGGGCAAGCGTCCCGCGGCGCCTTCGGCGTGGAAGAATCGTCCCGCCGCGTCGATGGGGCAGTAGACGGGCAGGCCATTTTGGACGCCGATGACGTAGTCTTCCTGACCGTGACCGGGGGCGGTGTGGACAGCTCCGGTGCCTTGTTCCAGGGTGACGTGATCGCCGGTGATGCCTTTGGAATCGCGTTCGAGAAAGGGGTGGCGGAACATTGTGCCATGGAGTTGCTCGCCTTGAAATTCGGCGACGACGGGGGGGGCGTCCCAGCCGCAGGCTTCAGCGGTGGCGGTCAGCAATTCCTTGGCGACGATGTAGACGTCGCCGGCAACGCCCACAGCCACGTACGGGAAGCGGGGGTTGAAACAAATGCCCAAGTTGGCGGGGATGGTCCAGGGGGTAGTGGTCCAGATCAGGCCCCAGACTTTCTTGCCGGCTAGTTTGGGATCGATGGCGGCGGGGTCCGACGTCAGGGCGAAGCGCACCCAGATGGAAGGGCTGGCGTGGTCCTCGTATTCGACTTCGGCCTCGGCCAGGGCGGTGCGGTCCTGGATACACCAGTTGACGGGCTTGAGTCCTTTGTAGACGTAGCCCTGGTCCAGGAAGTCGACGAAGGCCTGGGCGATCACGGCTTCGTACTGCGCGCTCATGGTCAAATACGGATCTTCCCAGCGGCCTAGAACGCCCAGGCGGATGAAGTCTTTGCGTTGGAGGTCGACGTACTTCTGCGCGTATTTGCGGCAGGCGGCACGGATCTCGGCGGGAGACATACCGGCCTTTTTGCCGCCTAGCTCACTGTCGACTTTGAATTCGATGGGCAGACCGTGGCAATCCCAGCCGGGGACGTAGGGGGAGTCGAAACCCTGCATCGTTTTGAGCTTGACGATGAAATCTTTCAGCAGCTTGTTGAGGGCGTGGCCCAGGTGGATGTTGCCGTTGGCGTAGGGCGGGCCGTCGTGGAGGATGTAGGTGGGGCGGCCTTTGCGGGCCTCGCGGATACGGTGATACAGGCGGGTCTGGTCCCAGTGGGCGAGCAGGCGAGGCTCCATTTGCGCCAGGTTGGCCTTCATGGAGAAGGCGGTTTGCGGCAGATGGACAGTTTTCTTGAGGTCCGGCTTGGAATCCGGGGGCGCTTCCGCGGGCAAATTTGCGTCAGGCATGAGGGGGTATTGCTTCCATGCTAACCGATCCAGTTGGCGCGGGGCAAACCTTTCAGAATCAAATGACTAGGTGCGGTTTAGGCCCTGAAAAACCGGAATTCTATTGACACACACACGCGTTCGGGCTAATATGTTCTGCCTCTCAGTAAAAACGAAGCTAAATCCGTTCGCGAAGGGTTCACCGGATGACGTTCCAAGTAGGCGAGAGAGTTGTATACCCGAATCATGGGGTTGCAGTCGTAGAGAATATCAGCAGCCGCGCCTTTGCGGGCCAGCAAGAACGGTATTACCTGCTGAAACTTTCCCAGAACAGTATGACCGTGATGGTGCCGTTTTCGCATGCCGACGGCCTGCGCTTGCGGCGTGTCACGCGCAACGGGGAATTGGCACGCGTGGTCACGTTCCTTTCGGACGGAAAATGCCGGCGGTACAGCGATTGGAAAGATCGCTTCAAAGAGAATACTGAGAAGATGGCCGACGGCAGCCTACTGGCGGTGGCCGAAGTGCTGAAAAGTCTGCTGGAATTGCAGGCGCAGAAGATCCTGAGTTTTCGTGAGAAGAAGATGCTGGATCGGGCTCGGCATATGCTGATGACGGAGCTGTCGACGTCGCGCGGGATGAGCGAAGTGGACGCGGCGGAGCTTCTCAATAAGGCGCTGGGGAAGGCTCAACTGCAGTTTCCGGAGCGGATGTAGGCGGGCGAGTCTTATTAAGTCCCAACTACGTACGCCCTAACTACGGGTTTATGCGCGTGCGGCCTGGTTTTCAGTGGGCGTTCGTTGAATACTATCAATCACCAGAACGTCAAACTGAGCTTTCGTTTTTTCAAGCTTCAAGCCAGCTTGCTTTTCGGAGGCCTGCATGAGCTCAGGTCTTCCCCAAGGGCATGATATTCCCACTCGGAGTCCATCAGCCACGGAATACTCGAGTCGAAAATCGTAGACTCTGTTTCCCGGATGATAATGATTACTATTAGCGCCGCACTACACTTAGGACGAGACCTTGTAATGCGGCGGGAATCCCGACTCGTGTAAAGGGCAATCCCGTAATTAGTCCAGTTCTGGGTCATCCGCCTTAACAGCGTCACACGCATCAGTTGAATTCTGTTGCAGGCCCGAACTCAATCGACCATTCCCGGCCACGGAGGTCCAATACTCGACAAGTTCCTCCGCCGCAGTCGGTGTGGGTTTCTGTTTTACTGGGTTGACCGAATGAATCAAACGTGGGTACCCGTTTCCACTTGAGTGGCGTTGCCTCATTCCCACCTCCCAGGTACATCGTGAGACGTTCTCCGTCCGGATGAATGACTACGTCAGCATAGGAGTGCTCACTCCGAAGAACGGCATTCAATTTGTCGAGGCATGCGGTTGCCAATGCCTGACGTTCCTGTTCGCTGCCGCGCTTGTCGGCTCGGCACTCCTCAGATTGGAGTAGCGCCGCCGCGTTTTCTTCCGAGTGCGGGGCGTTGAGATAGACATCGAGGGCTCGGTAAGTCCGATTCTTTGGCGTCGCACAACTCAAAACTCCACCGAGAATTAGAAGTGGAAGGATTGCCTTGTAGGACATGGTTCGTTTCCATCATAGAGCAATTCCCTGCGGGATTGACTCACGGAAGTGTACTGGCCTGTATCTAGTCCGGCGAGGCTCGCACATGGGGGCATTGTTCAAAGGCCTGGACCCCTATTCGTGCAGTGTTACGACCAGTGCGACAGTGGTCAATGTGTGTCGCACAGCACACTGTCGCCCAGGATCAGTTCGATCTTGACTGCGGATACTTATTGAACGCGCTGCGCCCATTCGATGGTCCAAATGGTCGGCTCGATATAGGTGTTCTTGTCGCGCACGCATCATCCCCTGTTTGATCTGCGCTCGCGCGGTCAGTAACTTGCGGCGAATCGTTTTCCACCTTGCCGCGCATGACCGAGGACGGTTTATAGGAGCTAACGCGGGCTAGCGTCTCGGGGTCCTTCACCCAGCCGTCAACGCCGTACTCGCCTTTCGGCAAGCGGCTGCCGCCTTCGTCCAGCCAGCCCGAAGGTCGTTTTTGCTGCGGTTCCTACCATCAATGTGGCAGCCGATGCAGGAACTCGCGGTGTTCAAACGATGATCGCTCACGGCCTCCTGCGCACCGGTGCCGGTATAATTATCCAGCGACTTGTCGTCCACGCTTTGGTGTGTGGCTGCGTGTTGAACCTGGTCGCACATACCGTGGAGGAACACAATGAAGAAACGATCCGCATTATCTCCGCGCGAAAAACGAATCGCCGCGAGCAAGCTCTTTACTTCGCCGCTCAGCAAGAATGAGCGCCAAGAGCTTGCGGCCCTTGCGAAGCGCGCGAACGCGACGATCGATTACAGCGATGCTCCCGCGGCTACCGGCAAGGAGCACGTTGTCATCGGACGGTTTTATCGACCGATAAAGAAGCTGGTGAGTTTGCGAATCGACGCGGATGTCCTCGATTGGCATAAATCACAGGGTGACGGTTATCAGACGAGAATCAATAACGCGTTGCGGCGGGAGATGCAGGATCGCTAGCATAAATTGCTATTGCGCTTCGGCAGCGGCGGAGACTCGTTGGAGTTTTCTGAATAGGGCCTCTAGTTTGTCCAGACGCAGGGAGTTGGCTCCATCGGATAGGGCGCGTTCGGGGGCTTCGTGGACTTCTAGAAATACGGCATCCACTCCCACTGCTACGGCCGCGCTGGATAGGGGCTCGATGAATTCGGGTTGGCCTCCCGAGGCGGTGCCTGCGGCTCCCGGAAGTTGAACGCTGTGAGTTGCGTCGAAGACCACTGGCCATCCGAAGCCGCGCATGATCGCGAGGCCGCGCATGTCAACCACCAAGTTGTTGTAGCCGAACGACGAGCCGCGTTCGGTCAAGATAATGCGGTTGTTACCGGTGGAGGCCACTTTTTCGGCGGCGTGGCGGATGTCGTGCGGGGAGACGAACTGTCCCTTCTTGATATTGACTACGCGACCCGTGCGGCCAGCGGCGGTGAGCAGATCCGTTTGGCGGCACAGGAACGCGGGGATTTGCAGGATGTCCACGGCTTCGGCGGCGGCTTCGGCATGGGCGGGCTCGTGAATATCGGTGAGCACGGGAATGCCGCGGTCGCGTACGGCTTTCAAAATGCGCAGACCCTCGGTTAGACCGGGACCGCGATAGGACGACACGCTGGAGCGGTTGGCTTTGTCGAACGAGGCCTTGAAAATGAAGGGCGCGCCTAAGCGGGCCGCGATTTCGGCGATGGCCGAGGATAGGGCAGCTACGTGCGCGGCACTTTCGATGACACAGGGTCCAGCGATCAGCGCCAGAGGCGCGCCGTCGCCAATCGAGACTTGATCGGTGATGCGCACTATTGCAGCAGGATGCCTTGCGATGCGGCGGCCTTGGCGCGATCTTCGCTGACGTCGGCGGACTTATCGGCGTGGCGCGAAAGGCGGAATTCGAGCGCGGCTCCGACGAAGGCGCGGAACAGGGGATGTGGTTCCAACGGTTTGGATTTGAATTCGGGATGAAACTGGCAGCCGAGGAACCACGGGTGGTCGGCGAGCTCGCAAATTTCGACGTAGACGCCATCGGGAGTCTCACCGGTCAAGCGTAGGCCGTGCTTCTTAAGGATGTCTTCGTACTCGCGATTGAACTCGTAGCGATGGCGATGGCGTTCCTGGATTTCGCGTTTACCGTAGGCTTGGCGCGCGAAGCTGTTCTCTGTCAACTGGCAGTCGTAGGCTCCCAGGCGCATGGTGCCGCCCAGTTCGTCGACGCCTTTCAATTCGCGCAGTTTGTAGATGACGCGGTCGG
>JBDTSJ010000056.1:0-5894 GCA_039931205.1 Acidobacteriota bacterium
CGGCGACCGGGATGCAGGTCAGTCCGCTGATCGTGGATGGCGTGATGTACACCACCGCGAGCGCAACGCGCGATGTAGTCGCCATCGATGCGGCCAGCGGGCAGTTGCTTTGGCACTGGCGCCCGACGGGCGACCTGCTGAAATGGAACGACATCATCGACTCTCTGGCAAGAACTTCAGGCCGCGGCGTCAGCTACTGGACGGATGGCGCGGGCGACCAGCGCATCTTCGTGGTCATGGGGAACTACATGTTGGTCGCGCTGGATGCCAAGACCGGGCGACAGGTGACGAGCTTCGGCAAGAACGGCGTCGTCGATATGGGCGACAACCTAAGGTGGAACGAGCGGCCCGGGTTGCCGCGCGAAGGACGCGTAGCGAACAGCTCTCCGCCGGCGATCGTGGGCAACGTCCTGGTCTCGTCGATTTCGATGCATACGGGCTCCACTCCGAACCTTCCTGGCGCCTCGATCAACGAACAATGGCCGATGAATATTCCTGGTGACGTTGTCGCTTACGACACCAAGACGGGCAAGATGCTGTGGCGCTTCAACATCATTCCCCGTCCAGGAGAAGAGGGCTCTGAAAGCTGGCTCACGACGGGCACCAAGACCTGGGAAGTGCCGGGGGGCCTGAACGCCTGGGCGACGGAGCACCCCGAGCTGCGCGAGAAATCGAACCGCTACACCGGAAACGGGGGCTTCTGGGCTCCGGCGACGGCCGATCCGGAGCTGGGCATGTTTTATATCCCGGCGGAATCTCCGACCAGCGACTATTATGGCGGCTACCGCCCTGGCAACAACCTCTACGCCAATTCGGTGATTGCACTCAACGCGAAGACGGGCAAGAAAGTGTGGCATTTCCAAACGACGCACCACGATATTTGGGATTTCGACCCGCCGACCGCGCCGATTCTCGCGGACATCACCGCCGATGGCCGTCCCGTGAAGGCAGTGATCCAGCTGACCAAGCAGGGATTTGCCTTCGTGTTGGACCGTGCGACGGGCAAGCCGGTGTGGCCCATCGAGGAACGGCCGGTTCCGAAGTCCGATGTCCCCGGCGAGTGGACGTCGCCCACGCAGCCGTTCCCAACCAAGCCGGTCGCGCTGGTGCCGCAGGGGGTGACGGAGAATGACCTGGTCGATTTCACGCCGGAGATCAAGGCGGAGGCGCTGCGAGTTGCGAAGCAGTTCCGCTTAGGTGGCCTTTATACGCCCCCGTCGCTGGCGGGTGGTCCGGATGGAACGAATGGCACGTTGAGTGCGCCCTCCGCGGTCGGAGGAATCAACTGGCCTGGCGGCGCTGTCGATCCCGTGGAAGACGTGCTCTATGTCGCCACTGAGAACACCTTGTATCGAGCCCAGGTCACGCCGGGAACGCCCGGTAAGGGCGTTTTGTACCACGACACTCGCGGTCAACAAGTTACCCCGCCGACGACTGTGTTCGGCCTTCCGCTTCTGAAGCCTCCCTATGGGCGGGTCACTGCCGTCGATTTGAAGACGGGTGAGCGCCTGTGGATGGTGCCGCATGGCAACACTCCAGACGCGATCAAGAGAAACGCAAAAATGAAGGGCGTGGAAATTCCGAATACCGGAGCGCAGACCAGAGGCACCGGGCTGTTGGTCACCAGTACGCTATTGTTTGGCGGCGAAGGTGGTGGGTCCCCGGTTTTCCGCGCGTGGGACAAAAAGACGGGCGCCGTTGTCGCCGAGATCCAGTTGCCGGGGCCGACAACTGGTTTCCCGGTTACCTACACGAAGGCAGGGCGGCAGTACATCGCAGTGGCCGTGCGGGCTGGCGATGGCGTGGAGATCGTAGCCCTCGCGCTTCCGGCGGCGACGGCACCGGCCACCGGTCGAGGACGAGGAAAGCAGTAACGCCACAATCGAATCAGCGGGGAACGGCACGAACGGTCAACGCGCAGAACTGGTCGCGCTGGCGCTCCGCGCGGCTGGCCAGATCAACTAATGGAGGTTCCGCCCGGAGAGCCTGCTGGCTCTCTGGGCATACTGCTCCGCCGCAATCGGATCTCCGGACTGTAGTTCCAACCGGGCAAGATTCAGGAACGCACCTTCGAGCGCCGGATCCAGTTCAATCGCGAGCAGCAACTCACGCCGCGCGTCCGCCTGCCGCAGAAGAAGGACATACTGGACGGCCAGATTGTTGTGAGCACTAGCAAACTCTGGATCGTAGGCCAGCGCCTGTTCCAAGGTGTTGGCCGCTTCCTGGTGTTTCCCGGATTTTGCGAGTTTAATTCCTCGTTTATTCGCTTTTGTCGCCTGCTTCGGCACCTTGTGGCGCAGACCTGCGGCCGAGACAACCCCGACCTCGACACGGTTCTCGTACCGAGCCTTCATGTTCCAAAATGGTCGGCCGGCCTGTGTGATGTCCGGATGAGCGGCCGGCCCTCTATCCGGTAGCGCTCCTCCAGACTCCCCGCCGCGCAGGTCGGCGTCCAACATCGCTTGTACTTCACTTGCGGACGTCGCTCGCTCCTGAGCTATACAACACCCGCAAATTACGAGCAGCAGCCCAATTCGCTTCCCAGTAAATCCCATGACCACCTCCGACAGCAACCGTAGTTCGCGAGCGAAGCGAGAGTGGTAGCTGCCCGTCTCGATGGGGAACCGAGCGGGGGGCTTCCGCCTCACATCGCGAATCCTTCGAATCATGCTCGCCATTCTGGCACCGTGAGGTCGACCGCGGAATGGATGGCGGTTTATTCTCCAATCATTTCTCGATAAGTCTCTATCTCACAGAGCCAGAATCAGTTAGTCGGCATTTGTCTCCTGATAATCCGTGGGAAATCAAGCCAAAGGCGCTCAGGGAGTAGTTGTGTTTTCACTTCTCCGGGTTACAATATCTCACTCATGTCGACTGCTGCCGCGCCGCGACGATTCCGCTTTGGGCCCTACGAACTCGACGCGCGCACCGGCGAATTGCGGAATGGTGGAATACGGCTTAGGGTCGGCAGTCACGCGTCCCAGATCCTGATGATGCTCTTGGAGCAAGCCGGTGAAGCCGTATTTCGGGAAGCGATCCAGGCTCGCCTTTGGCCCGACGACACAGTCGTCGAATTTGATGCCGGCATCAACACCGCCGTTCGTCAACTCCGCGCTGCGCTGAATGACTCAGCGGAGAACCCGAAATACATCGAGACCGTCTCACGGCGGGGATATCGGTTCCTGGCCCGGGTCGAACCTTTGGGCAGCGCCGCCCCGGCAATGCAGGCGCCACTAGAGATGGTTCCGGCCGCGGCCAAGGTGGACGCTGCATTGGCATGGAGGTACGCAGTGGCGGCGGTTCTAGTCACGATCTTCGTCGGCATCCTATGGTGGCGGCTCTCTCCAGTCACGCCCCTCACCGATCAGGACGTCCTTGTTTTGGCGGATTTCGCGAACACAACTGGCGACGCTGCATTCGACGGCTCGCTCCGGCAAGCCTTGGCTTTCGAGTTGGAACAGTCGCCGTTTCTGAAAGTCATGGACGACCAAACGGTGAACCAGGCACTCACCCTCATGGGCCGCCCGCACGGTCAGGAGATCACCTACGAGATCGCTCAGGAAGTGTGCGTGCGGGAGGCCCGGAAGGCGACGATAAGCGGCGCGATCGCGAGTCTGGGACCGTCCTATCAGGTTTCGCTACAGGCCACGAATTGCCACACCGGTGCGACGCTGGCTCGAGAGCAGGCGGAAGCGAAAGACAAACAACATATCCCCGAGGCAGTCGCGAACGCCGCGGCGAGGATGCGGGCGAAGCTCGGTGAGCCGTTGGTCACGATTCAAAGGATCGCGCGGTCGCGTCTTGACGTAACCACCCCATCGCTCGAAGCACTGAAAGCGTTTCAGCGCGGGCAGGCGTTAAATTCCCAGGGTTTGTCCCGAGAGGCGATTCCGTACTTCCAACACGCTGTCGACCTCGACCCGAACTTCGCGTCAGCCTATATGTTCCTGGCCGTGGTGTATGGCAACACCGGACAGGGCGGCCCCATGAGGGAGGCCGGCACCAAAGCATTCTCCTTAATCGATCGCGTGAGTGAGCGCGAACGTCTTTTTATTTCGGGTTTCTACTACCGGTCTGTGACGCTGGAAATGGACAAAGCGGTAGCTGCGCTCGAGATGCTGGTGCGCTCCTATCCTCGATTTGTCGGCGGCCACCACTTGCTCGGCACCACTTATGTCATGAGGGGCGAATATGAGAAGGCATTGCCGCATCGCGTAGAAAACGCGCTTATCGAGCCGAAGGATGTGATGTTCCAGCAAACCTTAATTCAGGACTACATATACCTGGACCGTTTCAGCGAGGCAAAGGCCGCTGCACAGCGAGCGTTCTCGGAGAAGCTTACAGATCCTACGCTCCACCAACCTCTGCTGCAAATGGCTTACATCGAAGACGATCGTGTAGCCCAGGAACGAGTGCTACAGTGGTTGGCGTCCCATGATGGGGAATACCAGAGTCTCAACGAACAGCTTATCGATGCCCTGGTGCACGGCCATCGGCGAAAAGCGTGGGACATCCTGCGCCGCGCGTACGAGGTGCGGCGAAGGCTGGGCATCCCGGGTCAAACTTCCGATGTCAAAGCCCTCGATTGGTCGTTTGGCGACTGCGAGGTTGCAAGCGGCGGGCCGCCCCCGATCGTGTGCATGGATGTTCCGGCGCTGCGTTTAGCCGAGGAGAGAAACACAAGAAAGCCGCCCCCGAATCCCGACGTCTCGGGATTCATTTTCCAGCGCGGAAGGCTGGCGCTCGCCACCGGCGAAGCACAGAAGGCTGTGCGCGAGTTTCAGAAAATCCTCGGCCACAAAGGCCGATTCTGGGGGCCCCTCTATGCACCCGCACACCTGTTCCTGGCGCGAGCCGACGCCGCAGCCGGCCAGCCTCTCAAAGCCACCAAGCCTACGAGGACTTCCTGGCGCTTTGGAAAGATGCGGATCCGGACCTTCCATATCTGATCCAGGCCCGCAAGGAACTGGCGGAACTTCCCTAGTATTCTGCACGAGCGCTTTTTGCGATTCCCTAGCAACTTTGTTATCTAGAAAGTTGGCTTCCCGTAACTCGATCCGACACTCGCGGTCAACAAGTGACCCCACCGACGACGGTGTTCGGCCTTCCGCTCCTGAAGCCTCCCTATGGGCGGGTCACTGCAGTTGATTTGAAGACGGGTGAGCGCCTGTGGATGGTGCCGCATGGCAACACTCCTGACGCGATCAAGAGAAACGCAAAAATGAAGGGCGTGGAAATTCCGAATACCGGAGCGCAGACCAGAGGCACCGGGCTGTTGGTCACCAGTACGCTATTGTTTGGCGGCGAAGGTGGTGGGTCCCCGGTTTTCCGCGCGTGGGACAAAAAGACGGGCGCCGTTGTCGCCGAGATCCAGTTGCCGGGGCCGACAACTGGTTTCCCGGTTACCTACACGAAGGCAGGGCGGCAGTACATCGCAGTGGCCGTGCGGGCTGGCGATGGCGTGGAGATCGTAGCCCTCGCGCTTCCGGTGGCGACGGCACCGGCCACCGGTCGAGGACGAGGTAAACAGTAACGCACCACAATCGAATGAGCGGGAGCGTGATGTTCCCGCTCGTCGCACCTTATATCCAGATCGTCGGCCACTCGTACATGGGCCGGATACGGCGTTGTGGGAAGTAACCCTCAGTTCCCATCGCAACGCTTGTGTGCCCCCCCGTCGCCCCTGGCAAGATTATCGGGATTGGCGCTTCTACTTCACCATCCGCGGCGCGGCGTATCGCATCGAAGAAGTGGTTCCACACCCAAATAGCGGCTCGCAGAACAACTTCCCATCAACTCCTACGAATGTTTGCGGGAGCCTCTTAAACGGCGGGGGAGTCAACTTCCCACAACCCGACTTGAACTAAGCCGCTGGCGCGGCGGACGCTACGCGT
>JBDTSJ010000057.1:0-50178 GCA_039931205.1 Acidobacteriota bacterium
AAAGGGCTACGACGGTTTAGCAAACCGCTGCTTTCGACCACTCAGCCACCTCTCCAGATGGAACGCACCTGATTTCAATGCGTTGTGGATGCTATCACTACATTATACAGCTACCTTTGACTAGCGCGGGACGATTCTCACTACTTTGTCACTGGTTGCCAACTGCTCACCGGCTTGTCATTGACCGCGCCGAGCCGGAGTCTGAGAACTGAGCCCGCGTCGGCCACTCGCACACTTTGTTCAAAAGTCGGGTTCTGGGAAGCGTCGCTCAATTTCCCGGAACGCCGTTTCCGGACCGTTTGGATAGAGCTTTAAACCCGCGTTCAAAACAAGTTTCGAATCAAGTGAAGATAGGCGAAGTCCCAATGATGCGAAATAAGGATCAGCGGGATCACTTGAGGTTCGTCAAGCCCTGACTTAATTCCACACTCGTGCCCCACGGATCGGTGAACACGGCCACAGCGAAGGGGGCGGGGAAGTTCTTTCCGCCATCGCGGATGTCGGTAAGGCCGGTGGCGCCACTATCCTTGAGCGCCGCGACGGTCGCCTTGAGATCACGCACTTCAATTCCGAGCGTGCCCATCGCGCGGCCGCGCGTGGGAGCCATATTCTCCTTCGATTCCGTAAACGTCAGGCGAGCCCCGCCAATGTCCAGGCCGAAGTACTTCTCATACCATTCCTTGGCACCCTTGGGCGTGACCATGTGGACTTCGTCCGCTTCAAGCGCGGTCGCGAGCTTCGTGTCTTCCGTCAGATGAACCTTCACGCCATCGGGCCCCACGACGAACGCCTGCCGGTTGTTAGATCCAGGCTTGGGCTTATAGCCCAGAGGCTCGATCTTTGATAGGGCGCTTCTAAGATCCTTTACCTTGAATCCAAGAAAATCGACCGATGATCCTTCCGTGCCACCGCCTGGAGCATTGGCCTTAGCTTGGTTAATGTAAAGGAGCGCTCCGGGGACTTTCACCATTTTCAAGACACCCCACTCGACGTCCTAACCGCCCAGGGCTCGCCAAAACCCCTTGGCCTCGTCCAGGTTCTTCACGCTAAAGATGTGATGTCCGGCCATGTTGCCCTGTTTGTTGGGGTGCTGCAACTGAGCCATCATCACGCTTGCCGAAATACCGGCAGCCACGACCGCAAGCAATTTGATATTCATCTTCAGCTCTTCCGCCTCGGTACATGGTACCTCTACTAATTGGACGCGCGCCCGGTGGCGCCGATTGCCGAGTGTAGGCGTGCGGCGCTGGTTCGCCAGGATCTCATCCAGCTTACTTCCCAGATGGTGTGAGCTGACGCATGTGTTCCGCGTCCCGCTCGTTATCCGTGCAGACGTACTCAAGCAAGTCGTCATCCGGGGCCAGGATCTCTGAGTATTGATAGGTTACCGGCTTCTTGTAATACGCCGGATCTTCGATCGTCACTCGTACCTCCATCTGCCCGTAGTCCAAACGGCGGAATCGCTCCGTCAGGCGCGTCGAACTCGTCGTCGGATGGCCAAATGCATCCAGCGGCGCTTATTCGTGAATCCCGATCCGTTCCACCACCAGCGTGTCGCCATCCCACCGTCCCACCGAGTAACCGACATATCCAGCCGCGGATTCATGGGCAGCGGGCGCCCATCCAAATGAACCAGCCGAGGAAGTTGACCTTCGGCGGGATCGCCACAAGTTGCCGCTTCTGCACGCAGAGTTGCGGCACTGGAACCACCCCCATCATCGGCGGCGTCTGCGGCCTGCAGTCGGGTGCGGAAGGGCCGCCTCTAGACTGCCACTTTTGGAGTCCCGCCGGTGTCATGACTTCGTCCACCTTGTAGTCGACCAGTGAATTAAAGAAGTACTTCGCTATCTGCCGCACGTCGTCTCCCGGGACCGCGAGGTCGGCCTCGCCCGGCACTAGTGCAACCGCTTCACCGATCTTCGTGGGAATGGGGACCCAGATGCCGGACAGGTCCGGCTTGCCATTGACTCGAGGCACCGGAGCGGTGAGTTTCGGCTTGCCGTCGGAATTGCGGGGCACGCCGGGAACCTTGTACCCGATCCATTGGGCATGCGCCCCAACAGACAACAACATTGTCGTGACTAACAGTCGCATCGCATCCTCACTGACGCGTCATCCTAACACGTCCTGGCGCCGCTTAATCCCCAGTTCGGATGAATCAAACTACCGCTGTCTTCACCAATTCCTCACGAGCCCTTTCAGTTAGGCGCGTTCTAACTGCGACCGTTACGCACCTTGCTCTCTGCTAGCGAGCCGACCGGTTCGCCGCACTCTCCAAGTGGATGCGACGGAAGCACTCCGCGAGGCTGAAACAACACATAACTCGATTCGGAACACGAATCCGGAGGTCGTACTACACAGCGACGCGCGCAGCCTTCAGCGCGGCCAGTACCCGCTGATCCCTGAACGGCACTCTGCGAAGGCGGACTCCGGTGGCATCGAAGATCGCGTTGGCGACCGCCGCCAGCACTGGTTTGCACACCGTCTCCCCGGCCCCATAGTGGGGCAGATCCGGGCGATTGGGATTTGGATCCCCGTTCACCAGCACGATGTCGATCTTCGCGGGTGCATCGGAGTGCGTGAGCGTGGGATGTGAGTTCCAATCCGTGCTCAGGACCTTTTCGGTATCGAATCTTACTTCCTCATGCAGCGTTCGGCTCAGCGAGTGAAGCATGCCGCCCTCAATGGTCCCGCGCACGCCCTGCGGGTTGATCACCAACCCGCAATCATGCGCACAGACCAGGCGTTTGACCCAAACATGGCCGGTCTTCCGGTTCACCTCTACCTCCGCGATTTGGGCCACCACGGTTTGACTGCGATAGCTGTAGGCGATGCCGCGTCCAGTCAGGATGTTGCCGGAGGCCAAAGGCTTCGGCGAAGTCCGAGTGTCCCAGCCGTATGCTTGGGCCGCCGCCTTGATGACGGCAATCGAACGCGCCCGCTTGAACTGGGCGTCATCGTTCGCGCGCGCGGCGAGAAGTCGCACGCGGAACTCAACCGGATCTGCCTTCGCAGCAATCGCTAATTCGTCAATAAACGACTCCGAGGCGAAGGTCACTTGCGGACCATTCGGATCCCGCAGATTTCCAGTGCGCAGCGGAGTCTCCCAGATCTGCGGCAGGCTCACCACCTGCGAAGCATCCCGCCTGTTCGGGATTCCATACATGTCTGAAGGTGTGGCGCCTCCACCACTATTGGGCGGGTTACGCCGGATTCCCATGAGTTGGGCGATCAGGACAGTGTCTGCCTCGTTGTAACCGAGATGATTGTAGTCGGCTGCCTGAGAGTCGTAGTCCCACGCGACCAGGTTGCCCTGAGCATCCAGGCCGCCGCGCAGCTTGCACGTAAACGCTGGTCCTTTGGTATCCCATGCCGTTTCCTCGTCCCGCATCCACTGCACGCGTACCGGACGACCGAGCTCTTTTGCCAGGTAGGCAGCTTCGAAACCTGCATCGTCGGCCGCGGTGCGTCCGTATCCCTGCGGGCCTTCCATCCAGACCACGCGTACCTGATCGCGAGGTATCCCCAGAAACTGGGCAATGCCTACCCGCATTCCGTACGATTTCATGTCGTTGGAATAGACCGTCATTTGCCCGTTGGATGGATCGGCCATCGCGTGCGCAGGCGAGATCGCCGTGTGCCCTTGAAACGGGATATCGTATTCGGCTTCGACTAGTTTGGCGGCACCCGCCAGCGCCTTGTCGGGATCTCCCACCACCACCGGTCTTCCGGAGGATACCGGCTTGGCGGAACGCATGTAGGTGAACAGGTCGTCGGATGTCGGGAAGGGCGCCGTCGCGGGCTTCTCCCATTGGACTTTGAGTTGTCTGGATGCATTGATGGCTTGCTCTTCGCGCTCGCAAACCACCGCCACGTAGTTGCCTTTGCTGACTACCTTGACGAACCCCGGCATGCTTCGAACGGAGGACTCATCAATGCTGATCAGCTTCGCCCCGGCCACGGGTGGTTTCACGTTGCGTGCATGGACCATGCCAGGAAACTTGACGTCCACAGCCCATTTCGTCGAGCCATCCACTTTGCCAGGAATATCGTAGCGCTGTGGCGACTGGCCGATGACCTTGAATTCCTGCACCGTCTTGAGTTTTGCCGTGCCAGTGGTGGCGTCGGTATTGTTCCCGGTCAGAGCAATATTGAATTTCTTTCCTCCGATCAGTTCTCCGTAGGTAACTCTCTTCGAAGGATCGGCGCTTATGGAGATCACGGCATCACTCACCGAAAGCTGATTGACAGGCGTCCCAAACCTTTGGGCCGCCATCTCCAGTAAGACGCGTCGAGCCTCGGCGGCTACCCGCCGCATGGGCCAGCCGTCGGTTTGGATGGCGTCCGACCCGCCGGAGCCGCCTTGATCGACGGTGACATCCGTGCTCCCCATAATGAGGCTGGTCTTGTTGTAAGCGATATCCAACTCATCCGACATCATCTGCCGGAAAGCTGTTCCCGTGCCCTGGCCGCAATCCGTCTTGCCGACATAGAACGTGGCTGTGTTGTCCTGATGGACCACGATCCACGAATCCAGTTGCCGGAAATTCACATCCGGATAGGGTCCGGCAGCGGGCGTAGGGGTTTGGGCGTTCAAAGGCGCTTGAGCGAAGGTCACCACCAGCATCCCGGCGCCCTTAATGAAGTTTCTGCGGGATAGCGCGTCTGCTACATGCTGCGGAATTTTCGTGGAAGTCCTCATGCGATCACCTCGCGGTTTCCGGTTGGGGCTGCGTCGGGCACTTCGGCCTTAAGCCGTCCCGCCGCGAGTCTGACAGCTGCCTGGATCCGGTAATACGTCATGCAGCGGCACAGCGTGCGATTCATCCCTTCCCGAATTTGCGCGTCCGACGGATTGGGATTCTTGTCCAGCAGGGCCTTGGCGGTCATGATCTGACCGTTTTGACAGAAGCCGCACTGCGGGACTTGAGCGTCAATCCAGGCCTGCTGCAACTGGTGCAGTCTCCCGCCTTTGGCAAGGCCTTCGAGTGTGGTTATCTCGCTCTTTACGCTGGACGTAGGTGTGATGCAGGACCGGGTGGCCACTCCATTGATGATCACGGTGCATGCGCCACACTGGCCAAGCCCGCAACCGAACCGCGGACCTGTGAGGCCAAGGTCATTTCGAAGAATGTACAGAAGGGGAGTCGAAGGGTCGACATCCACCGTGTGCATTCCGCCGTTCACTTTCAAAATAATCTTACTCATTCATCGGTACTCCCTTGCGAATCGAGTGGGGAATGGGGTCGGCAGCGTGTTCCGCCGCCTTAAATGATCCTACTCCTTTTGGCCGGTCAGCACGACCGCCAGCACCGCATTGGCTGAACGTCATCCGGCACCAATGTGCGGCTGGTCGTGGTTAAGTTGTGCAACGTTGCCGCGTCATTTCTCGCTCAATAATTCCCCAATGCCTTGCATACCTTCGACGCGTTCACACACCGTCTCTAATCCCCATCATGATGGGCACGGCCAGCAGGGTCCCATCGACGCCCCAAATCGATCCGCAGAATAGAGCGATTCGAACATAGCAACCTGGTTGATTCCCGCGGATCTTCCCATCAGCGCAGGCGTCAACAGCATGCCTTCCAGTGAGGTAATGAAAAACGCTCCCAGGGAAACCTGCAAAGTGGCCGCTACAGTCCCAAACTGCAGAAAGGCGACTAGCGCCAAGCCGACTGACACGATAATGGCGCGGAAGTAGGGGATCGTATTCAGCACTCCCGCCAGCACGCCCCAAACCGCGGCATTCGCCACGTCCATCCATAGCAACATTCCCCACGTGACGACGGCGACCACAACACTGGTGAAGACCTGCACCTGCAGAAATCTTTCTATCTGAGTGCTGCATGGCTTGCACCGTCAGACGCTTTTGCCACAGTCGATCGCCGATCAGCCGGACGACTTTTCGTTTATAGAGATCGCCCGACGCCAGTAGAAAATAGACGAGGAAGGTTACAATGGTCGCTTGTCCGATGAAGCCAAAGATGGTTGAGGAGCCGGACCATAAATAATCTTGCACGTTAGACGGCGGGTTCTCCACCTGCACCTTCGTGACTCCCAGCTCTTGCGCCGCCAACGGAAGACTTTCAACCACGGCCAGCGCGCGGTAACGTAGGCGATACCCCACGAATCCAATGCCTCCGCACAAGGCCAGCATGGTGATCATGGCAGCTAGAAAACGGGGAATTCGCAAGCGCATCACCTGCCGCACCACCGGCTCCAGCGCGTACGTGCCCAGGACAGCCACCACCACGGGGAGAATGACGGCCTGCCCGAAATACAGAGCCGCGACTGTCAACGTCGCCACTACCGCGTAAACAGCCACCTGAACGCCGGTGGAGTCCCCGGAGATCAACGCCTCGGGGACATCCGGCGAACTTTCGGGTTCCTTAGTTTCAACGATGGCCACTAAACGCTAGATCGTGCGGAATCGAAAAGTGTTACTCGGCTAACCCCGTTCTAACCCCGTTCTAGCCATAGATGCCGCGCAACTTGATTGCCGACGCCACCCGGTCCATCGCCAACATGTATGCCGCCACGCGGTTGTTTACCGCGTGTTTGGCCGCGTAACTGGTCACGGAGTTGAAGCCATTGATCATGATCTCTGCTAAGCGGTCGTTTACCAACTGCTCACTCCAGAAGTAGCCCTGGCGATCCTGCACCCACTCAAAGTAGGAGACGGTCACTCCGCCCGAGTTGGCCAGAATGTCAGGCACCACAAAAATGCCCTTGTCATCCAGAATCTTGTCGGCAAGGTACGTGGTGGGGCCGTTGGCTCCCTCGCAGATGATCTTGCATTGCAGCTTGTGCGCATTTGCGGAGGTGATGACGTTTTCCTTGGCCGCGGGCAGCAGGACATCCGTCTCCATAAACATGGCCTCTTCGCGATCCACGTTCTCGCCGCCGGGGAAATCGGTGATGGAGCCCGTCTCCTTGCGGTGTTTGGCGAGTGCCACGATGTCCAGACCGTCTTGGTTATAGACCGCTCCATCGTATTCCACGATGGAGATAATCTTGTACCCCGCCTGCGCCATCAGTTTCGCGGACATGCCGCCGACATTCCCGAAGCCTTGAATGATCACGCGGCAGTGGGACCGTTCCAGACCCAGCCGTTGCAGCGCTTGGTCGGTGACGATCATACAGCCGCGTCCCGTGGCTTCCGCCCGGCCGCGCGAACCGCCCAATTCCACCGGCTTGCCCGTAACCACCGCGGTGACCGTGTGGTGGCTGTGCATGGAGTACGTGTCCATGATCCAAGCCATGGTCTGCTCATTGGTGTTCATGTCCGGGGCGGGGACGTCCAGCTCTGGTCCGATGAAATCGAATAACTCGGCTGTGTAGCGGCGGGTGATGCGCTCTAACTCCCCTTGCGAAAGAATCGTCGGGTCACAAATCACGCCGCCCTTCGCGCCGCCGAAGGGGAGGTCGGCTACGGCGCACTTCCACGTCATCCAGGAAGCCAGCGCCCGAACCTCATCCAAAGTGACGTCGGGAGCAAAGCGGATGCCGCCTTTAGCGGGCCCGCGAGCCAGCGAATGCTGCACCCGGTAGCCTGTGAACATTTCGATGCGCCCGTCATCCAACACCACCGGGATGTGGACCTTCATCTCCCGAGTTGGGTAACGTAGCACTTTCTCGATTCCTTCATCCAAGCCGAGCCGCCGCGCAGCCTCGTCCAACCGGGCTTCCGCGGAAAGGCGCGGATTGAATTCATCTTCGGCGGCGGCATACAGGGCGGTCGCGGTCGGGGCGTCAGCGATCATCGGGGTCGGTCCTCGGCTCCATTATCGGATAGTTGCGCCCACCGGGTATCATCGAAAAGAGGATCACGTGGGGCGTACGCTCATCATCGCGGGAGTTTTTCTGCTGGCGCTGGGATTGTTGATCACCCTAGGGGATAAGCTGCCCCTCAGGCTGGGCCGGCTGCCGGGAGATATTCGCGTGGAAGGAAAGAACGGCGGGTTCTATTTTCCCGTGGTTACCTGTCTGGTGTTGAGCGCGCTGCTGAGTCTGGTGATGTGGTTGTTTGGAAAACGTTGAACGGAGATCATGGACAACCACGAAATAGCAAGAATGCTGAGTGAAACCGCGGATCTGATGGAAATCGCCGGGCAGGATGGCTTCCGCATCCGCAGCTACCGCAATGCGGCCTCCGTCATCGAAGGTTACCCCGAACCCATCGCGGCGATCGTCAAGGATCCGGAACGTAAGGTGACCGACGTGCCGGGTATCGGCAAAGGCATCGCCTCCGCGCTGGAGGAGATCGAAGCCCGCGGCAGTTTTGAACGGCGCGATGAGATGCTAACCATCTATCCACCCACTGCGCTGGAGCTTCTGAAGATTCAAGGTCTGGGTCCCAAGAGCATCCGCACGTTGTTTGAAACCTTCCGCGTCTCGACTATCGACGGGTTGGAGAAGATTTGCCAGGAGCAGAAGCTGCGGGACCTGCCACGCATGGGGGCCAAGCTGGAAGAGAAAGTATTGCGCTCCATCGCGCAGTATCGCCAGCGCGCCGGAAGATTTCTTTTGAGCTTCGCGTATGGCGTAGCGGACGAATTGTCCGAGTTTCTGCTGAAGATCGATGGCGTGGATCGAGTGACTCCGGCGGGCAGCCTGCGGCGAGGGAAGGAAACGGTGGGGGATTTGGATCTCCTCGTCACCGGTCCTGGAGCGGAGGCCGCCCTGGCGCCATTCACCGAACATCCGCGCGTGCATGAAGTGCTGGCGCTGGGGGCCAACAAGGCTAGCGTGCGATTTGGGCTGGAAGGCTTGCAGGTGGACATGCGCACTCTGCCGGAAGAAAACTACGGCGCGGCGCTGCAGTATTTCACCGGTAGTAAGGAACACAACATCCATCTGCGGACGAGGGCCCAGAAAGCGGGCTTGACGCTCAGCGAATACAGCCTGGCGCGCATAGACTCGAAAGAAGTGGTCGCGTCGCGCACGGAAGAGGATATTTACGCGGCCCTGGGGTTAGCCTGGATTCCTCCGGAATTGCGCGAGAATCAGGGCGAAATCGAGGCGGCTGAAACCGGCAAGCTGCCCAACCTGGTTTCGCTGGGCGATATTCGCGGCGACCTGCACATGCACACCCGCGAAAGCGATGGTCGCGCGACGCTGGAAGAAATGGCCGAGGCAGCACGCGCTCTGGGCTACGAATACATCGCTATCACCGATCATTCGAAGGCCTTGGCCATGGCCAACGGACTGGATGAAAAGCGCGCCGTGGCCTTCGCTGCTTTGGTGCGTGAGATGGACCAGAGCGGGCTCGGCATCCGCGTGTTTTCCGGCCTGGAATGCGACATCAAGCGCGACGGCGAAATGGATTTGGCGGAAGACGCGCTGGCAGAGCTCGATTTCGTGATCGGCAGCGTACACAGCCACATGAATCTGGAATCCGCGGAGATGACGGACCGTTTGCTGCGCGCCTTGGAATCGAAAAGCCTGCGCGCGCTGGGGCATCCCACGGGACGCTTGTTGCTGCACCGGGATGCGTTTCCGTTCGACTTCGATGCCATCGCGTCGACCGCGGCGCGCAAGAATGTGTATCTGGAAATCAACGCCAGTCCGGAGCGCCTGGATCTAACGGCATCGCTGGCGCGGGCCGCCAAGGCGCGCGGTTGCAAGTTCGTGATCTCTACGGACGCGCATCATCCCAAACATCTCGCCAACATGCGCTATGGCGTGATCATGGCGCGGCGCGCATGGCTGGAACCTGCCGATATCGTCAATACTCAGTCGGCGCAAGGCTTCGCGCAGGCGATTGGAAAGAAATGAAGACCATCTCTTCGAAAGAACTACTGCGCACGCCCATATTTTGGGTGACGCAGGATGTGGCGCTGGACCCTGACGGCTTTGAGATTAAACGCGCCATTGTGCAGCATCAGGGCTCGGCTGTGGTGATGCCGGTGGATGAGAAGAAGCGCGTGTTGTTGGTGAAGCAGTATCGTTTGCCGTCCCTGCAATACATGTGGGAGCTTCCGGCCGGACGCGTGGACCCAGGGGAGACTCCGTTGCAGGCCGCGCGCCGCGAACTAGCGGAGGAGACCGGCTATCGTGCGGGCAAGATGCAAAAGCTGGCGGAATTCTGGGCCAGTCCTGGATTTCTGGCTGAAAAGATGACGATCTATCTGGCCACCGGACTGAAGGCGGGCACTTCGACGCCGATGGAAGACGAACGCATCGAAACGCGTTGGTTCACCGCAAAAGAACTGGACGCCATGATCGAAGCGGGCAAGATTCCGGACGCCAAAACCATAATAGGCTTCCTCAAGTGGCAGCGGTATTTTCTAGAAAAGTAAACATTTCCGCCAGCGCTTGCGCCCGATGGCTCACCAGCATTTTTTCGCCGATCGGGGCTTCGCCGAACGTGCATCCGAAGGGCTCGTGAAAGAACAACGGGTCATAGCCGAAGCCACCGTTGCCGCGCGGCGCTTCCAGGATGCGGCCATCCACCGAGCCTCGGAAGGTGCGGACGGGCACACCGTCCTTCACTAACGCGATGACGCAGACAAAGCGTCCGGTGCGGTTGTCGACGCCGCGAAGACGTTCCAGCAGCAGCGCGTTGTTCTCGGCATCGCTTGCATGCTCTCCTGCATAGCGCGCGGAGTGCACGCCGGGCGCGCCTTCCAGGGCATCCACTTCCAGGCCGGAATCGTCGGCGAACAGGTAGCCCTCCGCCAGCTTGCCGTAATACACGGCTTTGGCCGTGGCGTTTTCTTCAAAGGTATCGGCTGTTTCCTCCGGCGGAGCGATCGACTTCGGCAGCGCGCGCACATCGAAACCCTCGCCGGCCAACTGGAATTCGCGCAGCTTGCCTGGGTTGCTGGTGGCGCAATAGACGATCATACGTAAGTTTTTTGGATGGCTGCCAGTTCCTGGATCCCCTTGCGCGCCAACTTCAGCAGTTCCGCAAGCTGCTGGTCATCGAAGGCCGTTTTTTCCGCTGTGGCTTGTACTTCAATGTACCGGCCGGCTCCGGTCATGACCACATTCATATCTACTTCGGCCGCCGAATCCTCCTGGTAGCAAAGGTCGAGCATGGGGACGCCTTTGATGACGCCCACGCTGGTGGCGGCAACCGAGTCCAGCAAAGGGGACTTCTTGAGGGTGCCGAACTTCACTAGCTTGCCGATGGCGCTGGCGAGAGCAATGTAGGCTCCGGTGATGGCGGCGGTGCGGGTGCCGCCGTCGGCTTGCAGGACGTCGCAATCAATCAGGACACTACGTTCGCCGAGCACATTCATATCGACAATAGTGCGCAAGGATCGGCCGATCAGGCGCTGAATCTCCATCGTGCGGCCAGAGGGACGGCCTTTGGTAACTTCGCGAGCCGTCCGTGTGCTGGTGGCGCGCGGCAGCATGGCGTATTCCGCCGTCACCCAACCCTTGCCGGAACCGCGCAGGAAGGGCGGCACGGAGTCTTCGACAGACGCGGTACACAACACGCGCGTGTGACCCACTTCAATAAGAGCCGAGCCTTCGGCAGTCATCAGGTAGTCCGTGGTGACCTTCACCGGACGCAAGTCGCCGGGCTGGCGTTGATCGATTCGCATTTATCTCCTTTATCGTCCAGTCTTCAAAGAGCCGGACATCAATAGAAATAGGAGAAAGAAGCAGATCGCGAGAATCACTCCACACGGAATGAGGCCACGCGTGGGGGATGGTGGAGGAAGCTTCTTGGAAGAGCCGGCGGGTTTATATTTTGCCATGTCAGAGAAAGCGGGAGTACTTAACAGGTGTAACACTTGCACGGCGCGCGGCGCTACTCTGGTGGACTGCGGGCGGCTAGGTTACTTCGGAACTGAAGATCCCAGGGCTCCGCGTAGTTTGTCCGCGAACAGCGAGGCGGCTTCCGGCTTGGGTTTCGGAGCTTCGTGCGGATTTGCGGGGGCTGCTTCGGCGGGCTTGTCGGCGGGATTCAGATATGCGTCCTTCTTGAGCACCGTGCGTTCCAGGGCGGAGTTGTAGAGCGTCCAGGTGCCTTCGATGAGCCGATCGTTGTCGATCATGGCGCGCATGGTTTCCATTTTCGAATCCATGTTGTCGAGCAAGTGCAGCAACAGAGCTTCGGGGAAGACGGGCAATTTTGGAGACCCGTATTCCAACTGGCCGTGATGGCTGAGGACCATATGCAGCACCAGGTCGAGCAGACGCGGCGGGAAGTCCGGCATTTGGCGGGCTTGCTCGGCGACCATCTGCATGCCGATCTGGATGTGACCCAGCAATTGGCCCTGATCCCCATAGCGGATGGCGCGCGCAAATTCGAGCTCGTGGATCTTGCCGATGTCGTGCAGGATCACGCCGGTCAGCAGGAGATCGGGGTCGATGTTGGCGTAGTGCGACGCGGTCATCTTCGCGAGAGCGCACAGGGAGAGGACGTGCTCAATGAGGCCGCCGATCCAGGCGTGGTGCACGCTCTTGGCGGCGGGCGCGTCACGGTACGCCTGTGCCACTGCGGGGTTAGCGAATAAACCTTCAACCAATCCTTTCAGGTGTGGATTGGTCATGCCGGACACATAGGCCAGCAGCTCGCGCAACATCTCGGGGCGGTCGCGCTTAGACGCGCGCAGGAAGTCTCCGAGGTCGACTTCCGATTCCGGTACGGGGCGCAGCTTATGGACAGTGAACTGGAGTTTGTTCTGGAAGACCTGGGTAGCCCCTTTGACGCGCACGAAGTCGTTTTGCTCGAAGGTGGGGATGGCCTCGGCGGCGTTATCCCACATCTTGGCTTCGAGGTCGCCGGAGCGGTCGACGAAGGTTAGAGAGAGATAGGGTTCTCCGGTCTTCTTTTGGCGGATTTCTTTATGCGCGACGAGAAAGACTGCTTCAATATTGTGGTTCGGTTGAAGCTCGTTGATATAGGGTGACTTCATTCGGTGGAGGGGAGATCGCGGAGACTAGCGCGACGAGGATGCCCCGGTTTTTTGCGTGCCTGGCACGGGGAAGAGGCCCAGCAGGCGCTTCATGCTGGGATTGGCGATGACTTCCTCGCGCGTGATGGTCTCCGGCTTCAGAGTCGCGACATCTACCCAGCGTGTGTCCTTGCCGGGCGCCGAGTTGGCGTCCACGTAGCCTTCTTTCACTTGCAGGAAGGCATCCTTGCGAAGCTTGGTGAGGTAGGCCCTGACGGCGGGTCCGGTACGCTGTCCGTAAAGGAAGTTCTGCAACTCACCTTCGACTTCTTCGAACTTGGCCAGGCCTTCGCGCTGATGGTCTTCTACTTTTAAGATTAGCCATCCCTGCGGCATTTTGATGGGATCGGTGACGAAGGCGGGAGGTTTGTCCCAAACCTGCGATTCCAGTTCGGGCGCGAGCATGCCTTTGGTAGCAGGATCGAGAATTCCGCCCTGATCCTTTGTTAGAGCGTCGGAATTATTTTGGGCCATGGGGGCGAAGGCTTCGCCGTTCTTGGCGCGAACGCCGAGAGCTTTCGCTTTGGTTTCCGCAGCGGCCAGATCCTCCGCGCTATTGCTTTTGTTCTGGATGAAGATCTCCCGCAAGAAGACGCGCTCTTTGCGCTGCATGTCTGTTTGATGGTCGTTGTAATAAGCGCGGAGTTCTTCCGCAGGGATCTGAATCTTGCGGTAAACTTCGTCGCGGACCACGCTGTCGACCAGGAGTTTGTCCAGCAGAGTGGTCCGGAAGTCTTCATAGGACCGACCGGTTTGCTCGACGACAAAACGTTGGAACTCGTCGGGATCGGCCAGCTTAAATTGACGTTGGTAGTCTGCGATCTGCTTATTGAGCTCGGTCTCCACTTTCAGGTTTAAGTCTTTGGCCTTTTGGCGGAGCAGGATCTGGTCGATGTGATTGGCCAGCAGTTCGGAGACACGCTGTTTGAGAGCGGCTTCGTATTCAGCCCCAGTGAGGCCCGCCTTCTTGAGTTCATCCTCGATCGCGGGCAGGTCGTCTTTTAATTCCGAGTTGGTGACAATGTCGCCGTTGACCTTGGCGGCGATTTCCTCCATGAGGATGACGTCCGCGGCGCGCAGGAAGAAGGGTGCGCTCAAAGACATAACGAGCGCGATATAGAGATACCGCATGCTTAGATTATAGCGAGGTCGGCGCAGGCGGGCGACTTGGCGCGCGACCGGGCTAGGGGACGTTGGACGGGACATGAGTCTCTTCATGTTACAGGTGGACGCGCGAGGCGAGGGCAAGTTTCATACGGTATTTAACGGAACGAACCCAAGCAGCCAAATTTGTCATTTATGTGCTCCAACCGCACAGTGTGAACTGAGGTCAGGGGGGAGCTAGCCCCACGGAGTACGGATCAGTTTGAAATGGCAGGGATTTGCGCGGATGGATCGCGAGTGAATGCCACCCAGGGGGCGCAAATCCGGCGTTTTGGTCACTCCGCTTGCTTGCTTTAGCAACCGCAGGAGGTCGTCAGAACAATGAAGAAACTACTCGCAGTCATACTTCTCGGGGGCAGCTCGCTATTAGGACAGGTGTCGATGGGTATCAGGATTGGCCCACCTCCGCCGGCTCGCGTACTGCGGAACCGGCCGCGAAATCCGGGCAACGGCTACGTTTGGGTGGATGGGTACTGGTATGCATCGAAGAATCGTTACGTGTGGCACAACGGCTATTACACAAGACCGCCATTCCCCGGCGCGACGTGGGTGGGACCCCGCTACGAGGGTGGAATGTTCTTAGAGGGATACTGGTCAGGAAACGAGCGCCAGTTTAACCACGATCATCGCTGGGATCGGGACGGTCACAATCGGGACTACGACCGGGACCGCGACGGGCGGCGCTAGAGCTGGCCATAGGGGAAATTAATTCACGCTGCGACCTTGGTGGCAGCAACGCTAAGCAGTCTTGTGGGCGGACCACCGATTAGATTCGTCCCCAAATGCGGCATGGGACGACTGAAGATTGAGGTAAAACTAGCCGGAAGAGCAATCAATTTCGTGGAGTTTTGTATTTGGGGAGATCCGGACGAATACAGTATTCTGTATCAATGGGCGTGGGGAACGTCCGGAGGCTCCCGCGCCGGCGGAACAACAGAACAAGGGCAAACAGAGATCATCGGATCGGAAGGGTAAAAGCGATAAATCGGACAAATAGCGCGGTGAACCCGTATCGCCAGTGGCGATACGGGTTCATTCCTTTTGGCGAGTGTTCTTTACGCCTGTTACGATCCCGAGTCCCAAGAGGACAATAGCGCCCACCCCGATCCAATGAGCTGGCACGTGCATCAGAGTGGCGCCCCAAATCAGCCCTCCGATGATGACTAAGTATCCTGCGAAGTATATTCCTAAAGACATACAGGCTCCTTTCCCTAGCCGGGATGCGACCACGCTTGGTCACGTGACCCCATCCCGTCAGCACGTCTAACGCTGATTGCCCTTACCCTTACCGTTGTTGCCTTTACCGTTGCCCTTGCCGTTGTCATAGTCCCGGTTGTAATCGCGATTGCGGTTATCCCGGTCCCAGCGATGATCATGGGGCATCTGCTGGCGTTGCCCGCCCGACCAATAACCATCGAAAAACTGTTGTCCGTCATAGCGCGGCCCTGACCATACGGCGCCCTCATAGGGAGGCCTGGTCCAATAGCCGTTATGCCACGCGTAACGATTGTTCGACGGATACCAGTAGCCCTCCACCCACATAAAGCCAACCCCAGGATTCACGGGACGAACCCGAAGTACTCGCGGCGGAGGGGGTTGGCCAATCCTGATTCCGATGGAGATTTGCCCAAAGAGAGAACTCCCAGCCAATAACGCCATCGCCAATAATCTCGTTTTCACTGTTTTTCGGCACCTTTCAACTCAACTGAGCAAAAGCACGCGCACGGCCAAACCGCCTAGTGCTCAAACCAGGTGTGATCCTGCTGCGGTCTTGTTCCAACCGTGGCATTGTTGCCATTTCCGGTCCCGCACGGTAAAAAGGTGTCACTTGAACGTCTTTTAGAATCGCTTGTGCGTGGCCATTGCACTGAAAGTCCGTACATTGGCGCGTTGATCGAGGATTTGGTTGTTCAATTGCTTCATCAACGTGGGAAGGGGTAAATATGCAAATGCGTTTATGGACCGTCGGAGTAGCCGCTACTGTATTTATGATCGGTTTGGCAAATGGCCAAACACTGCAACGCAGGGCCAACGTGACCGCGGGCGGAAGTCCGGATCGCGGTGAGTGCCGAATTGAGGTAACAGTCGATGGAGCGGCGGAGGTGGAGATCCGAGGTGGGAACGCTACCCTTCGCAATCTATCGGGACAAACGCCTCAATGGCGCCGATTCGACTGCACAGGCACGATGCCGGCAAATCCCGCGAATCTACGTTTTACAGGTTTGGATGGGCGCGGGCGCCAGGAACTGGTGCGGGGCCCGCAAAACGGCGGCGCGATGGTCGTCCGAATTCAAGACCCAGACGGTGGGGCTGACGGGTACGCCTTCGCCGTGACGTGGGGTAGCGGTAACCAGCCCTATTCCAACTTCCCCGGCGGAAACCCCGCACAGCCATCGGGACGCGGCGGGGGAGGCTCACGCTATACCACTGAGCAAGCGATTCGGGTCTGCCAGGACGCCATCAGACAACAAGTGCTGGATCGCTATCGCAACGCCAGCGTCGCTTTCCGAAATACGGCTCTAGATAACAATCCGGGACGCCAGGATTGGATCACGGGCTTGCTCGACATCCGGCGTGGATACGACCGCGATGAAACTCACAGCTTCTCTTGCTCAGTGAACTTTGACACTGGTGCGGTGCGCTCCGCGCAACTTGAGCCGCTCGAGCGAGACCGCTACATGCCGGGTTATGGCGATGCCAGAAAATCCGCGGCTAGGATCGCCATGGATTCTTGCCAAGTTTCCGTCGAAGCCAACCTTTATCAGAGAGGCTACCAGCACGTGGATTTTCTTGCGATCAATGTAGATAATCGCCCAGGAAGAAACGACTGGATCGTCGGCGATGCGCGAGCGGACATTCGAAACCGTTCGGATTCGTTCACGTTCTCTTGTTCGGTGGACTTCCGTGACGGCGATGTACGATCAGTCGACGTGCGCCGCCGTTAATAGCGCGGCATTCTTGCTTAGTTCCTGTTCCGCGTGAACTTCATCGCGGGACCATATAGCGCCGGTGCGAACGCAGTCCTTGGAAGGCGTCCCACCGGCGTTCGTAGTTCTGCTGAGGAGCTTCCGCGGATGTGGACTGGAAATGCTCCGTTCCTCATTGTCGCCAATGTGTCGCCAGGGCTTGCCCCCGTGCCAGGTTAATACTAAGCTCGTTGGTGGACAACTTGAAATGAAGACTATGAATGCGAACACACGTCGGCTTGTAACCGCGATCATGACGCTCGCCGGTTTTGGCACGCTCGCTTGGGGGCAGCAACCCGTTCCCGCCGCGTGGACTGCCGCCGAAGATCACAAAAACATGATGGATCAACTGGGCATCAAGGCTCTACGCCCGGGCCCCAGCGGCACGGAGACAGCCCCCAACCACGCGAACTACGACGAAGCGACGGCCAATCCCTTCCCCGTATTGCCCGATGTGTTGACCCTGAAGAACGGCAAAAAAGTGACCACGGCCTCCATGTGGAAACAACGCCGTGAAGAAATCCTGGAAGATTTTGACCGCGAGGTATTGGGTCGGGTCCCAAAGAACGTCCCAAAAGTGACCTGGACGGTCACTAACACGGTAAACGCCATGGTCGGCAAGCGCGAAGTGATCGGAAAGCAGGTGGTGGGGCACGTCGACAACACCACCTACCCGGGGATCAGCGTAGATATACAGATGGTTCTGGTCGTGCCGGCCGATGCGAAGGGTCGCGTCCCTGTAATGATGATGTTTGGCGGCGGGGGCCTTCCGGGCGTCGCACCCGCAGCGGGAAAAGGCGGCAAAGCAGTGGCACCACCGCCGGGCGCCGATCCTCCGGCTACCCAACAATTAATAGCGGACGGCTGGGGATACGCCTCCATCAATCCGGGCAGTGTACAAGCGGACAATGGTGCGGGACTTACCAAGGGAATTATCGGGCTGGTGAATCGCGGCCAGCCGCGCAAGCCGGACGACTGGGGTTCCTTGCGCGCCTGGGCTTGGGGCGCGTCTCGCGGCTTGGATTTCCTGGAGACCGAAAAGTCCGTGGACGCCAAAAAGGTTGGCATAGAGGGTGTTTCGCGCTACGGCAAGGCCGCCCTTGTAACGATGGCCTACGACACCCGGTTCGCGGTAGTGCTGGTTGGATCGTCCGGCGAAGGCGGCGCGAAGCTGCATCGGCGCAACTGGGGCGAGGCGGTGGAGAATCTTACCGGCGCCGGCGAATACCACTGGATGGCCGGCAACTTCCTGAAATATGGCGCCTCCGAGGCTAGCTTCGGCAGCAAGAACGCCGGTGATATCCCGGTGGATTCGCATGAACTGCTCGCGCTTTGTGCGCCCCGCCTCACCTTCATCAGTTACGGCGTGCCCGAAAAGGGCGACGCCAAGTGGCTGGATCATCAAGGCAGCTACATAGCGGCCGTCGCGGCTGGGCCGGTATTCCGTCTGCTGGGCGCGAAGGATCTGGGAACCTCCGACGACTATCGAGTGGAGAGGATGCCGGACGTGAATGTCAGCATGTTGAACGGACAGCTCGCGTGGCGGCAACACGACGGGGGGCACACGGATGGGCCGAATTGGCGCTACTTTATTCCCTGGGCGGATAAGTTCCTCGGGCACAAGGCGCAATGAGGATATTTGCACTGCTGCTACTCGTTTGCCAGGCGTGTTTCTCACAAGCTCCCGCGGACCAGCCGCGATCGCGCACGGATCAGAACTCTCTGACCGCGCATCAACAATTGCTGGACAAGGCCAGGCAAGGCGGCATTGACGTCTATTTCGAGGGGGACTCGATCACCCGGCGCTGGGGCGCCACCGATTACCCGCAGTTGCTTGCCAACTGGAAGCAGAACTTCTTCGGGTGGAATGCGGCGGATTTCGGGTGGGGCGCCGATTTGATTCAAAACATTCTCTGGCGCCTGGAAAACGGTGAATTGGATGGAGTGAATCCGAAAGTGATCGTGCTGTTGGCAGGCACCAACAACGCTGGGAACGTAGTACGCGCTGGTGGCGAGGCCAGCAAGGTGGCCGATATCACCAAAGGCCTCACAGCGGTTCTTCGTGTGATGCAAGCCAAGGCTCCCATGGCGACCATCATCCTGACGGCGATTTTTCCGCGCAACGACAATATGGCGGTGATGCCCGTGATTGACGCTATCAATGGCAATCTGCAACAGCTTGCGGATGGCCAGCGAATCCGTTATCTCAATGTCAACGACCGCCTGGCGGATCGCGCAGGTACACTATTGCCGGGCATGATGAACGCCGACAATTTGCACCCGGCCCTGCCCGGATATCAAGTCTGGGCGGATGCGCTGAAGCCGATTCTTACTGAGCTTCTAGGTCCACCCAGTTCGCAAGACCACGCACCCCCGCCGACCGGTGATCCCAGCGCGCAGCAGCCCGCCGCGCCTGCGGCTCGCTAACGAAGCAGCCCGGAATTACTTCGCGGCTGCGGGTTTGGGGGCCAAGTCCTTGCCTTCTGGAGCATGCAGCTTGCGCAGTAGGGCTACGGTGCTATCGTGCGGTACGGGAAGGGCGCCAAAGCTGTTCTTTCCAATAGCGATGTCGAGAGGGGTGTACCCCTGTTTCGACTTGGCAGCGATATTCGCGCCGTGATCAATTAAGAATTGCACGATGGAATCCGCGCCTCTTCCGGCGGCTCCATGCAAAGCAGTTTCGTCGCGGGTGTTGGTTTGATTAATATCCTGACCCAGTTGCGCGGCGACCTGGACCGCTTCGAGGGCCTGGGCTTCCGTACCGCTGGTGTTTTTGTCGCGATAGCCGACGCCGGCCGCGAACATAAGGGCCGTATTGCCTTCTTTGGTGACTCGCTTGGCATCGGCGCCTTTGGCCAATAGCAGCCGCATCACTGGGGCATCGCCCGCCCTGGCTGCGCGCATCAACGGCGTGGTTCCTTCGCCTAAGCTGGTGTCGCCTCCATCCATTCCACTGCGGCCGGGAAGTCGCCCGGTCAGGGCCATGTTGGGATCGGCGCCATGATCCAGCAAAGCCTGAACGATTTCGATACTGGGCATGGGGTCCAGCGCGGGGCGTCCTGGCGTTGCCGAATAGTCCTCGTTGCGCATATCGATAGCGGCGTAAAGGGCCGTCCGGCCCAGCACGTCGGCAAGGTTCGATTTCGCACCGCGATCCAGCAGGAACTTGGCAAACGTGTATTGCTTGTTCATCAGGGAAACGATCAAGGCGTTCGTCTTGTCCACGTCCAGCTGGTTAATATCGACGCCAGCCTCCAGCATGACGCGAGCCGTGGCAACGTCACCCTCCCGAGCCGCGAAGTGCCAGGCCGCCAGCCCGCCGCGAGCCATCGGCGTGACGGACGATGCCGCGCTGAGCTTGGGCATTTTGGTTTCATGATCGTTAGATAGCACTTTCCAATTGGCACCGCGCTCCAACAGCACCTTCACGATCTCCGGATGGTGCTCGGCTGCGGCCCACATCAATGCCGTCTGCCCCTTATAGGTCTCGCGTGCATTCACGTCCGCGCCGCGGTCCAGCAGCAACTTTACGGCATCCACGCTGCCGGCCCGTGCCGCTGTCATCAGAACGGTCTCGCCGTCCGCCGTTGTCAAAGCCTTTGGATCGGCTCCGGCTTTCAGCAGCAGGTCGACCAGTTGGGCGTTTCCCAGCGCGGCGGCTTCAGAAAGCGGAGAGGCTCCAAAGCGGTTGCTAACTTTCGGATTGGCGCCCGCGGCCAATAGCAGCCGTACCGTTTCCAGATCATTCCAGTGCGTGGCCCAATGCAGAGCGGTAGTGCCGTCGGCTTGCACCGCGTTCACGTCAGCGCGCTGGGATGCCAACGTCCGGACGGCAGTCGTATCCCGCCGCTCGGCCGCATTCGCGATGTCGGCGGCTGCTCCTCGCGTCAAGCCGGCGCAGAGCAATGTTAGTGTGACGGCAATAGAAGTTTTTGTATTCATCTTTAGACCTCCGACAACAAGCCCGTGCTATCGCCAACAGACTCCCGTTCTACGCCGGCCTTGTGCAATATCGTCAGCAGCAGGTTCGACATGGGTGTATTTTCCGGATACTTCACGTGGCGTCCGCCCTTCAGCTTGCCCGCCGCTCCGCCCGCCACCAACACCGGAAGAGGTGAATGGTTGTGGACGTTGCTGTTGCTCATGCCGCTTCCGAAAAGAATCAACGAGTGATCCAGCAGAGTGCCATCTCCATCCGGAGTGTTCTTCAGCCGATCGAGAAGGTGGGCGACCAGGCTGACATGGTACGTGTTGATCTTGGTCAAGTTCTCCAGCCGTTCTGGGCTGTTCTGATGGTGCGATGCCGGATGGAAGCCTTCCGAGATTCCCAGCATGGGGAACGTCCGGTAGCTGACTTCCCGCGCCATCATGAATGTCGAGACGCGTGTGATATCAGCCTGGAACGAGATGGCCATCAGATCGAACATCAGTTTTGAGTGAGCCTGATGGTCGTCGGGGATGCCGCTCGGTGACGTGGGCACGCTCAGATCGGCATTGTTGTTCTGCTTTTCGGCCAATTGCACCCGCCGCTCAATTTCCCGCACCGTGTCCAGATACTCGGCCATGCGATTGCGGTCGGTGGCGCCCAGCTTGCCCTCCAGCCGCCGGACTTGACTTGTGACCGCATCCAGAATGCTGCGCTGCTGTTCGATGCGGGCCATGCGCTCTTCCGCCGTAGCCCCGTCGCCGAACAAGCGGTCGAATACTACACGCGGGTTGATCTCCATGGGCAGTGGCGTCGTGGGTGTACGCCAGGAGATCGTATTCATATAGGTGCAACTAAAGCCCACGTCGCAGGAGCCTACCAGTCCGCTGAAATCCTCTGTCGCCAGTTCCAGCGAAGGCAGAGGCGTCTGCTGTCCGATTTGTTGTGCCGCCATCTGGTCGATGGTGACGCCCGCCTGAATATCGGCGCCATCGGTTCTCTTCGGGTGAACTCCATTTAAGAAAACTGCAGGTGAGCGTGTATGGTCGCCTCCGTTATCCCCCGGTCCGCCCGGAGCCGCCATCGCATGCGCCAAGTTGCTGACCACGACGACGTTTCGCTTAAAGGGTTCCAGCGGAGTTAAGGTCCGCGACAGCGTTAGCGCGCCCTCCTCGGCCGGGGTCCAGTTCGCCATCACCGCTCCGTGCGGAATGAAGCACAGACCCAGACGCACTTGCGGATTGGCCGCGGTTCTGGCCAAAGGTGTTTGCGCGGGCACCATGGAATCCAGCAACGGTAGCGCCATCGTCACACCCATGCCCTGCAAAAACGTCCGGCGCGGAATGTATTTCTTGGTGATGAATCTCATTTGGACTGACCTCCCTCATTGCTTGCTTGCGAGTATTTGATCTTCATCTGGAACGGTGTACTTTCGACAATTCCTAAGGCTAAATTGGAGAATCGGAAGTTGTTGCTACGGGCTTGATTCACGACCTTGCGGACCGTCGGCATGTCCTTATAGTCCAGACCCCGGCCCAACGAATAGGTGAGCAGTTTTTCCGTCATCACCCCAACGAACGTCTCCGGGCGGCTGGTGAGCATGCGCCGCAGCGCTACCGGCCCATCCACCTGGGTGCCTTCAAACAGAGTGCTGGACGGGTCGATCTTGTTGTCGCCGTCACGCGCGCGCCAACTACCTACGGCATCGAAATTCTCGAGTGCGAATCCCACCGGGTCCATCACCTTGTGGCATCCCGCGCAAACGGTGTCGGCTCGATGCAGTTCCATGCGTTCACGCAGGGAACGAGGACGAGCGCCTTCGGCATTCTCCTGCAACATCGGCACGTTTGGAGGTGGGGGCGTCGGGGGGACTCCCAGAATGTTCGTCAGAATCCATTTGCCGCGCTGCACGGCGGATGTCCGATTGGGGTACGAAGTCACGGACAGAATGCTCGCCTGTCCCAGCAAACCCCGCCGCGCTTCGTCGGTCACGGGCACGCGCCGGAACTGGCTGCCATAAATGTTGGGAATGCCGTAGTGCCGAGCCAACCGCTCATTGACGAAGGTGTAATCCGCGTTCAACAGGTCCATGACGTTGCGGTCCTCGCGAACAATGCTCTCGAAGAACAGCTTGGTCTCCTCGCGCATGGCCTGCCGCAGGTTATCGTCGAAATCGGGGAACGCGTCCAAGTTGGGAGCCGTTGTCTTCAGATTCCGCAGGAACAGCCACTGCTCGGCGAAATTGTCGGTCAGCGCTTGCGCGCGCGGGTCGCGCAGCATGCGCATGGTCTGCTCGCGTAGGACGCGTGGTTCGTGCAATTTTCCGCTGGCGGCGACGTCCAATAGTGGATCGTCCGGGATGCTGCTCCACAGGAAGAACGATAGCCGCGACGCCAGGGCCAGATCGCTAATCCGGTAGGCGCTTCCATCGGCGACGCTATCCGGATCAGCCTCGAACCGCACTAGGAATTCCGGACTCGTCAGAATCAACTGCAAAGCCGATTCGATCCCCGCATCAAATGTTCCCCCATTGTTCCGGCCGCGTTGGAAGAAGCTGAGCGGCGTCTCCATATCGGTCGCAGTCACGGGCCGGCGATAGGCGCGCCGGGCTAGCGCGGTAAGGATCGTGCGCGCACAGGGTAATTCGTCTTGCGTACTCTTGGGGCGGCAGGTAAAAATGCGCTGGCGCGAAGGTGTTTCCCCGGAACCCGTCTGTTGAAAGGGACCCTCAATGCTGAGCCGATCCACCGAGGGGTCTCCCGTAATGTCCAAGCCGTCAATTGTCGTCCTGAGGAACGGCTTTACCTGGCTATCGCGCTGCGCATGGCTCCGCAGCACCGTATATGCGGATACCGAATGAACACCGGCGGTCAGTGACATACGGACCGTCAGCTTCTGATCCAGTTCGCCGCCGAACGCTCCCGGGTTTTCAGCCATCTTGACGAAATCCTCACGGCCGCCCGCTTTGGCTGCTTGCACGCGAACTCCGTCCACTGCAATCTCGATTTCGTGCGGATCTTCCATCCCGCGCACCAGGTCGAAGGTATTGCGCCATAGCCGGAGCTTGATGACGTATTCCCCATCCAGCGGAAAGTTGTGTTTCTCCAACATGCCGCCGCGCGTTCCCAACGGCAGGCCATCAATGTGCTGATCCTGCGACAGGTCCGGGCGGACCCGATAGACGGCCGTGGCAGGCGCGATGCGCATGTTGCCAACTGCCGTGCGGCTGACATTCCAGGAAGCCGAAAGATAACGCTCCATCAGGGCAGGGGACATGCGCAAGACGTCGGCGCTGTTGTCGAAGCCACTGCCTTCATCGTCGGCGGGCAACAGCGCGGTGGAATCGATGTCCAGGGCCAGCAGGTCGCGGACCGCGTTGGCGTACTCCGTCCGATTCAAGCGGTGCATCGACACTCGCCCCGGATTCGGCTTGGCCGCCGCCGCGCGATCGAGGGATGTCTCAAGATAGGTCGCCAGACCGTCCAGAGCCGCCCGATCCGGACGTGGCAGTCCTTGAGGGGGCATCGCGCCCACCCGCAGTTTGCGGATTACTTTTTCCCAGATCTCGGGATGCGCCGCTGCGTTGGTCACATCAAGGCCCTGCAGCGAAAGCTCGCCGGTTCGCAATTTGTCGCTGTGACAACCCGCGCAATAGCGATCGATCAGCGCTTTTTGAGCCGCGGGGGCGGGAGCGGCAGCCGTTTGCTGGGTATACGCGATCTGCAGAGACCCGCCCACGACGATCGCGGCGCAACTCAGAATCCACCGGCCTTGACTCAAGTTCTATCCTCCATCACTAGTTTAGTTCGCCGGCGCCCCTGGTATGGCAGCCTTGCCATCCAATGTCAGAACGAAGAGATGCGCCGGTTGCGGCGTGGGGGCGGGGCCTCCCTTGGCAGCGGGCTCTCCCCGGCCAGCACCTGCCGCAGGGCCGGCCGCGACGCTGATGTACTGCTTGCCATCGATCATGAATGAAATCGGCGGTCCCATCTGGGATGTGTAGAGGTCCATGTCCAGGATCTTTTCTCCCGTGTCGGCTCGGAACGCCAACAGGCGATTGTTTACGCTGGAGAATACTAGATTTCCAGCCGTCGAAAGGCTCCCACCGGCAAAGGGACCAGCGCCCGCGCCTGCCGCTCGCCACCGTTCCTTGCGGGCGATAGGATCCCAGGCATACAACACATTGCCGGTCACGCCGTCAGGCCCAATGACCGGAAGCGGTTCGGGTTTCGGTGCAGCGACCGCTGGGGGTGCTTGTGGCGCGGCAGTCGCCGCGTTCGCCGCCGCCACTGCCCCAGGAAGTTCCGCAGCCTTGGTCTGGTTGGCCCCGCGGCCCACGACACCGCCGCCAAGACCCGCACCCATATTCATCCGGCCCCTTCCCGTAGGACCAATGTCGGTGGGCGCCGGCACATAGCTCGGGTCTGCCGCATAGTTGGAACTGCCGCCCGCTGTCCCTGGAAAATAGACCAAGCCCGTTGCCGGATTAAAAGACATCGGAGGCCAAACGTGACCGCCCGACGGACCCGGCATGACGGTCACCGAAGTAGTCCCGTAGCGAGCTCCGGGATTCACATGGGGCTTGCCGGTCTTAGGATCGATACCCGACGTCCAGGAAACTTTGGTGATCGGATCCGCTGAAATCAATTCTCCCGTGACCCGATCCAGCACATAAAAGAAAGCGTCCTTGGGAGCATGCATGATCACCTGCCGCGTTCGGCCTCCGATCTGCAGGTCCGCAAGCATCAGGTCCGCGATGGAATCGTAATCCCAATCGTCGCCGGGCACTTCCTGGTAATACCAAACCATTTTCCCGGTTGCGCCGCGAATGGCCAGAATGCTGCACGTATACAAGTTGTCACCCGGACCGCGGTGGGCATCGGTCCAGGGGCCCGGCTGCCCTGTGCCAACATAGACGATGTCGTTGTCGGCGTCGTAGGCCAATCCATTCCACACAGCTCCGCCGCCGCCCAGCTTCCACCACTCATTGGTCCAGGTCTTTGCGGCAGCTTCCAGCTCCGGATGCTCGAAAGGCTTGGACGGATCACCCGGGACGGTATAGAAGCGCCAGGCCATCTTGCCGTCCTGAACGTCATAGGCCGAAAAAAATCCCCGAATCCCGTACTCGCCGCCACTCACGCCGATAATGATCTTGCCGCCCTTGATCACACGCGGAGCCATCGTGATCGTGTAAGCCTGGTTTTCCGGCGAGACTCGAGTTTCCCATAAGACCCTGCCGTTGCTGGCGTCCAGTGCTCTCAACCGGCCGTCCACTGCCGGCGCGATGATCTTGCCCTGATACATCGCAATCCCGCGATTGACCACGCCACAACAGATGCGCGACTGCCAAACCTGCTGATTTACCTCGGGATCGGCGCGCCAAAGCTCTTTCCCGGTACGCACATCCACCGCATATACAATGCTCCAGGGCGTAATACTGTAGAGCACGCCGTTGAAGACCAGAGGCGTTCCCTCCTGATGGGTCTGTGCATTGCCGGGCGCCAGCGGAATCTCGGCAGTCCACGCCAACCCCAGCCGGCCGATATTAGACGCGTTGATTTGATTCAGTGGACTGTAGCGTTGCTCCGACCAACTGCCCCCGTAGCTAATCCATTCTTCGCCGGTCTTACTGCCCGTTTTCAGCGCAGCATCATCCACCTGCCGAGGCTGCTGGGCGATGACCGTCCAACCTGCTAACAGCACAGCAATTAAAGCTGCGATCAGGGCTATTCCAGGGTTGCGTTTGCGTGAGCGCATTATTCGAGCCACAGGGACGATTCGGCTAAGTATCCTGTTGTTAAATATGGGAGTCAAGCCCTATGGTTGCGATACTCTGCATCAAAAGTAATGATAGGAGCCTAGTGCTTGGAACGATCCTGCCTGGTTCTGTTCAATCAACACCACTGATAGTAACTATCACTGGCCCTCCATCGACGGAGCCGATCTCTTCTCCGTATCCTAAGCTTGAGGGGTTCTCAATCTTAAATTATGCGCAGCGCGACAAAATCAATACTCTCCCTAGGCTTATCTGTCTGCTTGACGGCTTGGGTCGCGTTCTCGCAAGCTCCCGCGCCCGCCGGCGCTGGCAAAGCTCCCGCCGCTGCGAAAGCAAAAGCGGATTGGCCACCCGAGGGAGCTACTCCTCGCACTGCCGACGGCAAGCCCGACCTCTCCGGCAACTGGCAACCCAATGCAATCCAGGAGAATGTGGACCTGGCCGGCCGCGTGGAAGTGCCAATGCTCCCATGGGCGGCCGCGGTGTACAAAGAGCACAAAGACAACATCAGTAAAGACGACCCCGAAGCGCAATGCCTGCCGCCGGGCGTGCCCCGCATGAGCACTACACCGTATCCCTGGACCATTGTCCAGACGCCGCAACTGATCGTCATTGTGTACGAGGGCGGCGCGCACGTCTGGCGCAAGATCTTCATGGACGGCCGCGCTCACGATCCCAATGCCGTCGACACCTGGCTGGGTGATTCCACCGGCCATTGGGAAGGCGACACCCTTGTGGTCGAAACGGTGGGGCAAACCGATCGTTCCTGGCTGGACCAATCGGGAGTTCCCCATTCCGCCGACATGAAAGTGACCGAGCGGATCAGCCGCCCAGACCTGGGGCACCTGGAGATCGTCCATATCATTGACGACCCAAAGACCTTCTCCAAGCAATGGACGTTCACCACGCGGCCCTCACTGCTGCGCGGCGAGCTCATCGAATACATCTGCCAGGAGAACAATAAAGACCTGGTGCACCTGATCGGCAAGTAGTCTCGCATCAGTCCTATTGATAGAACGTATCAATCGAACTCCATCGACTTAACAGCCCACCGCGGGCTACCATTCTTTCAGGCTTGCTTTGGGAACATCTCTGCGGGTGTTCACTTGAATTGAACTATTTCTTGTTGAGTTGGGGGTTCCAATGCGTATTTTGTCTATTGCCACCGTCCTGGTGGCTGTAAGTTCTTTCCTGTTTGCACAGAGCGATCGCGGAACAATCACTGGCACGATCATGGACCCCGGCTCCGCTGCCGTGGCGTCCGCGCCGGTTGAGTTGCGAAACGTCCAAACGGGTGCAGTCTACCAGACCACCAGCACCGGGACAGGCAATTACACGCTGCCCCAACTGCCGACCGGAGCCTATGAGCTTTCCGTCACCGTTCCCGGCTTTAAGAAGTTCACTCAACAAAACATCGCCCTGCCGGTCGCCCAGACTCTTCGAATCGATGTGACTTTGGAAGTAGGTACCGCCACTGAATCCGTCACTGTCACCGCTGAAGTAAGCCTGCTCAAGACGGAAAGCGGGGAATTAAGCCACAACGTTGCTTCTCAGCGGCTCAATAACCTCCCCATCCTGGGTGTCGGTGCGGCCAATGCTGGCAGTTCCGGTATTCGAAATCCGCTGGCTGTGACCAACCTCGCTCCCGGCACTTTGTGGCAGCCCAACTTGAATGTGCGCGTCAATGGCGCGCCCAGCAATACGGAGTCGGTACGCGTCGATGGCATGGATGCCACTCAAACGATGGGTCCGTTCGCCCAGGCGCAAACTCAGCCCAGCGTGGATGCGGTGCAGGAACTGTCGATTCAGACCAGCAACTACTCGGCTGAATTCGGGCAGGCCGGCGGAGGCCTCTTCAACTTCACCATGAAGTCCGGCACCAATGGGTATCACGGCACCGGCTACGACTACTTTGTGAACGAATTCCTGAACTCGGGCCAAGCGTATTTGAATGTGCGCAACAAGAATCGCCGTAACGACTACGGCGGCACGTTCGGCGGCCCGGTCAACATCCCGAAACTATACAACGGCCACGATAAAACCTTCTTCTTCGTGAATTGGGAACAGTTCCGTGAGACGGTGCAGATCGCGAACCAGAAAGTAACTGTGCCGACTCTGGCGTACCGCGGTGGGGATTTTGCCAAAGCACTGACCGGACGCGCGCTTACCGGCGCGGTCGCGACCGATGCTCTCGGGCGGGCGCTGTCCGAAGGGCAAATCTTCGACCCCAAATCGGAAGCCCTGGCCCAAAATGGGCGCCGCGTGCGCAACCAGTTCCCTAATAACGCGATCCCGGTTTCAGAGTTTGATTCAGTGGCTAAAAAGGTGCAGGCTAAGATCCCGAACCCGACAACCTCGGATCTCTTCCAGAACGCGATTTACCCCTATCCCAGCCAACGGGTCACAACCATTCCGTCCATCAAACTGGACCACAATGTCAGCACGAATATGAAGGCGTCCTTCTACTACCAGCGCACGGCTACCGAATCGCAGTATTCACCGACGCTGGGCAACTCCGAAGGCCTACCAACCCCCATCACCGCATCGCGCGGAACGTTCGTATACAACAACACGATTCGTCTGAACGTCGATTACACACTATCGCCGACCATGCTTCTGCACCTTGGCGCCGGCTTCCAGGACAACGATTTCAGCGATGCGGCCCCCGTGACCAACTACGACGCAGTGGGCGATCTTGGCCTCCGCGGAGGTACGGTTGGCCCGACAACCGGTGCGCGCTTTCCGCAGTTCAACGGATTGACCGGTGTTTCGAACACCGGCGGCGTACAACAGATGGGTCCCAGCTCGCAGCGCCGCGACATCATGCATAAGCCGACGGCCAACGCCAGCATGACGTGGGTCCGCAACAATCACACCTTCAAGATCGGTGCCGACATGCGCATCGAGGGTTATCCCAACTACCTGTTCACCAACACCAGCGGCACTTTCGCTTTCAGTGCGGAGCAGACATCCAATACCTCCATCGACGGCTTGGCAGCGGGCGGTTTCACTCTCGGCTTCCCCTATGCCAGTTTCCTTCTCGGCCGCGTGAGCACAACGACACTCGCCGCCCCTCCGGCGCAGAAAAACGGTCGCCAGTTCTGGGCGCTGTTCCTGCAGGACACTTGGAAAGTCACGCGTAAGTTGACCGTCGACTACGGTCTGCGCTGGGACTACATGAGCTACCCGTCGGAGCAATATGGCCGGACGCCCGGCTTCTCGCCCATAGTGGCTAACCCGACGGCGGGCAATCATCCTGGAGCGTCCATTTTTGAAGGCTCCGGTCCAAGCCGTTGCGAATGCCGTTTCTCGAAGAACTACCCCTACGCCATCGGGCCACGCATTGGCATCGCCTATCAGATCACCCCCAAGACTGTACTGCGCGCCGGTTGGGGCGTCAGCTACTCCAGCACGAACGGACTTCCTCCGGGCGTGGCAGGATCCAGCCCGGTCACGGCCAGCGCTCCTGCCTACGGCGATCCTTCCATGATCCTGACCAACGGGATTCCGTTTACCGCAACTTGGCCCAACTTGAGCCCCGGCGTATTTCCGGCGCCCGGCACCATCACAGGAGCCCCGGCTGTATGGGACAACAACTATGGCCGTCCGGCCCGGCAACATCAGTACAGCATCGGCTTGCAGCGCGAGATTCTCGCGAACCTCGTCGTCGAAGGTTCCTACGTCGGCAACCGCGGCAACTGGTGGAGAGCCACCAATCTGATCGACTATAACGCGCTGAGTACCGGCTTCTTGACCAGCAAGGGCCTCGATATGACCAACGCCGCGGACCGCACGATCCTCATCTCGCAGGTGCAGGCTGCCGGCGCGGCCCGCTTCCGCAATTTGCTCCCCTACTCGGGTTTCTCCGGTGCCAACAGCGTCGCGCAGTCTCTGCGTCCGTTCCCGCAGTTCGGCTCGCTGCCGGGCTTCGGTTCCCCATTAGGCAAGACCTGGTATGACTCTTTCCAGATGAAGGTCACCAAACGCTTCTCACATGGGCTGGACTTCACCTACACGTACACCTACCAGAAGGAACTCACCATCGGCGCCGAAAGCGAAACCGGCGGCGGACAGGTGAACGATTTGTTCAACCGCAACACGAACAAGTACATCTCTTCCTTCTCGCGTCCCCAAGTGAGTGTTCTCGCGGTCAACTACACCGTCCCCAAGCTCGGCGGCAATCGTTGGCTATCCTACGCTGCTAGAGACTGGACCTTAGGGGCTGTGTTGCAGTACGCCAGTGGCGCTCCCATTCGCGTTCCGAACTCCACCGGCAACCTCAACACCACTTTGCTGCGGAGCACTTGGGCAGAACGAGTCCCCGGGCAAGCCTTGTTCCTGCAGGACTTGAACTGCGGTTGCTTCGATCCAACGCGTTCCTTGGTGCTAAATCCGGCCGCGTGGCGGGAACCGGCCCTGGGCACCTTTAGCCCCTCGGCCGCCTATTACAATGATTACCGCCTGCAACGCCGTCCGAACGAAGCCTTCAGTTTCGGTCGTATTTTCCGGGTCAAGGAAGGCATGACGCTTAACTTGCGTGCGGAATTTACTAACCCGTTGAACCGCCTCTACTGGGGCAATCCCGCGTCAACCGCATACAATACCGCTACTCAAAAGAACACGGCGGGAAACTTGACCGCTGGCTTTGGGTTTATCAACACTGGCGTGGCGCCGCCCGCTCCTGGCGAACGTCAGGGCTCGCTAGTTGCCCGCTTCACATTCTAGGTCAACTAGAACTTAATCAGTTTTAGACCCGGCACGGATTCACCGAGGTCCTGATTGTCCAGCGCGCTTTCCAGATTGCGTCGCGCCACCCGCGCGTGCTCTCGAGACACGCTCTCCGCCCGAGCCCCTTCGCGCGCCCCAATTGCTTCTAAAATGGCGCGGTGATGATCAATGGAAATCATGAATAACTCGTGCGATTCCGGCGCCAGATAGTGACGCCGCAAAAAGGCGCTGGGCGAGGCGAAAGGGAGCGAGCAGATCTGATCCATGGCTCGCCGCAATCGCCTGCTGTTCGACAGCGTCAGGACCTCAGCGTGGAATTTTGAATTGCGGTCGATATAGGTGGCCACGGAATCCAGCGTTAGTTTGCGGCGCCGTATCAGTGTCGCCATTTCTTCGTGCAAGCCACGCAGCGTTTCCAGTTGCCGTGGATCGGAGACTCGCTCGGCTGCCAGCCTCGCGGCCATACCTTCCATGACGCCTCGCAAATCGATTGCATCATAGATATCCGAAATCGAGAATTGTTGCGCGATGAACCCGCGCGTGGGCCGCATTTCGAGGAAGCCCTCGTGCGCCAACCGCTCCATCGCCAGTCGCAGCGGGATTCGAGAAATGCCCAGCTGCTTCGCGAGAGGGACTTCGCGCATGCGTTCGCCAGGTGGGAACAGCCCTTGAACCAGCATTTCACGCAACGCCAGCGTGGCCCTGGCCGTTTGGGATGTGCCTTGCTCTGTAGCGGACTTTGGATCTTTAGGCACCATCTAGGGCAACGCTTCCTCTAGGGTACCTTGCTTGGATCGACCGGTGGTGTCCCATAAGTGTGGAATGACTCGATGGTCTTCAATCCCCACGCTTGCCCCTTCTTACGCTCGGCTTCCGTCCAACGGATCGGTTTCCAATCCGGCGCGAGTATCAGGCGTGCGCCCGCGTTGGCTACCTCAACTCTATTTCCACCGGGTTCGTAAACGTATAGGAAGAAGGTTTGCTGGATGGCATGTTTGTGCGGACCCGTTTCGATAAACACGCCATTCTCCAGAAAGATATCGGCCGCCAACAGAACCTGCTCACGGCTATCCACGGCGTACGTGACATGATGGAAACGCCCCGGCACGCCCGTGTGGTCTCGCGTATAGGCGAAATCGTAACTTTTGTTGGTACACGTCAGCCACATGGCTGCCTCCACGCCGGAGTCCAACACGATCTGCTCCGTAAGCCGGAATCCTAGGTAATCCTCAAAGAACTTCCGGTTGGCCTCGATATCCACGGCCAGTCCATTAAAGTGATCGATCCTACGAACATTGACGCCGCGGGCAGGGAAGCGTTGGGCCTGATTCTTCAATGCCGGCTTCAGTTCGGGCGGCGCGTTGTACCACTGCGTCTCGTAATAAAGCTCAATCTTGTGCCCGTCCGGATCCTGGCACACGAACGCAGGACCGTGACCCAGGTCGCCCTCATTCCAGCCAATGTCAAAGCCCGAGCCTTTGAGCGCAGCCACCCGCCGCTCCAAAGCTTGCGGACTGCGGGTACGAAATCCTACGTGACCCATACCGGGTATCTTGGCGTCCGTCAACTTCAAGGAATGAAGTTCATAGTCGTCCCAGCCTCGTAGATATACGGACTGGCCATCGCGTCCACTCTCTGTCATGCCCAGAACGTCGACGAAAAATCGCCGGCTGTCTTCCAACTTCGGCGTCAGTAATTCGACATGCCCTAAGTGGGCGAGGTCCATTAAAGGTTCAGAATGCAAGGAGTCTCCCTAAATGACTGCTATGGATCATTGAATCAAATACCAACTATCAACGGGGAACTATCGATGCTGCGAGGGCTTGGCCGTATACTTCTGTCTGCGCTATCTGAGCTTGGCCCCCTGAGCTCGAAGCACTCCTCCTCGGCCCCCGGGACCAAACCTTGGGGTCCGAGGAATCCACCCCGCCTTTTGTTGCGTCCGGAATCCCGAAGCCCCGAACTCTGAAGTCTATCTCGTATCTTCGATCGAAGTCGATAGGCGTCCATTGATACTCCCAATCATTAAGCATGATGGCTTGCAGAGGACGAAATCCGGCACTGCTTTCAATAGATTGCATACAAAGCGCGTCGGCTCCTTTCGCTTGGCTCGCTGGAATATATGACGTAATCCGGCCGCGCTAAAAGCCTGCCCCGACTTTTGTATGCAATTCTGGTATGCTGTCCCCAGCGCCATTGTTTGGTGCTGAACGGACACCCGTGAAGAATATCGACCTTCGAGTGCTGGCGATCGTGAGTGAGCTGAACCGCACCCGCAGCGTGTCCCAAGCCGCTGAGAACCTGGAGCTCAGTCAATCCGCGGTTAGTATGAGCTTGGCGAAGTTGCGCCGTCACTTCAACGATCCTCTCTTTGTCCGTACTTCCGCCGGCATGGATCCTACCCCTCATGCGGTGGAATTGATCCAACTACTGCAGAAGGCCGAGGGTTTGCTGCAAACCGCACTGGGTCATCATGTCGTCTTCGACCCGAAAACCTCCGACCGGCGCTTCAACATTCATGCCACCGACATTGCCCAGGTCACCTTCATGCCCACTCTCATGAAACGCCTTGGTAGAATTGCCCCGGGCGTTCGTGTGGACCTCCGCCGCATGACCGAGGCAACATCGAAGCAACTGGAATCCGGAGACGCGGATCTATGCGTTGGGTTCGTTCCGCCAATGGGCGCCGGTTACTGTCAACAGCGTCTCTTCAAGGAACGCTTTGTATGCGCGGTTCGCGCCGATCACCCGCGCATCAAAAGCAGTCTCGGCTTGGAAGAGTTCCTGAGCGAAACCCATGTGGCTGTGGCGACCTGCGGCACGGGCCATTCCATTCTGGAAAAAACGCTGGAGGCAAAACGCTTGCGGAGAAGGATTGGATTGACCCTGCCCAGCTTTCTTGGTCTCACTCCCGTCCTGGCAACGCTGGACTTCATCGCGACGCTACCGGAGCGTCTGGCACTTCATATAGCGCAAGCCACGCCTATCAAAGTATTCCCGGTCCCGGTGCCTGTCGCGTCGTACATCATCGTGCAACAATGGCATGAACGTTATACGCATGACCCTGCAAGCAGATGGCTTAGGGCGCTAATCGCGGAGTTATTTACTTCCCACGCGCCCGTGGGCGTGGAGAAGCCGTTGGAGAGATCCATCGCACCCCGGGCGCCGGCAGGACTTCATCAACGAATTTGATATAGTGCATCAGGCAGCAGTTATCGACTTTATGGACGGTCAGCCACTAGGCTGAGCAATGCTAAATTCAAGCGGAGTAATCACATGGAATATCCACTAACCGGCTACCACCACATCACCGCATGCGTGGCGGGAGCCCAAGAAGACGTCAACTTTTTTACCCAGATAGTAGGCCTGCGAATGGCGAAACAGACGGTGTTGATGGACGGCAAGGTGCCCATCTATCACCTTTATTACTCCAACGCGAATCTGGAGCCTGGCTCCGTGATGACAACGTTCCCCTATCGCGACCGAGTGGGCCGCAAGGGATCGGGACAGGTTCAGGCGACCAGTTTTACAGTACCTTCAGGTTCCTTGGCATTTTGGAAAGAGCATTTCGATCGGCATAAGATTCAACACACTGGGGTCCAGTCGCGCTTCGGGCAATCCTTCATTCGATTTACCCATCCGTCGGGACTATCCTACGAAGTTTTAGAGGACGCCGCCGATCAGCGCGTTGGTTGGACCACCCCTGAAATCGCCAAAGATACCGCTGTTCACGGCTTCCATGGGACCGTGCTCTCCGTCCGCGAGATTCCAGAAACGGAGCGCTTCTTCATTGAAGCTTTGGGCTTCCGTAAAACCGGTGTCGATGGACAGTATCATCGCTTTGAAACCGGCAGCGGTGGCGCCAACAAGACCGTCACTCTGATGTGTGAGCCGGATCGTCCGGCCGGAAGCTGGACCTTCGGCGCCGGTACCGTGCACCACATCGCCTTGTGGGGAGCCGATGATGCCGCACTCACCAAGCAAAAAGAGATCTACGAGGAGCTCGGCTATACTGACGCCTCCGAAGTAAAGGATCGCTACTACTTCCATTCCATGTATTGCCGCTGCCCTGGAGGCATCCTGATCGAGAGCTGCTGCAACGTTCCAGGCGGCTTTGAGAAGGACGAGCCGCGCAATCAACTGGGAACCAAACTTCATTTGCCGCCGTGGTGGGAGCACCGCAAGGAAGAAATGATGGCTCAATTGGAGCCAATTCAAGTTCCTGAGACCGCGGTCGCTCACTAAACAGCTCGGCCTTGCCAGGCCGCCTTCAAGAAGCCCCGCCAGCATAGTATATAAGTGAGGTTCAACCGCATGCTATGCCGCATCGCTGGATTCGTCGTGCTTGCCGCACTGGCGTGCACGTCGTCCTTTGCCCAGTCCCCCTCCAAGGCGACGCCTCGCACCCGGGAAGGGAAGCCCGACCTTTCGGGATTCTGGCAAGGCCCCCTCATGCGCAACTTCTTCCAGAGCGTCGGCGGCCCTCCCTTCACTGCCGCGGGAAAGAGAGCCTACGACTTCAACATGACCCAGTCGATTAATCCCGAGGGCTTGTGTCTTTTCGCGGGTATCCCGCGTGCCAGTATCAGCGGAGTCCCCTTTGAGATCCTCCAGAATTCGCAGCGCGTTGCTTTTCTCTATGAGCTCATGACCGCTTGGCGCTCCATCCCCATCAATGGAGCAGTTCACCCCAAGACAATGGACCCGTTCTACTTCGGCAATGGAGCAGCGAAATGGGATGGCGATACTCTGGTGATCGACGTGGTTGGCTTCAAGGATACGAAATCCTGGATCGACGACGACGCTCACCCCCACAGCGACGCGATGCACGTAATCGAGCGCTGGCGCCGTCCGGATTTCGATCATCTGGAGCACGAAACCTGGGTCGAAGATCCGAAATTCTATACCAAGCCCTGGACCTTCAAACGCGTCTTCACCCATATGCCCTCGGGCCAGCAACCCATGGAATACGCGTGTGACGAGAACAATAAAAATCGCGACGAAGGTAAGTTACGCCCCGGTCCCAATGGAACGCCCCAGTATTAGGCCGCTACACTGAAAGCAGGAGATGTCATGAGCGACGGGCGCGAAGAGCGGGAAGAACGGGATCTGCGCATCAAACAGGAAAAGCTGGAGGATCGCGAAGACCGCCTCGACCGCGACGAAATCGAAGAGCAGGAACCCGAGCGAGTGGACTCCTAGCTGCGCGCGTCCGGAAATTTTAGGCGCGTCCGGAAAACTCGCGTGTCTCCGTTGTTATCTTCACTTTTTCGCCTTGCTTGATAAATAGCGGGACGCGAACCTTCAGCCCTGTCTCCAGCTTGGCCATCTTAGTACCGCTCCCACTCGAAGTATCGCCGCGTACCGCGTGCTCAGCTTCGGAAACCTCCAACTCGACAAACATCGGTAGTTGCAGACTAATCGGATTCCCGTTGAACTTGTGCAGGTGCAGCAGAGTACCCTCCACTAAAAGCTCCAGGGCGTTCCCCACAATCTCGGCGGGAAGCGTCAGAGTCTCGAAGTTGTCCTGGTCCAAAAAATAGGAGCCATCGCCGTCACTGTACAGATATCCCACCGGCACCAGTTGCATATCCGGCTCTTTGAACTTCTCGCTGGCCTTGAAGGTCTTGTCCATCACGGAGCTGGTAAGCAGGTTGCGCATCTTCAGCCGCACCAGCGTCTGGCCCCCGCGAGCCGTAGGCGTGCTGATCTCCGCATCCATGCAGTAGAACGGAGTGTCTTCAAACTCGAAAACGGTCTTGCGCTTTATGTTAATAGCATCAATGAGTGCGGCCAATGGGATCCATGTTCCTTCGCTTCCCAGTATAAAGGGCGCGAAAGGATGTTACTTCATCAGCTCCGCGAGTTTATCCTTCACTGCGGCGCCCCAGATGTCGTATCCCTTGGCCTGCGGATGCAGGTTGTCGGCCCTGAATGAGTCCGCCAGGAAGAAGCCCTTCTCGTCGAGGAACTTGGCGCCGATGTCGAGGTAGAAGACATTGCGCTGGTCATCCAGTTTCGAAATGATCCTGTTGACCTCAGCGAGCTTCTCGCGCACGGGATCGCCAGGAATGCCCCGCGGGAAGATCGCCAGCAGCAGGATCTTGGCGTTGGGGAAGTCCTTCCGCATCTCCAGTACCACCGCGCCGACGCCTTCAGCGATTTCCGGAGCGGAGGAGTTGCCTGAATTATTGGTCCCGATCATCAGCATGACGGCCTTCGGCTGGAATCCCTGGCCCTCACCGTTCTGCAGGCCCCACAGAACTCCTTGCGTGGTATCGCCCGCGACAGCGAAATTCGCCGTCTTCATATTGCCGAAATGCTTGTCGAACATCGCCTTATTGGCGTCGCCCTGCACCCACCAGTCGGTGATGGAGTCTCCGTGAAACAGCAGGTCGATATTGCCTTTGCTCGCAGTCTCCGCGAAGCCGACATGGCGCGGCCCCATCCGCTGTTGGGTCTGCGTGTACGTAGCCGCGACGTTAAAACGAGGCGGTTGCAGCAGCATCAGCGATTCAAACTTCTGCAGCAGCGGTTTGGACGGTGACTTGTCCGCGGCGATCCACTTTGTCAGCGCGTCGTTCACTTGCGCCAATTCCTGCGGCGTGGGACGTGGGATCGCGACTGCGGCCGGTACAGGGGCTGACGGACCCGTTACGACGGGGGTGACAGGTCCACGACCTGGAACTTGTGCCGCTGCGGGGCCGTTTGCAGCCGGAGGCGCAGCTTGGGCAAAAGCGTGCCCTGTTAGGACTAGGAAAGCTACGGAGACATGAAGCACACGGTTCATACCGAAATCCTCCTTGGATTCCTACTAATCTTATGGGACCGCCCACAACAGGCGCAACCCCCAAAGGACGCCTTACCGGCCCCCCGCCACGTCAATAATTGTGCCGGTAGTATAAGAAGCTTCCTCAGACAGCAGCCATAAAATGGCTCTCGCGACCTCTTCCGGCTGACCGCCCCGTTGCATCGGCACTAGTGTCTTGACCCTGTCAACGCGTTGGGGCTCGCCCCCTTTGGCATGGAGCGCTGTGTAGATGTACCCTGGTCGGACAGCATTCACCCGAATGCCCTCCTGCGCAACTTCGCTCGCCAGGCCCACCGTGAATGTCTCGATGGCTCCCTTGCTGGCGGCGTAATCAACATATTCGCCTGGCGAGCCATACTTCGCCGCCCCTGATGACACGTTAACGATTCCTCCACCGGTGCCGCCATGCCGGGTGGACATCCGTCGAACCGCCTCGCGGGCACAAAGCATTGCCCCAAATACGTTAACCGCGAAGATCCGCCCAATTCGGGCGGTATCCATGGCCTCAAGCCGCATTTGCGCTTCCAGGGTTGCGGCATTATTGACCAGTGCCGAAACTCTGCCCAGCGTGGAATCCACTTGCCGGAAAAGTGCCTCGACCGCTTCCTCGGAACTGATGTCGGCTTGCATCGCGAGCGCGGTCCCGCCTGTGCTGGTTATCTCGAGAGCTACTTCGTGGGCCGCCTCACGACTGTGCTGGTAATTGATGCACACGGCATAGCCTCGCGCCGCCGCGAGCTTGGCTGTTGCCGCGCCGATTCCCCGAGCGCCTCCTGTGACAATCATCACTGGCGGTTGACTCATCTCTCCCCCACGAACATATTAGCGGGCAGGCTGCCACAGCATAATATAGCCGCCCACATCGGAATCGCGAATCAGCGCTGCTTTCCCCTTGTGGTAATCAATAATGCCGCCTGTCGAGACGGTGACTGCTCCGTGTTCCTTGGCTCTTGCGTACGCAGATGCGATGTTGCTGACCCGGAAGCCGGCATAGTTGGCGTTAATGTCCTGGAATTTGACCGGCGGAGAAGTCTTGCCTTTATTTAAAGCAAAATAGATCAGTTCGACGCGCAAGTTATTGTTGGTCGTCGCCTGCGGGAACCAGCCGTGGAGCATGACCTGGGCTCCACCGAGCCCTTCCAGGGGCGGATAGTCGCCTCCAAGGACCTTCACGTAGAAGTCCTGGGCTTTCTGCGGATCGATGATGTTCGTGGCGAAATGATTGAAGCCGGCCTGTTTGCCCAGGCGTTCAATGTTTGCAGCGGTGGCGGATGAATCGGAAACGGTGGGCGCCGCCGGAGGATCGCCGGGGCGGGGAATCGGTTTTCCAAAATACTCAAGGACAAGTCCGTCGGGGTCCTGGATAAAAGCAAAGCGCCGGAACCCCTCCTGTCGCCGCGGGTTGGGAAGCCCGTTGACTTCCGGCATTTTCAACATATTCAGTGCCTCCAGCTTGTCCAATAGCGGGCTGACGCTGCCGTCCACCGTCAGGTCTATATGGCTGGCTAACAGATCCCAGGAATTGATTTTGCTCCAATCCTGGCGTGGAATTCCACGGTATTGACGCAGCACAAGGCTGAACGGGACATCCGACACCGAACTTTGAACCCGCATGGTGGCAGTTCGCGATTCTGCCCCCGGCGTGTTGCCCAGATTGTTCAGCTCTTTGTCTACAGTCCACGCACTCGGCCCCTGAACCACTTTGAAGTCGATCACCTCGAAGAATTTTATGGACCGTTCCAGGTCGGATACCTGGTGACCGACCGAATCCAGCCCCAGCATATCGGAAGGGCGAGCCGATGTTCCGGCCTTGCCCGCATTGGCCGCTGCTTGTTGCGCGAAGAGCGATGGCGTGAGGACGAGGCCAAGGGCGAAAAGGAACGCGCCCAGTCCTCTTAACGTAATCGAGAACGATGTCGTTGTGTGTCTCGTTGTTTGTCCCATAACGCCCCTTGTTCCCATCCAAATGCCCAACTCAGAGGGCCAACGTCATCACTTCTGATTGTTAGCTGGGGCGCCCTTGCCTTGATTTGCAGGAGCGCCACGGCCAGGGCCACTCGCCTGCAACAAATGCGTCAGCGTATGTACGAAACGCAACTTTCCGCTCTCCACGCGGAAGAGATGAGTATCCGGAGCCCCGCTGCCCCCGGTCGCCGAGCCGGCGCCGAACGTGCAGAACGCCACTACGGCTCCAATTGTCTCGTCCACCACGAAGTGCCGGTTCGCGATGTTGACTCCGCTCGGTACCCCTACTTGGCAGGAATCATCAGGAGCTCCCTTGCCGGTATGCATGCCGCCTTCGGTCCGGTTGCACGGGACACCCCACGGCACCAAGTCCATCTTTCCTTCAAGGAATGCATCCAGGTAGGCGTTGGCAGCCGCCACCAGCGTCGCACGGGTGTCGCGTTTGGCAACCGGGATCGCCCCCCACTCCTCCGCTGACGAATACTTCAGATAGTTGTCAGCGTTGAACAACCAATAACCCGTCGTCGTCCAAATCATTTCAATTTCGGCAATCATTCCGTGATTCACGCGGAGCCTCGTTCCCAGCGCGTACGGATTGGTTTTGTCCGTAACGACTACTTCCGTGAACGTCTGGCACGTCGAGGTATCCAGCAGGCTGCGATTGTGGTCGATCTTCATCGCCTTCTTGATCAGCCCCTCTTGGATGTTCATCAGCTTAAAGTTTTCGACATAACCCAGACCCGCCGCCAGCGGCAGGCCGGCAAGGTCGCCCTTGGTTTGAGCGGCAATGTACAGATCGGTCGCCGCCTTGAGGCCTTCGCGCGTGCACGAGACCTGTGCGTGGCTGACCGCCGGGGCGAGCAAAGCGCTTACCAGCGCCAGGTGTCTATAGATCGAACGATTCATCGAAGTTCCTCCTCAAGGTTGTTGCCCAGTGGGTGCGTATCAGGGACTAGAGTACCCTAATTCCGTACCGAAGAGGACCTCATGAGCCATCTGGAAAGGTTGAATCGCGACGACGAACCTTGAACAATCCGTTTTCTAGATTCAAATCGAAATGTGTGTATAATCCACACATGCAACGAATACCCTGGAGCACAATTGCGCTCGGCTCGCTGTTGCTCATCTCGGTCTGCACAATAGGAGGGTAGAAAGTGGAATCTCCGCAACCTGAAAAGTCGCAGGCGCCTGTTAAAACCGAGCAACGCGGGCGCATCCTCGGAATCGGCGGTATCTTCTTCAAATCCGCTAATCGTGATCCGATGCGCGATTGGTATTCGGAGCACCTTGGACTTGCCGACAAAGGCGGAGGCGCGATGCTGCCCTGGCGCGAACACGATGACCCTCAAAAGGAACACGTCACGGTTTGGACTATTTTCCCCGCCTCCACCAAATATTTGGATCCCAGCCCCGCACCCTTCATGATCAATTACATCGTGGATGATATGGATGCTTTGCTCGCCCGCTTACAACAGGAGGGAGTAAAGATTGACGCCAAACGAATGGATGAATCCTACGGTCGCTTTGCCTGGATCTATGACCTGGATGGGAATAAGATTGAGCTCTGGCAGCCGCTGCCCTAAGCGCCTTCCACTGCACTTGCTCAATCGGGTTTTTTTGTAGCCAGGGTCCCCTGGTTCGAGACGCGTGCAAGTCAGAATTGCTTCGAGATACCGCCTTGTCTCAAAACCGCGTTAGCCGTGTGCCGAGACAGTATTTTTCCGTCTACAGGAAAACGCCGTTGTGTAATCGGACTGAACCAGATTTCATGGTCACTCTGCCTAGTCTGTCAAAGTAACATCCATTCGCGCGGAGAATCTCCTTCACGTTCGGAGTGTAACTAGCCATCAGAGGGTCAGGATGCCAATATCTTCGTGTTGGTACAGCACGTGGAAACTTGTGGCCCGATTGCTGAGAACACCGTTCAACTCCAGCAAGTCGGGGATGAGGGTTTTCAGTTTCTGAACTAGAACATTAGGGGAATTGGCCTCAGCAACAAGGCCAGGGACATCCTCGCTCTCGGCCACCCAGACGCCAGCCTCGCTGTCCCATTGCGCCCGAATTTCGTAAACACCATGTGGGGTTAAACGTTCCACTACCCACATTTTATCACGGCCCGCCATTGCTGCCGTGCAGAGAGGTTCTTAGATGAGTTCGCTACCCCCCGGCTTCAAAGTGGAAGAGGGATGCCGGGCGGGCGTATACTAAAACGTCAAGCTCAGCAAAGGGAGGAACGTGTCATGCGTGGACAGTCCAGACTCGTAGTCGCGGCGGCGTTGTCGATGGTTGGGTTCGCCGGCGTTGCATCAGCGCAGGGCAATGGCGCCTTCCTAGGTCCGGCTCCAGGCCAGGCGCCAGGTCGCGCCGGCCGTCAGGCCCCTGCCGGGCCGTCAGCTCCCGCACCGCGAGATTCCTCGGGCAAGATCATCCTCGGCGCCCTTCCAGGGGAGCGACAGGGCCTTTGGGCCCCCGGCCCGGCGCAGATTGCCGATCCCAAGGACGTGCCGTTCCTGCCTTGGGCGAAAGCGATTTACGACTTTCGACAAACGACCGAGCTCGAGCCCCACTCCCGCTGCAAGGCTTCCGGGGGACCCCGCCAGTTCGTAACTCCCTACGGTGTGGAGATCGTCGAAATGAAGGAGCTCCAACGATTGTTCATTTTCGATATCGGTGGTCCTCATACGTTCCGTACGGTCTATTTGGACAGCCGGACCCATCCAGACCATCTTTCGCCGACCAACTACGGCCATTCCATCGGTTGGTGGGAAGGCGACAGTTTGATCATCGACACCGTTGGCTTTAACGAGGACTTTTGGTTTGAACGCCGCGGGCTGCCGCACACCGAGACTTTGCATATGATTGAGCGGCTGACCCGGACCTCGAAGGATGCCATGGAATACCGGGTGACCATTGACGATCCCGCCGCATACACGAAACCATTCACAGGGGGGTTCGAGCTGCGCTTCCGCCCCACCAACGAACTCTTCGAGTACATGTGCCAACAGGCGAACTACGCTCATGAGCTGATGGTCGGTCGCGACGCCCAAGACAAGACCATCAATCGCACCAGCCTGATCGTTCCCTAAAACGCTCCGCAGTTCAGGCGCAATACGCTTCTTGATCGTGTAAACTTAGCTGAATCGCTCACATGCCTCTCGCACCCGGTGAACGCCTCGGCCCCTATGAGATCCTTGCGCTTGTCGGCAAGGGCGGCATGGGCGAAGTGTATCGCGCGCACGACGATCGCCTGCGCCGCGACGTCGCCATCAAAGTCTCCAACGCCGAATTCTCCGAGCGCTTCACCCGCGAAGCCCGAGCCGTCGCCTCGCTCAATCACAGCAACATCTGCCACCTCTACGATGTCGGACCGAATTACCTCGTCATGGAATTCGTCGAAGGCGAGGACCTCACTTCTGCAATAACGGCAGGTCCGATGTCCCTCGACGAAGCGCTCCCGGTAATCAGACAGCTCATCGATGGCATAGAAGCCGCGCACGAGAAGAACATCATCCATCGCGACCTCAAGCCCGCGAATATCAAGATCACCCACGATGGCGTCGTCAAAATTCTCGACTTCGGACTCGCCAAAGCGAGCGACCTGTCGTCGGCCGGCGACCCCAGTCAGTCCCCGACCGTCACCATGGGAGCCACTGTCGCAGGGACCATCCTGGGCACCGCCGCCTACATGTCCCCGGAGCAAGCCAAAGGTAAGCAGGTAGACAAGCGTGCCGACATCTTCAGCTTCGGCGTCGTCCTCTACGAACTGCTCACCGGCCAGAACCCCTTCAAGGGCGAGACCGTCGTGGAATCGCTCGGGGCCATCCTTAATAAAGATCCAGACTGGACTTCCGTCCCCGCGCGAACCGAGCGGCTGCTGCGCTGGTGTTTGCAGAAGGATCGCAAGTCGCGCTTAGCTTCCATCAGCGACGCGCGCATTCTGCTTGAAGAACCGGTCGTTGCCAATGCCGTGGAGCCAGTGACCGTCGTCCAAAAGCAGCCGACTTCCAAACTCCCATGGCTGGTCACCGCTGCCGCCCTGATCGGCGCCGCCGCGCTCGCATTCTGGCCGCAACCAGCGCCGGCGCTGCACGCGCTGCGCTACACCATCGATCCGCCGCCAGGTTTCCAGTTCACGAACACCAATGGGGCCGGAACGCCTTCCCCGGACGGGCGCTTTATCGTCTTCGGCGCAGTGGCGGTCGGCTCAACGGCGGGCAAGAATGCCGCCGGCCAATCGCTGTGGCTGCGGCCCTCCGACTCACTGGAAGCCCGCCCCTTGCCGGGAACCCAAGATAGCAATTTTCCGTTCTGGTCGCCGGACGGCAAGTCCATCGGATTCTACGCAGTTTCTGAACGCAAGCTCAAGCGCGTGGAAGCAGTGGGTGGCGCGCCCCAGGTTGTTTGCGACGTGGTCAATTTCGAGGGTGGCACGTGGAGCCAAGATGGCGTCATCCTGTTTTCCGCAGGCAATCTCATCCAGCGTGTGGCGGCGGCCGGTGGCAAGCCCGAGCCCGTGACCAAACCTGCTGGCGAGCAGAGCCACAGAGATCCGCAGTTCCTACCCGATGGCCAATCGTTCCTCTATCGGGTCGTGAGCCGGGATGAGAAAGTCAGTGGCATCTACGCCGCGACGCTTGCCAAGCCCGATCCACCAGTGCGTTTAGTGACGGGTACGGATCGCAAGGCGGTTTATGCTCCTCCCTTTGCAAGCAGTCCTGGATATTTGTTGTGGATGCGCGACCAGACCTTGGTCGCTCAGCGTTTCGACCCCTCGGCTCTAAAGCTGCAAGGCGATCCTTTGCCGGTGGCGGAAGACGTCGCGATGCAAGCCCCCAGGAACAACGCCCGCCGGGCAGCCTTCTGGATTTCGCAGAACGGCCTTCTTGCCTACCGCACGGGAGCTGCGACTAACTCGACAATTCAGATGACCTGGATCAGCCGGGACGGCAAGCAGCGCGACCCCGTCGCCAAGGCCGACGACTTCGGATCCGACTTCCGCCTTTCACCGGATGGGAAGCATGTGGCGTTGAGCAGAACGGTTTCCGGGAACAAAGACATCTGGCTGTATGAATTCGAGCGCGGCGTGCTCAGTCGGCTTACATTCGATGCGGCACCGGACGAGTTCCCCGTCTGGTCGCCCGATAGCCGCCAGTTGGCATTCGCTTCTCAACGCGGCGGCTTGTATCAGCTATTCCGCAAGGACGCCGGAGGAGCGGGCCAGGAAGAACGGCTCCACGAGAGTGCGGTAGCGGAAAGGCCCATGGACTGGAGCCGCGACGGCAAGTTCCTCCTGTACTCCGCCGACGATCCCAAGACTCTCGCCGATGCCTGGGCGCTGCCGATGGACGGAACTTCGCCGCGCAAGCCAGTGGTGGTCCACCAGACGCCATTCAGGGAAGGAATTGGCCGAATCTCGCCCGACGGAAAGTGGGTCGCCTACCAATCCGACGAGTCGGGCACCAGCCAGATTTATATCCGCGCCATGCCCGGAGGACCGGCCGGCCAATGGCAGGTCTCAAACGCCGTCGCTCAACAGCCCCGCTGGCGGGGCGATGGTAAAGAGCTGTTTTACTTCGCACCTGCTGTTGCGGCGGAGATGGCGGCTGGCATCAAGCTGCTGGCCGATCGGGTGGACATCGAGACTCCGCGCGAACTGTTCCGCTCCAGGGGCTTTGCCTCGGCTTACCACGAGCCCACACCGGACGGCCAGCGCGTTTTGGTGCTGGTGCCTCCGTTCGCTGATGAGAGCGACCCCGGCGCGGGCGCGCTGAACATCGTCTCCAATTGGCAGGCGCTGCTGAAGTGAGGGGGCGAATCCTTCTACCCAATCCACAGACGAGGGGAAACTAAAATGAAACGCTTGGTTCTCGTAACCGGAATGCTGCTGGGACAATTGGCAGCTTATGCAGCGGACCTCGATCCGCTGCTGCAACGCCTGGTGCTATGTCAGGATTCCTGGCAGGACTTCACAAAAGATCCCGCCCGGGGCAAGAAGTTCGGAGACGCTTTGAACGCGCAGTTCCAGCGCGATGACAAGAAGCGCCTACACGTGCCTCGGGGGCAAGTGACTTACCTCGGATACCCTGTATTCGAACTGACGCCGGAAACAGCCGGCATGGGACTCGGATTCACGGTAACGGTGAAGGCTCCCATGGACAAGGTTCGCAAGAGTTTTGAAGCGGCCCTGGGCAAGGCCCTAACCAGCTGTGAAAAGGGCGATGGCCTTACCTTCTGTTCGCTGGAGTTGGCCCCGAAGCGAACGGCAATGCTGGTATCGCCCACCGCCAAACCTGAAATCGGCACCGTCATCGGCTGCTATTACGAATACGAAAAGTAGTTGCGCGGAACAAGCGTCCATGGCGAGATAGCTCGGAAAGATCGCCACCCACGCGACGATTTATCAGGCGGCCGGGCGAAGTCTGATACCCTCGTTTGGTGAGCGGGCAGCCGGGAATTTACGTCGAAATCCTGATTAGCGAAGAGTTGGAACGGATTTGGCAACTCACTCAGGAGCCCGATCTGCATGCAAGATGGGATCTGCGCTTCACGCGAATCCAGTATCTACCCAGGACCAGTCCGGCGGAACCGCAGCGCTTCCTCTATCAGACAAGGATCGGGTTCGGTCTTGCCATCGAAGGTACTGGAGAAAGTGTAGGTGACCGCTCGCAGGAACATGGCGATGTTACGTCATCCCTTAAGTTCGCCTCCAACGATCCGAAGTCTCTCATTCGGAATGGTGCGGGCTATTGGAAATACGTTCCCACAGATGCTGGTCTCCGCTTCTTCACCTGGTACGACTACGAAGTACGGTTTGGAGCCATGGGTCGGCTGGTGGATCGTCTTGCCTTTCGACCTCTGATCGGATGGGCAACGGCATGGAGCTTCGACCGGCTCCGTCTGTGGGTCGAGAACCAACAGTCGCCTGAAACTTCAATGACGGTCTCTCTTATCCACGCCATCGCTCGCCTTTCCATAGCCTTCATCTGGATTTGGCAGGGCCTCGTTCCCAAGCTCCTCTTCCGTAATATTGACGAGGGCCAGATGCTAGTTCAGGCTGGACTCTCGGTGAGTTTTCTTCCGTGGATTGGCGCAGCTGAAATCCTGATTGGTGTCCTGGTTCTATGCGCTTGGCGAACCCGCGCAATATTCATCGCCAACGCACTGGCCATGGTTCTTGCCTCGGTCGTTGTGGTGGCGCGATCTCCCTACTATCTGACGGCGGCATTCAACCCGGTGACGTTGAACTTGGGCGTCTTTGCACTTGCAATTACAGGTTGGCTCGCATCGAAAACCCTGCCCTCCGCGCTCAATTGTTTGCGCGTCAATCCAAGGAGCTAAGCGTGATTTCCATATACCAGCAAGCTCTTGGATCAGACTTTTCGAGGCTGCATCCACAAATTCAGCGGCGTTTTGCGCTCACTTCGGAAAGCCGATTGGCGGCCATCGGCACCGGTGTGATGGAACGCATCTGGCATGGCGCTCCTTACACTCTGCCTTTCTTGTATGTGGGCGCCTGGAGAAATATCATGTTCCCCGAGCAGGGCCGGGACGTGCCCTTCACGATTCAAAACTACGCTTACCGCGATCCCCTGGGCCGTGAGACCGTTACCTGGGTCCGGACTTTTGCTGCTCGGAAACAGCGCCGGTTCGACGCCTATATGATTTACAGCGAGGAACGGGGCTGCATCGTGGACTACCTCGGAACACATCAACATCTTGCTGTGGACTTGCATCTTGCTGTCGCACCAAATGGCGGTCTGAAGCTTCGATCCGGGGCACAGCGTTTCTATGAAGGACGGATCGCATTTCCTTTTCCACTCCTCTTTTCGGGGATTGCCGATGTCTGCGAATCGTACGACGATAAAGACCAGTGCTTTCGGATCGAAGTGAGCGCGACGAACCGGACGTGGGGAAATCTCTTCGGCTACTCGGGCCGGTTTCAGGTCGAGTGGCGGCCAGTCACACCCGAGACCATTCCCGTGGAGATTCTACCCCGAAGAGTTGAGTCACGGACGTAGCAGTTTCCAGGAAACCCACCTCGTCGCTTTCAGCATGGAACTATTGGACCAAATTCGAGAGGCTAGCCGGCCTGCACTTGGCGCGAGTCAGTTATGGGACCTTGCGCTCCGCAGCCTCCATCTTTTCTTCGGAGATCAAAGGTGCCGCGGCGCTGGCCTGGCCATTGGCGGCAATCTCGATCTTCACGGCGTCGGGCGCGATTAGGTCGAGGAAAGTGCGGTTCTGGGCGAGTCCCATGTCGATGTCGCGGAAGGCGGCAACGTAATACTTGCCCGGCCGCAGATCGGCGAAGCTGGTGGACGTGCCCGCAGTGGCGTTGCCCGCTCTCATTCCCTGACCGGAGAGTCCCAGCATCGGTTCCTCACTCCATAGCACGACCATACAAGGCAAGGGGACCTGGATGGTAGCGGAACCGGCTCCCTTGGCGAGCGTGACGCGTATGTCGCCCCCGAGCGCCGGGTTGAGACCGTTGCGGAAGAGGTCCTGGCCGCCCATGGTGGCGGACTTCACGTAGAGGCCCTTGGGCGGAGTAACCCCGAGCCGTGCGGGAAAAGGAAGTGCGTTTTCAAAGCTGAAAGTCCCGTCCTGCTGAACATAAGCATCGAAATAAGGGAGGAGCTTGTCGTCCTGTTCAAACAACACAGTCCAACGGGCTAGGGTGGCCTCTGGAATTGTTAGCGAAGGCTTAGCCGCAGCATCGTAAGGGGGTAGCAGTTTTTGCAGGTCTCCCCCTTCCAATTCGATGGAGCCGCGCAGGGTGACGCCTCCGTTGTTCGGCATGGCATAGTCCGTAATGCTGCGGTCCCCGATCGTAATGGATGCAAGACCCGTCACCGCAGGCTGCCCGCGCATGGAGTCGGTTGTAATCACCGTGTAGCGACCAGGCAGGAGGCCGCGAATCTCGAAGGCGCCATCGGGACGGATAGGCATGGGTTGCGCGAAGAAGCCCATCGGAAGCTCCGTGTCTTCCGGGACAACGTTCACCAGAGCTCTTGGCGAGATAGTTTGCGTGGTCAGCTTGCCGCCGAGACTGTAGACGCGCTCCCTGCGCATCTGGATCTGGATGCCTTGGACTTCTTGGCCGGCGGTGAGATCGATGGCGACGGCCGCCGAGAGGCTGGGGCTGTTCGGGTAGAAGGTGGCAACGTCTTCCATTTCCGGCGCGGTACCGGCAGGGAACTCGCGCGGCTGCCGGCGGAACGCGAGCAGACCGTAATGGCCCGGCTTGAGGTTGGCAATGCGGAAAGCCCCCGTATCATCCGCCCGGACGCTCCCGTTCACAGACCACCGGCGCTGAGGCCAACCTTGCAGGAAGTCACGCCGGAGCAGCAGGGCCTGTACGCCGGGCACCGGATCGCGGTTGCTATCTGCAATGCGTCCGCCGATGACCGCCTGCGGTAGCAGGTAGACATTCGCGTCTTTGAGGGTAGCTCCCGGGGCAAGAAGGATGGCCGTGGCTTGCGGCGAAGCTCCGCCATCAAGGAATCCGATCTTCGTGGCGGAGAGCGCACCAAGAGTGGCGCCGGGCGCGATGCCTTCCAGGACAAAGCTGCCATCGTCGGCGGATGTGGTGACTTTGCCGGGAAACTTGACCTCGGCTCGGGCCACGGGCGTCGTCGTGCCTTTGACCAGCACCCTGCCTTCAATGCGGGCGGGCTTCACCTCGCTCTGTTGGGCAGTGCTGTGTTGAGCAGTGCTGTGTTGGGCAGTGCTCTGTTGAGCAGTGGCCGCGGGCGGTTGAGCAAAGGCAACAGGTGGGGTGAACAGTGGGGTAAAGAGGAGGATAAGGCCAAAAGTACGCATCGCGTAGAGATGTTGTCACTGGAGAATGGTGACTGTCAACCCCCAAGCGGCTCTCTGTCGCTGCCACATGAGAATGTCCTATTAGTGCCATTTAGAAAAGTCCTATT